>NZ_JBFAHK010000021.1:0-158500 GCF_040802095.1 Nonomuraea sp. NPDC050783
CAGCGGGTACGGCGGAGGCGTTGCGCGAGGCTGCCAACAGATGTCCTTCCGAGGGCTCGCGGCGGACTGACTACACGCACGCCAGACAACCTCGCAACGTGAGCAAGCATCGCGGGTCGTCAAAGGGCAGCGCAAAGGGGCAGTGTAGCCGATCGGCACACGCCTGTCCACTTCGCTCTCGCTGCATGCTCCACGTTGGTCGCAGCATCGCCCGTCCGGACGGAAACGTCAAGCCCGTGAGCCCGACTTTTCGCCGCTTCGGGGCCCGGACGCTGGGTTTTCTCCCCTGCGTGACCGAGCGCCTCCGCCACGGCCCAAGACGATACCCGCGAACGGGGGCGGTTAACGCTCCGTCACACCGGGGGCCGAACCCATGCCGACAACCGGTGTAGCTGTGACAGGGTTACCCCTGTCGGCGGCTTCGCTAAACCAGATTTTTGGTAACAATTGAACGAAGCGCCGCGCCCGGGAGCTCCAGGCCAGGTCACGGGCCCTGCCCGGCTCCGATCGGTCCGGCCTCTCACGGCCCGGCCGACCGCTCGCGCCTCAGGCGGCCCCGAGGAGCGTGGACAGATCGGCGGCCAGCCAGCGATCGCCCTCGCGGACCATCACGAGCCTGGCCCGGCTCTGCGCCACCTGCTGCTGCGGCCCGCTCTTGCCGGGGACCTCCTTGACCGTACCAGTGTTCACGAAGAGCAGAATCTCCACCCTGTCGGGCCTGGCCCGCTCGACCGCCGCCCCCGCCACCGAGGCGGTCTGGACGATCTTCTCGGCCCTGGCCCGCGCCGCCAGGCTCGTGCTCAGCTCCTTGTAGTAGCGGGTCAGCTCGCCGGTGGTGTGGGAGCCGGCCCGCGCCAGGTCCTTCTCCACCGTGCGGTAGTCGTAGGAGAGCAGCTCGGGCGCGGCCCGCCGGGCGGCGGCCATGGCCGCGCTCCCCGCCGCGTCGGCCTCCCGCAGGTCGCGCAGGTTGAACCACATGGTCGGCACCAGCACCGCCGCCACGGCCACCAGCACGCCCAGCAGCCCGATCACGAACGTCCTCACACCACCTGCACCGCCTTCGACACCAGCCAGACGCCGCCGACCTTGTCCAGCTCCATCGACCAGCGGTAGTACCGCTCCTGGGACGGGCTGCCCGAGCCGTCCCAGTGGATCTCCACGTCGGCCACGGCCAGCGCCCTGGCCTTGGTGCCGGTCAGCGAGACCAGGCCGGTGGCGCGCAGCACGCCGGTCTGGACGACTTTGTCGCGGACGGTGGTGGACTTCAGCCGGGCGGCGGCGGCGACGTACTCGGCCCTGGCCGCGCCGGTGCTGGTGTCGAGGATGCGCCGCAGATCGGCCTCGACGGTGCGGTAGTCCAGGGAGACGAGGTTCCGCGCGTGCGCGCCGGCCGCCGCCAGCACGGCCTCCCTGTCGCCCGCCCTGCCCTGCTCCTCGCGCGCCTCGGCGGCGATCCAGGCGCCCGTGGCCACGAGCGCCGCCAGCATCGCGCCGAGCACCACGATCACGATGCGGGCCGGCCGGGCCGCCAGTACCGCCACGTCCGCTCACCCCCTCCTCGGTCGCCGGATCATAACGCGGCGCCCGCCGCCCGGGTCCCCGGAACGACCGAGCCGATGTAGAAACCGGGACAAGGCTGAGGATCGCCGTAAAATGCCCCCCAGACGGCCCTGAGAAGGCCGCTGAGGGCACGAGACCGCCGGCCGGACCGGGAAAGCCGGACCCGGGAACTACTGGACGCCGTGCAGCCGGGCGTTGACCAGACGCGGGTACTCCTCCAGCCAGTTGCGGCCCCGCTCGTCCACGAACGAGCCCTGCGGCGGGATCACGCCGTTGGCCGCCAGCCACGCGCCGGGCGGCTGCTGGGTGCGGCGGATCCGGCCGCCGGTCGGCATGAGCTGCGGCGGGATCGGCGGCAGCAGGCCGGGGTCGTGCCCCAGCTGGGCCTCGGCCTCCAGCTCGGACAGGTCCTTCTCCTCCGACATGCCGATGGGGCCGTGCCTGCGGGCGTTGAGGAACTGCCGCACCACCGGCTCGTCGCTGGACAGCAGCATCTCGCGCGGCCCGAACATCACCAGCTCGCGCCGGAAGAGCATGCCGATGCTGTCGGGGACCGTGCGGGCGGTGTTGATGTCGTGCGTCACGATCAGGAACGTGGCCTCGACCTCGGTGTTGAGGTCCACGATGAGCTGGTTGAGCAGCGCCGTGCGCACCGGGTCGAGGCCGGAGTCCGGCTCGTCGAACAGGATGATCTCCGGGTCCAGCACCAGCGCCCTGGCCAGCCCGGCCCGCTTGCGCATGCCGCCCGAGATCTCGCCCGGCAGCTTGGTCTCGGCCCCGACCAGGCCGACCAGCTCGATCTTCGCCATGACGACGTCGCGGATCTGGGCCTCGCTCTTCCTGGTGTGCTCGCGCAGCGGGAAGGCGATGTTGTCGTAGAGGTTGAGCGAGCCGAACAGCGCGCCGTCCTGGAAGAGCACGCCGAACAGACGGCGCAGCTCGTAGAGCTTGCTCTCGGAGCAGTTGGCCAGGTCGTGGCCGTCGATCCAGATGTGGCCGCGGTCGGGGCGCAGCAGGCCGACCAGCGTCTTGAGGAAGACCGACTTGCCGGTGCCGGACGGGCCCAGCAGCACGGAGATCTGCCCGGCCGGCAGCGTGAGGGAGACGTCCTCCCAGATCACCTGGCGGCCGAACGACTTGGTGAGCCCTTCCACGACGACCTCGACGCCCACCGGCCACCTCCCAGTCGCGAACGATGGCCTCACCGTAACGGGGCCCGGGCGGCTTGGGAAGCGGCTATGAGACCTCTTGTCCAGTAAGCGCGCGCAGGCTCGGCCGGAGCAGCCGCGCGATCTCCTCCTGCGGGGCCGTACGCAGCTCCTCCAGCTCCAGCAGCTGGTGCCCGACCGTGACGCCCAGCATGACCACGGTCATCAGCGCGGCCCGCAGGCGGGCGTCGTCGCCGGGGATCGAGGCGGCCAGGCTGTCGATCTGCCGGCCCAGCACCTCACGGGCCGCGGCGGCGGCCTCGGGGTGGGTGAGCATCGAGCGCATCATGGCCAGCGAGCCCTGGGACAGCGCGCCGATCTTGGTGTCCAGGGTGCCGAGGAGGTGGCCGACCAGCTCGTCGGCGTCCAGGCCGGCCGCCGGGGGCGGGGCGACGCGGGCGGCGAGCCTGAACAGCTCCTGCTTGCTGCCGAAGTACTGCATGACCAGGGCGGGATCGACCTCGGCGGCGCGGGCGACCGCTCTGATGGTGGTGCGCTCGAAGCCCAGCTCGGCGAAGAGCGCGCGGGCCGCGCCGAGGATGCGCTCCTCGGTCCTGCGCCGCCGCTCGGCCCGGGGAGGCAGACGATCGCTCACCCGGCCGACTCTACACGCGTTGACCGTCCTCCCCTTTTCACTCTACGCTCGTTGAGTCAACGAACGTTGAGCGAAAGGTGAGATGATCCATGTCCGTCGAGGAGATCGTCACCGGCTACCACGCCGCGATGCTGCACAAGTCACCCGACGAGCTGGCCGGGCTCTACGCGGAGGACGGGCGGCACGAGTTCCCGTTCGGCGGGCTCGCGCCGCTCGCCGGGCGGGAGGCGGTGCGGGCCGGCTACCGGGCCATGTGGGGGGCCTCGCCGTTCCAGGCCGAGGAGGTGCGGCGGGTGGCGCTGCACCACACGCGGGACCCGGAGGTGGTGATCGTGGAGCAGGTCACGCGCGTGCGGGCCGGGGAGCGCTCGATCGCGGTCCCCGGCCTGCTGGTGCTCCGGATCAGGAACGGCGAGATCGTCCACACCAGGGACTACATGGACACCGGCGCCGTCGCCGAGGTCCGCGCCGCCGCCGCGGGCGCCTGAGGTCTCAGCCGCTCCCGGTGAGGTCGAAGACGGTGACGCCGCCGACGGTGGTGGCCGTGAACGTCTCCTGCACCCAGGCGGCGATCCGCGCCGCGTCGTCACTGCCGCCCGAGCCGCCCCCGTTGCCCGTGGCGCGGCCGCCGAAGCCGCCCATCCCGGTGCCGAGGAAGTAGTGGATCCTCTTGCCGGCGACGTAGCGCTGGAACTGCTCCAGCGTCGGCGCGGGGTCGGTGCCGTTGAAGCCGCCTACCGCCATCACGGGCAGGCCGGTGGCGAGCTGGTAGCCGGCCGCGTTGTTGGAGCCGACGGTGGCCGCCACCCAGGTGTGGCCCGAGGCGCCGCTCCTCAGCAGCGCCGTCAGCTCGGCGCTGGGCGTCGCGGCGCCCAGCAGGCCGCCCGCGCCCCCGCCCCGCCCGAAACCGTCGCGTCCCCCACCGTCGCGTCCCCCACCGTCGCGTCCCCCACCGTCGCGGGGGCCGCCCTGCCGGGCGGGCCATCCGCCGCCGGGCGGCTGCGCGTTGCCGCCCGGCGGCTGGAAACCCCCGCCGCCGGGCCGGAACCCGCCGCCTCCCCCGGGACGGCCGAACCCGCCCCCGGTGGACGGCCCGGCCGTCGGGATCGCCCCGGTGTGCGGGGTGGCGGCGGTCTCCACCGCGTACGCGGCCGGCCCCGCCAGGCACACCACCGCCGCGACGGCGACCACCGCGAGCGCGCGGCGGGTCAGCGTCATCGCCGTCGCGGCCCCCAGCCCCGCCACCAGCACGGCGATGCCGAGCCAGGCGGTCCAGCCGGTGCCGCGCGACAGCAGCACGTACGACCACACGGCCGTCCCCGCCACCACCACCGCGAGCACCCGGCGCGCCCCCCGCCGCCACAGCAGCACGGCGCCCATGCCCACCAGCACCGCGATCGCCGGAGCCAGCGCCACCGTGTAGTACGCGTGGAAGATCCCCCGCATGAGGCTGAACACCAGCCCCGTGACCACCAGCCAGCTCCCCCACACCCAGAACGCGGCCCGCACCGCGTCGGTCCGCGCCGCCCGCCGGGTGTGCCAGGTCGCCGCGGCGAGCAGCGCCAGCGCCGCCGGCAGCAGCCACGAGATCTGCCCGCCCGCCTCGGTGTCGAACATGCGCAGCCAGCCGGCCTGCTGGTCGAGGTTGCCCAGCCCGCCGTAGTCGCCGCCGTTGAGCCGGCCGAGGCCGTTGTAGCCGAGCGCCAGCTCCAGCACGCTGTTGCCCTGCGACCCGCCGATGTACGGCCGCTCCGAGGCGGGCACCAGCGCCACCGCCAGCAGCCACCACCCGGCCGCGGCCACCATCGCGGCCCCGGCGAGCAGGAGCTGCCCCACCCGCCGCCGGAGCGCCACCGGCGCGGTCACCAGGTACACCAGCGCGAACCCCGGCAGCACGAGGAACGCCTGCAACATCTTCGCCAGGAACGCGAGCCCGAGCGCCGCCCCCGCCAGCACCAGCCACCGGGTGGCGCCGCGCTCCTGGGCCCGCACCACGCAGTACCCGGCCGCGGTCAGCAGCAGCACCAGCAGCGCGTCGGGGTTATTGAAGCGGAACATCAGCACCGCCACCGGCGTCAGCGCCATGACGGCCCCGGCCAGCAGCCCGGCCCACGGCGTGAGCAGCCGGCGCGCGCCGGCGTACACCAGGGCCACCGTCGCGACCCCCATCAGCGCCTGCGGCACGAGGATGGCCCACGCGTTCAGCCCGAACAGCCGCACGCTGAGCACCATCGGCCACAACGACGCGGGCGTCTTGTCCACGGTGATCGCGTTCGCCGCGTCGGAGGAGCCGAAGAAGAACGCCTTCCAGCTCTGGCTGCCCGCCTGCACGGCGGCCGAGTAGTACGGGTTGGCCCAGCCCGAGGCGCCGAGGCCCCACACGTAGAGCACGCCCGCGCCCGCGAGCAGGACGGCGAGCGCCCAGCGAGACTTGTCTTTCACGCCCCGCACGCTAGGCACGGGGATTGGGTCCGCCCTGAGACGAGGATGAGAATCTCCTGAACGCCCCGGGCACGCGAAAAGGGGCGGCGGACACCCGGCACCAGGATGTCCTCCGCCCCTTTTACAGAGCTCTGTGGAGCCAGACCGTCTTACTTGACGGTGACGGTGGCGCCGGCGCCCTCAAGGGCGGCCTTGGCCTTCTCCGCCTGCTCCTTGTTGACCTTGCCGTCGAAGACCGGCTTCGGAGCGCCGTCCACCAGGTCCTTGGCCTCCTTGAGGCCCAGGGACGTGAGGGCGCGGATCTCCTTGATGACCTGGATCTTCTTGTCGCCGGCGGCCTCGAGGATGACGTCGAACTCGTCCTGCTCCTCGGCGGCCGGGGCCTCGGCGCCGGCACCACCGGCGGCGGGGGCGGCGGCGACCGCGACGGGGGCGGCGGCCTTGACGTCGAAGATCTCCTCGAACTGCTTCACGAACTCGGAGAGCTCAAGGAGGGTCATCTCCTTGAAAGCGTCGATGAGCTCGTCGTTGCTGAGCTTCGCCATGATGCGTTTCCTTACGTTTAGGACTTGCTGAAAACTAGGAACGGGACCGCGGTGGGTGCGGCAACCCCCGTGTTACTCGCCCGCCTCTTCGCGCTTCGCGCGGAGGGCGTCGGCCAGCTGAGCCATCTGCGTGGGCAGCGCGGCGAACATCGCGGCAGCGGCGCTCTGCTTCGCCTTGATCGCACCGGCAAGCTTCGCGAGGAGGACCTCGCGGGACTCGAGGTCGGCGAGCTTGGTGATCTCGGTGGCGTCGAGCGTCTTGCCCTCGAGCACGCCGCCCTTGATCACCAGAAGGGGATTGGCCTTGGCGAAGTCACGCAGACCCTTGGCCGCCTCGACGACGTCGCCCTTGACGAAGGCGACGGCGGTGGGGCCGACCAGCAGGTCGTCGAGACCCGTCACGCCGGCCTGGTTGGCGGCGATCTTGGTCAGGGTGTTCTTCGCCACGGCGAACTTCGCATTCTCACCGAGAGACTTGCGCAGGTCCTTGAGCTGCGCGACGGTGAGACCGCGGTACTCGGTCAGAACGGCGGCAGTGCTGCCCTCGAACTCGCTCTTGAGCTCGGCGACACCGCTCGCCTTATCCGCCCTCGCCATGGGCCTCCTTCCAGATGTGCCGCCGGCGAAGGCCCTCGGAAACGAGAACGGCCCCGGGCGCAGGGCGCACACGGGGCTCACGCGCATGGACGGCCATGCGGGGAAACTCGCATCACACCTGCGCGGGCCGTCCACGTGACGTGGATCCTTCGGTCGTCAGGATGTGAGCACCTGACGACGACCGGCGGTCTTCGGCAACGACCAGAGTACGTCCTGGCCGCCGAGTTTCCAAATCGTTCTCGGGATGCTCCTAGTTGGTCGTGCCCTTGGGCAGCTCGCCGACCTGGTCGGCGGGCGGGGCCTGAATGGTCACGGGCTTGTTGAAGTCCTTGAAGAACAGCGTCGCGTCGAGCGTGGCGCCCTGCTCCTGACCCTTCAGCGTGAGCTTGCGCGGCAGCTCGTCGGAGGCCACCCAGATGTCGAACTTGACGTTCTTCAGCTCGGACAGGTTCGTCCGCGCCGACGCCTGCTCGTCGGCGGGCAGCAGCTGCACGGCCGCGTCCACCGGGAAGGTGCCGGCGTAGTGGGTGGTGTCGTCGCCGTTGACGGTCTCGTTGCCGGCCGACTTCACGTCCTTGGAGGCGGTGACGAGCTTGGTGACGCTGGCCAGGTCGAACTGCTGGATCTGGGCCAGGTACTGGTCGACCTGCGTGCGGTCGCCCACCTGGTCCAGCGAGACCTTGATCCACGGCTTGGTGGCGCCCAGCATCTTGTTCAGCGCCTCGACCTTGACGTAGACGGTGTCGCCCTGCAGCACGGCGCGGGCGCCGCCCGGCAGGCCGCGGCCGCCCATGTCCACGGTGTCCAGGGTGAGGTCCACGGCCAGCTCGGGCTTGCTCTGATAGAGCATGCGGCCCTGCGCCCGGCCGTCACCCTCCTGGGTGTGCGTGGCGTTGAGCACGGCGTCTACGGTGTAGCTGTTGACCTCGGCGGTCTTCTGCGCCGCCTGCGCCAGCACCTCTGAGGCCGCCAGATTGACCTGGATGGGTTGGGCGTTCGTGCCACAACCGGCAACCGCGGCCACGACGAGCGCGGCTCCGGCCGCGGCGAGACTTATCGTGCGCTTCAGCATGTCTTGACCCTACGTTTGCGGACCCGGGTGATAGCGGCTTCCCCGCATAATTAAGGGAAAACCCAGGGTTATCCCCCACAGTCCCTGCACGCTTCCTTCACATCCGCAGAGTCCTTCGCCGGCGGTCCTCCCGTACCTCGCCGGTGATGATCCACAGATGGCCGAACGGGTCGCGGACGCGGCCCGAGCGCTTGCCGTAGGGCCGGTTCTCGATCGGCACGACCAGCTCGGCGCCGTGGGCGATCATGCGCTCGCCGGTCGCGTCCGGATCGTCGACCTCGATCTCGATGAGCACCCCGGGGCCGCCGGTCTCGTCCGGCGCGAGCCAGCCCCACGACGGCACGGCCGGCGAGAGCCGGAAGAACGAGCCGCCGAGGCGGTGATCGACGACGCTGGGGCGCCCGTCGTCGTTCAGCGACGCGCGGAAGACCTGCTCGGCGCCGAGGGCGGCCTGGTAGAACTCCGACGCGCGGTCCGGGTCGGGCACGATGAGACGGGGAAGAAGGCGGATGTCCTGCGTCATGCGCCCATCGTGGGGCCGGGCCGGCGTCGGGGTCTTGCACATTTGGGAACGAAACCGCCCCACCGACCGTCACCCCGATCCCGGGACTCGCCCTGCCGGCCATCACCCCGATCCCGGGGGGATCGCCCTGACGGCCGTCACTCGCCTCCCGGGGGCCGTTCGCCGGCCGGACGGGCGTGCGGTGCCGGTCCCTCGGCGCGCAGCCACTCGGTGGGCGTGCATCCGGCCATCGCCCGCCACTCCCGGGTGAGGTGCGCCTGGTCGGCGAAGCCCGACGCGGCCGCCACCGCCGCCAGGCCGACCCCTTCGCGGGCGGCGGCCACGAGCCGGCCCCGGGCGCGCTCGAAGCGCACCAGCCGCTGGTATTCCTTCGGCGTCACCCCGAGCTCGCCGCGGACCGTACCGCTCAGGTGCCGCCGCGAGCAGCCCAGCCGCCGGGCGGCCTCCTGCACCCGGGCGGTCCCGGACAGGGCCGCGAGCGTGGCCCGCAGGTCGTGGCGGGCGGCGCGCTCGCCGTGCCGGGCCAGGCCGGCGAGCAGCGCGCGCTCGACGAGGGCGCGGCGCTCGGGCCAGGACCGGCGGGCCGCCAGGCGCTCCGGCAGGTCCGCCAGCGCCGGGACGGCCTCGGCGAGATCGGCGACGCTCCCGGCCAGCGCCGAGGCGGGCAGCCCCAGCAGCGCGCGGGCGCCCGAGGGGCTGAGCGTCAGCCACACGCCGCACGTGGACCTCTGCTGCCGCAGCTCGGCCGCGCCCAGGTGGAGCCCGGCCACGACCGCCCGCAGCCGCTCGCGCGGGCCGGGGCCGCCGATCCAGCCGATCTCCAGTGAGTCGGCCTCGGGGATCGTGATCGACACCGTGGACGAGGGCAGCCCGCGGTGCACGCCGGCCGCGCCGCCGCCCAGCTCGTAACCGGCCAGCGTCACCACGAACGGCGCCAGAGCGGCGGGCAGCCGGGCGTGAGGCGGCCGGGCGTCGGGCACCCTGCCACCCTACGGTGCCCGCCGGGGTCAGCGGAGCTTGCGGAAGAACGCCCGGACGTCGTCGACCAGCAGATCGGGGGCCTCCATCGCGGCGAAGTGGCCGCCCCTGTCGAACTCCGACCAGTGGACGACGTTGTGCTCGCGCTCGGCGATCCGGCGGACCCCGGGGTCGCCGGGGAAGACCGCGACCCCGTGCGGCACCTCCGAGCGCTCCACCGGCGCCCCCCACTGCGCCGAGCCCTCCTTGTAGAGCCGGGCGGAGGAGGCGGCGGTGCGGGTCAGCCAGTAGATCGTCACGTCGGTGAGGAGCTGGTCCAGATCGACCGCGTCCTCGGGCAGCTCGTGCGCGGGGTCGGTCCACTCCTTGAACTTCTCCGCGATCCAGGCGAGCTGGGCGGCGGGAGAGTCGTGCAGGCCGAAGGCGACGGTCTGCGGCCGGGTGGCCTGGATGACCGCGTAGCCGGAGCGGTCGTCGTCGGTGTAGAGCCGCAGCCGGGCCCGCTCGCTCTCGCTGAGGCCCGCCGCCTCGTCCGGGTCGAAGGACGGGAAGCCGAGCGCGCCGTTGACGTGCACGCCGACCACCTGGCCGGGGGCGACGCGGCCCAGCTCCGGGGAGACGACCGAGCCGCTGTCGCCGCCCTGGGCGCCGTAACGCTCGTAGCCGAGGCGGCTCATCAGCTCGGCCCACGCGCGGGCGATCCGGCGCAGGTCCCAGCCGGTCTCGCGGGTGGGGCCGGAGAACCCGAAGCCGGGCAGGGACGGGATGACGAGGTGGAAGGCGTCGGCGGGGTCGCCGCCGTGGGCGCGGGGATCGGACAGCGGGCCGATGACCTTCATGAACTCGGCGATCGAGCCGGGCCAGCCGTGGGTGAGGACCAGCGGCAACGCGTCCGGCTCGGGGGAACGCACGTGCAGGAGATGGATGTTCTGGCCGTCGATCTCGGTGGTGAACTGCGGGTACGCGTTGAGCGCCGCCTCGTGGGCCCGCCAGTCGTAGGTGGTGCGCCAGTACTCGGCCAGCCGCCGCGCGTACCAGACCGGGATGCCGTACGACCAGCCCACCCCGGGCAGCTCGTCGGGCCAGAGGGTGCGCTCCAGCCGGTCGTGCAGGTCGTCGAGGGCGGCCTGCGGGATGTCGATGCGGAACGGACGGATCTCCGTGGTGGACGTCATGAGGAGCACGCTAGGGACGAGCTAGGACAGCTCCGGTCCTAGCCGTGCGGCATTCTGAAGAACATGTTGGAGACCTCGGCCCGCCTGCTCAGACTGCTGTCGTTGCTCCAGACCCACCGCGACTGGCCGGGCACGGAGCTGGCGGAGCGGCTCGGCGTGTCCACGCGGACCGTCCGCCGCGACGTCGGGCGGCTGCGCGAGCTGGGCTACCCGGTGCACGCCGTCGCGGGCACGCCCGGCTACCGGCTCGGCCCGGGCACCCAGGTGCCGCCGCTGCTGCTGGACGACGACGAGGCCGTGGCGGTCGCGGTGGGGCTGCGGACGGCCGCGGGCGGCTCGGTGTCGGGGATCGAGGAGACCTCGCTGCGGGCGCTGGCCAAGCTGGAGCGGGTGCTGCCGTCCCGGCTGCGGCACCGCGTGCACGCGCTGCGCTCGATGACCGTGCCGATGGGGCGGGCGGGCTCGGTGGTGGACCCGGCGGCCCTGGCCGCGATCGCCGCCGCCTGCCGCGACCGCGAGACCCTGCGCTTCGACTACCGCGCGCACGACGGGCAGGACAGCGTCCGCGCCGCCGAGCCCTACCGGCTCGTGCACTCCGGGCGGCACTGGTACCTGCTGGGCTGGGACACCGGCCGGGCCGCCTGGCGCACCTACCGCATCGATCGCCTGAGCCTGCGCACGCCGAACGGGCCGCGGTTCGCCCCCCGCGAGCCGCCCGAGGACGACGCGGCGGCCTACGTGTCCCGGTCGATCTCCAGCTCGCCCTACCGCTACCAGGCGCGCTTCACGGTGCACGCCCCGGCGGAGGTGGTCGCCGGGCTCATGCCGGCCACGGCGGGCACGATCGAGCCCATCGACGAGCGGTCCTGCGCGCTGTCCAGCGGCGCCAACCACCTGGACGAGCTGGCCGTCTGGGTCGCGCTCATGGACATCGACTTCGTGGTGCACGAGCCGCCCGAGCTGGTCGGGCGCGTCCGCGCCCTGGCCGCCCGCCTGACCGGCGCGGCCCCGCCGTGAGGGCCGTCAGGGCCCGGAAGACGAAGAAGCCCCGCCCGGGAAGACGGGCGGGGCTCCTCGGAAGGACCTACTCGGCCAGGTCGGCCGTGATGCCGCGGGTGACGTTGGGGTCGACCGGGACGCCCGGGCCCATCGTCGTGGAGAAGGTGACCTTCTTCAGGTAGCGGCCCTTGGCCGCCGACGGCTTGAGACGCAGCACCTCGTCCAGGGCGGCGGCGTAGTTCTCCAGGAGCTGGCGCTCGCCGAACGACGTCTTGCCGATGATGAAGTGCAGGTTGGCCTGCCGGTCGGTGCGGAACTCGATCTTGCCGCCCTTGATGTCGGAGACGGCCTTGGCGACGTCGGGCGTCACGGTGCCGGTCTTCGGGTTGGGCATGAGACCGCGCGGGCCGAGGACGCGGCCCAGGCGGCCGACCTTGCCCATCATGTCGGGCGTGGCCACCACGGCGTCGAACTCGTTGAGCCGGTTGCCCTTGGAGATCTCGTCGATCAGCTCGTCGGCGCCGACGATGTCGGCGCCCGCCTCGCGGGCCGACTCGGCACGGTCACCGGTCGCGAAGACCAGGACCCGGGCGGTCTTGCCGGTGCCGTGCGGAAGGTTGACCGTGCCGCGCACGATCTGGTCGGCCTTGCGGGGGTCGACGCCCAGCCGCAGCGCGACCTCGACGGTGGCGTCGAACTTGGTGGTCGACGTCTCCTTGGCGAGCTTGGCGGCCTCGACCGGCGAGTAGAGCTTGTCGCGGTCGACCTTGGCCGCCGCGTCCTTGTGCGCTTTGCTGCGCTTCATGTCGTTACTCCTAGTGGTATTCGGGCCGGCGTTCTCCGGCCCTCCCACGCGTGGGATGAAGAAGGGTGTTACTCGGCGATCGTGATGCCCATCGACCGGGCGGTGCCGGCGATGATCTTCTCGGCCGCCTCGATGTCGTTGGCGTTGAGGTCGGGCATCTTGGTCTCGGCGATGCTGCGCAGCTGCTCGCGGCTGAGCTTGCCGACCTTGTCGCGGTGCGGGACCGCGCTGCCCTTGTCGAGGCCGAGGGCCTTCTTGATCAGCTCGGGGGCCGGCGGCGTCTTCGTGACGAAGGTGAAGCTGCGGTCCTCGAAAATGGTGATCTCAACGGGGATGATGTTGCCCCGCTGGGCCTCCGTCGCGGCGTTGTACTGCTTGACGAAGTCCATGATGTTGACGCCGTGGGGACCGAGGGCGGTACCCACGGGCGGCGCCGGGGTGGCCTGGCCAGCGGGGAGCTGGACCTTCACCAACGCGGCGATTTTCTTCTTCGGAGGCATGTGTCCTTCTCCGGGTCCTGGATCGTGATGCGTGCCGGGCGGCGGATGCGGCCCTGACATGTCGGAGGCCGCCCGACACGGCAGGCGGCCAGTCCGAACGTCTAAGTGTATGTGATCGTCTGAGATCTTCGAGAATCAGATCTTGGAGACCTGGTTGAACGAGAGCTCCACGGGGGTCTCCCGGCCGAAGATCGAGACGAGCACCTTGAGCTTCTGCGACTCGGGGCTGATCTCGCTCACCGAGGCCGGCAGGGTGGCGAACGGGCCGTCCATGACCGTGACGGACTCGCCGATCTCGAACTCCACCGTGGGGCCGGTGGAGGTCTTGGCGGTCGCCTTCTTGGTCTCCTCGGTCGGCTCGGGCGCCAGCAGCTTGGCGACCTCGTCGAGGCTGAGCGGGCTCGGCTTGTTGGACAGGCCGACGAAGCCGGTGACGCCCGGGGTGTTGCGCACCGCGGCCCAGGACTCGTCGGTCAGCTCCATGCGCACCAGGACGTAGCCGGGCAGCACGCGCTCCTTGACCGGCACCTTCTTGCCGCTCTTGAACTCCTGGACGGTGTGCGTCGGCACCTCGACCTGGTAGATGTAGTCCTCCATGTTGAGCGAGACGTTGCGGCTCTCGATGTTGGACTTCACGCGGTTCTCGTAGCCGGCGTAGGAGTGGATGACGTACCACTCGCCGGGCTGGCCGCGCAGCGACTGCTTGAACTCCTCGACGGGATCGACGTCGGGAAGATCCGAAGCGTCGTCGGCGGCGGAAGCCTCGGCCTCGGCCGCCTCGTCGCTCTCCGCGACCTCGGCCTCCTCGGGCGCCGCGTCGGCGGCTTCCTCAGTGGCCTCTTCCAGCTCGTCGTCCCACTCGTCGCGAGACTCGTCCGCCGGAAATGAAGACTCGGACACGGTGACTCTTCCTCTTTCGTCGAATCGAAGGGCGACTCCGTCAGTCGGCACCGGCGACGTCTGGATCAGGCTTAGCCGAAGAGCTTCAGCACAAGCCATCCCAAGGCGCTGTCGAGCCCGTAGACGATGGCAACCATGATCAGAACGAATACCAGAACGACCGTGGTGTAAGTGATGAGGTCCTTGCGTGTCGGCCAGATGACCTTGCGAAGCTCGTTGACGACCTGCCGATAGAAGAGGGCAGGTGAAGTGCGCGTCTTCTTCTCGCCACTGGGCTTGTCTGCGGTCTCGCCGCGCGTGTCGATCGCCACAGTCCTCACCTGATTCGTCGTATCCAACGCAGTTTTGCGGCGCGCTTACACGCCTATCATGCGCGGACCGCACTCGCAGGGCACGAGGGACTCGAACCCCCAACCGCCGGTTTTGGAGACCGGTGCGCTACCAATTGCGCCAGTGCCCTATGCCATCAACCAGACTACCCTGATTGAATCACTGCCTGGACCGAACCGCTCGCCGACATGCGGCGGAAGGACCGAGCTGAAGCATACGGGGGAATGCCTGGTACGTCGAACCGAAACCCGAGTGCCCAGGTCAGAACGGCATGCGACGATGGGGCCATGTCCAGCCGACGCCGCGTCTCCGCGCGAATCTCCGCCATATCCGAGTCCGCCACGCTGGCCGTGGACGCCAAGGCGAAGGCCATGAAGGCCGCCGGGCGCCCGGTCATCGGCTTCGGCGCGGGCGAGCCCGACTTCCCGACGCCCGGCTACATCGTCGAGGCGGCGATCGAGGCGGCCCGCGACCCGCGCTTCCACAAGTACACCCCGGCGGGCGGCCTGCCCGAGCTCAAGCAGGCCATCGCCGCCAAGACGCGGCGCGACTCCGGCTACGCGGTCGAGCCCTCGCAGGTGCTGGTCACCAACGGCGGCAAGCAGGCCGTCTACGAGGCGTTCGCCACCCTGCTCGACCCGGGCGACGAGGTCCTCGTCGTGGCGCCCTACTGGACGACCTACCCCGAGGCCGTCAAGCTGGCCGGCGGCGTGCAGGTCGACGTCGTGACCGACGAGTCCACCGGCTACCTCGCGAGCGTCGAGCAGCTGGAGGCCGCGCGCACCGGGCGGACGAAGGCGCTGCTGTTCGTCTCGCCGTCCAACCCCACGGGCGCGGTCTACTCGCGCGAGCAGACGGTGGCGATCGGCCGCTGGGCCGCCGAGCACGGCCTATGGGTGATCACCGACGAGATCTACGAGCACCTGGTGTACGGCGACGCCGAGTTCACCAGCATCGCCACGGCCGTCCCCGAGCTGGGCGACCGGGTCGTGATCCTCAACGGCGTGGCCAAGACCTACGCGATGACCGGCTGGCGCGTGGGCTGGCTGATCGGCCCCGCCGACGTGGTCAAGGCCGCCACCAACCTGCAGTCCCACGCCACCTCCAACGTCTCCAACGTCGCGCAGATGGCGGCGCTGGCGGCGGTCTCCGGCGACCTGTCGGCGGTGGCCGAGATGCGCGCGGCCTTCGACCGGCGGCGCCAGACGATGGTGCGGATGCTCAACGACATCCCGGGCGTGTTCTGCCCCGAGCCGAAGGGGGCGTTCTACGCGTACCCGTCGGTCAAGGAGCTGATCGGCAAGGAGCTGCGGGGGCGGCGGCCGGCGACCTCCGGCGAGCTGGCCGAGCTGATCCTGGAGGAGGCCGAGGTGGCGGTGGTGCCCGGCGAGGCGTTCGGGACGCCTGGTTACTTCCGGCTGTCGTACGCGCTGGGCGACGACGACCTGGCCGAGGGCGTCAGCCGACTGGGCAAGCTGCTGTCGGAGGCCCGCGCCTGACCGAGCGCGGGCCCGTGGCCGATCCCGTCGGCCACGCTCCGCATCTGGGCGGTGAGGCCCGGCGTCGCCCCGACGTAGACCGCGACGCCCGGGCTCTCCAGCCACATGAGGTTGCGCACGCCGATGCGGGTGGTCCAGCGCAGGGCGGGCCGGCCCTCGTACGCCGTCAGCCGCGCCTCGGGCACCAGCGTGGCGAACTCCTCGGCGGTGCGGGGGCCGCACACCACGCCGACGTACAGGCGCTCGTCGTTGCTGCTCCAGATCAGGCCGCGGACGTCGAGCGGGCGGGCGAGCGCGGGCAGCCGGGCGAACGTGCCGGCCCGCAGGAGCCCGTCGGGCACGGCGGGCAGCGCCACCCCGGAGCCCTCGCACGACAGCGACGACGCCCGGCTCGCGGCCGCTCCTGGCGACGGGGAGGCCATCGGGGAGGCCGTCGAGGAGGCCGCGGGCGTGCGGGCGCGCAGGGCCACCTCGCCGGTCTCCCCTCCGGCGCAGCCGGAGAGCGCGAGCACGAGGATCACCGCCGCCAGACGCCGCATCGACTCCCCATGCATGACGTGTGTGGACACCCGGAAGGGACCGGGAAAGGGTCCTAGTCTCCTACAGGAGCCCTGGCCGAGGCGGCAACTGCGAGGAGTTCTTTACCCAGCGACTCGCTGACCCTGATCCGGGCGCCGGTCCCGGCCCGCTCCAGCCAGGCGAGCACCCGGCCGCCGCGCGGGTCCCGGCCGGCCACGGCGGGCCGGCCGTGCACGGTGACCGCGCGCGCGTCGAGCACGCGCACGTGGGAACGGTAGCGCGGCCAGTCGGCGGCCACGGCGCCGTGCTCGACCCACGCCTCGACGTACCTGCCCGGCGTGCCGAACCGCGCCCAGCCGCCCGTCGCGTCCGGGTCGGCGCCGATCGTCCCCCCGCCGCTGCGCCGCAGGCCCGGCGGCAGGTACGTGAGCCAGAACCCGGCCGTGACCACGGCGAGCGCGGGCCTCTCCCGCGCGGGGGCCCCGGCGGCGGCACCGGCCGGGGCCGGGGAGTCGGGGGCCAGGGCGGCGGAGGGCGTCGCCGGCCGCGCGCCCGGCGGCGGAAGGCGCCCGAACCCCGACGCGAACAGGCCGTAGACGGCCACGGCCGTCACCGCGAACGCCAGCAGCGCGAGCGCCGCCCGCCACCCCTGCCCACCCGTGTGCCCCTCGGGAATCACGCCTCGATGATCCCCCACGAGGCCCGCCCCTACCGCTCTTTCCCGCCGCCCTTTCCCGCCGTCCTTCGGCGCGACCGGCCGCACCGGCGCGATCGGCGCCGTCCCGCGAGCCCGCCACCGGGCCCGGTGGCAAGATGGGTAGATGCCGAAACCCCTGGTCACGCTTCCGAAAGCCCATCTCCACCTGCACTTCACCGGCTCCATGCGGCATGCCACGCTGATCGAGCTGGCCAGGGAGCAGGGGCTGCACCTGCCCGACGCGCTGGAGCAGGACTGGCCGCCCAGGCTGCGCGCCACCGACGAGCGCGGCTGGTTCAGGTTCCAGCGCCTGTACGACATCGCCAGGTCCGTGCTCACCAGGCCCGAGCACGTCTACCGGCTGCTGCGCGAGACGGCCGAGGACGAGGCGGCGGCCGGCTCGCGGTGGCTGGAGATCCAGGTGGACCCGTCCGGCTACGCCCAGCGGTTCGGCGGCCTGACGGCCACGCTGGAGCTGGTGCTGGACGCCGTGCGGCAGGCCGCCGACCACGCCGGCGTCGGCATCGCGGTGATCGTGGCGGCCAACCGCACCAGGCACCCTCTCGACGCCAACACGCTGGCCCGCCTGGCCACGCAGTACGCCGGCCAGGGGGTGGTCGGGTTCGGGCTGTCCAACGACGAGCGCCGGGGCCAGGCCCGCGACTTCGAGCGGGCCTTCAGGATCGCCAAGCGGGCCGGGCTGCTGTCGGTGCCGCACGGCGGCGAGCTGATGGGCTCGCGCAGCGTCGCGCAGTGCGTGGACGACCTGGGGGCCGACCGGGTGGGGCACGGCGTGCGGGCGGCCGAGGACGAGTGGCTGATGCGGCGCCTGGCCGACCGGCAGATCTGCTGCGAGGTGTGCCCCACCTCGAACGTCGGGCTCGGCGTCGTCGAGCAGCCCGGCGACGTGCCGCTGCGGCGGCTGTTCGACGCGGGGGTGCCGATCGCGCTGGGGGCCGACGACCCGCTGCTGTTCGGCACCCGGCTGCTGCGCCAGTACGAGCTGGCCAGGGAGGTCTACGGGTTCACCGACAAGGAGGTGGCCGAGCTGGCCCGGCAGTCGGTACGCAGCTCGGCGGCCCCCGAGCCGGTACGCAAGGAGCTGCTCGAGGACATCGACGACTGGCTCACCGGCTCACCGGAGTGAGGCGGCGACCGCGACGGCCTCCCGCGCCGTGCGCACGCCCTCCAGGCGCAGGTTGACGCCGCGGCTGCTCCAGATGAGGGTGGGGGCCGCCTGGCGCAGCGGCACGGCGGTGCCGTCCGTCCTGCGGAGGTAGCCGAGCGGGTGCTCGCCGCCGATCCACCATCCCTCGACGCCGCCGACGGAATCGACGTACTCGGGGAAGGGCGGGCCGAGCTGCTTGAAGAAGTACGGCTCCATCTCGCCGTCGAACTGGTCGAGCCGGACGCCGCCGGGCCAGAACATCGACACCACCCGGCCGCCGTCGGACACCGACGCCGCGCTCGGCGGGCCGAGGCGGGCCGGCGTGCGTACCTCGAACCGGGCCAGGCCCGGCAGCTCCGACGGCGCGACGGCGCGCTCGCCGGGCAGCGGGGCGGTGGTGGTGACGGGCCGGGGCGGGGTGCCGGTGATCTCCAGCTCGATGCCGGCGAAGCGCAGGATCCTCGCGACGGCGGCCCGGCCCTGCGGGGTGGCGGCCGTGACGGCGACGGCCGCCAGGACCACGGCCACCGCCACCCGCCACCGCACCCGCCGCCGCGCGGGCCGGCCCGCGGGCCGGCGCGCGGGAGGCCGGTGACGGAGGGAGTCCGGCCCGTGCGCCGGATCGGGCACCGGGTGGCGACCCTCCCCCGCCGCGTCGGGCGCACCCGCGTCGGGCGCACCCGCGTCGGGCGCGCCCGCCGGGTCGGGTGACTCGGTGGGTGGCTGGGTGAGGCGGGCGCGGACGGCGGCGGCGACGGTGTCGGCCGGGGGCGGGGCGGGCACGTCGAGCAGGTCGCCCAGCGCCAGCAGCTCGGCCTCCAGATCGCCCAGGGGCCCGTCCTGCTGCTCATGCGAGCTCATTTCCCACCTCCTCCCGCAGCCGCGCCAGCCCCCGGTGGGTGCTGGACTTGACGGTGCCCACCGGGCAGTCGAGCACCTGGGCCGTCTCCGCCTCCGTGAGCTGTAAGAAGTACCGGCACACCACGGCCTGGCGTTCCCTCTCGGGCAGCCTCCGGACGGCCGCCAGCAGCCGGCCCCGCCGGTCGGTGGCCACGGCGGCGCCCTCGGGGTCGTCCGGCGCGCGCTCGTCGGCCTCGGCCCCCAGCCGGAGCGCCAGCTCGGCGCGCCGCCCCCGGGACCGGGTCAGGTTGTGCGTCTCGTTGGCCACGATGCGCAGCAGCCAGGGCCGGAACGGCGCCCCTCGCCGGAAGCCCGGCAGGTGCCGGAACGCCTTGACGAACGCCTCCTGCACGACGTCCTCGGCTTCGTTCCCCGCGCCGAGCATGTACGCGGTACGGTGGGCGAGCGCGCTGTAGCGGGCGACCAGCACCTCGTAGGCCGCTAGGTCACCGTCGAGCGAGCGCGCGATCGCCTCGTCGTCGTCCATGGCGAGTCAGATTCCACCGCAAACCAGGCCCGGCAGGGAAGAGCGTCCGGCGGACTGCGTGAGCCCTGCCGCCGATCGGGGCATTAGACTCGGGCAGTCCGTGTGCCCCCCTAGAAGGAACGGGACTATGTCTTCTGGGTATGACCGTGTAGTGCAACCGGCGGCCGGTGACGAGGCCCTGGAGAACCACCTCGGTGGGGACGAGGCCAAGAACTATCGGCAGTACGAGTTCGACATGGTCGCCCCGCACGTGGGCCGCTCGATGCTGGAGATCGGTTCGGGGCTCGGCCACTTCGCCGAGCAGTTCCTGCCCCGGCTCGACCGGCTCGTCGTCAGCGACTTCGACCCCTACTGCGTCGAGCAGCTGGAGAAGCGCTTCGCCGGCCGCGACGACATCCAGGTCCTGCAGTTCGGCCTGCCGACGGACATCCCGCTGGAGGACAAGGTCGACACGGTCGTCATGATGAACGTCCTGGAGCACATCGAGGACGACGCCGAGGCGCTGCGCTCGCTGGCCCGGGTCACGCTGCCGGGCGGCCGGATCATCATCTGGGTGCCGGGCTACATGCAGCTCTACGGAGACTTCGACCGCAAGGTCGGCCACGTCCAGCGCTACACGCCGAAGACGCTGGCCGCCACGGTCACGCGGGCGGGCCTGGAGATCCAGACGCTCAAGCCGATCAACTTCCTGGGCGGCATCGCCTGGTGGGCGGCGGTGCGCCGGGGCGGCGTCGGCTACCCGGACCCGCGCCTGGTCAAGATCTACGACCGTACGGTGGTGCCGCTGACCCGGCTCATCGAGCGGTTCGTCCGGCCGCCGTTCGGCCAGACCGTCTTCTGCGTCGCGCGCGTCCCCCAGGAGCAGAAGTAGGCACGCGGGGGCGGCCGGTGGGCCGCCCCCGGCGGGCTCACTTGATCGACCCGGCGGTGAGGCCGCCGACGACCTTGCGCTCGATCAGCGCGAACAGGATGATCACCGGGATCGTGGCGATCACCGACCCGGCGAACAGGTTCTGCCAGTCCACCTGGTACTGCCCGATGAAGGAGTTCAGCGCCACGGTGAGCGGCTGCTTCTCGGGCGTCGTGGTCAGCGTGAGCGCGACCACGAACTCGTTCCACGCCGCGATGAACGTGAAGATCAGCGCGGTGATGACCCCTGGCATGGCCAGCGGCAGCGTGATGCGGAACAGCGCGCCGAAGCGCCCGTTGCCGTCGATGAAGGCCGCCTCCTCCAGCTCGCGCGGGATGGAGGCGAAGTAGGCGTTGAGGATCCACACCGCGAACGCCAGGTTGAACCCGCCGTTGACCAGGATCAGCGACCAGATCGAGTCCACCAGCCCGAACTGGTAGAACTCGCGGTAGATGCCGACCAGCATGGCCGTGGGCTGGAACATCTGGGTGATCAGCACCAGGATCAGGAACGCGGTGCGCCCCCTGAAGCGGTGCCGGGCCGAGTAGTAGGCGGCCGGCAGCGCCACCAGGAGCACCAGGATCGTGGAGCCGGCGGCCACCTTGATGGTGACCCAGAGGTTGCCGGCCAGCCCGCTGCTCCAGAAGTTCGCGAGGTTGGACCACACCCACTCGTCGGGCCAGAACGCCACGTCCCGCAGCGAGTCCTGGGCACGCAGCGAGGTGAGCAGCATCACCACGTACGGGAACAGGAAGATCAGCGCGATGACGTAGGCGGCGGCCGCGACGAGCACGGTCTTCAGCCTCGGCAGGCCGCGCGTGGCGGTGCCGCGGGGCCGGACGTGCGAGTGCGGGCTGGTGCGCCGGGGCGCGGTCTCGACGGCCATCACGCCACCTCCTTGTTCCACCGCGACACCCGCAGGAAGATCACGGTCAGCACGATGACCATGCCGAAGTTGACCACGGACATGGCGGCCGACTCGCCGATGTCGGAGCTCTTGAGGATGAACATGAGGATCGTCGAGGTGGCCGTGGAGTAGCCGGGCTGCCCGTGGGTCATCGCCCAGATGATCGGGAAGCTGTTGAAGACGTTCATCACGTTGATCAGCGCCGCCACGGTGAGCGCGGGGCGCAGCAGCGGCAGCGTGATCGACCAGTACGTGCGCAGCCGCCCGGCGCCGTCCATCCTGGCCGCCTCGTAGACGTCGCCGGGGATGGTGGCCAGGCCGGCGAGCAGCGCGTACGTGGTGAACGGCACCGACACGAACACGGCCACGAACACCAGCCACGGCATGGCCGTGGAGGCGTCGCCGAGCTGGTCGGCCGCCGCGCCGCCCAGGGCGTCGATCAGCCCGAGCTTGAGCCGGATCTGGTTGATCACGCCGACCTCGGGGTCGAGCATCCACTTGAAGATGATCGCCGTCATCAGCACCGACGCCGCCCAGGGCGCGATCAGCGCCCAGCGGGCCAGCTTGCGCAGCGGGAAGCGCTGGTTGAACAGCTGCGCGAGGGCCAGCGAGATCAGCACGGTGAGCGCGACGACCGCGACCACCCAGATCACGCTGCGGACCATGATGTCCGCGAAGTCCTTCTCGCTGATGAGCTTGTCGTAGTTCGCCAGCCCGTTGCCGCCCTGGACCACGCCGAACCGGCTGATCTTGAGGAACGACGACCTGATCATCTCGATCACGGGCCAGAGCACGACCACCGCGATGAGCAGCACGGCCGGCCCGACCCAGGCGAGGGGTTCGAGGGCGCGCAACCTTCTCATGCAAGACCTTCCATCATGAAAGTCGGCCGTCATGACGTCGGCCCGGCTCCCGGGGCGGGAGCCGGGCCGGCCGTGATCAGCCCGCCTCGGCGACCTTCTGCAGCTCGCCGAGGACCTTGGCCGGGTCCTCCTTGACGGCACCGCCGATGGTCTGCTTGATCGCCGGGTTCACCTCGGCCCACTTCGGGTCCTGGAACGGGTAGAAGCTGGCGTTGGGCAGCGCGTCCAGGAACGGCTTGAGCTTCTCGTCGCCGGACAGCTTCTGGATGCCGCTGTTGGTGACGGGCAGCAGCTTGTAGGTGTCGGAGATCTTCTGCGCGGCGTTGCCGGTGTAGAAGAAGTCGAAGAACTTCTTGATCTCGGCGGCGTGGCCGTTCTTGTTGAACGCCATGATCCAGTCCATGACGCCGAGCGTGGTGTCGAGCGGGCCGGTCTTGCCGGCGATGGGCACGACGCCGTAGTTCTTCAGGCCGGCCGCGTCGAAGATCGGGATCGACATCGGGCCGCCGTTGACCATGCCGACCTTGCCGGCGCCGAAGTCCTCCCAGACCGTCTTGCGGTCCTTGGTGCCGGGGTTGGGGGTGGTCAGGCCGGCGTCCACCAGGCCCTTGAGGTAGGTGAAGGTCTCGATGTTCTGCGGGGAGTTGATCGCCCACTTGCCGGAGGCGTCCTTGTAGCCGCCGCCGTTGCCGAGCATCCACAGGAACGACTCGGCCTGGGCCTCCTCCTGGCCGAGCGGCAGGCCGAACGGCTGGGTCACGCCGGCCGCCTTCAGCTTCTCGGCCGCGGCCTTGACCTCGTCCCAGGTCTTGGGCGGCTCGCTGATGCCGGCCTTGCTGAACAGGTCCTTGTTGTAGAACAGGGCGCGGGCGGAGGAGACGAACGGGATGCCGTACGCGGTGCCGTCCACCTTGCCGAAGTCGGCGAACTTCTGCAGCAGGTCGCCGGAGACGTTGGGCGACAGGACCTCGTCGGCCTTGTAGAGCAGGCCGTCCTTGACGAAGCCGGAGTAGTCGCCGGTCTGCAGGATGTCGGGCACCTGGCCGTTCTGGACCATGGTGGCGACCTGCTTGTCGATGTCGTTCCAGTTGATGACCTGGACCTCGACCTTGATGTTCGGGTTCGCGGCCTGGAACTCGTCCACGACGCCCTTCCAGAACGTCTCGCCCGAGTTCGGCTTGCCCGGCCCGTCGCCGTAGTCGGCGGCGACCATCTTGAGCGTGACCTGGCCGCCGGACGCGGCCTGGTCGCCGCCGCCGCCGTTGCCGGAGCCGCCGGAGCCGCCGCCGCAACCGGCCAGGACCAGCAGCGTGGCGAGGCCGAGAGCGGCGCCGCCCGCAAGCTTCATGTTCACTGGAGATACCGCCTTCTCGTCGGACGGGTGACGCTGGTCCGTACCAGTGGCCGGACCCGCCCTGGGGGATGGGCACGCGGAAGCGGAAGCTTCGCTGCGTTTGCGCCAGAGTAAGCCCGCGTTCCCCATCCGGTCTATACCGGCCTGTTGCGGTTCGGCAACGGTCAGGGCAGGAGAAGGTCGCGACCGGTCTAGACCGGAAGTCAGACGATCTTCCGCCGGACGTTCTCGCCGCCCTCGGGCGTGCCGATCCACGGCCCGTCGATGGACGGGTCCAGCACCCCTTCCTCGACGAACGCGTAGCGGCCCTCCAGCACGTAGCCGGCCAGGCGGGCGTCGCGGGCGTCGGTGTTGTCCCAGAGCCGTTCGAAGAGCGTGTCCACGCGGCGCCTGGCCTGGTGGCAGAAGGTGTCGGCCAGCTCGTACGGCCGCCGCCCGAGATCGGCCGCGTCCCCCGCCGCCTTGACGCAGGTGGCGGTCATGGCGAACAGCTCGGCCCCGATGTCCACGACCCGGCCGAGGAACGCCTGGCGGTGCTCCAGGCCGCCCTGCCAGCGGGACATGCCGTAGAAAACGGACCGGGCCAGCTTCCTGCTGGTCCGCTCCACGAAGCGCAGGTGGGTGGCGAGCGGGCCGAAGGCGGCGTACCCGCCGGGCAGGGTGCCCGTGCCGGCGACCAGCGTCGGCAGCCAGCCGGCGTAGAAGCGGCCGGCCCGCCGCAGCGCGCGGGCGCGCTCCTGGCGGGAGGCGTCCGGGTCGATCAGCTCGCCGGCGACCGTCAGGTGCGCGTCCACGGCCTCCCGGGTGATGGCCAGGTGCATGATCTCGGTCGAGCCCTCGAAGATGCGGTTGATGCGCGCGTCACGCAACATCTGCTCGGCGGGCACGCCGCGCTCGCCGCGGGCGGCCAGCGACTCGGCGGTCTCGTAGCCGCGGCCGCCCCTGATCTGGACCAGCTCGTCCATGACCCGGTAGCCCATCTCCGAGGCGTAGAGCTTGCCGAGGGCGGCCTCGATCCTGATGTCGTTGCGCTTGTCGTCGGCCAGGCGGCTGTTGAGCTCCATGACGGCCTCCAGCGCGTACGCGGTGGCCGCGATGAAGGCGATCTTCGTGGCCACGGCCTCGTGCCGGCCGATCGCGTGGCCCCACTGCACGCGGGCATTGCCCCACTCGCGGGCGATCCTGGTCGCCCACTTGGCGCCGCCGGCGCAGGTGGCGGGCAGCGACAGGCGACCGGTGTTGAGCGTGGTGAGCGCGATCTTCAGGCCCTCGCCCTCGCGCCCGATCAGGTTCCTGGCGGGCACCCTGACCTGGGAGAACTCGGTGACGCCGTTCTCGATGCCGCGCAGGCCCATGAACGCGTTGCGCCGCTTGACCGTGATGCCCGGCGAGTCGCCCTCGACCACGAACGCGCTGATCTTCTTGCCGGTCCTGGCCATGACCACGAGCAGGTCGGCGACGACGCCGTTGGTCGTCCACAGCTTGACGCCGTCCAGCACGTAGTCGTCGCCGTCGCGCACCGCGGTGGTGGCCAGGCGGGCCGGGTCGGAGCCCACGTCCGGCTCGGTCAGCAGGAACGCCGAGATCTCGCCCCGGGCGCAGCGCGGCAGGAACTCGCGCTTCTGCTCCTCGGTGCCGAACAGCTTCAGCGGCTGCGGCACGCCGATCGACTGGTGCGCCGACAGCAGTGTGGACAGCGCCGGGCAGTACGAGCCGACCAGCATCAGGGCCCGGCAGTAGTACAGGTAGGGCAGGCCGAGGCCGCCGTACTCCTCGCCGATCGTGATGCCGAACGCGCCCAGCCCGGCCAGGCCGCGCACCACCTCGTCCGGGATCCGCCCGGTCCGCTCGATGAGCGCGGGATCGACGTGCGCGTCCAGGTAGCGGCGGACCGCCCGGACGAACTCCTCGCCGCGCTTGGTGGCCTCCTCGGGCAGCGCGGGCGCCGGATGGACCAGGTCCAGCCGGAAGTCGCCGAGGAAGAGCTGCTTGCCGAAGCTCGGCCTGGCCCACTCCTTCTCGCGTGCCTGCTCGCCGACCGCCCTGGACTCCTCGTACCTGGCGTGCTGCGTCATCGCGCCTCCCGACGTCGCGCCGTCCTGGTGACGATGAGGTGATGCCCGCCTGACGGCGCTCTGCGCCGTTTATATGCCCTTTTTGTAAGGTCGGCGAGAGAGCATTGCGCGGGAGCGGCGCAAGCTTGCCGCCGGCACCGCGACCGCCGCCGCCCCGAGCGCCGCGGGAACCAGCAGGTACGCGCCGCAGAACGCGAGCGCGCCGACGGACAGCACGGCGCCCGCCACGGCCAGCCTCCGGTGCCGGCCCGCGGGCAACATGCGCACCGCCGCCACCACCCCCGCGGCCGTGACGGCGGCCAGGCACGCCGAGGTCGCCCGCATGAGCACGTCCAGCTCCACCCCGCACACCAGCACCGGCACGGTCAGCACCGCCACCAGCCCCAGGCTCCGGTACGGGGTCCGCCCCGGCCCGCCGCCCGCCGCGAACCAGCGGGGCAGCGCCCCGTCCCTGGCCAGGGCCGCGCCGAGCCGCGCGGTCCCGGCGAGGTAGGTGTTGATCGCCCCGAACGTCAGCAGCACCGCCACCACCCCGGTCACCGGCCGGGCGGCGCCACCGAGCCCCAGCTCCAGCATCCCCGTCAGCGGCACGCCGGTCATGCCCGCGCCCAGCACGCCGATCGAGGTCAGCGACACCCCGAGATAGAGCACGGCGATCACGGCGAGCGTCACGACGGTCGCCCGGAGCAGGCCGCTGCGGCGGTCGGCGAACTCGGCCGACAGGTGGCTGGCCGCCTCCCATCCGACGAAGGCGAACATGAGCACCCCGGCCGCGCTCGCCACGCCCGCCACGCCGTGCGGGGCGAAGGGGGTGAAGTTGGCCGCGCTCGCGTGCGGGGCCGCGCTGATCACGGCGGTGACCAGCAGCGCGACCAGCAGCACCACCAGGCCGATCTGAAGCCGTCCCGAGGTGCGCAGGCCCGCGGCGTTGGCGGCGAAGGCGGCCAGCAGGATGAGCCAGGCGGCGAGGGTGGCGTCCACGCCGAAGCACGCCTCGACGTACCGGGCGCCGCCGATCGCGCCGGCCACCGTGCCGACGGGCACCGCGAAGAAGAACCACCAGCCGGTCACGGCGGCGGCGCGCGGGCCGAAGGCGAGCCCGACGAAGCTCGCCACTCCCCCGCCGTCCGGATGCCGGGCGCCGAGCGCGGCGAAGGTCAGCGCGACGGGGACGCTGAGCGCGAGCAACCCCGCCCAGGCCAGCACGGAGGCGGGGCCCGCCGCGGCGGCGGCCAGGTGCGGCAGCACCAGCATGCCGGGGCCCAGCACCGCTCCCACCAGCAGCGCCGTGCCCTGTCCCACCGTCATGCGGCCAAGCGCCCGTTGCGTCATGCGCCCGAAATTAGCCCATATGAACGACAGCACGGGCAGCCGATCGAACGATCGGCCGGAGGTCATGCCAACATGCCGGTCATGGACGAACTTGATTCGGCGATCGTGCGGCAACTCCAAACGGATGCGCGGCAGTCCAACCGCGAGCTGGCCCGCAGGCTCGGCATCGCCCCCTCGACCTGCCTCGAACGTGTCCGCTCGCTCACCCGCCGCGGCGTGATCCGCGGCTACCACGCCGAGATCGACCCGGCCGCGCTCAACCGCGGCACGCAGGCCATGGTCTCGGTCCAGGTCCGGCCGCTCAGCCGGGCGGTGATCAACGCGTTCAAGGCGTCGGCCGGGGAGATGCCCGAGGTGCTCAGCGTGTTCGTGCTGGCGGGCGGGGACGACTTCCTGCTGCACGTGGCCGTGCAGGACCTGGACCACCTGCACGCGTTCCTGCTCGACAAGCTGAGCAAGCGCAAGGAGATCGTCGGCTTCCGCACGTCGGTGATCTTCCAGCAGCTCCACGACGCCGCGCCGGCCCGGCTGCCGTCGCCGGGCGAGACCTGACTTTCGTCAGGGGTGGCACTGGACGGACGGCCGGTCCGGAAGGCGGCCGTCCGTCCCTAGGTTTCCGGTCATGAGATCCCTCCTCGCCGGCCTCCTGACCGCCGCCACTCTGTCGGCCCCCGCCCTCCCGGCCGCGGCGTCCGCCACCGGGGCGCCCGCCACCGCCCTGACCCCGGCGGCCGTGGACGCGTACCTGCGCGACGCCCTGGCCGCCACCGGCCTGCCCGGCGCCTCCGTGGTCGTGACCCACGACGGCGAGGTCGTGCACGCGGCCGGGTACGGCACCGACTCCGAGGGCCGGCCGATCACCGCGGACACGCCGATGCGGGTGGCCTCGGTGAGCAAGTCGTTCACCGCGGCGGCGGTCATGACGCTCGTCGAGCGCGGCCGGATCCGGCTGGACGAGCCGGTGGCCGCCCAGCTCCCCGGCTTCCGGATGGCCGACCCGCGCGCCTCCCGCGTCACCGTGCGCCAGCTCCTCGACCAGACCTCCGGCCTGTCCGACACCACGGCCGACATCAACGCCCTGGAGGAGGAGACCACACTGGCCGGCTACACCGCCCGCCTGTCCGGCGCCCGGCTGCGGGCCGACCCCGGGACCCGCTGGGAGTACTGCAACGTCAACTATGACCTGGCCGCCCGGCTGGTGGAGGTGGCCGGCGGCCAGGACTTCGGCGCCTACCTGCGCGACCACGTCTTCGGGCCGCTCGGCATGAAGTCCAGCGCGGTCAGCGACCAGGTGGTCCGCCCCGCCGACGGCTACAACTCCGTCTACGGGCTCTGGCTGCCGCGTCCCGAGCTGCCCTCCTTCCTCAACGGCAGCGGCTCGGGCGGCGTCATCACCACGGCCGCCGACATGGGCAAGTGGCTCGTCGCCCAGACCGGGGACGGCCGCCCGCTGGTCAAGAAGCAGAGCCTGGAGACCATGCACACGCCCAGCGCCGTCCACCCGTACGCGATGGGGTGGGGCGTGGAGGAGACCGGGCAGCTCGTGCACTCCGGGAACCTGTTCACGTACACGGCGGTGGAGGCCATCTCCCCGCGTACCGGCTACGGCTTCGCGGTGATGACCAACAGCGCGGCCCTCCAGGACGACACGTACACGATCATGCTCGGGCTGACGGCGCTGAGCGAGGGCCGCACCCCCGAGCCGCTGGGCGGCGAGCGGCGGCTCTACGAGGGGGTCCTGGCCGCGATCGCGCTCCTCGCGGCCGGGCTGGGCCTGCTGGGCACGCTCCGCGCCCGCCGCTGGGCCGCCCGCCGCTCCGGCGCGCCCCGGTGGCGGGTCGCGCTCCGGCTGCTGCCGGCCCTGCTGCCCGCCGTGGTCCTGGCCACCTATCCCGACTGGACCTCGTTCCTGATGAACGGCCGCACCGTGACCTGGGCGCAGCTCACCTACTTCGCCGCGCCGCTGTCGATCACGCTGCTGGTGGCGGCCCTCGCGGGAGCCGCCGCAACGGTCGCCCGCCTTCTCGCGGTGAGCCGGCGCGATCCCGGGACGGCGGACCCGGCGATCCGCGACCACGCGGACGTGAGCGGCCTGGCATAAATGGATTGCGCCTGATCGCGGGCCGCCCGTACCGTCATGGGCAGGGGGCCATCAGAGCAACTACCTGGATGGGTAGTCCGGAGCGCCGCCTCCCCCGTTACGCCTGGAGGCGGCGCTCCACCTTTCTGGCTAGAGCCGCTCGATGATCGTGACGTTGGCCTGGCCGCCGCCCTCGCACATCGTCTGCAGCCCGTACCTGCCGCCCGTGCGCTCCAGCTCGTGCAGGAGCTTGGTCATCAGGATCGCGCCCGTGCCGCCCAGCGGGTGGCCGAGGGCGATGGCGCCGCCGTTGGGGTTGACCTTGGCGGGGTCGGCGCCGAGCTCGTGCATCCAGGCCAGCGGCACCGGCGCGAACGCCTCGTTGATCTCCACGACGTCGATCTCGTCGATCGACATGCCGGCCTTCTTCAGCGCCCGTCGCGTGGCGGGGATCGGCGCGGTCAGCATGTAGACCGGGTCGTCGCCCATGAGCGCGAGCTGGTGGATGCGGGCCCGCGGGGTCAGCCCGTGGTCCCTGACGGCCTGCTCGGAGGCGATGAGCACCGCGCCAGAGCCGTCGGAGATCTGCGAGGAGGTGGCGGCGGTGATCTGGCCGCCCTCCTTCAGGGTCTTCAGGCCGGCCATCTTCTCCAGGGTGGTGTCCCCCCGGGGGCCCTCGTCGTCCTCGACACCGTTGATCGGGGCGATCTGGTCCTTGAAGTAGCCGTTGGCGATGGCCTTGGCGGCGCGCTGGTGCGACTCCAGGGCGTACTGCTCCAGGACCTCGCGGGTGTAGCCCCACTTCTCGCACATCAGCTCCGCGCCGCGGAACTGCGAGATCTCCTGCTTGCCGTACCGCTCGACCCACTTCTCGCCGAACGGGAAGGGCATCCCCAGGTCCAGGGCGGCCTTGATGGACGAGCCCATCGGCACGACGCTCATCGACTCGACGCCGCCGGCCACCACGAGGTCCTGGGTGCCGGACATGACGCCCTGGGCCGCGAAGTGGATCGACTGCTGCGAGGAGCCGCACTGGCGGTCGATGGTGACCCCGGCCGTGGTCTCCGGCAGGCCCGCCGACAGCCAGGCGTTGCGGGCGATGTCCATGCTCTGGGGCCCGAACTGCATGACGCACCCCAGGATGACGTCCTCGACCGCGACGGGGTCGACGCCGGTGCGCTCGATGAGCGCCTTCAGCGTGTGCGCGGCCAGGTCAGTGGGGTGGACGGTGGACAGGCCGCCCTTCTTCTTGCCGACCGGGGTGCGGACCGCCCCGACGATGTACGCCTCTGCCACAGTGCCTCCTGGGAACCGAGCATTATTCGGTTACTAGGTGCAGCGTACAACAGAACGACGTTCTGTGGCCTCTCACTCCGGAGGGAGAAGGTCCTCCGGGGCGTCCACGCGGAACCGCCACCGGTCCACGACCAGGCCGTTCAGCTTGTCGGCCAGCTCCAGCGCCAGCGCGCCCAGCTTGGCCTGCTCGTCGCCGCGCAGCTCGATCGCGGTCAGCTCGGTCGCGAACGGCAGCAGCTCGCCCACCGCGGGCGGCAGGCCCTTCTGCGGCACCAGCACCGCCCGCACCTCGCCGGCCGTGAAGGTGAACTCGTCGTCCTCCTGCGGCTCCAGCAGCGGGGCCAGCTCCTCGGCGGACGGGCGCACCGGGACGACGACCGCGGGCCCGGTGTTCTCCTCCTCGGCCGGGTCGCTCACCTCGCCGCGGCACACCGCGAGCCCCTTGAACCGGTAGGCGATGCCCTCGGCCAGGAACCGGTCGAAGAAGTCCAGCGGCAGCGGCCCCTCACCGACCACCCGGACCGCCCACGACGTCTCCAGCAGGCCGCCCGTGAGCTCGGCCTCCGCCTCGACCGGCGCGCAGACCCGCACGTCGGTGGCCACGACGTCGTCGCCGTCCGGCCGCGCCTCGGGATCGGCCAGCCGGACGACGCGCAGCAGCTCGGCCGGCTGGACCTTGACCGGCAGCACCGCCGTCGGGCCAGTACGCAGTCTCCGCCTCGCCATCCAGCCCATGCCCGCCTCCGCGCTTACCAGTGAGCCGCTCTTCGCGGTCAGCTTCGATAGGAGCTCGTCATCGTCGCGTAGACGATGATGTTGTCGGTGTAGTGCCCGGTCGAGTGATTGTAGGCCCCGCCGCAGGTGATCAGGTGAAGCTGGGCGTTGTCCTGCGGCCCGTAGACCCGCTGGGTGGGGAACGTCTTCTTGCTCGCCTGCTCGACGCCGCCGACGGTGAAGACCGCCGTGGTCCTGTCCTGGCGCTTGACCTCGATCGTGTCACCGTTCTTGATCTTGTACAGGCTGCTGAACACCGCGCCGCGCGTCCTGGTGTCCTTGTGCCCGAGCAGCACGGCCGGGCCCGCCTCGCCCGGCGTGGACATGTTCCGGTACCAGCCCACCAGGTTGGGGTCGTCCGCGGGCGGCACCTCGATCGAGCCGTCCTTGGCCAGGCCGACCGACCTGATCGGAGCCTTGATCCCCAGTCGCTTGATCACGATCTGGACCGGGGTGGACGGCAACATCGGCGGAGCCGGGGTGATCTGCGGCAGCGGCGGCGGCACGTCGGGCGCGGCCTGGAACAGCGCCTGCTCCGGCTCGCCGCTGGCGCGCGGCTGGGCGGGCAGGGCCAGGCTGTCGCGGCTGCCGGAGGCCAGGCCGTACTCGTCGGGCGAGCGCAGCACGATCAGCAGCCCGGCCACGACCGTCACGACCCCGGCGATGGCGGCCACGATCAGCACCGCCCTGAGCGCCGTCCCGCCCTTGTCCTGGGGCGGGGGCGGCACCTGCGGCCCGCCACCGTACGGGTAGTAACCGGACACCTGGGCTCAGCTCCTGGCGGCGTTGCGCCGGCGCAGGAACAGCCCGCCGATCGCGGCCGCCGCGACCAGCGCCGTCCCGGTCAGGATGAACGTCCGCCCGTCCGGCCCGGCCAGGCCGCCCCCTCCCGTGTCGGCCCCCGCCTTGGGGGTCCGGGAGCTGCGCTTGGTGGGCGAGTCGGACGGGGTGACGGTGACGACCTCGGTGTGAGTCCTGGTCGGCCTGGGAGTGGAGGAGGTGGTCGTGCTCGTCGGCGTGTTGGACGTTGTGGTGGTGGGGGTGCCGGTGCTGGTGCTCGTGGCCGTGGAGGAGGGAGTGCCGGTGCCGACCACGAGGGTCGCGGCGGGGCCGCCGCCGGACGCCTGCGGCTGGCAGTTGTACCAGACGGAGCTGTTGACCTGCACGGCGAAGCCCGCGCCCTTGAAGGTGGCCGTGCCGCTCGCCGTCGGCGTGACCACCAGGGTCATCGTCGGGATCGGCATGGGCGCGCCGGAGGTGAGGGCCGTCGCCGGCGCGACGCTACCCGTCGCGACGACCGGAAGGGAGGGCAGCGGCGTCCCCGCCGGGCTGACCGTGCCGTGGGCGACCACGGTGCTGCTCGGGCTGATCGAGGCGATCGCCGGCAAGGGGCTGGTCGCCGGCTGGGAGACGTCCCATACGAGGGTCACCGTGGAGCTGGGGGTGGGCCGGGTGGCCGGGGTCCGCAGCTCCATGGTGAAGGTGACCGTCGAGGTGGGGGTCACCGTGGCACCGGTCGTCGGCACTCCCGTACACGTGTAGGCCACGGGGACCGGGGCGGCCAGGGCCGCCACCACCGGCAGACCGCCGAAAATACCTGCGCCTAGGACGGCCATAGCAGATGTCTTGAGGGCGAGGCGGCGCCGCGCCTTGGACGTCAGCACTTCCATCTCCATTTCAGCGCAGTACGGCAAAATCTCGGTTAGGTCGAGATCTTACGAACTCTACCTGTCAACTTCCCGTAAACCATGAAATCGGTCATGACCGCCCCTCAGACCTTCTTCTTCGAGAGCGTGGCGTACACGACGATGTTGTCCTTGTAGCTGTGCGCGCCCTTGCTGTACACGCCACCGCAGGTGATCAGCCGGAGCTGCGCGCCCTCGGTGTTGCCGTACACCCGCTTCGTCGGGAACGTCGCCTTGCTGACCTGCTCGATCCCGCTCACCGTGTACCGGGCGATCTTGCCGTCCGAGCGGTAGACGTAGATGTTGTCGCCCTTCGCCAGCTCCGACAGCCGGGCGAAGACCGCCGGGCCCTTGCGGGTGCTGACGTGGCCGTTGATGATCGTCGGGCCGTTCTCGCCGGGGAGCGGCGAGAAGCGGTACCAGCCGGTCTGGTTCGGCTTGCTCAGCGATGGCGTGCCCAGGTTGCCCTTGATGTCCACCGTGACCTGGCCGACCGGCGCGTTCACCTTGATCTTCGGGATCTTGATGCGCGACGGCCTCGCCTTGGCCTTGGCCGTGGTGGTCTTGGCCGCCGGGATCGGCGCGACCGTGGGCACGGCGGCCACCGGCGGCGGCGCGTCGATGCGGGCCGGCGTCAGGCCGCTCGCGCCGCCGGGGCCGACGGTCGGCGGCAGGACGAACGCGCCCGCGTTCTCGATCTGCACGGTGGACGGCACGCCCGCGGCCGCGAGGCCCCCGCCGGTGCCGTCGTCCACCGAGGGCGCCAGCGAGAGCAGGCCCACCATGACGGCGCCCACCCCGGCCAGCGAGCCCGCGATCAGCAGGCCGGGCATCGCCTTGTTGAGAGTCGTCCGCTGCTTCTGCTGCTGCTCGGTCATCACTTCACACCTCCGGCGTGCGCGGCGCGGCGACGCCACAACACCAGGCCGCCCGCGGCGCTGCCCATGATCATCGCGGAGCCGCCTCCGATCAGCGTGTACGCCCCTGAGTCCATCGGCGGATCCGGCGCCTCACCGGTGTCCACTCCGCCCTTCGGCGTCTTGACCACCTGCGGTCTCACGTACTTCGTCACCGTGGGCCTGGCGGATGTCGTGGTGGTGGCGGTCGGGGTGGCGGTGGACGTACCGCCGGGCCCGACGACCACGATCGGCGGGTGGGTGTACTGCGAGGTGGGGTTCGGCGAGTTCGTGTTCGTGCTCGTGTTCGTCGGCGTGCTCGTGCTCGTCGGCGTGAGCGTGGTCGTGGTCGTCGGCGTGTGCGTGCTGGTGCTGGTCGGCGAGGTGGGAGGCGTGCCGGGCTGCCCGACGGTCACCACGATCGTCCCGGGCTTGCTGGCCGGCGAGCACTTCGCGCTGTGGAAGCCGGTCGGCACCTTGTTGGTGGCGGTCGAGACCTCGAACGCGTCCAGCCAGGCCGGCTTGGTCGAGGCGTTCTCGATCCTGACGACGTGCGCGCCGTAGGTCAGCGTGGGCGACTCCCAGAGCGTCTGGCCGCCCTCCAGGTCGTCGTTGACCGGGTCGTCGCCGGCGTCGCGCGAAGGATCGACCGTCGCGCGCTTGGCGCCGTCGATGTAGATGTCGACCGGTCCCGAGCTCTTGTCCGTGGGGCCGATGTACTTCACGCTCGTGCCGATGAAGGTCAGCTCGGCGGAGGCGCCCAGCTCGGTGGTCCGGTGCAGGTCGTTGTGCACGTGGTGCTCGGAGGAGGGGCGGTCGTCGTCCGAGACCCAGGTGCCGCTGTAGACGATCTGCATGTCGCTCGGGTTGTCGGCGTCGTCACCGTCGTTGATGACCACGCTGTCGTCCGGCGGGGTGAAGTCGAGGTCGATGTCCTTCGGCGTGATCCTGATGGTCCCGGCCTTGTCGATCATGCCGGGGCTGTTCAGCATCGGGGGCAGGCCGAGAGGGGAGTCGGGGCGCAGCGCCTTCTCCGGCGCGGCGCTGCCCTTGGGCTGCAGGACGCCGACCCAGTCGCTCTTGAGCTCCAGGTTGCCGACGGCGTGGACCTGCCCGCCCGGGCCGAAGTAGCCGGGCGACTGCAGCCGGCTGCCGTCACCGGTGTACGCCAGCTTCCACGAGTACTTGAGCGGGCCGCCGACGGTGAGATCGGTCTCGAAGGTGAGGTTGGTGACCAGCCGCACCGGAGGGTGCCTGACGATGCTGCTCGTGTCGGTCGGCGTACAGATGTACTCGACTTCGAGCTCCGCCGGTGCCGCCGACGCGGGCAGGTTCGGCAACACCACGACACCCAACGCCGCCACGGAACCGACCGATGCGGCGAGCAACGCCCTGCGCAACCGACTCACGGGAGACTCCGATCACCACAAATAGACCGAGGGTAGATCTTAGAGTCGCAATGACCGACAACACACATGGAATGCCGCATCTTCCGTTACTTGTGATGAAGCCGTGTCCGGCAACAGAATTCTGTTCGGGAGGTGGCAGATGGAGAGGGATCTCTTCGACGAGGAACACCAGCTCTTCCGGGAGACGGTGCGCGAGTTCCTGGCCCGCGAGGTGGTGCCGCACCACGCGCGGTGGGAGAAGGACGGCATCGTCCCGCGCGAGGTCTGGAAGAAGGCCGGGGAGCTGGGGATGTTCGGGTTCTCGGTGCCCGAGGAGTACGGGGGCGCGGGCGTCAAGGACTTCCGCTACAACGCGGTGATCGTCGAGGAGATCATCGGGCACGGCGCGTCCGGGCTCGGGTTCTCGCTGCACAACGACGTCATGGCCCCGTACGTCGTGGACCTGACGAACGACGAGCAGAAGCAGCGCTGGCTGCCCGGCTTCGTCGGCGGCGAGCTGATCACCGCGATCGCGATGAGCGAGCCGGGCGCCGGCAGCGACCTCCAGGGCATCCGCACCACGGCCCTGCGCGAGGGCGACCACTACGTCGTCAACGGGCAGAAGACCTTCATCACCAACGGCATCAACGCCGACCTGGTGGTCGTGGTCGCCAAGACCGACCCGGAGGCCGGCGCCAGGGGCACCACGCTGATCGTCGTGGAGCGCGGCATGGACGGCTTCACCCGGGGGCGCAACCTGGACAAGGTCGGCATGAAGGCCCAGGACACCGCCGAGCTGTTCTTCGACAACGTCCGGGTGCCCGTCGCCAACCGCCTCGGCCCGAACGACGGCGAGGGCTTCTTCCAGCTCATGCACAACCTCCCGCAGGAGCGGCTGTCGATCGCGGTGGCGGCGGTGGCCGCGGCCGAGGCGGTGCTGGAGCGGACCATCGAGTACTGCAGGACCCGCCAGGCCTTCGGCCGCAACCTCGGCTCGTTCCAGAACACCCGGTTCGTGCTGGCCGAGCTGGCCACCGAGACCGACATCGCCCGCCACTACGTGGACAAGTGCGTCCTCGCGCTCAACGCCGGGCGGCTCACGGCGGTGGACGCGGCCAAGGCCAAATGGTGGACGACCGAGCTGCAGAACAAGGTCATCGACCGCTGCCTCCAGCTCCACGGCGGCTACGGCTACATGATGGAGTACCCGGTCGCCAGGGCCTGGCTGGACAGCCGGGTCCAGACGATCTACGGCGGCACCACCGAGATCATGAAGGAGATCATCGGCAGGTCGTTCGGCTTCTAGCGTTCGGCTTCCAGTGTCCGGCTTCCGGCGTTCCGGGTCTTCGGCGTTTCCGGCGGGGCCGCGCGCCGCAGGGCCCGGCGTCGCATACTGGACACCATGGACGGCGGCCTGATTCTCCTGGTCTTCCTGGCGGTGCTGTTCGCCTGGTTGCTGAACCGCGTGCGCCGGGCGTTCCGCCTCGGGCCGGTGGGCTACGCCGGCGTGATGATCGTGTTCATTCTGGCCATGCTGATGATCTGGGGCCAGACGAAGATCTAGCCCGGCCCGACCGCTTCGAGGACCACCCGCGCCACCAGCTCGGGATCGTCGCTCATCGGGATGTGCCCGCAGCCCTTCAGCAGCTTGACGCGCTGCCCCGACCAGCGGGCGGCCCGGATGGCCTGCCTGCGCACCAGCAGCCGGTCGTGCTCGCCCCACGCGATGGTGATCGGCGACTTGGGCGGCGCGGGCGGCATCATGCCGTCGAACGACACCAGCGTCTCCTCGAAGCCGGGCGCGGCCCCCAGCGCCTGGACGGCGGCGGCCAGCGCGGTGGGCTCCAGCCTGGACGGATGGGCGACCAGCAGCCCGGCCGACAGGCCACGCAGGGCGGAGCTTCCCGCCAGGCAGGCGGCCCCCTCGGGCGGCAGGGCGCGGGCGGTGGCACGCAGCGCGCGCAGCACGGCCCTGGCGTAGCCGAACTCGGGACGGGACCAGAAACCGACGGGCGACAGCGCCACGGCCGAGCGGACCACGCCGCGCGCGGCCAGTTCGAGCGCGAGGTAGCCGCCGAGCGAGTTGCCCGCGACCGCCGGCTCGCGCACGCCGAGCAGCGCGCAGAACGACTCGATCGCGTCCGCCAGCGACTCGGCGGTGTACGGGATGCCCGGCGGCAGCTCCGGCGAGCGCCCGAAACCGGGCAGATCGACGGCGATCACCGTGTGCGCGGCGGCCAGCCGGTCGATGACCGGCAGCCAGGCCTGCCAGTGGTGCCCGATGCCGTGGATGAGGATCAGCGGCGCGCCGGTGCCCCGCCGTTCGAAGGCCAGGTCCATCCCGCCAGTAGAGCACTCACCTGCCGCGCGTGGGAATCTCGAACCAGACGGCTTTGCCTTCCTTGGTGGGACGCGATCCCCAACGCCGGGCAAGCTGGTCGACCAGGTAAAGGCCGCGCCCGCCCTCGTCGTTCTCGCCCGCGCTGCGGATGCGCGGCAGGCGCAGGTCCTGGTCGAACACCTCGACCCAGACCGACTCCTCGCCCCTGCGCAGCCGGAGCGTGAACTCCTTGTCGCCGGCCACCTCGTCGTCGAAGCCCGGCAGGTCCCAGGACTCCTCGAACGGCAGCGGCGGCCCCTCCACGGTCAGCTCCCGGCGCGGCACGCTGGCGGTGGAGGCGTGCAGCACGACGTTGGTGACGACCTCGGAGACCAGCAGGCAGGCCAGCTCGGCCCGCTCCTCGGGTACGTTCCAGCCGGCGAAGGCCTCGGAGGCCATGCGCCGCGCCTCGCCGACCATGATCGGCTGGGCGGGGAAGGTGCGCTCCTCGACGTCGAGGTCATCGTCGCTGGCGCGGACGACCAGGATCGCCATGTCGTCGTCGATCTCGCCGGGCACCGCGACCGTGGCGGCGTCGGCGATGCGCTCGGCGTCGGCGTCGGCCATCTTGGCCAGCTTCTCGCAGAGCACGCCCAGCGTCTCGGCCTCGCTCGGCAGCCGCCCGTCGCGGCCGGGGCGCCGGTCGACCAGGCCGTCGGTGTAGAGGAGCAGCGTCGCGCCCGGCGGGAGGGTGCGGGTCTCCTCCTTGTAGACCAGGTCGGCGTGCAGGCCCTTGGCGCGGACGCCGAGCGGCTGGCCGACCTCCTCGATGTCCATCTCCACGCACTGGCCGTCGACCAGCAGCAGCGGCGGGGCGTGCCCGGCGTTGGCGAAGGAGAGCTGCCGCGACCAGGCGTCGTAGACGAGGTATTGGCAGGTCACGATGGGCGGGATGCTGACGTCGGCGCCGTTGTCGTCCTTCTCGGGCACGGCGATGATGCGGGTCCACTCGTCGAGCCTGGCCAGGATGTCGGCCGGCGACTTGTCGTCCTGGGCGAAGGCCCGCAGGGCGGCCCGGAGCTGGCCCATGACGGCCGCCGCCTTGGCGCCGCGGCCCTCGACGTCGCCGATCACGATGCCGACCCGGCCGGCCGACAGCGGGATCACGTCGTACCAGTCGCCGCCGACCTGGGTCTGGATGCCCTGCCCGTGGGAGGCCAGCGGAGCCGCCGGGTAGTAGCGCACCGCGATCTGCAGGCCGTCGAGCGGCTGGGGCAGCACCCTCGGCAGCAGGTATTTCTGGAACGACTCGGCGGTGTGGCGCTCTTCCTCGAACAGCAGCGCGTTGTCGATCGCGACCGCGACCCGGGTGGCGATGGCGCCGACGAAGTCACGGTCGAAGGCGTCGTAGTGGGGGCTGCGGCGGTCGGTGAGGTTGGACAGGCCGAGGTACATCAGGCCCAGCGTCTCGCCGCGCACCAGGAGCGGGGCGACGATGGCCGAGGTCATGCCGACCTCGCCGCACAGCCGGGCGCCGCTCTCGCTGGGGGCGGGGTAGCTGCTGGTGGCGAAGTTCTCGACGAGGATGGTCTCCTGGCGGCGCAGCGCCGTGTCCGCGTAGTGGCCGGAGGGGTAGCGGATCTCCGCGCCCACCGGCTTCCAGGTGCCCGACGGTGGTGTCCAGCCCTGCACGTGCTGCGAGACGCGGCGGACGAGGCGGTCGCCCTCCATCAGCTCGATGAAGCAGTGGTCGGCGAACTGCGGGACGAGCATCTCGGCGACGCGCTTGAGCGTCTCCTCGACGTAGAGCGAGCCGGCCAGCCGCTCGCCGATGCGCTCCAGCAGCCCGAAGCGGTCCTTCTCGCGCTCGTTGCTGCGCAGGGCCTCGCGGGCGGTGATCACGATGCCGGTGATCGCGCCGGAGTCGTGGCGCAGCGGCACCGCCTGGGCGCGGACGTAGACGATCGTGCCGTCACCGCGCTTGACGTCGAACGTGCCCTCCCACACGCCGCCCTTGAGCACGTGCTTGGCCAGCTCGATCGCCTGCGGGTGGTCCTTCTCCATGATCCCGAGGGACAGGACGGACGTCTCGCGCGACGGCGCCCTCCCCGGGCTGCCGAAGAGCTTCTCCGCGAAGGGATTCCAGTAGAGGAGGTTACTGAAACGGTCGGTGACGATCACCGCCATCTCTGCGTGGTCCAGCACGGACCCGGCAGCAAGGTGATCAGCCGCGTCTTGTGACAGATCCCCCCAACGCTTCATCCGAAGACCACTCCTCGGGGTGGCGAGCATGCACAGCGGACCACGAGCGCTCCTGCAACAGTCTTGGTCTGGGGAGAGTGGAGGGCCTCCCAGGAGGGATTCAACCAAGCCGCTGCGCGCACGTCAGCGCTTGGAGACAAAAACGTGCGCGGCAACATCGCGCGGAAGCTCCGCGAGAGTGTCGTTCGCGTCACCGTCACCTGTCACCCGCACACCGTCGTCGCTCGCCGCGAGCGTGACCTCGCGTCCGGGTTGTATCCCAACTTGCTTGAGTTTAAGCATCACAGCGGGATCACTTTGCACTTGTTCGCTAATTCGCCGCACGACCACGGGCACGCCGACCGCGCTCGCGATGTCGCTCATCGAGGTGAGGACGTCGGACTCGGGATCGGCCGGCTCTCTGGCGCCCAGCTCGGCCAGGCCCGGGATCGGGTTGCCGTGCGGGCAGACCGTGGGGTTGTCGAGCAGGGTCACCAGCCGGGCCTCGACGGACTCCGACATGACGTGCTCCCAGCGGCACGCCTCGATGTGCACCTCTTCCCACGGCAGGCCGATGACCTGGGTCAGCAGGCACTCGGCGAGGCGGTGCTTGCGCATCACGCGGGTGGCGAGCTGGCGGCCCAGCTCGGTCATGGACAGGTGCCGGTCGCCCTCGACGCGGACGAGGCCGTCGCGCTCCATGCGCGCCACGGTCTGGCTCACCGTGGGGCCGCTCTGCTGCAGGCGCTCGGCGATGCGGGCGCGCAGCGGGACGATGCCCTCTTCTTCGAGCTCGTAAATCGTGCGGAGGTACATCTCCGTCGTGTCGATCAGGCCGTGTGCGGTCAAGACAGTCCTCCCAACTGCATGTTACGCCGGTCGTGGCGGGGACTGAGCCCGGCCGCCTCGGGCACATGGGTCACGCAGGGAACCCTATTGGGAGAACGACCGACGATGGTTAAGGACGGCAACAACAGCGCGGCCCACTTCCTTCCCGACCGCCTCGACCTGGAGTCGCTGCGGGCCGCCGCGGCCTGCTGCGAGGGGTGCGATCTTTACCGTAACGCCACGCGGACGGTGTTCGGCGAGGGGCCGGGGCGGGCGGCGTACATGCTGGTGGGCGAGCAGCCGGGGGATCAGGAGGACCGCCAGGGGCACCCGTTCGTCGGGCCGGCCGGGCGGATCCTGGACAAGGGGCTGGCCGAGGCCGGCATCGAGCGCGAGGACGTGTACGTCACCAACGCCGTCAAGCACTTCTCCTGGGTGCCGCGCGGCAAGCGGCGCGTCCACCAGAAACCGACCGCCGGCCAGATCACCGCCTGCCTGCCGTGGCTGGAGGCCGAGCTGGCCGCGGTGGAGCCGCGGGTGGTCGTGGTGCTGGGCGCGACGGCGGCGCGGGCGCTGCTGGGGCCGGCGTTCAAGGTGACGCGGCAGCGGGGCGAGCCGGTGCCGCTCGGCGACCGGCTGGCGGTGGCGACCATCCACCCGTCCGCGGTGCTGCGCGCGCCGGACCGGGACGCCGCGTACGCGGGCTTCCTCGCCGACCTCAAGGTGGCGGCGGGAACGGCTTAGACCGGCCGCCCAGCGGTCGTGCCCGCGCGGTAGTTGCGGAAGCCCGCCACGGACAGCCCGACGACGAGGACCGCGGCGGCGCAGGCCAAGCCGCCGCCCACCCACGCGCCGGTCAGCCCGAAGGCCGTGGCGGTCGCCCCGGCCCGCAGGTCGCCCAGGCGCGGCCCGCCGGCCACGACCACCATGAACGCGCCCTGCATGCGCCCCCGCATCTCGTCGGGCGCGTAGAGCTGCAGGATCGACTGCCGCCACACCGACGAGATGACGTCGGCCACCCCGCCGACGGCCATGAACGTCACCACCAGCCACAGGTGCTGGGTCAGCCCCGCCGCCGCGACGGCCAGCCCCCACACGGCGATGACGACCACCAGCGCGACCCCCTGCCGCCTGATCCGCCCGACCCATCCGGAGAACAGCGCGCCGACGACGGACCCGATGGCCATCGACGACATCATCCAGCCGAGCGCCAGGTCCGAGCCGCCGAACCACAGGTGCGCCGCCTCGGGGAAGAGCGCGCGGGGCAGGGCGAAGACCATGGCGATGATGTCCACGACGAACGACATGAGCAGCACCGGGCTGCGCATGATGAAGCCGAGCCCCTCCAGCACCGCCCGCGCCCCGGGCCGGGTCACCTCGCCCAGCGGGGGCAGCGCGGGCAGCCTGAGCGCCGCGTAGAGGCTGCCGGTGAACAGCAGGGCGTCCACCGCGTACGCGATCGCGTACCCGCCGCCGGCCAGCAGCACCCCGCCGACCATCGGCCCGATCACCGCGCCGATGCTGTAGACCAGCGAGTTGAGCGCGTTGGCGGCGGGCACCAGCTCCGGCTCCAGGATGCGGGGGATGATCGCGCCCCGGGTCGGCCCGGTGAGGGCGAACCCGGTGGAGTTCACCGCGACCGCGGCGAAGATCAGGTAGACGTTGTCCAGGCCGGCCAGCGCCTGGGCGAGGATGAGCAACGTCGCCGCCCAGGCCACGAAGGAGCCGGCGATCAGCAGCCTGCGCCGGTCCACGGCGTCGGCCACCGCCCCGCCCCACAGCCCGAAGACGACGAGCGGGATCAGGTTGGCCAGGCCGAGCAGGCCGACCCAGAACGAGGACCCGGTGATCTCGTAGACCTGCTTGCCGACCGCCGTGACGGTCACCCCGACCCCGATGTGCGAGACGGCCTGGCCGAGCCAGATCCGCCGGTAGGCGGGCACGCCCAGCGGGCGGGTGTCCACGAGATGACGCTTGATCAGGTCCCCGAATGCCACTTCATGAACATTAGGGTGCAAGTCTTTCCAGAACCCAGCCGGGTGGGGTGCGCCGGTAACGCAACCGGTCGTGCATCCGGTCGAGCTGCCCCTGCCAGAACTCCATCTCGACCGGGTGGACCCGGAACCCGCCCCAGAAGTCGGGCACCGGCGGATCGTCCGGCCAGCGCGCCGCAAGCTTCTCGTAGCGCGCGTCCAGCTCCTCCCGGGAGCGCACCACGGCCGACTGCCGCGACGCCCAGGCCCCGATGCGGGAGCCGTACGGGCGGGAGTTGAAGTACTCGGCTGACTCCTCGTGGGAGATGCGGCTCACGGTGCCGTCCACGCGGATCTGGCGGCGCATGGCGTGCCAGGGGAACAGCAGGGACGCGCGGGCGTTCTCGGCCAGGTCGCGGCCCTTGCGGGACTCGTAGTTGGTGTAGAAGACGAAGCCGCGCTCGTCGTAGCCCTTGAGCAGGACGGTCCGGGCGCTGGGCCGGCCGCCGGCCGAGGCCGTGGCCAGGATCATGGCGTTGGGTTCCGGGATCCCGGCCGCTGCGGCCTCCTGGAACCAGGCGGTGAACTGCTCGATCGGGTCGGACGCGAGGTCGGATTCGAGCAGCGGCTCGCCCTCGTACGTGCGTCGAAGTCCCGCCAACGTGGGCGGGCGCGGGGTGGCATCCACGAGACGGTATTCTTGCGCGCTCGTGTGGTAGATCCCATACACCGCTCCCGACCAGCGGCTTCGCCTCTACGGTGGGTCCGGAGACCGAGCACGACCTGGGAGGGGGTTAAATTGACCCGCCGGTATCTCGACATCAAGGCTTTGCATTGCCGGAACATGGCAGAAAGGGAGGCGGCCGAGTATGTCCGACTTCAAACCCGGGCTCGAAGGCGTCGTAGCTTTCGAGACCGAGATCGCGGAACCGGACAAAGAAGGGGGCGCCCTTCGATACCGGGGCGTCGACATCGAAGAGCTGGTCGGCCGTGTCCCGTTCGGGCACGTTTGGGGCCTGCTGGTCGACAACACGTTCCAGCCGGGCCTGCCCCCGGCGGAGCCGTACCCCATCCCTGTCCACTCCGGTGACATCCGCGTAGACGTGCAGAGCGCCCTGGCCATGCTGGCTCCGGCCTATGGCTTCAAGCCCCTGCTCGACATCAGCGACGAGGAGGCCCGCGACCAGCTCGCCCGCGCCTCGGTGATGGCCCTGTCGTTCGTGGCGCAGTCCGCCCGCGGGCTCGGCCTGCCGATGGTGCCGCAGAGCAAGGTCGACGAGGCCAGGACCATCGTCGAGCGGTTCATGATCCGCTGGCGCGGTGAGCCCGATCCCAAGCACGTCAGGGCCATCGACGCCTACTGGACCTCCGCCGCCGAGCACGGCATGAACGCCTCCACGTTCACCGCCCGCGTCATCGCCTCCACCGGCGCCGACGTGGCCGCCGCGCTCTCCGGCGCCGTCGGCGCCATGTCCGGCCCGCTGCACGGCGGCGCCCCGGCCCGGGTGCTGCACATGATCGAGGGCGTCGAGCAGCTCGGCGACGCCAAGAAGTACGTCCAGAGCGAGCTCGACAAGGGCAACAGGCTCATGGGCTTCGGCCACCGCGTCTACCGCGCCGAGGACCCGCGTGCCCGCGTGCTGCGCCGCACCGCCAAGGAGCTCGGCGCCCCCCGCTACGAGGTCGCGGCGGCGCTGGAGCAGGCCGCGCTGGAGGAGCTGCACGCCCGCAAGCCCGACCGGGTGCTGGCGACCAACGTCGAGTACTGGGCGGCCGTGGTCCTCGACTTCGCCGAGGTCCCCTCGCACATGTTCACCTCGATGTTCACCTGCGCCCGCACGGCCGGCTGGGCGGCGCACATCCTGGAGCAGAAGCGCACGGGCAGGCTGGTCCGCCCCAGCGCCAACTACGTCGGCCCGTCCTCGCGCCCGCTGAGCGACGTGCCCGGTGCCGACGAGGTCGTCGGCAAGCTCTGACCCTCGCGCCGGACGGCTGCCGCGTGGCTCGCACCCGCGCGGCAGCCGTCCGTCGTGATCGGCCCTTAAGATCGCGGTCTCACGATCCGGACCCCGTGCGAGTCCACCCCGCGCCGGTCGGTAGGCTCCTTGACGTGGCTGACATCGTGATTCCCGCTGACATCAAGCCCGCCGACGGCCGCTTCGGCTGCGGGCCCTCGAAGGTTCGCACCGAGCAGCTGGCCGCGCTCGCCGCCTCCGGGGCCCAGTACATGGGCACCTCGCACCGCCAGAAGCCGGTCAAGAGCCTGGTCGGCCGCGTCCGCTCCGGCCTCGCCGACCTGTTCTCGCTGCCCGAGGGCTACCAGGTCGTGCTGGGCAACGGCGGCACCACCGCGTTCTGGGACATCGCCGCGTTCGGGCTCGTGCGCGAGAAGTCACAGCACCTGTCCTTCGGCGAGTTCTCCTCGAAGTTCGCCGCGGTCACCAAGAAGGCGCCGTGGCTGGCCGAGCCGAGCGTCATCAAGGCCGAGGTCGGCACCCACCCCACCGCGGTGGCCGAGGAGGGCGTCGACGTCTACGCGCTCACCCACAACGAGACCTCCACCGGCGTGGCCATGCCGATCCAGCGGGTCGGCGGCGACGACGCCCTCGTGCTGGTCGACGCCACCTCCGGCGCCGGCGGCCTGCCCGTCGACATCGCCCAGAGCGACGTCTACTACTTCGCCCCGCAGAAGAGCTTCGCCTCCGACGGCGGGTTGTGGATCGCGCTCATGTCGCCGCGCGCGCTGGCCCGGGTCGAGGAGATCGCCGCCTCCGGCCGCTACATCCCCGAGTTCTTCAGCCTGCCGGTCGCCATCGACAACTCCGGCAAGGACCAGACCTACAACACCCCGGCCGTGGCCACGCTGTTCCTGCTGGCCGACCAGCTCGACTGGATGAACGGCAACGGCGGCCTGGCCTGGACCACCGCCCGCACCGCCGACTCCAGCACGCGCCTCTACACGTGGGCCGAGAAGTCCTCCTACGCCACGCCGTTCGCCGCCCCCGAGTTCCGCTCGCAGGTGGTCGGCACGATCGACTTCAACGACGACGTCGACGCCGCGGCGGTGGCCAAGGTGCTGCGCGCCAACGGCATCGTCGACACCGAGCCCTACCGCAAGCTGGGCCGCAACCAGCTCCGCGTCGCGATGTTCCCGGCCATCGACCCGGCCGACATCGAGGCGCTGACCACCTGCATCGACTACGTGGTCGAGCGGCTCTAGCCGGCCGCCCGCGTCCCCGCCTCCCTTCTCAGGAGGCGGGGATCGCCTTCCTGCGGCGCAGCAGCCAGCCGGCCAGCACGCCGGCGACGAGCCCGCACAGGTGCCCCTGCCACGAGATGCCCGGCTGGTTGGGCAGCAGGCCGGCCAGGATCCCCCAGTAGGCGATGCCCACGCCGACGGCGATGGCGAGGTCGAGCAGGCGGCGGTCGAAGACGCCCCTGGCCAGGATGTAGCCGAAGTAGCCGAAGATCAGCCCGCTCGCGCCGACCGTGATGACCATGGGGCTGAGCAGCCAGGTGCCGAGGCCGCCGACCACGATGATGATCAGGGTGGCCCAGAGGAACTTGCGCACGTCGCGCAGCCCGGCCAGGAAGCCCAGCACGAGCAGCGGCAGCGAGTTGGCCATGAGGTGGCCGAAGCCGCCGTGCAGGAACGGCGCGAAGAGGATGCCCACCAGCCCCTCGGGCTCCCAGCCGACGATCCCGAACTCGCGGTCGAGCGTGCCGTTGAGGAAGAAGTCCACGCCCTCGACGACCCACATGATCGCGAGCATGGCGGCCACGATGATGAACGCGCTGAGCGCTCCTGAGAGCAGGGCTCCGGCGCCACGCCTGGCGGAGTCGAATCTGGAACCCGAATAGTCGCCCATGCGCTCTCCCAGTGGCTCGGCTGCTCTCTTTTTACCGTATGCAGGAAGAGCCATGCATGGGCTGAAAGTCCCCTCCCGTCCCGGTCGGGCGCGGGAGGGGACGGTGACGGGGCGGCGTTACTCGCCCTTCCACTGGGGCGCGCGCTTCTCCGCGAACGCGGCGGCGCCCTCCATGGCGTCCTTGGAGCCGAACACCGGGTTGATGATCGCTCCTTGCTTCTTGAACATCTCCTCCAGCGGCCAGTCCTGCGACTCGATGATCACCTTCTTGGTCGCGGCGAGGGCGAGCGGCGCGTTGGCGGCGACCTTGCGGGCCAGCTCCAGCGCGCCCTCCAGGGCCTGGCCCGGCTCGGTGATCCGGTTGACCAGGCCCAGCTCGTACAGGCGCGCGGCCGGGTAGTGGTCGCCGGTCAGCGCGATCTCCATGGCCACGTGGTACGGGATCCGCCGCGGCAGCCGCATGATGCCGCCCGCGCCCGCCACGAGCCCGCGCTTGGGCTCCGGCAGCCCGAAGGTGGACTCCGCGGAGGCCACGATGAGGTCGCAGGCCAGGGCCATCTCGAAGCCGCCGGCCAGCGCGTAGCCCTCGACGGCCGCCACCAGCGGCTTCTTCGGCGGGGACTCGGTGAGGCCGCCGAAGCCGCGCCCCTCGACCACCGGGAAGTCGCCGGACAGGAAACCCTTGAGGTCCATGCCGGCGCAGAACGTGCCGCCCGCGCCGGTCAGGACGTAGGCGGAGATCTCGGGGCGGGCGTCCAGGCCGTCCAGCGCCTCCGCGATCCCGCGGGCCACCGCGCCGTTGACGGCGTTGCGGGCTTTGGGGCGGTTGATCGTGATGATCGCGACGTTCCCGGACTCCTCGACGAGCACTTCGTCAGACACGCAGACCCCCGGGTTACTTGGGCTGGAAGCGGATGCCGCCGTCGAAGCGGATGACCTCGGCGTTGATGTAGTCGTTCTCGACGAGCGAGCGCACCAGGTGCGCGAACTCGTCGGGCCGGCCCATGCGCTTGGGGAAGACCACCGGCGCGACGAGCTTGGCCTTGAACTCCTCGGAGTTGGGCGAGAAGCCGTAGATCGGGGTGTCGATGATGCCGGGGCAGATCGTGTTGACCCGCACGCCGATGGCCGACAGGTCGCGGGCCGCCGGCACGGTCATGCCCACGATGCCGCCCTTGGAGGCCGAGTAGGCGAGCTGCCCGGTCTGGCCCTCCAGCGCCGCGACGGACGCGGTGTTGATGACCACGCCGCGCTGCCCGTCGGCGTCGGCCGGCTCGGTCTTGGCGATGGCGGCCGCGGCCAGGCGCATGAGGTTGAACGTGCCGATCAGGTTGACCTCGATGACCTTGCGGTAGGTGGCGGGGCTGTGCGGGTTGCCCTCGCGGTTGACCGTGCGCTCCGCCCAGCCGATGCCGGCGCTGTTGACCACCACGCGCAGCGGCTTGCCGGTGGCCACGGCGGCGTCCACGGCCGCCTGCACCTGCTCCTCGTCCGACACGTCGGTCTTGACGAAGACGCCGCCGATCTCGTCGGCGACGCTCTTGCCGCGCTCTTCGTTGAGGTCGGCCACGACCACGGTGGCGCCGGCGCGGGCCAGCTCGCGGGCGGTCGCCTCGCCGAGGCCGCTGGCGCCGCCGGAGATGATTGCTGAGGATCCGTTCACGTCCATATCCCGGACCCTAACCCGAGAACCGAATGAAGTTCTACTTGGGGGTGGTTAAATTCCCCCTACGGCGCTGTCCACGTCGGAGTACACCTTGATCCGCCGGTCCAGCCCCGTCGTGCGCAGGATACGCGCCACCGGCGCCTGCGGCGCGGCCAGCGACACGCCGCCGCCCTCGCCGGTGGCCAGCCGCCATGCCTCGATCAGCACCGACAGGCCACTGGAGTCCATGAACGAGAGCTGCTGCAGGTCGAGCACGAGCTTCGCGCCGTCCTGCTTGATGGCGTCGCGCACCTCGTCCCGGAGGAACGGCGCGGTGAACAGGTCGAGCTCTCCCTCAACGGCCACCACCACGGCGTCTCCCAGGGCATGTCGCGCAAGCCGCAGCTTCATTTGGCCCCTCCTCGATGAGCCACTGTACTTCGACATGCCCCATTACCGGGCACACACAGATCACGAAAAGTTGGGCATAAGCCAGCAAACCAGGACGGTTCTGGTCACACGGCCGGGATGGCGAACCCGTACGGGAGCTCCAGGCGATGCCTGGCCAGCAGGTCCGCGTCGGCCAGCAGCTCCCGCGTGGGGCCGTCGGCGGCGATCACCCCGCCGGACAGGATGAGCGAGCGCTCGCACAGCTCCAGCGCGTACGGCAGGTCGTGCGTGACCATGAGCACGGTCACGTCGAGCGAGCGCAGGATCTCGGCCAGCTCCCGCCTGGCGGCCGGGTCGAGGTTGGACGAGGGCTCGTCGAGCACCAGGATCTCCGGCCGCATGGCCAGCACGGTCGCCACCGCCACCCGGCGCCGCTGGCCGAAGGACAGGTGGTGCGGCGGCCGGTCGGCGGCCTCCAGCATGCCCACGCGGGCCAGCGCGTCCTCGACCACCCGGTCCAGCTCCGCGCCGCGCAGGCCGGCGTTGGCCGGGCCGAAGGCCACGTCGTCGCGGACGGTGGGCATGAAGAGCTGGTCGTCGGGGTCCTGGAAGACCAGCCCGACGCGCTGCCTGACCTCCTTGAGGGTGTCCTTGCCGACCGGCGTGCCCGCCACGGTGACGGTGCCGTGCCCGGCGGTGAGGATGCCGTTGAGGTGCATGACCAGCGTGGTCTTGCCGGCGCCGTTGGGGCCGAGCAGGGCCACCCGCTCGCCGCGGGCGATCGACAGGTCCACGCCGAACAGCGCCTGCGTGCCGTCGGGGTAGGCGTAGGCGAGCTGCCTGACTTCCAGAGAGTTCACGTGAGTCCCAAAGCCGAGAGGCCCAGCACCGCGAGCGCCGCGGCGGGCAGGGCGAGAGCGGTGCCCCATTGGGCTGCCGATGCCGACATGTCTGCCATTATCGGCATCTGGCCGGTGTAGCCGCGGCTCAGCATCGCCAGGTGCACCCGCTCGCCCCGCTCGTACGAGCGGATGAACAGCGCCCCCGCCGAGCGGGCGATCACCGGGATGTGCCGGGCGTTCCTGGCCTCGAACCCCCGCGACTCCCGCGCCACCCGCATCCGCCGCATCTCGTCGAGGATCACGTCCATGTAGCGCAGCATGAACATGGCGATCTGCACCAGCAGGGACGGCAGCCGCAGCCGCTGCGCCCCGAGCAGGATCACCCGCGGCTCGGTGGTGGCGGCCAGCAGGATCGAGGCGACCACCCCGAGCGTGGCCTTGGCCAGGATGTTCCAGGCCGCCCAGAGCCCTTCCAGGCTCAGCGAGAGCCCGAGCACGCTCACCCGCTCCCCCATCCCGATGACCGGGATGAGCACCGCGAACAGCACGAACGGCACCTCGATCACCATCCGCCGCGCCACATGGGACGCCGGCACCCGCCCGGCCGCCGCGACGGCGCCGAGCAGCACGGCGTAGGCGGCGAACGCCCAGAACCACTCGCGCGGCGTGGCCACCACCACGATCGCGAACGCCAGCACCGCGAGCAGCTTGCACTGCGGCGGCAGCCGGTGCGCGACGGACACGCCCGGCAGGTAGAGCTGGTGATGATGGCCCGCGCCCACGTGTCACACCCTGATCTTGTTCCGTCTCCTGGCGGCATAGGCCACGGCACCGGCGACGAGCAGCACGAGCCCGACGCCGACGACCCCGGCGATGCCGACGGGGATCCCGCCGACCTCACCGTAGTCGGCCAGCGCCCACCTGCCGAACGAGTGGTGGGCCGCCCGGCCGGAGAAGCCGTGGGTCTCGGCCACCGCCTCCAGGCCGTCGGGGTCCGGCGAGGCGACGAACGACACCAGCCCGGCCAGCACCAGCGTCACCCCGAGGCCGCCGAGCAGGAACGGCCGGTACCCGCCCCGGGGCTCGCCCGCCACCGGCTCGGGCGCGCCCACGGCCGTGCTCCCGCCGCCGGCGCCGCGCAGCTCCAGGGGCTTGGCCAGGCCGCGGGCGCCGTAGACCAGGTCGGGCCGCACGGCCAGCACCGCGCCGACGGTGGCCGCCGTGATGGCGCCCTCGCCGATGCCGATGAGCAGGTGCACGCCGCCCATCGCGGCGGCCACCGCCGACACCTCGATCGGCGCGGTCCCGCCGATCCAGAACAGCAGCGTGAACACCAGCGCCGCGGCCGGCACGGAGATCAGCGCGGCCAGGAACGCCGCGAGCGTCACCCCGCCCCTGCCCCGCGCCAGCCCGCTGACCAGCCGGAAGACCGCCCATCCGACGAGGACGGTGACCAGCCCCATGATCGTGATGTTGATGCCCAGCGCGGTCAGCCCGCCGTCGGCGAAGAAAACGCCCTGCACGAGGAGGACCACGGCCATGCACAACACGCCGGTATAGGGGCCGACGAGTATCGCCGCCAGCGCGCCGCCCAGCAGGTGCCCGCTGGTGCCGGCCGCGACCGGGAAGTTGAGCATCTGCACGGCGAAGATGAACGCCGCCACCAGACCCGCCATGGGGGCGGTGCGGTCGTCGAGCTCGCGCCGCGCTCCGCGCAGGCAGACCGCGACCCCGGCCGCCGCCACCACCCCGGCGGAAACGGACGTCACCGCATTGAAGAACCCATCGGGTACGTGCACGACCTTGCCTCCCGGACAGGGGATGACATCCCATAAGAGGACGAACAACGTTCCTACTTTAGGTCATCGTCTTGCACCTGCACATAGATGGCAATTACTTCAAGATCTTTCTTGCCAGGCTGCGGGCGGTCATCCGCTTCACCACCGTGCTCAGCCGGCCCTTGCCCGACGTCGCGTACGGCCGCACGCTGCGCAGCAGGGCCGCCCCCCGCCACCGGCGCGGCGCGGCCACCGCCTCCGCCTCGGCCTCGATCCTGAACCGCGCGGGCGGCCCGCCCAGGTCGAGCTCCAGGTAGGCGTCCCAGGTGCCGGGCGCGAGCCGCCCGACCGCGGGCCGGGCCATGAACGCGCCGCCGGGCAGCGCCGTCACCTGCTCGGCCCGCTCGCGCCCGGTGCGCCGCTCGCGCCAGACGAGCTGCCGGATCGCCCCGGCCGCCGGAACCGCCCCGGCCACGGTCACCTCGCCGTCCACCAGCAGCCGGTGCCCGAGCGACCACCGCGTACGCAGCAGCCGGGCCACGCCGGGCACGTCCACCACGTGCCCGCCGACGTCGATGCTCAGGTTGCCGTTGTCGCGGGTGAAGTACGGCAGCACCACCATCTCGCCGACCAGCCGGGGCACCGGGCGCGTCACGCAGCCCTCGCGCTCGGCGCCGAGCCGGCCGTGCCGCACCACGCCCTCCAGCTCGACCGCGACCCGCAGGTCCCAGATGCCGGAGTCGAGCGCGGACACGTCGATGCGGGCGGCGAACTCGCCGCCCTTGCGCTGGGCGGGCACGACCAGCTCGGCGTACGGGTCGTGGCGGGAGCGCAGGACGAGCGCGACCCCGTCGTCCCTGCTGATGCCGTCCAGGCGGGCGGCGCCGGTCACCACCAGGCGGTCGCCCTCCCAGCGCAGCCCGGTCAGCCGGCGGCGTACGGTGGCGCTCTCGATGCGGGCCAGGCGCACCAGCCGGTCGAGGTCGTCGAGCGCGCCCGCCCGCTGCCGGTCGATGCTGCCCAGCCGCTCGTGCACGCCCGGCGTGTACCACTCCTCGCACAGCGCGGCGACCTCGCGGGCGATGTCCTTGCGCCGGATGTCGTCGCTCTCCAGGAAGACCGAGCCGAGCTGGGCGAAGGCGTCCAGCCTGAAGTGCCGGCGCAGCAGGTGGTCGCGCAGCGGGCCGGGCGCGATGTGCCGGGCCATGAGCCGGATCGGCTCGCGGATCATCGCCAGCCAGGCGATCGGGTCGCGGCTGCCGGGCTGCTGCATGATGCTGGTGCCGTCGGGCCTGGACACCAGGTGGTAGCAGTCGTAGTCGGCGACCACGGAGATCACCTGGGCGTGGCAGTAGGCGTGGACGGTGAAGAGGATGTCCTCGCCGACGAGCATGCCCTCGCCGAAGCGGATGCGGTGGCGCTCCAGCAGGTCCCTGCGGAACAGCTTGAAGCAGCTCAGGCTGTTGTAGACGGTGCTGTCGCCGAGCTCGACGCGATCGGCGTTCTGCTGGAACATCGACGCCGGGGCGCGGCGGCCGTGACCGACGATCTTGCCCAGGACGATGTCGGAGCCGTTGCGGTCGCCCATCGCGACCATGCGCTCCAGCGCCTCGGGGCCGAGGTAGTCGTCGGCGTCGCAGAAGAACACGTAGCGGCCGGTGGCGTGCTCGATGCCGACGTTGCGCGGGCGGCCCGCGCCGCCGCTGCCCTGGATGTGGATGACGCGTACGCAGTCCTTGTGGTAGGTGGCGTACAGGTCGAGCAGGCCGGCGCTGCCGTCCGTGGAGCCGTCGTCGACCACGACGATCTCCTTCTTGACCCGCTGCACGAGCACCGATGTGAGGCATCTGTCCAGGTAGTCGCGGCAGTTGTGTGCGGGGATGACGACACTGACGTCCACCGCGTCGTCGTTCCCAGTCGCCGGCATCGCCCCACCACTTCCGTGCTCACTGTCAGTCGTTTTCCGACCTCAGTATGTGACCAACGCGCGGGCTTCGGGGGGCTGATCGGACCTCTTCCTTCACGGCTTTTGCCGACAACGGATATTCGGCGCATTCTTTCAATAAGCACTGGCAGAGCTGTCAAGTATCACATTCACGCACTACCGAACGGGACTCCGTAAAGAGGTTTTCCCTCCCGGTGGTAGAAACATCTCCGCCGGGTGCACTGGGGTACTCCCATGCTGAAGACGTGATCCCCGCGCGCGGGTCGCGCGTCTACAGTTAGGCAACCTTGAGCGGAAGGTGGCAGGGAAATGGGATCGGATCTCCGCAGGCGGACGACCGGCGGCGCGGCCGTGCACACTGCAGAGTTCATCGTCTCCTCGGCGCGCCTCGCCGAGTTGCAGGAGTGCTCGGCGCTGCTGCGGCGGACGAGGATGCGCGCCGAGGAGATCGTCGGCGAGGCGCGCGCGCTGCTGGCCGAGGCCGAGCCGGCCGGCGACGCCGATCGGGTCCTCTACCTGCGGGAGCAGGTGGAGCAGGCACGGGAGGCGTACGCCAGGGTGCTGAGCGCCTACCTGACGATCTGCCACAGGATCACCGAGGAGCGCCAGGCCATCCTGCAGGCCCAGTTCGAACGGGAGCGGCACGAGGGGTTGTCAGGCGCTGCCTGACGGGCGTACTGTCAGGGCATGCCTGACTGGAAGGACAAACTCCGCTGTTCGTTCTGCCACAAACCAAGTGCGGAAGTGGACAAACTCATCGCGGGTCCCGGCGTTCACATTTGCAACGAATGCGTGCGACTCTGCAACGACATTCTGGAAAGCGAACGCCTGGCCGCCTCCACCGAACCCCGGCTTCCCGCCTGGGAGACCATGTCGGATCAACAAATACTCGAACATCTCCCGAAAATCGCCGCCGTACAGGCCCAGGTCGATGACAATCTGCACGACTGGGTGGCACATTTGCGTCACCGGAACGTCAGCTGGGAACGCATCGGCGCCTCGCTCGGCATGACCCGCCAGTCGGCGTGGGAACGCTTCAGATCCGAGGCGTGAGAGCGGTGAACCAATGGGACGCCAGAGGCGTCACATCATCGGGGGGCAGGCCGGCTCGGCGCGGCAGACGCGCGGCCGGATGAGAACGGGCTCCAGCTCCCCGGCCGCACCGGGGAGCTGGAGCAGGGGGTCAGCCCCGGCCACGGGCGCGGAAGGCGGCCGTCTTGACGCGGTTCTGGCAGGCGGTGGAGCAGAACCGGCGGGTGCCGTTGCGGGAGACGTCCACGTAGACGCGGTCGCAGTGCGGCGCCGTGCACACGCCGAGCCGGTCGGCGAACTCGCTGCCCAGCACGATGGCCAGGCCCGTCGCGCAGCTCGCCGCCCATTCGCCGGCCACCGTGCCGCCCGGGCCGTGGAAGTGCAGGTGCCAGGGCTCGCCGTCGTGGCGTTCGAGCATGGGCCGGGCGTGGAACTCGGCGAGCAGCGCGTTGACCGTGGTGGCCGCGGTGTCGAGGTCATCGGCGGCGACGGCGGCGAAGACCTCCCGGAGGCGGGCGGCGACCGCGGCCAGCTCGGCGCCGTCGGCCGCGGTGACCTCGCGGTACGACCCGTAGACGGACCGCAGGGCTTCGGTGGCCGCCGCGCCGGCGTCGGCGGGGCCGGGTTCGGGACGGCCGCGCCGCTCGCCGGGGGTCAGGGCGTTCACCAACGCCACCGTCACCCGGACCACCCCATCAGTGTGACTGTTGAAGTCCAATTGACCGGTTACACCTTCGTGTTCTAAGTTGTGACTGCCAAAATCTTAAACGACGGTCACAAGGAGACGTTCGTGCTCACTCACGATGCCGCACTGCAGTGGATCGCGCGCTGGGACCGCCAGCAGGAGGGTTACATGCCCGACCGAGAGGAGCGTTTCACCGCCCTGATCGACGCCGTCGAGGCCCTGGGCCGGCCCGATCCGCTGGTCATCGACCTGGGGTGCGGGCCGGGCTCGTTGTCGGCGCGGCTGCTGGAGCGGCTGCCGCGGGCCCGGGTCGTGTCGGTGGACGCCGATCCGCTGCTGCTGGGGCTCGGGCGGGCGGCGTACCCGGGGCTCAGGTTCGTCCCCGCCGACCTGCGTACGCCCGGCTGGACCGGCCTGCTCGGCCTCGACGGGCCCGCCGACGCCGCGGTCAGCACGACGGCCCTGCACTGGATCTCCGCCACCGACCTGCACCGCGTCTACGGCGAGCTGGCCGGCGTGCTGCGTCCCGGCGGGCTGCTGCTCAACGGCGACCACCTGGACAGCGAGGACGTCACCCCGACGCTGTCGCGGCTGGAGCGCGCCCTGCGCGGGCGCGAGACCGAGCGGGTCTTCGGCGCGGACCGCCCCGAGGACTGGAGCGCCTGGTGGGCTGCCGTCAGCGCGGACCCGGCCCTCGCCGCCCTCGACAGCGAGCGCACCACGGCCGGGGCCGGCCACCACGGCTCGGAGTCCCACCTGCTGTCGCAGCACGTCGAGGCGTTGCGGGCGGCCGGGTTCAGCGAGATCGGCACGCTGTGGCAGCGGGGCGACAACCGGCTGCTGTGCGCCGTCCGCGAGGGGGGTGCCAGGCCGCTGGGCGCGGTCCACGCCTGAGCCCCGCGCGTGCGGGCGGGGCTCGCGGAACGAAGCGGCGCGGAGGGCGGAAGGTACTTAGGTATGACCTGTTTTTCCTCCTTCAGGCGGATGGTTCTGTCAGGCGAGCCGGTCGATGATCGGGGCCCCGACGATGGGAATCGCGATGCGAAGACCAGTCCTGATCCTCGCCTTCTCACTGGCCCTGGCGGTCCCGCCGGCGCTCACCGCCCCCGCCGCGGCGGCCCCGGCGGCTCCGGCCATCACATGGACGCCTTGCGCGGAGGACACGGCGGTCGAGTGCGGGACGCTGACCGTACCGATCGACTGGAACAACCCGGGCGGCGGCACGTTCGAGCTGGCCCTGGCCCGGCGCAAGGCGAGCGACCCGGCCGCCCGCACCGGCTCGCTGGTGATCAACCCGGGCGGCCCCGGCGGCTCCGGCGTGGACGCCGTGCTGAACGACTGGCTCGGCTTCACCCCCGAGATCACCAGCCGCTTCGACGTGGTGGGCTTCGACCCGCGCGGCGTGGGCCGCAGCCACCCCATCACCTGCTCGCTGGAGCTGGCCGTGCAGGCGCCCGACCCGCTGTCGCTGAAGACCCGGGCCGACTGGGACGCCATGCTCGCCCACAACCAGCGCTACCGCGAGGACTGCCGGCGGCGCACCGGCCCGCTGTTCGACCACGTCCACACCGGCAACGTGATCCGCGACCTCGACGCGCTGCGCGCCGCCCTCGGCGAGGAGAAGCTGACGTACTACGGCATCTCCTACGGCACGCTGATCGGCCAGCTCTACGCCGAGCGCTACCCGGGCCGCGTCCGCGCCCTCGCCCTGGACAGCAACATGGACCACAGCCTCGGCACCCAGGCGTTCCTGGACACCGAGGCGTGGACCGCCCAGGACTCCTTCAACGAGTTCGTCGCCTGGTGCGAGCGGACCGAGGCGTGCGCGCTGCACGGCAGGGACGTGCGCGCCGTGTGGCACGAGCTGCTGGCCCGCGCCGAGCGCGGCGAGCTGACCTTCCCCGGCCAGCCGGACGTCAAGCTGAACAAGCTCGACCTCGTCGGGGTGGCGTTCGGCGCGTTCTACGGCCCGGCCTACCTGGAGCTGGCCGAGCTGCTGGTGGCGATGGAGAACGGCACCCCCGTCACGAGCCCCCTGTTCGCCCCGCCGGCGCGGACGGCCGAGCAGACCATCAACGACGCGAGCTTCGTCTTCTGCCAGGACTACGCGCTGCCCGTCCGCGACCACCGGGACTGGGCCCGCCTGCTGCGCAGGTCGGCGGCCATCGCGCCGGACATGCTGGTGAGCTCCGCCGCCCATCCGCTCACGCTGATCTGCCAGGGCTCGGCCACCCCGAACCCGCAGCACCGCCTCAAGGTGGACGGCTCGCCCACGCTGCTGCTCGGCAACGCCCTGCACGACCCCGCCACCCCCTACCCGTGGGCGGTGAGCACGGCCCTGCAGATCGGCAGGGAGGCCCGGCTGGTGACGTACGAAGGGTGGGGGCACGGCATCTACGGCCGTGGCGACTGCCCGACGGCCGCCATCGACCGGTACCTCGTCTCCCGCGCCCTGCCCGCCAAGGGCCTGCGCTGCCCGGCGGTGCCACCGGCAGAGGCCGCGACCGCCGCCAAGCGCGCCCCGCGCCCGTACCCCGGCCCGCTTCCCGGACTGCCGGGCTGGACGGCGGCGACCGCGAGCCGGTGACGCCCTGACCGTCACCCGTGGCCGCCCGCCGGCACCCGGTCGGCGCGGCGGTCGCGGAGGGCGTCCAGGCGGTTCATGACCGGGGTGGCGGTGACGCCGTGCAGGACCACCGAGACCACCACGGTGAAGGCGGTCACCGCCCACAGCTCCTCCGGCGGCACGCCGAAGTCGGCGTGGCCCAGCGCGTACGCCAGGTAGAACAGCGACCCGATCCCCCGGATCCCGAAGAAGGAGACGACCCACCGCTCGCGCGGCCCGGCCAGGCCGCCGAGTTGGGAGAGCCAGCCCGCCAGCGGGCGGACGACCAGGAGCAGCAGCAGCCCGACGGCCGCGCCGCGCCAGGTGAGCGCGGCCAGGCCGCCGGCCGCGACGAAGCCGCCGAGCAGGAGCAGCAGCCAGGCGGTGAAGAGCCGTTCGAGCTGCTCGACGAAGCCGTGCAGGATGTTGTTGTAGCCGTGGCCGTACTCGGCCCGGCGGATGGCGCAGGCGGTGACGAACACGGCGATGAAGCCGTAGCCGCTGACCAGCTCGGTCACCCCGTACGCGAGCAGGGTCGCGGCCAGCGCCACGAAGCCGTCGCGGCGCTCGGCGAGGCGCAGCTCCTCGGCCCGGGAGTGGAAGAACAGCCGGCCGAGCAGGCGGCCGATCAGCAGCCCGCAGATCACCCCGGCGGCGACCCGGTAGAGCACGTCCGTCAGCGCCCACTCGCCGAGCCATCCCGCTCCCCCGGCGGTGGCCAGGGCGATGGCGGCGTACACGATGGGGAAGGCGGCGCCGTCGTTGAGCCCGGCCTCGGAGGTGAGCGCGAAGCGGACCTCGTCGTCGGCGTTCTCGGCGTCGGCGGGCTCGCCGACGTTGACGTCGGAGGCGAGCACCGGGTCGGTGGGCGCGAGCACCGCGCCGAGCAGCAGCGCGGCCGCGAGGGGCCAGCCCAGCAGGCCCGTCGCCGCGGCCGCGATCCCGGCGACGGTCAGCGGCATCGCCAGGCCGAGCAGCCGCCAGGTCGTGGACCAGCTCCGCAGCCCGACCCGCCGGTTGAGCGCCAGGCCCGCTCCCATGAGCGAGACCAGCACACAGATCTCGGTGACGTGCTCCACCGCGGCCCGGTGCGCGATGGGATCGGGCTCGGGCAGCCCGATCGGCAGCAGGAACAGGACCACGCCGCCGAGCAGGTAGACCAGGGGCAGGGACACCGCCCGGCGGGCGAGCAGGCCGGGCAGGACGGCGGCGAGCAGCGCGGCGCCGCCGCCGAGGGCGAGGACGAGGTCGGGGGTGGACATCCCCCGCCCACTGCCCTGCTCATCCCAGGACAATCCCCCACATATCTCCATCTGTAGGCAATTTTCCCGTAGAACGCGCTGACCTTTTGTCCAACCTTTGTCGCCGTATCTCCCGGTGAAAGTGCTGGTTGTGATGTCCTGACCAGCGGGGGACACGGGTGAAGAGACGTTGGGGGCAGTCGCTGCGCACGCGGCTGGCACTGTACGCGGCCGTCATCATGCTGCTGCTGAACATCGTGGTCAGCGGGTTCGTGCTGTGGGGCGTGCGGAGCCAGGTCGCCACGATCCACGGGCACGAGATGTCCAGCCAGGTGCTGCGCGTGCTCTTCATGATCCAGCGCGACCGGCTGCCCCGGGCCCTGCCGTCCTACGGCCTCGACGGCATCCAGGTGATCGGCCCGGCCGGCAGCCCCGTCGCCTGGACCCCGAACCTGGCCGGGCTGCCCCGGCAGACCGGCACCATCCTGCAGCGCAACCAGGCCAGCGACATGGTCCCCGAGGTCTGCGACCTGCCCGCGTTCCCGGACGGCTGCAAGACCGTGGTCGCGCTGACCGCCTTCCAGCCGGACGGCGAGTACCGCATCCTCGCCTACGACCCGGCCGTCCCCTGGTACGTCAGCCCGCAACTGCTGCTGTTCCAGACCTGCATCACGACGCTGCTGGTGGCGCTGACCTGGCTGGGGGTCTCGCGCATCGTCGCCAGGACGCTCGCCCCGGTCAGCAGCATCACCGGCAGGCTGGCCGACATCACGACGAGCTGCGGCGACGGGATGCGCCTGCCGGTGCCGGAGCACGACGACGAGATCAGGGCCCTCGCCGAGACCGGCAACCGCACGCTGGAGCGGCTGGAGAACGCCAGGCGGCAGCAGGAGGTCGCGATGGAGCGGCAGCGCAGGTTCGCCACCGACGCCTCGCACGACCTGCGCAGCCCCATCACCGCCATGCGCACCCAGGTCGAGGACGCCCTGCTCCACCCCCAGGACGCCGACTGGCCGGAGGCGGGCCGGCAGGTGCTCGCCAGCCTGGACCGGCTCCAGGCCATCGTCGCCGACCTGCTCACCCTCACCAAGCTGGACGCCGGCGCCCCGGCCGAGCGCGCGCCCGTGGACCTCGGCGAGCTGGTCGCCACCGAGACCGCCCGCAACCGCACCAAGCGCGTCGTCACCAGCGTGCAGCCGGGCGTCGTCATCGAGGGCGACCAGCTCCAGCTCGTCCGCCTGCTCACCAACCTGCTCGACAACGCCGAGCGGCACGCCGAGACGCAGATCCTGGTGACCGTCCGCCAGCAGGACGGCGAGGCGATCGTGGAGGTCCTGGACGACGGCGCGGGCATCGCGCCCGAGCAGCGTGAGGTGGTCTTCCAGCGCTTCACCCGCCTGGACGCCTCCCGCAACCGGGACGCGGGCGGCACCGGGCTCGGCCTGCCCATCGCCCGGGAGATCGCCACGGCGCACGGCGGCTCGCTGGCGATCGAGAACTCCGACGTCGGCGCCCGCTTCGTCCTGCGGCTGCCGGCACTCAAAGAGCGATGACCACCTTCCCGAACGGCCGCTCGTCCGCGTAGTGGCGGAAGGCCGCGACGGCCTCCTCGAACGGGAACACCCGCTCCACCACCGGCCGCATCCCGCCGGCCTCGATCGCCCGGTTCATCGCCGCGAACTGGGCCCTGCTCCCGACGGCGACGGGCCGCACCCGCGCCCCGGAGCCGAACAGCCTCCTCGGGTCCAGCGCGGGCGGCTCCTTGTCCAGGAACCCGACCAGCGCCACCTCGCCCGACATCGCCACGGCCCGCAGCGAGCGCGGCAGGTCGCCCACCACGTCCACCACCCGGTCCACGCCCCGGCCGCCGGCGGTCAGCGCCCGCACCCGCTCCGGCCAGTCGCCCGGCCCGCCGTGCTGCCCACCGTGCTGCCCGTCGTGCTGCCCGTCGTGCTGCCCGTCGCCCGGTGTGCTCTCCCGGAGCACCACCTCGTCCACGCCGAGCGCGCGCAGCCGCGCGGCCTTGCCCGCGTCGCCGGTGGTGGCGATGACGCGGGCGCCGAGCAGCTTGGCGAGCTGCGCCGCGAACAGCGACACGCCTCCGGTGCCCAACGTCAGCACGGTGTCGCCGGCACGTACGCCCTCCAGCGCGTTCCAGGCGGTCACCGCCGCGCACGGCAGCGTCGCCGCCTCGGCGTAGGACAGGTGCGCCGGCACCGGCACCAGGGCGCTCTCCGGCAGGACCACCTTCCTGGCGAGCATGCCGTCCAGGGACCCGCCGAGCTGCGGCAGCTCCTCCGGCCGCCCGAACGGCCCGTCCAGCCAGTACGGGAACAACCCGGCGGTGACCCGGTCGCCGACGCGCGCCCGCGACGTCCCCGGGCCCAGCTCCACCACCTCGCCGGCGCCGTCCGACACCGGCACCAGGTCGTCCTTGACCGGCAGGACGTACTCGCCGCGCAGCACCAGCAGCTCCCGGTAGCTGAGCGAGACCGCCCGCACTGCCACCAGCACCTCGCCGGGGCCGGGGGCCGGCTCGGGCACCTCCCGCAGCTCCAGCCCGTCGATCCCGGCCCCCTTGCGCGCCCGCCAGGCGAGCATCCGCCGCTTTGTCGCCGTGTCACTCATGCGGCCGATCCTGCGGGACCGCCCGCGCGGCCGGCAATTCCCGGCGGGGAATGACGGCCGCGCGGAAACGGTGTCGAGAACGCGCTCTCTCAGTTACGCGTCCATTTCTGGTTGGCGCCGCCCGTGCAGTCCCAGATCTGCAGCCGGGTGCCGTTGGCCGAACTGACCCCGGTCGCGTCGAGGCACCTTCCTGACGGCGGGTTGACGATCTGGCCGGTGCCGGAGTTGTAGGTCCACTTCTGCGCGCCGGTGCCGTTGCAGTCGTAGAGCTGCACCTGGGCGCCGTTGGCGGTGGAGCCGGAGGTGACGTCCATGCACTTGCCGAGCGCGCGCACCGAGCCGTCGCTGTTCCAGGACCAGCTCTGGGCGGCGGTGCCGTTGCAGTCGTAGAGCTGCACGGCGGCGCCGTTGGCGGTGCTCGCCCCGGCCACGTCGACGCACTTGCCGCCGTAGCCGGTGATCCGGCCGCTGGTGCCGCCGTCGGTGGGCGGGGCGTAGACGCGGACGTAGTCGACCGTCATGGTCTGCGGGAACGTGGTGGAGGCGTCGGGGTAGCCGGGCCAGTTGCCGCCGACCGCGACGTTCATGATCATGAAGAACGGGTGGTCGAAGACCCACCGGTTGCCGCCGAGGTCGGCCGGGGTGCGCCGCTGGTACTCGACGCCGTCCACGTACCAGACGATGAGGTTGGGCGACCAGTCGACGGCGAAGGTGTGGAAGGCGTCGGCGAAGGGGGCGCCGATCGAGTACGGCGCGCCGATGCCGCCGCCCCCGGAGTAGCCGGGGCCGTGGATGGTGCCGTGGACGGTGTTGGGCTCGCGCCCGATGTTCTCCATGATGTCGATCTCGCCGCTGTTGGGCCAGCCGGCCGAGCCGATGTCGTTGCCCAGCATCCAGAACGCCGGCCAGATGCCCTGGCCCCTGGGCAGCTTCATGCGGGCCTCGAAGCGCCCGTAGGCGCGGGTGAAGGTGGCGGAGGTGAGCAGCCTCGCCGAGGTGTACTGGCAGGTGCCGTAGTGGCACTGGTAGTTGGCCGGGTTCTCGCGGCGGGCGGTGATCACCAGGTTCCCCGCGCCGTCCAGGGCGGCGTTGCGGGTGCTGTTGGTGTAGTACTGCTGCTCGTTGTTGCCCCAGCCGCTGCCGCCGATGTCGAAGCGCCACTTCGCGGCGTCGACGGCGCTGCCGGCGGCTCCGTCGAACTCGTCGGACCAGACCAGCGGGCCAGGGGCGGGAGCGGCGCTCGCGGTGCCGGTCAGCGGCACCAGCAGCAGCGCGAGCACCGAGACGAGCGCGGTGCCGAGGGCGAGCATCGTTCTGGATCGGGTTCTGGATCGGGGGGTGCGGACCATTCGGGTCACCTCATCGGTTCCACCGGTGTGCATTTACGGAAACCTTCCGGCAACCTCACCTTCCCTGTCAAGAGAGCGCTCTCTCACGCGTTGCCCGTGCCGCTCGGGACGGAACCGGCAACCGGGCGGTCATTCCGCCGTAACAGGGGAGCCGCAGACTGGGCGGCTGTGGAGATCGATCATTCGAGCACGGAGGGCGGCGGCAGGGCGATCCACGCCGAGGGCGGCGAGCTCGCCCGCGACGTCGCCCGGCTGCGCGCCCGGCTGAGCCACCTCATCCCCTCCTTCGGCGACCCGGCGAGCGACGAGGCGGCCCGCGTCTTCCGCCGGGGCGAGGACGGCCATCCCGGCTTCGACGGCGCCTACGAGGGCCTGGGCAAGGCCCTGGACGACCTCGCCGGGGCGTACGAGGGCATCGGCGCGGCCGTCGTGGCCATGAGCAGGAACGTGAAGGCGGCCGACTGGGCGAGCACGGTGGACGAGAACGCCTTCGTGCGCGACCTGATCGCGTTCGCCCGGCGCCAGGACGACCGGATCGGCGTGCCCGTCACGCCGGTCGAGCTGGACTGAGGAGGAGATCGTGCCCGTCGGGCTCGGAGGCAAGGTGGCGCTGGGCGGCATGGCCGGCGTCGGCGCGGCGGGAGTGCTGGCGCCCGAGTTCCTGTTCGGCGTCTCTTACCTGGAGGGCGATCCGGAGCGGATCCGCGAGGCGGCCGACGTCCTGGACGAGCTGGCCGACGCGATCGACGCCCGCTTCCGGGAGGCGAACGCGGCCGCCGCGAACGTCTGGCAGAAGAGCCCGGACCCGGCCACCGAGGCGTTCAGGAAGTTCTGGAGCGAGCAGTACGGCCCGGCCGTCCTCGCGGTCTCGCTCAAGCACCGCAGGGCGGCCGACGCCTGCCGCGCCTACGCCGACGTCATCGAGAAGGTCAACCACGCGCTGCGCGTGCTGTGCTGGATCATGACGGTGGACATGATGTTCACCGTCGGCTACCAGGTGCTGACCTGGAAGCTGCTCCAGCAGATCATGAAACGCCAGGCGCTGCTGGTCAGAGCCACCGCGCACCGCCTTGTCAGGCTGCTCCTGCCGCTGTTCGCCTACTACGTCGCCGACAGCGCGGCGTACGCGGCGGGCGAGGTCGCGCTGCCCCTGGCGATCAACCACCTGGGCGGCATCAGGACCGACGCCTCGGGCAACGACGTGCGTTCGGCCGGCTACAACCTCACCGCGTTCCGCGAGCACTTCGTGGCCAACATGGCCTTCGACGCGGTGGCCGACGGCGGCGCGGCCCTGATGGTCAAGGTGCCCGGGCTGCGGGCCGTGGCCACCCACGTCCCCCTGCCGAACGGGATGGCGCTCAACACCGGCGGGTTCGTGCCCCGGCTGACCGCCTCGACGACGTACTCGATGGTCCTGGACGCGCAGCACGGGGACAACCCTCTGCCCGGCGCGGAGCACGGCCTGACCGAGGAGGAGATGTACCAGAAGTTCCTGATCCACGGCACGCGCAGCCTCATCCCGCGCACGAGGTGACCGGCATGGCCACGGCCCGGCCGGGCCGGCTAGCCGGGCCGGCGCTCCTCCTCCAGGTAGGGCCGCGTCACGTCCACGAGCCGGCGCGTGGCGTCCTCGGCCGCGCGCCGCGACAGCTCCATGATCGCGTCGGCCAGCTCCTGGGACCCCAGCCGCATCGCCCTCGGGTCGAGGTGCAGCCCGGCGAGCTGCCCCGTGGACGACACCCGCACCCTGATCCTGCCGTCCGGGCTCTCCGCCTGCCCGGTCACGTCGCCGACCAGGCCGAGGACGCCGGACAGCTCCCTGGAGTTCGCCTGGAACTCCGCCATGAGGCGGTCGAGCTCCGGGTCGCCACTACGAAGATCACGTCTCACCATGCGCCATTATGGCCCCAAAGGGAACATAAGGCGCAAGAGGTGACAAAAACCTTATTTCTCCTCAGGTGACGTTGAGCACGATCTTGCCGCGGGTACGCCCCTGCTCGCCCCGCCGATGCGCCTCGGCGGCCTGCGCGAGCGGGTAGACCTCCTCGACCTCGGCGCTCAGCTCGCCCTTGTCGATGAGCTCGGCGATCCTGGCCAGCGCCGCGCCGTCGGGCTCGACCAGGATGCCGGTGGCCCGCAAGCCACGCTCGCGGGCCCGGTCGATCAGCTCGGGCGCCGCGCTGGACGACACCATCACCAGCAGCCCGCCGGGGCGCAGCACTTCCAGCGAGCGGGTGCTCGTCCGGTCGTGCGCTTCGCCGGCCATGTCGAGCACCACGTCCACGTCCCGGACCGCTTCCTCGAAGCGGGTCGTGGTGTAGTCGATCACCTCGTCGGCGCCGAGCGAGCGCAGCCAGTCGTGCTTGGCCGCGCTCGCGGTGCCGATCACGTACGCGCCCAGGTGCCGGGCGATCTGCACCGCCAGGTGGCCGACGCCGCCCGCCGCCGCGTGGACCAGCACCCGCTGCCCGCGCGCGAGGGCGGCGGTGTCGACCAGGGACTGCCAGGCGGTGAGCGCGGCCAGCGGCGTCCCGGCCGCGGCCTCGTGCCCGACGGTGGCCGGCTTGCGGGCGAACTGGCGGGCGGGCGCGGTGACGTACTCGGCGTACGCGCCCGCCTGGCGCGGGAACCACGGCATGCCGTACACCTCGTCGCCCGGCGCGAAGACCGTCACGCCGAAGCCGACCTCCTCGACCACGCCGGAGACGTCCCAGCCCAGGATGAACGGCGGCTCGCCGAGCACCCCGGCCATGCCGGAGCCCTGGCGGGTCTTCCAGTCCACCGGGTTCACGCCGGCGGCGTGCACCCGGACCAGGATCTCGGTGGGCTGCGGGGCCGGCCGCGGCACCTCGGCGAGGCGCAGCACGTCCGGGCCGCCGAAGGAGTCCTGGGTGATCGCGCGCATGGTGGACGACATGGGTCTGCTTCTCCTCGATCGGCTCGTCCGCCGGAACGCCTTCCGTTCCGGCCGCAGCCGAAGCTACCCAAAGGGTGGTAGTAACTTGCAAGGGCCACTACTATCTTTTGGGAAGTTATACCCCTCCGAGGAAAGGGCCAGGCCATGACGACGACCTGCGGATCCGGCCTGCACGACCGGCACGACGTCTACGCCGCGCAGTGCCCGTGCCGGGACGTCCTGGACATGCTGGCCAACAAGTGGTCGGCCCTGGCCGTGGGCGCCCTCGAAGAGGGGCCGCAACGCTTCGGCGCGTTGCAGCGGCGGCTGGAGGGCGTGAGCCCCAAGGTGCTCACCCAGACGCTGCGCCGCCTGGAGGAGAACGGCTTCGTCGATCGCACGATCTACCCGGCGGTCCCGCTGCACGTCGAGTACGCGCTCACCGAGCTGGGGCGCGGCGTGGCCGGGCCGCTCGGCCTGCTGCGCGCCTGGGTGGAGAGCCACCTCGACCAGATCCACGCCGCCCGCCCCGGCACGAACTGACCGTCCTTTCCTGCCGCCTTCTCCTGCCGCCTTCTCCTGCCGCCTTTCCTGCCGCCTTTCCTGCCGCCTTTGTCACCACCGCTGTCACCTGCCGCCTTTGTCGCCACCGCCGTCACCGGCCTGGGTGCCCGGCCGCCAGGCCCTCGATCCGCGGCCCGACATCGGGGAACGAGCCGTCCCCGAACAGCACCCGCCCCGCCACCGCCCGCCCGCCACCGCTCCGCAGCACGGCCACCGCCGCCTCCATCACGGCCGGCGACCGGACACCCGCGAACACCCGCCGCATCGCCAGCCGCCCCCGGAACCGGCGCCGCAGCGCGCCCCCGTCGTACTGCCGCAACACCCCCTGATCCCCGGTACGCAGGTACCCGGCCACCACCGCCGCCGCCAGCTCGGACATGCGCAGGCAGGGATCCAGCCCGCCAGCCGTCAACGGCGACACCGCGCCCGCCGCGTCCCCGACGAGCAGCCCGGCGGGGCACGCCAGCCGCCGCAGCACCCCGCCGACCGGGATCGGACCGCCCCGCCGCTCCACCGGCCCGGCCGCCGCCACGCGGCCCGGCGCGTCCGCGGCGAACGTGTCCAGCAGGTGGCGGACGCCGCGGCGCATCGCGTCCGGATGCCCCGCGACGCCGACGTGCGCCTGGCGCCCGTCGTCCACGACCCACCCCAGGTACCCCGGAGCGATCCGGGGATCCAGCACGCAGTGGAACGCCGGCGCGCCCGTGCCCGGCGCGATCGGGTGGACGAGCTCGGCCCCCACGAGGAAGCGCCGGTTGACGTCGAGGCCCAGGTCGCGTGCCACCCGGGAGCGGGCCCCGTCCGCGCCGACGACGAACCGGGCCACCACCGGCTCCGTCCCCTCCAGATGCACCGGGCCGCCCGCCGGCGACGCGCGGACGTACCGGACGCCCAGCAGCACCCGGGCCCCGGCCGCCTCCGCCGCTGCGCGCGCGTACGCGTACACGCCCGGCATGTCGGCCACGCGGTACTCGTCCCGATCGCTGGAGAGCCGGACCGGCGCCCGGCGCGACGGCGGATACAGCAGCACGTCGCGGATCCCGGGCCCGAGCAGGTGCTCCGGCAGGTCGAAGTCGTCGAGGGTACGCCGGACGAAGATCCCCGTCGTCCGGACGCCCGCCGACAACGACCTGCGCCGCTCCACCACCAGCGCCTCCAGGCCACTGCCCGCGAGCAGGCGGGCCGTGTGCAGCCCCGCCAGCCCCGCCCCCACGACCAGTACGTCCACTCTTCGCATACCTGGCGACGCTAGGCGGAACACGGAGCCGGTACGGCGATCTGCACGGTATCCGCCCAGTACTTCCACACCACCGCCACACGGCCGCGCCCCCGCCCCCGCCAGCGCACGGCCGTACCCCGCGCCCGCCAGCGCACGGCCGTACCCCGCGCCCGCCACCGCACGACGGCGCCCGCGGAACCGCCCACCCCCGCGCAACTGACCGCCGCGCGGACCCACCTGCTATAATGATCATGTATCCCGGACGGCCCCGTCCGGGATTCTGCGTTTCATGCCCCCTCCCGCTCCTCCTCTCGCCCCCGCCCCCGCTCCCGCCCGGGTGATCCTGCGATCGGCGACCCCTCTCTTCCTGTCGATGAGCGCCGGAACCGCGACCCAGCTCCTCGGCACCTCCCTCCTCGGCCAGCGGGCGACGACCGAGCTGGCCGCCTTCGCCCTCGTCGCCGCCGTCCTGAACCCGGTCACCGCGGCGGTCTCCGGCGGCCTGCGCGGCATGGCCCCGTTCGTCGCCGCCTGCCGCGAATCCCCCGCCGACGCGCTGCCCATCCTGAGGGACGCCCGCTGGCTGTCCCTGGGGCTCGGCACGGCCGGTGCGCTCGTCCTGCTCGGCGTCCCCCTGATCGCCCGGCTCGGTGGAGCGCCCGCGGAGGTGACGGCCGAGTTCGGCGCGCTGCCCGCGCTCCTGGCCCTCCAGGTCCTGCTCGCCGCGGCGGGCGGCGGCGCGAACGGCGTGCTGATCGCGCTGGGCCGCGGCCGCCTCGTGCTCTGGTCGAGCCTGTGCAGGACCGTCGTGGAGGTGACGTCGCTCCTCGTCCTCGTCCCCAGGCTGGGCGCCCAGGGCACCGGCGTCGCGCTCGTGGCCGCCACCGCCACCGCGCTCGCCGCCTCCAACCTCCTCCTGCGCCGGGTGCCGGAGCTGGCCGGGCGACCGGGGTGGCGGCCCGGACGCCCGCGACCGCGCGAGATCCTGCGGATGGCGAAGGTGGGCATCCCGATGTCCGCCACGCTGGTGGTCAAGTTCGCGGTCATGGGCGGGGTGACCTACGCCGCCGCCCGTACCGGAGCCCAGGGCGCCGCCGCCCACGCCGTCCTCGTCTCGCTGGACGGGCTCCTGGGGCTGGCCGCCTTCGCCGTCGCGCAGGCCGCCGTCCCCGAGATCGCCAGGGCGACCTCCCCCGCCGACGCCCGCCGCCACAACCGCGCGGCCCTGGCGGTCGCGGTCGCCGGCCTGTCCGCGGGGGCGCTCACGCTGTCGGTCCTCGCCGAGGCGGTGCTACGCCTGTTCACCACCGACGCGAGGGTGCTCGCCCTGACGCTCGCCCTGCTGCCGTTGCTGCTGGCCCACTCCATCGCCGGCAACTGCGCGATCGTGATGTCCACCGGCCTGACGGCACTCAAACGCTCGACCTGGAGCCTGGGCTCGGCCGCGACGAGCTACGGCCTCCTCGCCCTGGCGACACCCGCCGTGACGGCGGCCTGGGGCCTCCCCGGCCTGTGGAGCGCCCTCCCCCTCACCAGCACCCTCCTCCTCGCCCTGCAGACCCTCGGCTTCCTCCACCACAGCGCCCGAGTCCCCACCCTCGCGTCAGACCCTGGACTCACAGAACCAACGCCCCGCCGAAGGCAACAGAAGCAGGACGACGACAACCCCTGTGAGCACGTGGCCACCGAGCACCGCATGCCACGTCACGGTCGAGAAGAACGCCAGGTCGAGAACGGTGGCACCGACATCCAGCAGGTGCACAACGACGATCGCCCATCGTAAGTACCTCCGACGACTCGACCATCGGCTCAGCAACCACCCGAGAAGGGCGACTCTCCCCGCGAAGTAGACCAGCCCCGGCAGGACACCCCGATCGAAAGCGGAGAAGAAGGACACCAGCGCGAGCCCCAAGCCCACCAGCCCGAAAGCCGCTTCCAGCGTGACGATGAACCGAGCCACTCTGAGCGGCCCCGGCATTCGACGAGCTTCGGCGATGGTCGTCACCACCCCATCCTGCCACCGCTGCGACCGGCCCCACTGACCGGCGATGAAGCCCGGCAGCTTCATGACGACGGCCGGGGCCGGCTCGTCAGTCCGTCGAGGTCAGGCCCTCGGCGATCTCGCGCAGCTCGCGGTCGACGGCTTCGGAGGTGCGCAGGTCCTTGACGTAGGCCGGGCTGAACGAGATCTCGGCCCGCCGCCGCTCGCCCATGTCGAGGAACAGCGTGGGGGTGCCGTTCCCGCCGTCCTCGCCGACGTTCTGCACGACCATGTATCCGGTGCGGTCACCGATGCGCACCTCCTGCCCCTCTCCCTCCTGCCGATGAACGCTGATGCGGTCGTCGACCTCCAGCACGGCCTCGTCCTCGAACACGTAGATCTGGACGCAGTAGAAGCCGTGCTTGTCGCCCTTGTAGTCGTAGGAGGTCGAATAGCGGTCGCCGAAGTCCAGCGACCACTTCTGCCACCGCAGCCCCTCGGGCAGATAACCCACCTTGACGTGCCCGAACGCCTTCCCGTCGCCCAGGTCCCCGAGGTCCTTCTGCGTCGGCCTGCCCGTGGGCGGCAGGTCGTCGATGGCGGGAGGGGAGGGTGTCTCGATGACGATCGGTGTCGGCTCGGAGCCCGTGGCCGTCGCCAGGTAGAGGGGGGCGGCGCCGGCGACGGCCACGGTGGCGGCCAGCGCGGCCAGCACGCTGCGCCGCCTCCTCTTCCGCTTGGCGGATCGCATGACCCGCAGCCCGAGGTCGGGCGGGGCGTACAGGCCCGCGGTCTCCTCCGCCATGAGGTGGCGGATGCGTTCCTCAAGCGCGGCCATGACCGATCACTCCTTCCACGGACTCCTCGCCGAGCGCCGTACGCAGCTTGGCCAGCGCCTTCGAGCACTGGCTCTTGACCGTCCCGACCGCGCAGCCGAGCACCTGCGCCGTCTGGTGCTCGCTGAGGTCCTCCCAGTACCGCAGGACGACCACCGCGCGCTGCCGGGGCGGCAGGGCCCGCAGCGCGTCCATGAGCACCTCGCGCAGGTCCACGTCGTCCGAGCGCGCGGGGGTGTCAGGCAGCGCGCGCATCGGGATCATCCGCAGGATCGCCCGGCGGCGGGCCCGGCTGATGGCGGTGTTCACGATCACGCGGCGCACGTAGGGCTCGGGGCTGTCGTGCCGCACCTTGTGCCAGTTCCTGTAGGTACGCTCCAGCGCCGTCTGCAACAGGTCCTCCGCCTCCGCCCGGTCCCCGCAGGCGAGGTGGGCGACCCGCAGCAGGGTCGTGGCTCTGGCCGCCACGAACGCGCCGAAGTCATCTTCCGCGCCGCCGCTCACGGCGCTGTGTCCCGTTTCACGCCCCCTTATACGCCTCGGCCGTCCGCAAGGTTGCTCGCGTGTCCCAGGCAACCTCCAGGGGCGCCCGAGCGTATTGACAGGCGTTACGACGCAACCACGGAGGATGCACATGGAGCTGGCGACCGCACCGGGGCGGCGGCTGACCATCGCCGGGACGTGCCTGGCGGTGGCCGCCGCCGCGCTGCTGGCACTGCCGGGCCTGACCGGGGCGCAGGCCGCGGCACCGGCCAAGGCCCCGGTCGCGCGGCTGGCGGCCGCGTCGACGCCGGAGGGCACGTACTGGCACACGAGGGTGTTGTCCCGCCGCGACAACTTCCGGCAGGTCGGCAGCCGCGCGAACCCGTACTGGGTGGTCGAGCAGGACCTCACCGAGCAGTGGAACACGACGGACGGCAGGAGCTGGATCGGGTTCCGGGAAGCGGGGGCGTACCCGAAGAGCGACAAGGACCGCGAGGCGTGGCGGCGCGACGGCTCGCCGGCCAGGTGGACCCGCGACGTGGTGGGCCAGACCGTGGTGCTGTCCACGAGGCCGACCAGGGGCCACGTCACCCCGGTACGCGGCCAGAGCACCAAGTTCTTCCTCGTCGGGCAGTACCTGACGTACGAGGAGGTGCAACGGCTGCCCGCCGACCCGGCCGCGCTGAAGGCATGGCTGACGAAGGCCGCCCAGGTGCGGGGTGGCGGCGACGACACCGGCTCCTTCATCGCCGGCCTGCTGCCCGACCTGCTCTACCGCCTCCCGGCGCCGAAGGAGGTCCGCGCCGCGGCCTACCAGGTGCTGCTGACGCTGCCCGGCGTGCACGCCGAGGGCGCCGCGCGCGACGACCTGGGCAGGAACGGCACCGCGCTGTCGATCGACCAGCGGCAGGCCACCGGTCCGAAGGCCGAGCGAGGGAAGATCACGAGGCGTCTGATCATCGACACCGCCGACATGGTCCTGCTCTCGAACGTGCACAAGGTCGAGCGGCCGGGCAACGACAACATCGAGCTCGTCCTGCACGCCGGCTGGACGAACGCCGCACCCGCGGTGCCCGCCCTGCCCTGATGAGCCGGCTCCGACACCGGCTCCCACTTCCTCACCGCCGCCGCGTCCACGCCACGACGCTGCTCCTGGCCGGCGTGCCCGTCCACGTCGTCGCGGCGATCACTCTCCGGGCCCACGCCCACGCCATCATCCATGAGCAGGCGGCGACGGCTGCCGACATCTTCCCCAAGGCCGTCGGCGAAGAGCGACCGTGTCGGCGAGCCCGCCAGCAAGCTCCCAACATCGTCCTGACAAACCAGAAAGCCCCTGACGGCGGTTCGCCTGTTCAGGGGCTTCCCGCCGCAGAGCCGACGAGGGGAATCGAATCGTAGGATCCACTTCATGCCGATCGCCCGAGCGGTCGCCGTGGTCGTCGGCGGCACCCGAGCCCTGGCCATCAAGCGGCTCCTCCAGCGAAGGCCGGGCATCACCTGTGTCATGGGCGATGCCGCGGGCCGGCGGGGGCCTCTCAGTGTCCCGGGCACCACTATGCGGTTCTTCCCGGAGGCCATGGGGAGGAGGGCGAGGCGAGTCGTCGGAGAGTGCGGCAGTTCGTGGACTCCACGAGGAGACGACCCTCTCCGCGAAGATCGACCGGTTGTTCTTCGCCGGCTCGTACAACGACCGGCCCGCCTTCTCCTTCCTCGTGCGTGACGTTGATGGCGTCCCGTGTTGTCGGATTCCGCCTTCGGCACCGATCTTGGTGGTGCAGAATGCTCAGCCATGACGGCTTTGCGCACGCCGGCCAGCGGGATGGACGCGCCTCTCCGGACGGGGAGTTCGAGGTCCGGTACGTCCCGGACGGCAGCGGGTTACGCGGGGCCCGTTCCATGAGGCGGGTGGAGCGCCCGGGGAATTCGTAGGCTGGCGGAGGGCTGTCCTCACATGGAGCGGCGCTCGCCAACCGGTCTGGAGGCGTGATCGAGAAGCGATCGTACGCGTTGAGCGCGACCATGGTGGTGAGCTGGCTCGTGGTCGTGATGGGGCGATATCTGCTGTGGCTGGAGTACTACGGCCGCATCATCGAACACCTGACTCTGGGAGCCGCGTTCATCGTGGCTCTGCTCTCCACCTGGGAGTGGGCGAAGCGACTCGAACGCCGCCGTCGTGACACCCGCGGCCGCCTCGCGATCGGCGCGGTGGTCGGCCTGTGCGCCGCCGTTGTGCTGCTGCCCTGGAACGGCGTATTCGGGCGTACGTGGTTCGCGGTCCATCACGGCAAGTTCACCGCACTGGCCCAACTGGCCGAGGAGATGAAGCTGCCGACGGACACACCTTCGGGCGGCTGGGTGGACCTGCCCGCTGAGTTCGACCTCCTGCCCTTTGATCATCTCCATACGCAGGATGTGTCGATCGAGACCTATCCCGGACGCGTTCTGATGATGGACCTGTCAGACGAGGAAGTGTCGGAGAACATGTTCCTCTACATCTATGGCCGGCCTGACGCCGCGCGGACAAGTCCCTGCGATCTCACCGAAACCACGTTCGATGATTTCTATGAGTGCACCCGCCTGGGGGACGGCTGGTGGTGGATGGCACGCAAGCCGAACTATCCGAATGTGAACCATGCGGCAGGCGGGGCGGCGCAGCGGGGTGTGAGATGGGGGTTTGGGGGGCCGCGCCCCCCAAAGGTCACTGCCTGAGCTTCCGGGCGCGTAGCGCCTCTCCTGCGACGACCGAGCAGTTCCCCTGAGAAAGCCGAAAGCCCCTGACGGCGAATCGCCTGTTCAGGGGCTTCCTGATGCAGAGCCGACGAGGGGAATCGAACCCCTGACCTTCTGTTTACAAGACAGATGCTCTGCCGATTGAGCTACGTCGGCGCGGCCTACCAGTGTAGACGCTAGAGGCGCCTGTGACGAGCGACCTCGTACAGCGCCACTCCGGCCGCCACGCCCGCGTTCAGGGATTCGGCGGCGCCGCGCATCGGGATGCGGGCCACCACGTCGCACTGCTCGCGGACGAGGCGGGACAGGCCCTTGCCCTCGGAGCCGACCACGATGACGGCGGGTTCGGTCAGGAGGTCGACGGCGTCGATGTCGGTGTCGCCGGCGCCGTCGAGGCCGATGACGAACAGGCCCGCGTCGCGGTATTCGCGGAGGGCGGCCGTCAGGTTGGCGGCGCGGGCGACGCGCAGGGTGGCCAGGGTGCCGGCCGAGGTCTTCCAGGCTCCCGCCGTGACGCCGGCCGAGCGGCGGGACGGGACGAGGAGGCCGTGGGCGCCGAACGCGGTGGCCGAGCGGGCGATCGCGCCCAGGTTGCGTGGGTCCGTCACTGAGTCCAGGGCGACGATCAGGGGGACCTCGGCGGCGTCGTGGGCCAGCTCGACCAGCTCGGAGGGGTGGGCGTAGTCGTACGCCGGGATCTGGAGTGCGATGCCCTGGTGGACGGCGCCCTCGGTCAGGCGGTCGAGCTTGTCGCGGGTGGTTTCGAGCAGGGCTATGCCGTGCTCCGCCGCGATCTTGATGGAGTCGCGTACGCGGTCGTCGTTGTCGATGCGCTGGGCGACGTACAGGGCCGTGCACGGAACGCCCGCCTGCAGCGCCTCCAGGACCGGGTTGCGGCCGCCGATGTACTCCGGGGAGTCCTCGGAGCGGCGCTGGCGGCCCCCCGCGGCCGGACGGCGGGTGCCCGTGCCGCCCGTGCGCTCCTCGCGGGAGATGCGCTCGGTGCGGGCCTTGTCCTTGTACCAGTGGCGCATCTCGGCGGGCGGGGTCGCGCCCTTGCCCTGGAGTCCGCGGCGTACCTGGCCCCCGGTACCCTTGGACGGGCCCTTCTTCTTCGCGGGCCTGCCCGAAGCCCTACCGCCTGCTGCCATGTCAACAAGGGTACTCGGGCCGCCGCGCGTCTCATCCCACGCGCGGGCGCCCCGGTGCCGGGGGCTGCCGGCCCGAGACGAACTGCGCGGCCGTCGGGGCGTGCTCGGGGTCGGCGAGCCACTGCGCGGCGAGCCCGACGAGCAGGGCGAAATAGTACGACCCGGCCGCCCGCACCTCGTCGGGATCGTCGTCCGGCCCGAGGCCCGCGAACGCCCGCGCCAGCGACGCCCTCGCCACCTCCTGCCCGCCGGCCAGCATGCTCCTGATCTCCTCGTCCTGCCTCGACGAGGCCACGGACTCGAAGTTGACGAACCACAACGACCGGTTGACCTGGATCGAGTCGATGATCCGGCCCCACAACGCCTCCTGGTCGGCGTCGCCCGGCTCCTCCAGCACCGCGAACAGCAGCTCGCCCCACTCCGTGTTGAGGTCGCGCAGGGCCCGGGTGAGCAGCTGCTCCTTCGAGCCGAAGTGGTAGTTGATCGACGCCTGGTTCGCCCCTGACGCCGCCACCAGGTCACGCACGGTGGTGTGGGCATACCCCTTCGTCAGCAGGCAGTCGCGGGCGGCCAGCAGCAGCTTGTCCTTGGCACTCACATGCCTTACCGTATCAAATAAACATTCGTTTGAAATGAACGTTTAAAACGATCATTTAAGGAGTCCACATGCACGCCGTCTCGGCGCCTCCCGTCCTGCGCATCCGCGGCCTGCGCTGCGAGTACCCGGGCGAGGCCGGTCCGGTCCACGCCCTGCGCGGGATCGATCTCGACATCCCCAGGTCGTCCTTCATCGCGATCATGGGTCCGTCCGGGTCGGGCAAGACCACGCTGCTTCACTGCGCCGCCGGGCTGCAGCGGCCCACGTCCGGCTCCGTGCGGCTCAACGGGCAGGACCTGGGCGCGCTCGACCAGGCGCAACTCGCGCGATTGCGGCGGCGGCGCGTCGGGTTCGTCTTCCAGTCGTTTAACCTGCTGCCCGCGCTCTCGGCCGTGGACAACGTCGAGCTGCCCCTGCGGCTGGACTCGCGGCGGACCAGCGCGGCGCGCACGGCCGAGCTGCTCGCCCGGGTGGGGCTGGCCGAGCGCGGCAGCCACCGTCCCGACCAGCTCTCGGGCGGCCAGAAGCAGCGCGTCGCGGTCGCCCGGGCGCTGATCACCGACCCCGACGTCGTCTTCGCCGACGAGCCCACGGGCGCCCTCGACATCCGCAGCGCCCGCGACGTCCTGCGCCTGATGCGCGAACTCGCCGACCAGGGCCAGACGATCATCATGGTCACGCACGACCCCGTCGCCGCCTCCTACTCCGACGCGGTGCTCTTCCTCGCCGACGGCCGGATCGTCGACCATCTCAGGCGCCCCACCGCGCAGGAGGTCGCCGGCAGGATGGCCGTCCTGGTCGAGTCGGCCGAGCAGGCCGCCAACAGCACGGCCAACGGCCCCTCCAGTGGCACGACCGGCAACGCGGCGGTGAAGCGTTGATCGGGATCGCCGTGCGCTCCTTCGCGCACCACCGCGCCGCCGCGACCGCCACCGGCCTGGTCTCACTCGTCGGTACGATCCTGGTCACGGCCATGATGGCCCTGCTGGGCACCGGGCTGGCCACGACCACGGCCGCCGCCGACCGCTCGTTCCTGGTGCAGTTCCCGCTCATCATGGGCGGATGGATCGTGGCGATCGTCCTGTTCGCCATGGTCTCGACCATCAGCGTCGCCGTCGGCGGGCGGGCCGGGGAGATCGCCGGCATCCGCCTCATCGGCGCGACCCCCCGGCAGGTGCAGCGCATGCTCGCCGTCGAGACGGCGGTCATCGCCGCCGTCACCGCGCTCCCCGGCCTGGCGGGCGGATACCTCGTCGGCGGGGTCGTCGCCGCAGCCGTCCGTTCCGCCGGGCTCACCGCCGCGGCCTCGGTGTACGCGCCGGGCGTTCTCCTTCCGGTGCTCGGCATGCTCATCGTGTCGGCCGCGAGCGTACTGGCCGCGTGGATCGGCAGCCGCGCCCTCGCGCGCCGCAGCCCGGTGGCCGACGCCTCCCCCGCCCGGCGCCGCCGTACGGGACGGGCGCGCCGCGTCGCCGCGATGGTCGTCATCGTCGCCGGCCTGACCTCGTCGGCCGCGGTGTTCGCCCTGGACCCGGCCGACGTGCTCACCACCGCCATGACCGGGCCGGGCTGCGTGCTCGTGGCCGTCGGCCTGTGCGTGCTCGCCCCCGAGCTCATCGCCGCGGCGAACGCCCTCCACCGCCCGCAGGCCGCCGCCCCCTCCCGCCTGGCCGCGATCAACCTCGCCGCCGCCCCCGACCGGGTACGCCCCGCCGCGACCTTCCTGACCCTCTTCGTCGGCGTCGCCGCGGGCACCCTCAGCATGCAGGGCATCGAGAACACCACCACCGGCACCGCGACCGGCTCGGCCCAGGTCCTCGCATCGATCAACTACCTGGTCGTGGCGCTGCTCACGGCGTTCATGGCCATCGCCCTCACGAACAACCTCATCGCCTCCATCGCCCGGCGCCGCCCCGAGTTCGCGACCATGTCCCTCATCGGCTCGACCCATGCCCAGACCCGGCGCATGCTCGTCCGCGAGGTCGGCACGGCCGCCGCCGTCAGCGCGGTCGCGGGCAGCGTGGGCGCGTTCGTCACGGTCCTGCCGTTCGCCGTCGTCAAGACGGGCGACCCCCTGCGGGCGGCGGCGCCCCTGCCGTACGTGATCACGATCGCGGTCGGGCTGGCGATCACCCTGGGCGTCACGTCCGCAGCGGGGAGGCGCGTCATCCGCCGGACCTGACCTGACCCGATCTGACCTCACTTCCTGCTCGGCCGACCGTCCCGGCGTCTCCGCCCATTACGTACGCGGTTCCTGGATATTAATCGTTGACTTCCTGTTTTTGAAGTCTAGAATCCCAAAACTAGAAGGAAAGACTGGCTTACCAGGAAGGAACGGACGACATGACCAAGCCGCTCTACACGGCGGAGGCGACCGTCACCGGCGGGCGGGCCGACGGGCACGGCACCAGCCGCGACGGGAAACTCGACGTCCGGCTCCGGCAGCCGAAGGAGCTGGGCGGTGACGGGGACGGCACCAATCCCGAGCAGCTGTTCGCCGTCGGTTACGCCGCCTGCTTCTCCAGCGTGCTGAGCATGCTCGGGCGCAGGGAGGGCGTGGAGGCGGGCGACTCCGTGGTGGAATCGAAGGTCCACCTGATCCCCAACGGGGACGGCACGTTCCGGCTCGGCGTCGAGCTGGACGTCACGTTGCCGTCGGTGGAGGACGCCGGCCAGGCGGTGGCGCTGGTGAGGAGCGCGCACCGCGTCTGCCCGTACTCCAACGCGACCCGGGGGAACGTGGAGGTCGCGCTGGTCGCCAACGGGGCGGGTGTCGCTTAGCGGGACAGCTCCCAGCGCGCCCCGTGCGGGGTGTCCTCGACCGTGATGCCCGCGGCGGCCAGCTGGTCTCTGATCGCGTCGGCCGACTCGTAGTCCTTGCGGGCCCGCGCCGCCTTGCGCTGCTCCAGCGCCACCGCCACCAGCGCGTCCACGACCGGCGACAGGTCGGAGCCGGCGCCGCGCCACTGCGCGGAGCGCGGGTCGAGGCCGAGGACGTCGAGCATGTTCTGGGTCTCGGCCAGCAGGCGCGCCACGGCCTCCTTGTCGCCCCGCGACAGCGCCACGTTGCCCTCGCGCACCACCTCGTGGACGATCGCCATCGCCTGCGGGGTGCCGAGGTCGTCGTCGAGGGCGTCCGCGAACGCCTGCGGCAGCGGCGCGTCGGCGTCCACGTCGTGGATGACCTCGGCGGCGCGGGTGACGAAACCCTCGATGCGCTGGTAGGCGGCGGCCGCCTCCCGCAGCGCCTCCTCGGAGTATTCGATGGAGGAGCGGTAGTGCGGCGTCGCCAGGTAGTAGCGCAGCTCGACGGGACGGACCTTCTGCACCATGTCGGGGATCAGCAGGGAGTTGCCGAGCGACTTGCTCATCTTCTCCGCGCCGATCTTGAGCATGCCGTTGTGCATCCAGTAGCGGGCGAACCCGTCACCCGCCGCCTGGGACTGGGCGATCTCGTTCTCGTGGTGCGGGAAGATCAGGTCGAGCCCGCCCCCGTGGATGTCGAACGTCGGCCCGAGGTACTTCGTGGCCATCGCCGAGCACTCCAGGTGCCAGCCGGGACGCCCGGGGCCCCACGGGGTGGGCCAGGTCGGCTCGCCCGGCTTCTCGCCCTTCCACAGGGCGAAGTCGCGCGGGTCGCGCTTGCAGGACTCGTCGTCGGTGTCGGCCGCGGCCCGCATGTTCTCCAGCTTCTGGTTGGAGAGCGAGCCGTAGTGCTCGGCCCAGGACCGGACGTCGAAGTAGACGTCACCGCCGGAGGCGTAGGCGTGCCCGCGGTCGATCAGCCGCTGCATCAGGGTGATCATCTCGGGCACGTGCCCCGTCGCCCGCGGCTCGACCGTCGGCGGCAGGCAGCCCAGCGTCTCGTACGCCCACGTGAAGGCCCGCTGGTTGCGCTCGGCGACCACGAACCAGGGCACGCCCTCCTCGGCCGACACCCTGATGATCTTGTCGTCGATGTCCGTGACGTTGCGGCAGAACGTCACGTCGTAACCCGAGCGCATCAGCCAGCGGCGGAGCACGTCGAAGTTGACGCCCGAGCGGATGTGCCCGATGTGCGGCGGAGCCTGCACGGTCGCGCCACACAGGTAAATCGACGCCCGGCCGGCTTCGACCGGAACGAATTCACGGATGGCGCGCGCGCTGGTGTCGTAGATGTGCAGGCTCACGAAGGCAAGGCTAACGCCTCAAGGGCGTCATCAGGCCGATAAATCAGCCTCGTACCAAGACCCGTTCCGGCCGGATGCGGACAATCAACCGTTCTGTGCCCGGCTTGTCCTCCCAGGACGTCCCCTGGTACTTCTGCGCGAGCTCCTTGATGAGCGCGCCCTCGGGGTCGGGGGTGATGGTCACCATGCCGCGGACCTCCACGTACCGGTCCGGTTCGTCCGGATCGATGACCAGCAGGCTCGTACGCGGATCGCGGGCGAAGTTACGCGGCTTCACGCGTCCCTTGACGGTCGAGAACAACACGTCGTCGCCGTCCGTGCGTACCCAGACGACACTCGACTGGGGGCTGCCGTCGGCGTTGAGGCTGGTGACGACGGCGTGATTGGGCGCGTCCAGGAGTTTGCGGGCTTCCAATGGCAACTCGGCCATGTCTCTCCCTTGATCGGTCTCGGAATCACATTGTTCTGTAGGCTCGAAGGCGCCATGGACGTGACTCCCCCCTCTGTGCTCCGGCGCCTGGGCATCGCCCTCGCGGGGCTCGCGGTCGCCGCTCTCGCCGGTGCCGCCTGCGCGCTCTCGTTCGACGACCTCCGCGCGCTGGCCGTCGTCGGCGAGGCCAGGACCGACCTCGCCTTCCTCTACCCGGCGGCCTTCGACGCGCTCCTCGTGGTCGCGCTGGTCGGCGTGCTGCTGCTGCGCTCGGCCCGGCTGCTGGTGCGGGTCCAGGCCGCGACCGTGCTGGTCCTGCTCATCGCGGCCGCCGCCGCGGCCAACGTGGCCACCGCGGTGCGGTTCGCCTTCGATCCCCGGCAGACGGCCGTGGGGGTGGCGCTCGCCCCCTGGGTCATGCTCGCCGTGGCCCTGTGGTTGTGGCTGCTGCTGATCAAGCACGTGCAGTCGGGCGGCGGCCGGGCCGCGCGGGCCGAGGACGACCACGCGGCGGAGACGGACCTCGTGCCGTTCCACCGGGGACGGGGGGCCGCGGAGGCGGTCCCGCCGCCGCTGGTGGTGACGGAGGCCCCGGCACCGGCACCGGTGCTGGAGTCCACGCCGGTCGTCGGCCCCACTCCGGCCCCGGAGACGCCCCCGGTCACGCCCGACGAGCTCCCCGCGGCGACGGCTGAACGGAACCACCGGGACGAGCGGGAGGACGACGAGGCGGGGATCCCGACGCGGGAGATCCCGGTCCCCCGCCGCGAACACCGTGAACACCGTGAACACCGCGAGAACCACGGGAGCCAGGAGAGCCAGGAGGACCGCGAGAGCGAGGGTCGCGAGGACCGCGGGAGCCAGGAGGCCCGCGAGGACCACGAAGACCGCGAGGACCACGAGGGCCGCAGGAAGCCGTCCCGTCGGCACGAGCCCTACGCCGAGCCGCACGCCCCCCGGCCCTCCGCCCAGGACGAACCGATCTCGGCCCAGGTCGCCGAATGGCACGCCCAGGAGTCGGAGGCCCAGGACCCCCACCCCCGGGAGCCGGAGCTCCAGACCCACGTCCAGGAGCCCCAGCACCACGAGCCCGTCGCCACGGACACGCACCCGCCCGCCACCGACGACCACGAGCCCGAACACGAGCCCGAACACGAGCCGGAGTCGGAGCGGGACCAGGGCCAGGGGCACGGACAGGAACAGCCGCAGGGGCACGAGCAGGACCCCGCCCAGCCGTCCCCCGACGTGGAGACCCCCCGCCAGGACACCACCACCCGCCCCGTCCGCTGGGGCGACCGTTACAAGCCCACCGACGTCCTCGTCCACCCCCGCCCCGACCCGAGGAACGCCGACACCCAGCCCCAGCCGATCATCCTGGAGGACGACGACCCGCCGCCGCCGTCGGCCGGCCGCCCCCACCGCCCCGCCCCGTCCCAGCACGCGCCGGAAGGCTCTGAGGACGAGTTGGAGGACACCGCCCCGCACCCGGTGATCCATGAGGACACCCCGGCCCCTTCGGTCCGCCTGCGGAGCACTCCGCGCCCCCCGGAGGACTGACGGAGATCCGACGGAGGACCGAGGGAGGACCGACGGAGACCTCAGGACATGAGGAGGCCCGTCCCGGAAGTCCATCCGATCGGGTTTCCCGATCGGATCGGCTCCCGGGGCGGGCCGATGTATGTCCGACGTACGGTCGGGCGTCGCCCTACCGCCGTGGTGAGACCGCTAGACGCGGTGGCCGCGCTTGAGTCCGGCGACCAGGCCGACACCCACGACGGCCAGCACCACCTGCATCACGAGTTCGATCCAGTCGATGCCGGGGGTCGTCTCAACGCCCAGCACCTGCGCGAGCAGGGTGCCCACGAGAGCCGCGACGATGCCGACGACGACGGTGAGGATCCACCCGATGGCCTGCCGGCCAGGCAGCAGCAGACGACCGATGGCGCCGATGACGGCGCCGATCACGATGGCGCCAAGGATGGACTGGATTGTCATGGTATGAAACCTCCCCGTGAGGGTGAGCCGTTCACCTCCACGGGGATGTCGCTACCCGATCTCCGGCGATTATGCGCGGATTTTATTTTTCGCAGGTCAAGTCATGGTTCCGCGAGTACGGCCACCTCGCCCGCGCCCCATGCCCATCCGGGTCACCAGGAGTACGCCGATGACCGCCAGGGCGAGCTGGAGCAGATGTTCGAGCCAGTCGATCCCCCGCGTGTCGGCCCAGCCGAGCGCGTGCGCGATCAGGGTGCCGATCAGCGCCGCGACGATGCCGACGATGAGGGTCAACCCGATGGACATGTTCTGCCTGCCGGGCACCAGCAACCTGGCCAGCGCACCGACGATGGCGCCGATGATCACGGCGGAGACAATCGCGCCGATCATGTGTAGCTCCCCCCGAAGACGTTCACATGCGTCGGGAGACCTACCCTCGAACCAGACAAACAACCCAATAGGTGAGGAAGGCGGCGATCCGTACCGCGCCAGTGACGAACCGCCGCCTCCGCATCGGGCGGGCTGAAGCTGACGGCCCGCCGGGACACCCTCACGCATCCCACATGAGAGACGTCCGGTTACGCCGAAAGGTTGACCACCAGCGCGGTCGCGATGGCGGCGATGCCCTCCCCGCGCCCCGTCAACCCCAGCCCGTCGGTCGTGGTGGCCGAGACGCTCACCGGCGCTCCCACCGCGCCGCCGAGCGCCAGCTCGGCCTCGACCCGGCGGGGGGCCAGCTTCGGGCGGTTGCCGATCACCTGGACGGCGACGTTGCCTATCTCGTAGCCCGCCGCGCGCACCTGGCGGGCGGTCTCCTCCAGCAGCGCGACGCCCGAGGCACCCGCCCAGCGCGGGTCGGACGTGCCGAACAGCTTGCCCAGATCGCCCAGGCCGGCCGCGGACAGCAGCGCGTCGCAGGCCGCGTGCGCGGCGGCGTCGCCGTCGGAATGGCCGTCGAGCCCGGGCTCCCCCGGCCAGCGCAGCCCGGCGAGGCTGAGCTCGCGCCCGGACACGCTCGAAGCGAACGGGTGGACGTCGACTCCGACGCCCACCCGTGGAAGATTCGTGTTCAGCTGTTGAGAACCTCGTCGAGAAGGGCCTCAGCCTTGTCCTCATTGGTCTTCTCGGCGAGCGCCAGCTCGCTGACCAGGATCTGGCGCGCCTTGGCGAGCATGCGCTTCTCGCCCGCGGACAGACCACGCTCGCGGTCCCTCCGCCACAGGTCCCGAACGACTTCGGCGACCTTGTTCACGTCACCCGAGGCGAGCTTCTCCAGATTGGCCTTGTAACGACGAGACCAGTTGGTCGGCTCTTCCGTGTGCGGCATGCGAAGGACATCGAAAACCCGCTCAAGGCCTTCCTGACCGACGACATCGCGCACACCGACAAGTTCTGCGTTTTCGGCTGGCACCTGGACGGTAAGGTCGCCCTTGTCGACCTTGAGCACCAGGTAGGTCTTTTCCTCACCCTTGATGGATCGCTTCGTGATTGCTTCGATCCGAGCAGCCCCATGGTGGGGGTAGACGACAGTGTCGCCGACCTGGAAAGTCATGTGACAAGTACCCCTTCCGCTGTACTCCAGGGTACCACGCATCCACAGCCTCCCGGAACAGTGAAATCCTCATAACTGCAGGTCAAAGCCGCATATTGGGGGTTGACAAGTGCGGAGCTCTATGCCTGACATTTCCGGACATAGCGAATGACCTGCGGGGGCGCGGATATGACCATGGATTCGGATCGATATGGTTGGCGCTGCACTCGCGCGTAGGTGATACATGCGCGAGAGGCCCCCGACATGCATGCGCAAGATCCAAGGAGTACCCGCTCGTGACCAGCCGTCGCTGGATTGTCGCCGCCGCCGCGTTCTTGGCAGCCCCCCTGCTCGCCGGCTGTGGGGCCGGATTCGACGCCAACACCAACAAACCGTACGCGCCCAACGAGGCCCAAGCACTGATCGCGAACGGCTCGTACGGCACGCGCGGCATTCACATCCCGCAGGCGTTCATCCTCGGCCCCGACCCCGGCGCCCAGCTCCCCTGGCGCGGCTCGGCCCCGATCTACCTCACCATCCTCAACACCAACGGCACCCCCGACACCCTCCAGGCGGTCTCCGCCGGGAACATGGGCTCGGTCAAGGTCGCGGCCCCCATCCAGATCCCGAGCAACCAGCTGGTCAACACCGGCAAGCCCAGCCCCCAGCTCATGCTGGAGTCGATCCCCAAGAGCCTCAGGGGCGGCGAGAGCATCAAGCTGGACCTCCAGTTCGCCAACGCCGGCACCGTGTCCATGTACGTGCCCGTGGTCACGCGCAGCCGCGAGTTCGCCGCCTACCCGCCCGCCCCGGGCGCCACCGCGGCCCCCACGCCCACGCCGTCCGCCTCGGCCCCCGCCGAGGAGGAAGAGGCCCACTGAGAACGCGAGAACCCCTTGTCCCGGTACGCACGGCACCGGGACAAGGGGTTCGTCAGCCGTCCACCACGTCGAACTTGTAGCCCAGACCGCGCACCGTGAGGATGCAGCGCGGGTTGGACGGGTCGGCCTCGATCTTGGCGCGCAGGCGCTTGACGTGGACGTCCAGCGTCTTGGTGTCGCCCACGTAGTCGGCGCCCCAGACCCGGTCGATGAGCTGGCCGCGGGTGAGCACCCGCCCGGCGTTGCGCAGCAGCACCTCCAGCAGCTCGAACTCCTTCAGCGGAAGCTGCACCTGCTCGCCGCGCACCGCCACCACGTGCCGGTCGACGTCCATGCGCACCGGCCCGACGGCCAGCACGGCGCTCTCCAGCTCCTCCACGACGTCGCCCTGGCGGCGCAGCACCGCGCGGATGCGGGCGACCAGCTCGCGCGAGGAGAACGGCTTGGTCACGTAGTCGTCGGCGCCCAGCTCCAGGCCGACCACCTTGTCGATCTCGCTGTCCTTGGCGGTCAGCATGATCACCGGCACCTTGGACCGCTGCCGCAACGACCGGCACACCTCCGTGCCTGGCAGGCCGGGCAACATGAGGTCGAGCAGCACCAGGTCGGCGCCGTTGCGGTCGAACGTGTCGAGCGCCTCCGGCCCGGTCGCCGCGACCGACACCTCGAAACCCTCCTTGCGCAGCATGTAGGACAGGGCGTCGGAGAACGACTCCTCGTCCTCGACGACGAGTACTCGGGTCATGAGGCTGCCTCCAAGGGAATCGCGGGTGGTACGGCCACCGCCGTGCCGCCGAAGGCGGGCAGGCGGAGGGTGAAGGTGGAGCCGGACCCTTCCTTGCTCCAGACGGACACCTCGCCGGCGTGCGCGACGGCGACGTGCTTGACGATGGCGAGGCCGAGGCCGGTGCCGCCGGTGGCCCGGGACCTGGCCGCGTCCACGCGGAAGAAACGCTCGAAGATGCGCTCCAGCGCCTCCTCGGGGATGCCGATGCCCTGGTCGCTGACGCTGATCTCGACCGAGTCGCCGGCCGGGCGGGCGCTGACCACGACCCGGGTGTGCTCGGGGCTGTAGGCGACGGCGTTGTCGATGAGGTTGCGCAGGGCGGTGACGAGCAGCTCGTCGTCGCCCCAGATGCGCAGGCCCTCGGTGCCGCCGGTGACGAGCGCGATGTCCTTGGCGGCGGCCTTGGTGTTGCAGTGGTCGATGGCGTCGTGGACGGCCTCGTCGATCGAGACCTGGCCCGGGGTGGGGATGGGCTCGGCGCCCTGGATCCTGCTCAGGGTGATGAGGTCCTGGACGAGGTAGTTGAGGCGGGCGGCCTCGTGCTGCATGCGGTTGGCGAAGCGGGTGACGGCCTCGGGGTCGTCGGCGGCGTCCTGGATGGTCTCGGCGAGCAGGCTGAGGGCGCCGACCGGGGTCTTCAGCTCGTGGCTGACGTTGGCGACGAAGTCGCGGCGCACGGCCTCGACCCTGCGGCGCTCGGTCTGGTCCTCGGCCAGCACGAGCACCTGGCCGTGGGAGCCGAGCGGCGCCACGCGCACGGCGAAGTTGGTGGTCTCCTGACCGAACTTGTGCCCGGCGACGTCGATCTCGCTCTCGCGGATCTCGCCGTCGCGGCGTACCTGGCGGGCCAGCGCCAGCAGCTCGGCGGCCATCAGCCGGTCGCCCTTGACCAGCCCGAACGCCCGCGCCGCCGAGCTGGCGCGCAGGACCCGGTCGTGCGCGTCGAGCACCACGGCGGAGGAGGGCAGCACCGCGAGGACGGAGGCCACGCCCTGCGGGAGCGCCGCCCCGGTCTCCACGCCGCCGTCCGCGGCGACACGGCTCGGGGCCTCGATCTGGTTGCGGTAGAAGAGCACCGCCAGCGCGCCCACGACGAAGCCGGCCAGGGCCGCGAAGCTCATGGCCATCTCACTCATGCCTCCGATGGTAGGTGGCCTTCCTCAGGGGACAGACCCTCTCATCAGGGGATGAACGTCCCTTTCCCGGAAAGTTCATCTGGCGGTCGGGGTTCGTTCATCGTGCGACACGTACGGTGACGGCATGCGCGACGCGTACCATGAGGAACTCGAAGGACTGACGGACAAGCTGGTCGAGATGACCAGGCTGGTCCGGTCGGCCATCTCCCGTGCCACCACGGCCCTGCTCGACTCGGACCTCGCGATCGCCGAGAGCGTCATCTCGCGCGACGAGGAAGTGAACGCCATCTTCGCCGAGGTCGAGACCACGATCTTCGACCTGATGGCCAGGCAGCAGCCGGTGGCGGTGGACCTGCGGCTGGTCATCACCGCGCTGCGCATGGGCACCGACCTGGAGCGGATGGGCGACCTGGCCGTCCACGTCGCCAAGGTCGCCCGGCTGCGCCACCCCGACTCGGCGATCCCGCCCCAGCTCCGCTCCACCATCGTGGAGATGGGCCAGATCGCGGAGACCCTGGTCACCAAGGCCGGCGGCTGCGTCGCCACGCGGGACGTGGAGTCGGCGCTGGAGCTGCCCAAGGACGACGACGCGATGGACCGGCTGCACCGCCGGTTGTTCCGGGTCATCCTCGGCAAGGACTGGGAGCACGGCGTCGAGGCCGCCATCGACATCACGCTCATCGGCCGCTACTACGAGCGTTACGCCGACCACGCGGTACGGGTCGCGCAGGACGTCGTCTACCTGGTGACCGGCGACCGCCCGAACTGACCCCCGGCCGCCGTAGGCTGGTGCCACCGGCGGAAGGACGGGATCATGGAGCACGGTCGCTGCTTCGCGTGCAGGCGGGAGTTCGACTACGACCCCGCCGAGGTGACGACGTTCCTGATCGATCCGGCGACCGGGCTCCCGCCGGGCTTCAGCGTCCTCGGCAGGACGCGCCCGGCGACCCCGGAGGCCGTGGCCCGCTCGGCTGACCAGCCGCTCTGCCCCTCCTGCCAGGACAGGGCCGAACGCGGCCTCCCGTTCGGCCCCACCACCGGCGGGTGACGGCCCCGCCGGGCCCTACCGGCCCTGGTTGGCCACCGCTTCGATGGCGGCCTTGGCGGCCTCGGGGTCGAGGTACTCGCCGCCGCGCACCAGCGGCCGGAAGTCGGCGTCCAGCTCGTACAGCAGGGGGATGCCGGTCGGGATGTTGAGGCCGGCGATGTCCTCGTCGCTGATGCCGTCGAGGTGCTTGACCAGGGCCCGCAGCGAGTTGCCGTGGGCGGCCACCAGGACCGTGCGGCCGGCCGCGAGGTCGGGCACGATCTGGTCGTACCAGTAGGGCAGCATGCGCTCCACCACGTCCTTCAGGCACTCCGTGCGGGGCATGAGCTCCGGCGGGAGGAGGGCGTAGCGGGCGTCGCCGGCCTGGGAGAACTCGTCGTCGTCGGCGATCGGCGGCGGCGGCACGTCGTAGGAGCGGCGCCAGAGCATGAACTGCTCGTCGCCGAACGCCTCGCGCGTCTGCGCCTTGTTCTTGCCCTGCAACGCGCCGTAGTGGCGCTCGTTGAGCCGCCAGCTCCGCTTGACCGGCAGCCACATCAGGTCGGCCTCGGCCAGCGCGAGCTGGGCCGTCTGGATGGCCCGGCTGAGCAGGCTGGTGTGGACGACGTCCGGCCGCAGGCCGGCCTCCACCAGCAGCTTGCCGCCGCGGCGGGCCTCCTCCTCGCCCTTGGCCGACAGGCTCACGTCCACCCAGCCGGTGAACAGGCCCTTCGCGTTCCAGTCGCTCTCGCCGTGCCGTAGCAGCACCAAAGTCGCCATGGCCCACATCCTAGGGCGGCCGGGTGGGGGCGGGGCTCAGCGGTCGGGATCGGCGAAGCGGGCGAACGCCTGGAGGTTGACCAGCGACTCGCCGCGCTTGGCCCGCCAGGCCCACTCGCGCCGGATCGAGGAGGCGAAGCCCAGCTCCAGCGCCCGGTCGAACCAGTCGTCGGCGTAGGTGAGCACGCAGCCCAGCAGCCGGTCGACCTCCTCGGCGGAGACGGCGGCCAGCGGGACGCGGCCCACGAGGTAGACGTCGCCGACGGGGTCGAGGGAGAAGTGCACCCCGTACATGGAGCCGTTCTTCTCCAGCAGCCAGCGGTAGAACTCCTCGTGGTTCTCGTCCGGCTTGCGGCAGAAGAACGCCTCGACGTGGAGCACCCGCTCCCCGACGATGAGCCAGGTCATGGTGGCGAGCTTGTGCTGGCCGGGGAGCTTGACGAGGAACGCCCCGGGCCGCGGCTCGTCATAGGTGACGTCCGCGGCCTTGAGCGCGGCTTCGACGACATCTCGCATGGCAACGCAGGTTACAGATTGATGGCGACGGGCGTCTTGTGCAGGTGGGCGACGGCGGCCGCGTAGACCTCGACGAGGCGGGAGGCGGTGGCCTGCCAGCCGAAGGCGGCCGCGTGCGTACGGGCGCCGCGGGCGAGCTGGTCGCGCCAGCCCGGCGCGCCGACGAAGCGGCGCAGCGCCCGCGCCCACTCGGCCGGGTCGTGGGTGTCGAGGAGGAGGCCGGAGACGCCGTCCCTGACCGCGGTGCGCAGCCCGCCGACGGCCGCGGCGGCGACCGGCGTGCCGCACGCCTGCGACTCCAGGGCGACGAGGCCGAACGACTCGTTGTACGACGGCACGACCGTGACCGTGGCCGCCCGGTACCAGTCGGCCAGCTCCTGCTGCGGAGCCGGCGGCACGAGCCGGACGACGTCGGGGATGCCCAGCTCGGCGGCGAGCTCGGTGAGGAGGGAGGGGCGGGCCAGGCCGTTGCCCGACGGGCCGCCGACGCAGGCCACCACCAGGCGCCCGCGCAGCGACGGGTCCTCGATGAGCAGGCGGGAGGCGGCGCGCAGCAGCACGTCCGGCGCCTTGAGCGGCTGGATGCGGCCCACGAACAGCAGCACGTGCGCGCCCAGCGGCAGGCCCAGGCGGTGCCGGGCGGCGGCCTGCGAGCCGGGCTGGAAGACGTTGAGGTTGACGCCGGGGTTGACGACGGCGACGCGCTCCTCGGCGGCGCCGTACAGCTCGACCAGCTCGCGGGCCTCGTCGGAGGTGTTGGCCACCAGGCGGTCGGCGATCTCCACGACCTGCTCCTCGCCGACCACGCGGGCCTGCGGCTCGGGCTTGTCGCCGGCGGCGAGCATCAGGTTCTTGACCTTGGCCATGGTGTGCATGGTGTGGACGAGGGGGACGCCCCAGCGTTCCTTGGCCAGCCAGCCGACCTGGCCGGACAGCCAGTAGTGGGAGTGGATGACATCGTAGCGGCCCGGGTCGTACATGGCCTCGGTGCGCAGCACCTCCGACAGGAAGGCGCAGAGCTGGGCGGGCAGGTCGGCGCGGTCCATCTCCTCGTACGGGCCGGCGGCGACGTGCCGGACGAGGACGCCGGGGGCGAGCTCGGCCACGGGGGGCAGGTCGCGGGCGGTGGCGCGGGTGAAGATCTCCACCTCCACGCCGAGGTCGGCGAGCCGCTTGGCGGACTCGACGATGTACACGTTCATGCCGCCCGCGTCGCCCGTGCCGGGCTGGTCCAGGGGCGACGTGTGCATGCTGATGGTCGCGACCCGGCTGACCCGTCGTCGCTTCACGCGGCACCACCTCCAAGCTAGTAACCATCCAGATTTATGCGACATTCCCGACATCGGACGCATCGGGGTCGCGGCTCCGCGACGGCGGCCGGGCCGGGCCCCCGGCGGCGGGCGCGCGGCGGGCGCTGGCAGGATGTGGGCATGCGGAAGACGGCTGTGGTGACCGGGGCGAGCAGCGGCATCGGCGAGGCGACGGCCCGCCGGCTCGCCGCCGAGGGATACGACGTGGTGGCCGGCGCGCGGCGCCGCGACCGGCTGGACAAACTGGCCGCCGAGCTGCCCGGCCTCCGGGCGGTGACGCTCGACGTGACGTCCCAGGAGTCGGTGGACGCGCTGGCCGCCTCGCTGGAGCGCTGCGACGTGCTGGTCAACAACGCCGGCGGCGCGTTCGGCCTGGAGCCGGTGACCGAGGGGCGGCTCGACGACTGGCAGCGCATGTACGACGTCAACGTGCTCGGCTCGCTGCGCATGACTCAGGCGCTGACGCCCAAGCTGATCGCCTCCGGCGACGGCGTGCTGGTGATGCTGACCTCCACCGCGGGCCTGGTGTCGTACGAGGGCGGCGGCGGCTACTGCGCGGCCAAGCACGCCCAGAGCTCGATGGCCGAGACCCTGCGCCTGGAGCTGGTGGGCCGGCCGGTGCGCGTGGTGGAGATCGCGCCGGGCATGGTACGCAGCGAGGGCTTCGCGGTGACCAGGTTCCGCGGCGACGAGGCGGCGGCCGCCCGCGTGTACGAAGGCGTCCCCGACCCCCTGAGCAGCGACGACGTGGCCGACGCGATCGCCTGGTGCGTCACCAGGCCGGCCCACGTCAACATCGACCGCCTGGTCATCCGCCCGCGCGCCCAGGCAGCCCAGCACAAGGTGCACCGGGTTTCGTGACCAGGCCGGTCGGCGCGATCACCAGGGGCACGACCGGCCGGAACCGGCTGCGGCGCTGCGACCGCTGGGTGGTCGCGGCGCACGGGCGGCGGTTGCGGGCGGCCGGGCGTCCCCTGGTGGTGGACCTGGGCTACGGCGCCTCGCACGTGACGACGCTGGAGCTGTTCACCCGGCTGCGCCGGGCCGTGCCCGGGGTCGAGGTGGTGGGCATCGAGATCGACCCGGCCCGGGTGGCGCTGGCCAGGCCGTACGAGCGGGAGGGGCTGAGCTTCCGGCTCGGCGGCTTCGAGCTGCCCGTGGACCGGCCGCCGGTGCTGGTCCGGGCGTTCAACGTGCTGCGCCAGTACGCCGAGGCGGACGCCTGGCGCTACTGGGAGGTGCTGTGCGGCCGGCTCGCGCCGGACGGCGTCCTGGTGGAGGGCACCTGCTCGGAGAACGGGCGGCGGGCGGTGTGGGTGGGCCTGTCGCCGGGCGGGCCGCGGACCCTGACCTTCTCGGCCCGGTTCGACGCCTTCGAGCGGCCCTCCGACCTGGCCGACCGGCTGCCGAAGACGCTCATCCACCGCAACGTCCCGGGTGAGCGGATCCATGCGTTCCTGCGCGATTTCGACCACGCGTGGGCGGTGAGCGCCCCCTATGGGGCGCACGGGGCGCGGCAGCGGTGGCTGGCCGCCGTACGGGCTCTGGCCGGTTCGTGGCCGGTGTACGAGCGGCCCCCGCTGGGCGGCCGGAAGCGGTGGCGGCTCGGCGAGCTGACCCTGCCGTGGACGGCCGTCGCGCCACCGCCCCCGGCTCCCTGACCCGGCCGCGCAACCCGGCCAGCTCAGCCGCCCAGCTCAGTCCAGCCGCGCCGCGAACGCCGCGTAGGCCGCGGCGTCGAACAACACGAACCTGACCTCCTCCACGGACGTCACGGACGCCCCGGCCGCCCGCACCGTGGCCACGGCGATGCGGGCGGCGTCGTCCATCGGCCAGCCGTAGATGCCGGTCGAGATGGCGGGGAAAGCCACCGTCCTGGCCGTCAGCTCGTCCGCCACCCGCAGCGACTCGCGGTAGCAGGAGGCCAGCAGGTCCGAGCGGTCCTGCGACGGCGAGTGGACCGGGCCCACCGTGTGGATCACCCAGCGGGCGGGCAGCCGGCCCGCGGTGGTGGCCACCGCCTGGCCGGTCGGCAGGCCGCCGCCGTAGCGGCCGGCGCGCAGCTCCTGGCAGGCCCGCAGGATCTCCGGGCCGCCGCGCCGGTGGATCGCGCCGTCCACGCCGCCCCCGCCCATGAGCGAGGAGTTGGCCGCGTTGACGACGGCGTCCACGTGCTGCTCGGTGATGTCGCCCTGGACCAGTGTGATGTTCATCTCATCCCCTCCGCCACCCGGGAGATCTGGAGCACCCGGATATCAGCTCGACGCCCTGTAGAGCTACCCTGAAAGACGTGAAGGGTCTTGGCGAGCTTGAGCGCAGCATCATGGACATTTTGTGGGCCGGGGACGGCGCGTTGACCGCCCGCGAGGTCGGCAGGCTCATCGCCGACCGCGACCTCGCCCCCACCACGGTGATGACCGTCCTCGACCGCCTCACCCGCAAGGGGTTCCTCCACCGCACCCGCGACGGCCGGGCCTGGAGATATCAGCCGGCCGAGAGCCGTGACGCCTACATCGCCGAGCTTATGCTGGAGGCGTTGGACCTCACGGGCGACCGCTCGGCCGCCCTGACCCGCTTCGCCCAGGCCGTGTCAGGGCCCGAGGCGGAGATCCTGCGCAGAGCCCTCACGGAGCTGGAGGAAGAGTGATCACGGCAGCGGCGCTTGCGGCGCTCGCTGCGGCGTGCGCCGTTGGCTCCTGGCGTTTCACCAAAGCCGAATGGACCCCGCGCGCGCCGCGGCTGGCCATCATTCTCTGGCAGTCCCTGGGCGTGGCCTGGGGGCTGGCGACGACCGGCGCCATGCTGGCGTACGCGGTCCAGCCCTACGACCTCGGCGTGCTGCCGGGGCTCATCGCGTTCGCGCGGGGCGAGACCCCGGCCGCGCCGTGGGACGCGCTGCACGTGCTGGCCATGATCGCGGGCATCACCGCGCTGGCCGTGCTGGTCGCGGTGCTGCTCACGGCCGGCGTGCAGGCACTGCGGGCGCGCCGGCGCCACCGCATGCTGCTGGCGCTCATCGCCCACGACGACCCGGCGATCCCGGGCGTGCGGGTGCTCGACCACCCGGGCGCGGCGGCCTACTGCGTGCCGGGGCTGCGCTCGCAGGTCGTGGTGAGCGAGGGCGCGCGCAAGCTGCTGTCGCAGGACGAGCTGGCGGCCGTGCTCGCGCACGAGGCGGCGCACGTGCGCGAGCGCCACGACCTGGTGCTGCTGCCGTTCGCCGCGCTGCGCCGGGCGCTGCCCTGGTCGCGGGTGGTGGCCGACGCGCAGGCACAGGTGGAGCTGCTCATCGAGATGGCCGCCGACGACCGGGCCCGGCGCTACTGCTCGCCGCGCCGGCTGGCCACGGCGCTGCTCAGGTTCGGCACGGCCGGGGCCATGCCGACGCCCCACGGCATGCTGGGCGTGCACGCCCACAACGTCATGGCGCGGGTGAACCGCCTGGTCAAGCCGGGTCCTGAGCTGGCGGCCTCGGTGCGTTACGGCTACCTCGCCCTCGCTGTGACATTGCTCACCGCCGCGCCGGTCCTGTGGGTCTACCAGCTCTAATGCTTGCTGGTGTTAATCACCGCGTTTGCAATTGCAAGCAGCGGACGGCAGACTATGGGCATGGCACTACCCAAGGTCGGCTCGATCGGTGAGTACATCCGCGAGCAGCGCACGCAGGCGAAGATCTCGCTGCGCCAGCTCGCGGAGGCTGCCGGGGTCTCCAACCCCTACCTGAGCCAGATCGAGCGCGGCCTGCGCAAGCCGAGCGCGGAGATCCTCAACCAGATCGCCAAGGGCCTGCGCATCTCCTCCCAGGCGCTCTACGTGCAGGCGGGGCTGATCGAGGACCGCGAGCCGCCGAGCGACGTGGTCACCGCGGTCCGGGCCGATCCGCATCTCACCGAGCGGCAACGCCAGGTGCTGATCGACATCTACGAGTCGTTCCGCAAGGAGAGCCCCGTCGAGGACGAGCGGGCCACCGAGCGGGACGAGCCGCTGCCCGAGGAGTTCCTCGCCGCGCTGCAGCCTTACGCGGCGGCCCCGCGCGACAGCGACGCCGCCCAGAACCCCCAGGATCCTCAGCAACCCCAGAAAGGTTGATCCATGACGCTCGCCACCGAGGTCAAGAAGCTCACCGACTCCAAGCCCTTCTACGCGGTCGCGGGTGTCGGCGACTACGCCGTCGAGAAGCTGCGCGAGCTGCCCGACCAGCTCCAGAAGCTCCAGGCCCGGCGCTTCGAGCTCGCCCGCGAGCTGCCGGAGCGGACGCGCGCGTACGCCGACAAGGTCGAGTCCGTCGCCCGCGAGCTGCCCGAGAAGGCCCGCGAGTACGCCGGCCAGCTCGGCCACCGCGCCACCGAGGCCTACGAGGAGCTCGCCACGCGCGGCCGCAGGGTCGTCAGCGAGGCCACCGGCACGGCCGCGCTCGAGCTGGAGGAGGTGTCGGAGGCCGCCGAGCCGCCGGTCGCCGAGCCCGTCAAGCCGGTCAGGAAGACCACCCGCACCACCAAGGACTGACCTCCGCGGGAAGGCCCGTCTCCTTCGTGCGGAGGCGGGCCTTCCCGTTCGGGGGTGCCCGGCTGTCGGTCCCGCCTATTAGGCTGGGGTCCGGTTTTCATCTCGCGCGTTGGGCGGAGCCGACAACATGAGTCTGATCAACGGAGTCTTCAACCTCCTCTTCCTGGTGCTCGCCGCCGCCATCTTCGGCATGTCGGTCTATGCACTCGTCCACGCGCTACGGGTGCCGGCCAACGCCTTCCTGTCGGCCGGCAAGCTGCAGAAACCGATCTGGCTGCTCATCCTGGGGCTGGCCACGCTGTTCTCCGCGGCCGGGGCCTACCAATACCTCATGGGCTTCCTCTACGTCGGCGGCGCCGACTTCCTGGGCATCGGCCTCGGGATCTTCTCGATCCTGGCCGTCATCGCGGCCGCGGTCTACATCGTGGACGTCAAGCCCGCGGTGAAGGGCATGGGCGGCCGGGGCGGCAACAACGGCCCGTACGGCCCGTGGTGAGCCCTAAACTTCCGGTATGACCCACGACCTCCACGGACGTACCAGAAGGCTGGAGCTGTCGGACCAGGCGCTGCGCGACTTCGAGGCCGTCGTGCTCGACTCCTCCCCCGAGGGCGTCGTGCTCGACAGGTCGGCCTTCTACCCGGGCGGCGGCGGCCAGCCGGCCGACCACGGGGTGCTGATCTGGCAGGGCGTGGAGACCCGCATCGCCGGCGTGCGCAAGGGCGACGACCTTTACCTGATCCCGGCCGAGGGCGATCCCGTCCCGCCGCCGGGCACGGTGGTGCGGGCCGCGGTGGCCGACGCGCGCCGCTCGGCGCTCATGCGCACCCACTCCGGCCTGCACGTGTTGTGCGGCGTGGTCTTCCGCGACTACGGCTGTCCGGTCACCGGCGGCAACATGGACGAGCTGAGCGCCCGCATGGACTTCAACCTGCCCGAGGTGCCGCCGGGGTTCAAGGAGGCCGTCGAGGACGCCTGCAACGCCGAGATCGCCGCCGACCGCCGCATCGACGTCAGGGTGCTGCCGCGCGCGGAGGCGTTCGCCCTCCCCGACATCATCCGCACCGCCACCAACCTGGTGCCCGAGAGCGTCCAGGATGTACGGATCGTCGACATCGTGGGCCTCGACACGCAGGCCGACGGCGGCACCCACGTGGCCTCGACCAAGCAGATCGGCCGCATCAGGGTGGCCAAGGTCGAGAGCAAGGGCAAGGGCTTCCGCCGCCTGCGCATCCAGATCTCCGACTGACGGCCGGCCGGGACGGCAGGACTCCTGCCCTCCAGGCCCTAGGACGCGCAGTCGCGCATCAGATCAGCCAGCTCGCCGGGCCGCAACGGCGGTTCGGGCAGGGGGTGCGCGGCCTCCGCGCGCAGGCCGTCGAGCATGAGGGCGAGGTGCCGCCGCCACGCCTGGGGCCTGACGCCGGAGGTCGCCTCGACGGTGCGGGCGGTGCCCCAGGTCACGAAGGCCATGTCCTCAAGGGTGACGTCCTCGCGCAGCGCCCCGGATTCGTGCGCGCGGTCGATGAGCCGGCTCATCAGCTCGTAGCCCCGCCGGTGGCCCTCCGTGGGCGGGGTCTGCGGGACCCGGCGGGAGAGAAGGTCGTTGTAGCCGCGGTCGGCGGCCTGCAGCTCGCAGATGCGCTCCAGGAAGTGGACCAGCCCCTTCCACGCGTCGTCCATCGCCAGCGCCTGCTCGGCGATCCGTACCACGGTGGCGGCCCGGTCGGCGAAGACGGCCTCGATCAGGTCGCCGCGGCCGGGGAAGTGGTTGTAGAGCGTGCCGCTGCTGACCTTCGCCGTACGGGCGATCTCGTCGAGTGAGACGTCCAGGCCGCGGGCGGCGTAGAGCTGCCTGGCCGTCGCGATCAGCGAGTCGCGGTTGCGCTGCGCGTCCTTCCGCAGCGGCTTCGTCCGAGTCGGCATGAGGTCATCCTACCGAAGTTGACTGTTCTCTCAGGTTAGTTGAAGGTGGAACCAACGTCTTCGGCGCCGGACCCGGCGAGGACGGCATCGAGGCCGTGCCGCGCGACTACTACCGCAACCCGAACGCGGCACTCGCCGACCAGGGCGTCCACGTCGGCGCCGTGAACGCGGGCGCGCTGATCGTGTAGAACCGGCGGCGTGACACCCGCGGCGATCCCCTGCGCGCGGGCGAGGAGCCCTGGCCCCGGGGCGGGCGGAGACGGGGAAGGCGGCGGCCCGCGCCGGCCCGCGAGCCGCGTCTCACCCGTCCACGATCCGGGCCAGGCCGTCGAGCAGGGGCCGCAGGCCGAACTCGAAGAGCCGGTCGAGGTCGAGGTCGAACTCCCCCAGCTCGCGCAGGAACGCGGCGAAGGCCCCGTAGCCGGGCGACTCGCTGACCGCCCGCATGCGCTCCGCCTGGGTGTCCATCCACTCCTCGTCGGTCAGGCCGGTGGCGGCCCGCGCCCGCCGCTCCTGTTCGAGGTTGGCGGCGATGCCCCGCACGTAGCTGTAGAGCAGTATGTGGACGTGCATCTTGGTCGCCGCGTCAAGCCGGGTGCCCGCCAGGGCGGACATCACCCGCTCCGAGTGCTTGAGCAGGCCGGCCGAGGGCAGCGGGCGGTGCAGCGGGGTGACCGCGGCGGCCCACGGATGCGCGCGGTAGACCGCCCACTGCAGCCGCGCGGTCGTCTCCAGCGCCTCGCGCCAGCCCGCGGGCGGCTCCGGGGGCAGCGGGAAGTCGCCGATGACGGCGTCCACCATGAGCAGCACCAGCTCGTCCTTGCTGCTCACGTGGCGGTAGAGGGACATCGTGGCCATTCCCAGGCGGTCGGCGAGGCCGCGCATGGTCAGCTCGTCGAGGCCGTCGGCGTCGGCGATCGCGATGGCGGCGCGCACGACGCGCTCGCGCGTGCCGTCCTGGCCCGGTAGCGGCGCCCGGCGCCCCGCGGCCGGCCCCCGCCCCGGCACCCCTCCCGGCACCCCGGGCGCCCCGGACGGGCCGGGCGGGCCGGGCGGGCCGGGCGGGCCGGGCGTGCGGGGCTCGGCCACCACGGTGCCGACCCGCGGCTCGGCGATCACCACGCCTTCCTGGGCCAGCAGCGCCAGGGCCTTGGTGGCGGTGGCCAGCGCGACGTTCCAGTCGCGGGCGAGCTGCCTGGTGGACGGCACGCGGTCGCCGGGCCGCAGCCTGCCGTCGGCGACGCGCCGCTTGATGTCGCCCGCGATGCGCGCGTAGGGCGGGGTGTCCATCGCCTCTCCTGTCCTAGTACAGATTGCTCCAGCATACCGTTGCGAACTGCTGTATGTACGACGTACATTCAGTTCCGCGTACAACGTACAAAGGGAGCGGAACATGAAGGTCCTCATCAGCGGCGCCAGCGTCGGCGGCCCCGTCCTCGCCTACTGGCTGCGGCGGCACGGCTTCGAGGCCACGATCGTCGAGCGGGCCCCGTCCCCGCGCACGGGCGGCCAGGCCATCGACATCAGGGGCGCGGCGCTCACCGTGGCCGATCGGACCGGCATCCTGGAGCAGGCGCGGGCCCTGCGCACGACCATGCGCGGCATGTCCATGGTGGACGGCGACGGCAACGAGATCATGCGCAACACCGAGGAGACGCTCAGCGGCGGCCGCTTCGACAGCCCCGACGTCGAGCTGATGCGCGACGACCTGACCGCGCTCGTCCTGTCCGCGCTCGACGGCACCGGCACCGGCATCCGCTACGGCGATTCCATCGCCACCCTCGCCCAGGACGTCGGCGGCGTGGACGTGACGTTCGACAGCGGCCGCCGGGGCCGCTACGACTACGTGGTCGGCGCCGACGGCCTGCACTCCAACGTGCGCCGCCTGGCCTTCGGCCCCGAGGAGCGCTACCTGCACCACCTCGGCGCGTACGTCTCCATCTTCACCGCCCCCAACTTCCTCGGCCTGGACCACTGGCAGACCTGGTTCCGCGAGGGCGAGGTGGGCGGCGTCGTCTACAGCGACAGGGACGCCGCCACCATGCGCGTCAACCTGGGCTTCCACGCCGGCCCCCTCGCCTACGACCACCGCGACGTGGACGCCCAGAAGCGCCTCGTCCAGGAGCACTGCGCCGGCCTGCGCTGGGAGGGCCCCAGGCTGCTGGACGCCATGGGGAAGGCCGACGACTTCTACTTCGACGCCATGGCCCAGGTCAGGATGGAGCGCTGGTCGGCCGGCCGGGTGACGCTGGTCGGCGACGCCGGCTACTGCGCCTCGCCGCTGTCCGGCCAGGGCACCAGCCTCGCCATGGTCGGCGCGTACGTGCTGGCGCAGGAGCTCGCCGCCGGCCCCGACGGCGCCCTGGACCGCTACGAGCGGCGCATGCGCCCGTTCGCCGCCGCCAACCAGGCCCTCGCCCTGGAGAACCCCGGCGAGGGCGCGAGCCCCGAGAGCGTCCAGCGCGCGGCCGCCGCCATCACCCTCGATTGACTGTCGGGACGAACCGCTACCATTCGTCGCCATGACCGGTATCAGATCCACGTTGGCCGCGCTGGGGGCCATCGCTCTGACGCTGACCGCCGCCCCCGCCACCGCCGCGGCTGCGGGCATCACGGACGACGTCACGATGACCCTCGGCAAGGACGGCACCCTGCACGTGGTCGAGAAGATCAGCGGGGGGTCGAGTGGGCTGAAGCGCACGTTCCTCACCCGCACCCGGTACGACGACGACTACGACCGCCTCTACCAGGTCTCCAACGTCAAGGGCGGCACCCTCGACGGCGACGTGCTCACGGTGACCAGCGGCACCGTCGAGTACGACGTCAAGGGCACGGTGACGTCGTCCGGCGGCGTGGAGGAGCTGCGCTGGTTCGCGGTGAGCGGCTGGAACCAGCAGGTCGCCAAGGCCACCGTCACGGTGCAGGGCCCCGGCCAGGTCCAGAACCTGTCCTGCTTCGCCGGCGAGCTGACCTCGGCCGTCGGCTGCACCGCCGCCTCGATGGACCACTCCGCCACCCAGGCCGACTTCGAGCAGGAGAACCTCGCGCCCGGCCAGGCCCTGACCGTCGTCATCGGCTACCCGCGCGGCTCCAGCAAGGGCACGCCGATCCTGGACAAGCGCTTCTCGCTGGCCTCGGCGTTCGCGCTGAACACCGTCACCGGCGGCGCCCTGGCCGGCCTGCTGGTGCTGCTGCTCGGCGGCGTGGCCCTGCTCTACTGGACGCGGGGCCGCGACGCCCGCGTGGCCGGCGCCGAGAAGGGCGCGGTCGCGCCCGTCCAGAACGGTCACTTCTCCCCGCCCGACGGGGTGCGGCCCGGCCAGATCGGCACGCTGGTGGACGAGCAGGCCGACGTCGTGGACGTCACCGCGACCATCGTGGACCTCGCCGTGCGCGGCTACCTGCGCATCGACGAGCAGCCCCGCCAGACCTACGACGCGCCCGACTGGATGCTGGTGCGGCTGCCCGCCGCGCAGGTCAACTCGCTGCTGCCCTACGAGAAGGCGCTCTACGACGCCATCTTCGACGGCCGCGACGCGGTGCTGCTGTCGCAGCTCTCCGGCACCTTCGCCACGCACCTCGGCAAGGTCCGCGACGCGCTCTACACCGACGTGGTCAAGCAGGGCTGGTTCGCCCGCCGTCCCGACACCGAGCGCACCCGCTGGACGACGGTCGGCGTCGTGCTCATCGTGCTCGGGGTGCTGGCCACGGCCGCGCTCGCCTGGTTCACCACGTACGGGCTGCTCGGCCTGGCCGTGATCATCGCGGGCGGCGCGCTGGCGGCCGGCGGCCAGTACATGCCGGCCAAGACCGCCAAGGGCTCGGCGGCGCTGGCGCACACCCTGGGCTTCCGCGAGTACCTGTTCTCCGGCGAGCTGGGCCACGTGCCCGAGCAGCACCGGGTGGAGCTGTTCTCCCGCTACCTGCCCTACGCCGTGATCTTCGACGGCGTGGAGCACTGGTCGCGGGTGGTGGCCTCGGTCACCAGCAACGGCCACCAGGCCGACAACCTCTACTGGTATCACGGGCCCGCGGAGTGGGACCTGTCGAAGTTCGCCGGCTCGATGCGCACGTTCTGCACGACGACCTCGGGCGCCATCTCCGCGACCCGCCAGTTCCGCACGCTCTAGCGCGGCCCCTCAGCGCGACCCTTCAGTGCGACCCTTCAGTGCGACCCTTCAGCGCAGCCGCACCTCGCCGACCGGCCGCCCGCCGCCGAGCACCGGCGGCGCGGCCAGCTCGGCCAGCTCGGGGGCGTCCAGGCCGAGCGAGCGCAGCGCCGCGACCGTGACCGGCACGCGGGCGCGCGCCGAGCCGTCCTCGATCTTGACGGTGCCCGCCCGCCCGTCCTCGAAGGCGAACGCGTCGAACGCCTCCGCCCCCGACTTCAGCATGAGCCCCGGCAGCGCCCGCATGAGCTTCGCCTCGGGGCGGTCGGTGCCCGACGTCCACTCGGGGTGGGCGGTCACGGCGTCGAAGATCCTGCGCTCGTACGAGTCGGGCGACGACATCGGGAACGCCCGGAACGCCTTGGTCACCCCCAGCATCGACACGAAGAACAACGGCGCCCCGCACCCGTCCACGCCCGAGGCCGCCACCCGCTCGCCGGTCAGCTCCTCCACCGTCTCCCGGATCGCGCGCTGCAACGGATGCGCCGGCTCCAGGTACGTGGTCAGCGGCCAGTCGTTGGCCGCGCAGGTGGCCAGCATGGCGGCGTGCTTGCCGGAGCAGTTCATGTAGACGCGCCCGCGCTCGGTCGCCGTGCGGTCGAACGGGTAGTCCTCGGGGCAGCCCAGCGCCGACTCCTCCAGCCCGGCGCCCGCCAGGATCTTGCGCACCCCGTCCACGTGGAACGGCTCCCCCGAGTGGGAGGCGCAGGCCAGCGCCAGCAGCTCGCCCTCCAGCCGGAGCCCGCTGCGCAGCATGCCGAGCGCCTGGAGCGGCTTCATCGACGAGCGCGGCGAGGCCGGGACGTGGACCGCGCCCCGCGTCTCGACCAGACGGCCCTCCGCGTCGACGGTCAGCATGCGAGCCTGGTGCGTGGACTCCACGAACCCGGACCGGACGACTTCCACGATCAGCGACATCTCGGTACCCCTTTCGGCACGAGTCTACGGAGGGTTTGTCCTGGTCCAGAATGGGATCTCATGCGAGCAGTGGTACAACGAGTGAGTTCAGCGTCCGTGGAGGTCGAGGGCCGCACGGTCGGCGCGATCGCCGAGCCCGGCCTGCTCGTGCTGGTCGGGGTCACCCACACCGACACCAGGGCCGAGGCGGCCAGGCTCGCCGCCAAGCTGTGGGGCCTGCGCGTCCTGCACGGCGAGAAGTCCTGCTCGGACGTCTCGGCCCCGCTCCTGGTGATCAGCCAGTTCACCCTCTACGGCGACGCGCGCAAGGGCCGGCGGCCCACCTGGCAGGCCGCCGCCCCGGGGCCGGTCGCCGAGCCCCTGGTGGCGGCGGTGGTCGAGGAGCTGCGCGCGCTGGGCGCCCGCGTTGAGACCGGGGTGTTCGGCGCGGACATGAAGGTGTCGCTCGTCAACGACGGGCCGATCACCCTCGTGCTCGACCTCTAGCGGATCCGCCGCCGCAGCGCCGGGTCGATGGTGACGTTGCGCCCGGCGTCCGGCGGCACGACGACCTCCTGGCTCGCCGCGACGCCGCCCGCCAGCAGCGGCGCCTCCACCGGCACCGTGCGCTTGACCACGGCCAGCGCGATCGGCCCCAGCTCGTGGTGGCGGGCCGCCGAGCCCACCACGCCGACCTCCTGGCTCTCGAAGATCACCGGGTCGCCGTGCACCGGCAGGGTGTCGACGCTCCCGTCGAGGTGCAGGAACACCAGGCGGCGCGGCGGGTGGCCCAGGTTGTGGACGCGGGCCACGGTCTCCTGGCCCCGGTAGCAGCCCTTGCTGAGGTGGACCGCCGGGCCGATCCAGCCCACCTCGTGCGGGATGGTCTTGTGGTCGGTCTCGAACCCCAGCCGCGGCCGGTACGCCTCGATCCGCAGCGCCTCGTAGGCCCACAGCCCCGCCAGCGGCCTGCCCAGGTGCTCGGGCAGCTCGGCGCGTGGCACCAGGAAGTCTTCGGTGGCCGTGGACAGCACGGCCAGGTCGTCGGCCCGCGACACCTCGACCCGCAGCATGAAGCGCATGCGGTCGAGATAGTCGACGAGGCTCTGCGCGGTGCCCGGCTCGACGTGGGCCAGCACGCTCTCGCCGTCGTCCACCAGCGTCAGGTGGTGCAGGACGTGGCCCTGGAGGTCGAGGTCGAGCGTCTGGGTCCACTCGCCCGGTTTCAGCGTGTCGAGCTTCTGCGAGGTCAGGTCGTTGAGCCACTTCAGCCGGTCGGCGCCCGAGACACGGACCACCTCGCGGTTGCTGCGGTCGACGACCGCCTCGCCCTTGGCCAGCGCGCGCTGCTCGGCGAACAGGTCGCCGTAGTGCGCGGCTACGTCGGAGTCCGGCGCGTCGGCCGCGACGGCGCCGGGAAGGTCGAGCAGAGGGCTACGCATGCCCTCCAGGCTATCGGCAGTCGCGGCAACGTCCGAAGACGGTCAGGTGGTGGACGTCGGCCACGAACCCCATCTCGTCGTCCAGCGCCTTGACCAGCCCCTCGGCCAGCTCGGGCCGCACCTCGAAGACCTCGTCGCAGCCCCGGCACACCAGGTGGACGTGGTCGGCCTCGGCCGCCAGGTGGTAGGTCGGCGCGCCGTGCCCGAGGTGCGTGTGGGTGACCAGCCCCAGCTCCTCCAGCAGCTCCAGCGTGCGGTAGACGGTGGAGATGTTGACCCCGCGCGCCGTCTGCCGGACCCTGGCGCAGATCTCCTCCGGAGTGGCGTGCTCCAGCTCCTTGACCGCCTCCAGGACGAGCTGACGCTGCGGTGTGACCCGGTAGCCCTTCGCGCGAAGCTCTTCGTGCCACTGCGTCTCGGTCATGCTCCGAGTGTACGGCCCGGTGATATTCATTTGCCTCCCGCGCCGATGACCACATAGCTTCATGAGTACGCGGAAAGGAGGTGGTCCGAATAATGGTTAGTCATAGTCGGGCTAGCGAGGTGGTTGTCCGCTGACGTCGCGGACGCTTGTCTCGGTCTCGTGACGTGACGCGAATACGAGGCAATCACCGGGGCCCCTGGCAGCCGGAGGCCGGGATCGACCGATCCTGGCCGTGGTCCATCCGGCCCGCCCGCCGCGAGCGGGCGGAGTGTCGCCCGGGGCCCTTCTTCATTTCTCCGGATGCTTCACCCCTCCGGGTACTTCACCCCTCCGGGTGCTTCATCCCTCCTGGTGCTCGCCCCGCGGCGGGACGCCCAGCTCGGCGCAGGCCCTGCGGTAGAGCGTCACCACGGCCTTGCGCACCTGGGCCCGCTCGGTGAGCGGCTCGCCCCACGGCACCCGTACGCGCTCGCCGCCGTCGATCGTGAACTCGATCGCCTCGGCGTCCACGTCGCTGGTGACGGCCTCGGTGGCGGCCGGCCGGCCGCCGAGGGCCCGCACGATGAGCAGCGCGTCACCGGCGTGGTCGTCGTTCATGTGGCGCTTGATCGCCTCGACGGCGTCGGCGGTGAACGGCGTCGTGCTCACGAGACCTTCTTCAGCTCGGCCGACATGTGGTCGGACAGCGGCTGCCCCATCGCGGCCATCTCGTAGGCCCACATGAGGTTGCCGCTGACCAGCCCGTACAGGCGGTGGCCTGCGGTGTACTCCTTGGCGGAGGCGGTGCGCGCGACGACGTCGGTGCGCAGCTCGATCTTGTGGAAGACGACCTCGCCGATGTAGATCTCGACGACGCCGGTCGGATGCGCGAGCAGCACCTCGATCTGCCGGTCGGGCTGGGCCCGCCAGTAGCCGGACTCGGTGGCCAGCGGGCGGACCCGGTGGCCGTCCTGGTCGAGCAGCCAGGTGCGGCTGACGTAGGTCAGGAACGGCTTGCCGTTGTGACCGAACTCGATCTCCTGCCCGAAGTTGAAGCTCTCGATCGTCGGGTAACCGCCGACGCCCGCGCCCTCCCACCGTCCGAGCAGGAACGCGATCGGCTCCAGGGCGGGGTGCACCTCAGGTTCTTCCATGGTCCCCAAGCCTAGTGGCGCCCGGGTGTACGGCGTCGGCACGCCCGCCCGGCTAGGGTGACTGGCATGGCACGATCACTGGTGATCAAGGTAACCGCCGGGGCCGACGCCCCCGAGCGTTGCAACCAGGCGTTCAACGTGGCGGCCGCGGCGCTCGCGAGCGGGGTCCCGGTCTCCCTGTGGCTGACCGGCGAGTCGTCGTGGTTCGCGCTGCCGGGGCGGGCCAAGGAGTTCAGCCTGCCGCACGCCGCGCCGCTCGCCGACCTCCTGGACGCCGTGCTGGCGGCGGGCCGGGTGACGTTGTGCACCCAGTGCGCGGCCCGCCGGGGAATCACCGTGGACGACGTCATCGGGGGCGTGCGCATCGCCGGGGCGCCGACGTTCGTCGAGGAGGTCACCGCCGAGGGCGTCCAGGCCCTGGTCTACTGATCGGGCCTCCCGGCCTGCCGATCGGGCCCGCCGGGCTCAGGCCGGCAGCGGGTCGCCGGTCTCCAGCAGGGTCTTCAGGCTCGACAGCACCTCGGGCCAGCCCTGGCCGACCGCCTCGCGCACCTCGCTGCCGGGCTCGAAGCCGTCGTGCACGACGGTCAGCTTGACCGCCTCGCCGTGCGGCTCGATGGTGAACGTCACCTTCGAGCGGGGCTCCCGGCCCCACCGGGCGACCAGCTCGGGGTCCACGTCGAACGCCTTGGCGAACTGGTCGCCGATCGTGTGCCAGGTGAAGGCCAGCCGCCGCCCCGGCTCGGACTCCAGGACGACCTGCTCCGGGTCCTCGATCGCGGTTCCCGCGCGCTTCCAGGTGACCGGCGAGCCCGGCCGCCAGTCGGACTCCAGGGCGATCCCCCAGTAGCGCTCGGTGAAGGCGGGCTCGGTGAGCGCCTGCCACAGGCGCTCGGGCGTGGTGTTGATGTAGGTCGTGTAGACGAATGCGGTGTCGGCCACGGGGTGGTCCTCCAGTGCGCTCTTGAGGTCGGCCAGCGCGCCGGCTCGCCGCCGGTCGTACTGGGTGATCCAGCGGTCGGCGATGGCGTTGATCGGCACGGCGTTGAGGTAGTGCAGCTTCTCCCGGCCCCGCCACACCGTGGTGACCAGGTTGGCCTCCTCCAGCACCCCCAGGTGCTTGCTGACCGACTGCCGGGCCATGTCGAGCCCGGCGCACAGCTCGCGCAGGGTCTGGCCGTTGCGGGCGTTGAGGCTGTCCAGCAGCCTGCGGCGGCTGGGGTCGGCCAGCGCCTTGAACACCTCGTCCATCTGCCGTCCGTTCCGGAACATACAGCCGTTCGGCTGCTTGTCGAACAATAGGCAGCCAAACGGCTGCATGTCAATCGTTCACCTGAGCTTGGCCAGCAGGCCGCGTACCACGGCGAAGGCGGCCGAGCCCACCGCGCCGACCAGCGGCTCGCGCTCCTCCTCCGCCGTCGGCCCCGGATCGGGATGCGCCGGCTCGACGCACCCGGCCCGGCACGCCTCCAGCTGGGCCGCGAACGCCATCCCCAGGAACAGCGCGACCGAGCTGAGGAAGGACCACAGCAGCAGCGCCATGACGGCCGTCAGCGGCCCGTAGGTGTCGCCGAAGGAGCTGTTGTTGTCGGTGTAGAGGGCCAGCGCCATCGTGAACGCCGTCCACAAGGCGAGCGCCACCAGCGCGCCCACGGCCAGCCAGGTGTGGCCCGGCTGCCGCCGCCGGGGCGAGGCCCGGAACAGCGTGACCGTGCTCGCCAGCGCCAGCAGGAAGCCGAGCGGCCAGCGCACCAGCGAGAACGCCTGCCTGGCCCCGTCGCCCCAGTCGTAGACCTCGCTGATCGCGTGCCCCAGCGCGCCGCCGCCCACCAGGACCGTGAAACCGGTGATCAGCAGGACTCCGGCGGTCAGCGCCAGCACGGCCGCCCGGGCGTACTTGCGGTGGAAGGGCCGGTCGCGCTCGACGCCGTAGATGCGGTTCGCGCCGCGCTCGAACTGCGCCATCGAGGTCGCCAGCGACACCAGCGTGGTGCCGAGGCCCAGCCACAGGGCGAGCTTGCCGGAGACGTGGTTGCCGCCCTCCAGCGCCTGCGAGACGGCCTCGGCCCCGCCGCCGGGGGCCACGCCGCGCAGCGTGAGCTCCAGCACCCGGCCCAGCTCGTCCTGGTCGGTCACCGCGCTCAGGCCGACCAGGGCGATCGCGCCGGGGATGATGGCCAGGCAGAGCTGGAAGGCCAGCGCGCGGGCATGGCTCATGCCGTCGCCGTAGCGGAACCTGACCACCGAGTCGCGGACGAGGTGCCAGCCGCCGTACTTGCGCATGGTCGCCCAGGCGTCGTCGGCGGACAGCTCCTCGCCGCCCATCGTCCGGGTCTGGGGGACCGTCACCGTGGAACCCACGGCGAACCTTCTACCCCGGTTCGCCCGGATTCATCAGGATGATCAGTCGGCCAGGACGGTGGCAAGCCGCTCCTGGCGCAGGGCCTCGTAGCGGGAGTCGTCCAGCGGCGGGAGCTGCCCCACCCGCCACGACAGCAGCAGGTCGGCCAGCGCCGGGTTGCGGGCCAGCGCCGGGCCGTGCAGGTAGGTGCCGACCACGTGGCCCGCGTAGCAGCCTTCGTAGCCGTCGCCGTTGCCGATGCCCTTGACCGTGCGCGACAGCGGGCGCACGCCGGCGCCCAGCCGGGTGACGCCCATGTGGTTCTCGAACCCGGTCAGCGTGGGCAGGCCGAGCGCGCTGTCCACCTCGGCCACCAGCTCGCCCACCGCGCGGGCCGGGCCGCGCGCGCTGGCGATGTCGAGCAGGCCGATGCCCTGGACCGGCTGGCCCTCCTCGCCGCCGAACGTGCTGCCCATGATCTGGTAGCCCGCGCACACCGCCAGCATGGACGCGCCGCCGGCGATCGCCCGGTGCAGGCCGCCGTCCTTGCGCAGGCGCTGGGCGGCCAGGATCTGCGGGCGGTCCTCGCCGCCGCCGATGAGGTAGATGTCACCGCCCTCCGGCACCGGGTCGGACGAGCGCACGTGGATCGTCTCGGTCTCGATCCCCCGGCGCTGGGCGCGCTGCTCCAGGACCAGGACGTTGCCCTGGTCGCCGTACGTGCTCAACAGGTCGGGATAGATCCAGACGATGCGCAGGACGCTGTCAGACGGCACGACCGAACTCCGATCGGATCTGCTGGAAGGCGGTGTAGTTGGCGATCACGTCCACCCGGCCGGGCGGCTGCATGGCCATCGCCTCGGAGAACGTGCTGCACAGGGTGAACGGCACGTCCGCCACGTCGAGCCGGAGCGCCAGGTCGAGGCGGCGCTCGCCGGTCACGAACACCGGGCGGCCGCGCAGGATGCGGTAGTCGACGTCCCACAACCACGACGTGTCGCGCCCGTCGGGGCCCTGCGCGTTGACCGAGAGGACGATCGGGAGCTGCGGGTCGGCGACGTCGAACGCCTCCAGCCAGCCGGCGGGGTTCTTCGCCAGCAGCAGCCGCGCGTGCCGGCCGTCGCGCTCGACCATCGTGTAGCGGCCGGCCACCGAGGTGACCTCGCGCAGCCGGGGCAGCGCCCGCTCCACCGGCACCCCGAACGTCTCCGCCACCGCCAGCGCCATCACCGCGTTGGAGCGGTTGGCCGAGCCGGGGAGCTGGATGTCGAGCATCCAGCGCTGCCCGCGCGGATCGACGGCCATCTCGCCGTCGAGCGCCCACTGCGGCTCGGGACGGTGGAAGGTGCACTCGCGGCAGGCCCAGAAGGAGTCCTTGCGGTCGAGCGGGCCGCCGCACTCGGGGCAGCACCAGGAGTCCTCCTTCCAGCGCTGCCCGCCGGCCACCCAGGTGACCGAGGCGGCCGTGGAGGCGCCCCACGTGACGAGCGGGTCGTCACAGTTGGCGATCACGTGGGTGGGCCTGCCCGCCAGCGCGCGGCGCCACTTCTGGGCCAGCAGCCAGATCTCGGCCGCGCGGTCCATCTGGTCGCGGCTGAGGTTCATCAGGCAGACGACGCCCGCGCCGGTGGTGTCGAGCACCTCGGGCAGGTATTTCTCGTCCACCTCCAGGACGCCGTAAGGGGCGTGCTTGTGCTGGGACAGCGCCGAGACGTGGCCGGCCGGCATGTTGGCGCCGTAGGCGTTGGTCGCGACCTCGCCGAGGTCGAGCAGCGCGGAGGTGATCAGGCGGGTGGTGGTCGTCTTGCCGTTGGTGGCGCTGACCAGGGCCAGCTTGCGGTCGCGGGCCAGCTTGCGCAGGAGGTCGGGCTCCAGCAGCAGGCCGACCCGGCCCCCGATCACCGAGCCGTCACCGCGCCCGGTCATCCTGGACAGCGTGGCGGCACTGCGGCCCAGGGCGCTGGCGAGCTGAGCTCGCAGAGGAAGCTGGGTCATGTGCATGGATCCTAGTCGGCATCCGGCCGTACTCTCGTTACGCACACGAAAACGCGGCCCGGTCGGTAGCCCGGGCGACGCACGACGTACCCGCCCTTTCTGGGATGTCCGGTGTGCCGGAAGCGACCTCGTCAGGTCGTCATTTCGGCATGCCCACAGAAAGGGCGAACGTCATGGTGACGCTTTCCGTCTGTCCGGACGGCGCGTTCTGGGTCGGGGTCCTCGAAGTCGTCGAGGAGGAGACCGGCGTGCTCCGCGCGATCCTGTTCGTGCTCGGCGGCGAGCCCACGGACCCCGAGCTGTACGCCTACCTGCAACGGCACGGCATGGCCACTGATCCCGCCCCCCGGGCGGTCAGAGGGGGCTGGGGGCGGGGGCGGGATCGGGGAAGGACAGTTCCAGGGTGCCGCCGTGGTCGAAGGGGAGGACGAAGCGGCGCGGCCAGGACAGGACGCCCTCCAGCCACCCCGCCCCCATCGTCTGCCCCACGTGCCGGATCCGGGCCGACGCCTCGATGCCGATGGCGACGGTCGTGATGTCCCGCTGCACCGCCTCGCTCTCGTCGTCCCCCAGGATGACCCGCCAGGCCAGCTCCCGGTTGCGCTCCACCTCCATGGACAGGGGGTGGTGGCGCAGCGCCTTGGCCCGGTGGCCCAGCAGCTCGGTGTGCACGCGGTCCGGCGACCCGTTGACGCCGTTGCCATTGGCCCCGCTGGGCGGGCGGAACAGGGCGTACTCCATGGGCGGCGCCGGGCTGCGCAGGCTGGGGGCGGGCTGCCCGTGCGGGAAGAGCCGGTCCACCTCGTGCAGCCACCGCACCTGCGGGATCACCCACGACGCCCCGGGACGCTCCCCGCCGCTCTCCAGCCCGCCGAGCAGCCGCGTGGCCTTCTCCGCGGCCTTCTCGGTGAGCAGCGAGGGGTCGAACCAGCTCCGCAGCGACCAGGCCCGCCGCTGCACCGACCGCTCGACCAGGGTGGCCAGCAGGCACTCGCGCCGCCGCGCGGGCAGCTCGCCCCACGCCGCCGACAACACGCGCGGCACCCCGGGCAGCGGCCGGTTGCTGACGAAGGCGAGCACGACCGTGTCGCACCAGATGCGCAGCCACGCCCATTCGGGCGCGTCGGCCAGCACGTCCGCCTCGCGCAGCTCGACCAGCGTGCACGCCTGCCCGCCGCGGCACTGCGCCCCGCACGCCGCCGACCTGCGGCCCCGGATGGGCGGCGGCGGGCCCGGCAGCACCTTCTCCCTGGACTCGCCGAGCGGCACCCGCACCCGCAGCGGCCGGTCCATGCCGTCGGCGAAGACGGCGGCCGAGCCGGGCTGCAACGACACGACGTGCCGCGACTGCTCCTCGCTCAGGTTCATGGCGGCGCCGACGAGCTTCCTGTCGTCCTCGGCGGGCAGCCGGTGGACGACCTTGAGCGCGGTGTTCTTGACCACGTCGGGCACGAGCTTGGTGGGGATCTGCTCGGCCACGACGATGCCCTCGCCGTACGCGCGGATCTCGGCCAGCAGCCCGGCCAGCAGCTCGACCGCGTGCGTGGAGGCCCGCCCGTGGCCGCGGTCGCGCAGCAGCCGGTGCGCCTCCTCGATGACGATGACGTGCCGCAGCCCGGAGGACTTCTCGGTGCGCGCCCGCATGCGCAGGTGCTCCACGATCCGGATGATCAGCGTGCCCATGAGGAACGCCTTGTCCTCGTCGTTGGCGACGTCCTCGATGGCCAGGACGACGTTGCGTTCCAGCAGGCCGCCGACGTCGGCCGGGTGGCCGCCCTCGAAGAAGCGCCCGGCCGAGCCGACGCGCAGCGAGCGCAGCCGCAGCGAGATGAAGCCCTCGACGTCGGCCTGGACCTCGCGGCCGTAGCCGATCTCCTTGATGACGTCCATGGCGTGCTGCTGGAGCTGTTCGAGGGTGGGGACGCTGGGCGGCACGCTGGAGCCGGGGACGGCGCCGCCGGTGACGACGTCCCAGCCGGTGGCCTCGTAGACGCGTTGCAGCGCCAGCGACATGATCTGCGGGAACGGCTCCTCGGCGTCGAAGGCCGCCATGAACAGCGCCCTGACCATGTCGATGTGGGCCTGGACGGGATAGCCGGGCTCGGGTTCGAGCGGGTTGACGCTGAACGGCACGCCCTCGGGCGCGGACGGGTTGATCACCGTGACCGGCTCGTCCAGCCGGCCGGCCATGGCGGCGTACTCGGACTTGGCCGGCTCGATGGCCAGCCACGGGATGCGGGCCCGGCTGAGCTGCTCCAGCAGGTGCCGGACGGTCTGCGACTTGCCCGAGCCGGTCGCCCCGGTGACGAAGGCGTGCCGGTTGAGCGTGGCCAGCGGCACCCGGAAGGTGCCGACGCCGCGGTCCTGGCCGTCCAGGATCTCGCCCAGCTCCAGCTCGCCCCCGTCGGCCTCGGACGTCACGTCGAAGAAGCCCGAGTCGAGCACGCGGACGCCGGGCACCTCCCGCCGGGGCAGCCCGGCCAGCGCGGCGAGCGCCCCGGCGGTGGCGGCGAACGGCGCGGCGGCCCCGTCGGCCGGGTCCTGCATGGTGATGGCCAGGGCCTCCCCCAGCGGGTACGCGGCCCCGTGGGAGCTGCGCAGCCGGTACGGGTGGTGGCCGATCTCGACCGAGCCGACCAGCACGGGCGCGATCTGCCGCAGCTCCTCGGCGGTGGCCCCGCCGGCCAGCACGCGCACGTTCCAGAGCCCGGCCTCGCGGAAGGCGTCCAGCTCCTGCATGCGCCGCTCGGCGCGCTCGGCGTCGAACCTGGAGCGCTCGGAGGCGTCGCCGTACTGCCGCAGCACGTTGAGCTGGGTGCGCAGGTGCGCCACCTCGGCGTCGAGCAGGTCGGTCGGCTCGGCCACGACGAGCCAGGCGAACGGCCGCGACATCAGCGTGACCAGCGTCGCCTCGAACAGCGTGGGCCGGGTCAGCTCGTCCAGGTCGGCGTGGCGCTCCCGGCCGCCCAGCGGCGGCGCCTGCCGCCCCGGGCACGGCACCCACACCAGGTCCGCCAGGTCGGCCAGGTACTCCTCGGAGAGCTGGACGCCGCGCGCCCCGCCGGGGAACAGCAGCGGCTGCGGCCCCGTCGGCCGGTCGGGCACGTCGGTGGCACGGCGCGGCTGGCGCGGCGGCGACAGCGGCCCCGCGTTCGTGATGAGTTCGAGCGGCGCGCCGGACCCCCGCGAGAGCCACCCGATGACGAACGGCCGGTCACGTTGCGCCGCCGACAGCACGGCGGGCAGCACGGTGACGAAGTCCCATTCGGCCGACGAGCTCCGCGAGGGCGCGGCGATCGACTGGATCCGATACCAGGGCCCGCTCAGCGAGACGCTCGGCTGCATCATCAATCCCCCAGAGACGGTTCTTGGCCAAACTTCACCAACCGCCAGCTCGTCACCTTGACATTGACCATCTCCTTACCCGGTCATGGCCTGCCCTTTCGCCAGTCCAGCCGGGGCGGGGGCGGCCCGAGGTTGGGCGGGGGCGCCTCCTCGCCGTCGCCGTCGGCGCGCGGGTCGAGCGCCAGGACGGCCTCGCGGACGTCCTCCAGCTCGCCGAGCGTGGTCCTCGGGAAGGTGAGGATGGCCGGGTTGGCGTCGGCGAGGCGGACCCGCCGGCCCCTGGCGGTGGCGTCGGTGACGATGACCGAGGTCGTGGGCAGCTGTTGCAGCTCGTGCGGCTCGACCAGGAACTCGCGCGAGCGCTGGAGCACCCGCTCCTTCTCGGAGATCTTGTCGGCGGTGCGGCCCCACTCGGTGGACTCGGTGATGTCCCCGGCGAGGTCGGCCTCGCCCTCGGCGCGCTCCTCCCGCTCGTCGTCCACCTGGGAGATCGTGGAGGTGTAGCCGCCGTCCAGGCCCGGCAGCGAGTCGCTGATGGTCTCGGTGAGCTGGGCCAGCTCCAGGCGGTGCTCGGTGCCGACGTGCTCGCTGGCGACGCGGGCGTCCTCGGCGTTGCCGAGCCGCATGAACGCCACCGCCGCGTGCCCCCGCCCGAGCCGCTCCCGCACGGTGGGGGTGAGCGAGCGGTAGGTCAGGACGAGCCCGGTGCGGGAGGTCTCGCAGGCGTCCATCAGCCGGTCGAGCACGTCGCCTCTGAGCTTGTCCGCGCCCGCCACGATGATCGTGTGGTACCAGGGCCGGTCGGAGGCGGGCGACTGGCGCAGGATGTGGGTGAGGGCGGTGGCCACGTACGTGCCGAGCACCCGGTTGCCGAACACGCCCGCCTGCCGGTCCATGCTCACCACGCGCAGCCGGGCCGGCGGCAGCCGCACGGCCTGCGTGCCCAGCGTCTCCAGCTTGCGCAGCTGCGACTCCAGCGCCCAGGCCCGCTCGATGACCACGCGGTCGCTGACCCCGCGCCCGAACAGCGTGCCGATGCGTTCGAGCTGGGTGGCGGTGATCAGCCCGAACCGCAGGTCGTCGCGCGGATCGCCGACCTGCGCGAGGGCCCGCAGCGCGGCCGTGACCTGGCTGATCGTGGCGTTCTCGCCCAGCACCTCCAGCACCCGCTCCAGGATGGCGTTGTCGAAGCTGAGGTCGCGGGTGGTGCGGTGCTCCTCGCTGACGCTCACCACGTGCGCCAGGACGTCCGCGAACGCCTCCGGCTTGAGCGTGGCGCCCAGGTCGAGCTTGGGCAGGTCGACCGGCAGCACCCACACCAGCGGGTCGTCGCCGCCCTTGCGGGCCAGCTCGATGAGGTCCTTGGCGATGGCGCCCTCGGACAGGTCGAGCACGGTCAGGTGGCCACCGCTGTAGAGGCGGGTGGCGCCGAGCAGCGTGACCAGCGCGGACCAGCCGGGCAGGGTGCCGCCCGCCACGTCGATGCGGTCGATCTCGTCGGGGACGGCGACGGCGTACCAGGTGAGCTGGCGGTCGTGGCGGTCCTTCGACTCCTGCCACTCGCGGTAGCGCTTGGCGTGGTCCTCCTGGGCCCTGAACAGCTCCTTGTCACGTTCCTGGCGCCGGCGCTGGTCCCTGGCCTGCTGCTCCAGCACGCGGTAGCGGACCGCCCGGTCGCCCTGCATGAGCGCGAAGGTGCAGATGATCGCGACTCCGCAGGTCGCGACCAGCCCGACGATCGCGAACGCCCAGGCGAGGTAGCCGGCCACGGCCACGGCCAGGATCAGCACGCTCAGCACCAGCGCGAACACCCGGAACAACCGGACCGGCCGGTTGAGCATGTCCTCCTGCATGCGCTCGCGGCGTACCAGCTCGACCTGGGCGGCGGCGCCGGGGGGCGCGGCGGCGGGCGGCTCGTCGCCCGGCGAGGGGCGCTTGGGCGGCGGGCCGGGGTCGGGGTGCAGCAGGATGTACTGCCAGCCCAGGTAGATGCGGTCCGCCTGCAGCTGGGCATGCTCGGGATGCACGTCCGTCACGTGACCCTCCGGCCGCGACTGTTCTCCAAAGGTAGGGCTGGGCTTTCCCGCCTCGTGACAGCGTAAGAGTTTCAACCCCCGGAACGGCAGAGTTTCGCGGCAATTCGGCCAGAGCGATGGGAGTAATGCGGCAGATGGGACAAGCGAGAGCTATTACCATCCATATCCATGACGGAACCCTCCGGCGGCAGCACTGAGAAGCCCAGACGCCCGGTGGTGGTGCCCGCCATCGCGCTGGTGACGCTCACCGCCGTCGGCGTCGTCGCCCTGCTGGGCGGGCTCAACGAGGCCCCTGAGGCGCCGAAGCCGCTGGGCCAGGGCGCGGTGCTGGACCAGGGCATGTACTCGACCAGGTTCGTGGAGTCGCGGGTCAAGGTCGAGAAGGCCCAGTCCACCTTCGACCAGGACAAGCGCTTCGTCGAGCTGGTCTTCGACGTCACCAACAAGGGGGACGAGACCGCGATGGTGGGAATGCCGCCCGAGAAGATCACGAGCGCGTTCTCGACCACCTCCTTCGCCGGCTCCCTGGTCAACATCACCCCGGCCTTCGACAAGGAGGCGGGGCCGTTCACGTTCGGGCTGGTCAAGGGCGACGAGACGCAGCAGCTTCAGCCGGACGTCCCCACGCAGGTCATCGTCCGCTACCGGCTCAAGGAGAACGAGCGGCCGCCGGAGAAGATCACTTTCGACGTGGCCTCCTTCGAGGAGGGCACCAGCTTCCTCAGCGGGACCCCCACGTGGGAGATGGTGTCCAAGCAGGTGGGCGACAAGTACTATCCCGAGATCAAGGCGCGGGTGACGCTACCCGTCAAGCAGGAGGCCGGGACATGACCACCACCGAGCCCCGCGCCGCCGTCGCCCCGTCCCGGCGCGCGCCCCGGGACGCGAGCCGTCCGGGCCTCGGCACCCGCCTGCTCGCCGCCGCGGCCGGGCTGGTGCTCATCGGCGGCGCGATGTGGTTGCAGACCGCCAAGCTCGTCGAGGGCGAACTCGGTGACCCCATCACCTACAGCGGCGCCAAGGGCGAGACCATCGACGCCCGCCGCTTCACCGTCCGGCTCGACTCGATCACCGCCGCCAAGTCCCTCCAGGGCGCGTCCGAGACCATCACCACGGACAACCTCTTCCTCGTCGTCGGCGCCTCCGCGAAGTCCAGCCTGAAGCCCTACAACCTCGCCCAGCCCGTCCTGGTCACCGCCGACGGCAAGAGGTTCGACGCCACCGACCGGGTGGACCGGACGCTCACGTTGCAGAACACCTACGTGCAGCCGGACATCTGGGTGAGCGGCCGTTTCTACTTCGAGGTGCCCGCGTCGGCGCTGCCGGGGGCGAGCGTGGTGTTCGCGCTGCCGCAGCAGGGGGTGATGGTGGAGCCGTACCAGCCGCAGGTCGAGGTGGACCTCGGCCTCGATGAGGAGGCCGCGCGCAAGCTCGCGGCCTCGCCGCAGGACGTCTACTCGACCGTTAAGAAGTGATCGTCGCATGAGCACGAACGAGCGTGACTGGTTCTCGCCCGGCAACGACGGATGGAGCAGCAGCGGTCAGGAGGCGGTCCCGGAGCCCCAGGACGAGCCGCTGACGCCGCCGCCGTCGGCGCACACCCAACCGCACGGCCAGGGCCTGCCACCCGGCCCGGGCATGCACCCGGGCCGGCCCATGCCCCCGTCCCCCCGCCACGCCGCACCCCCCACCGGCCCGATACCGGGAGGACACGGCACACCCCCCACCGGCTCGCTGCCACTGCCCGGAGCAGCCCACCCCGCGCCCCCCACGGGCCCCGTCCCACCGCCCGGAGCAGCCCACCCCGCGCCTCCCGCCGGCCCGGCGCCGGGAGGGCACGGGGCGCCTCGTCACGCCATGCCGCGGCCCTCCGGGGGCTACCCGCCCCCTGCCGCCCCGCAGAGCGGTGGCGTGCCCCCGCGTGCGCCCCAACCGCATCCGGGCCACCCCGCGGGGCCCGGCGCCCATCCCGGGCCGCAGCCGCCCGGCGCCCATCCCGGGCCGCAGCCGCCCGGGGCGGGCTTTCCGCAGGGCCCGCCGCCGGGGCGCGGCCGTCCCTACCATCCTGACCAGCAGGTGTGGCCGCCCGCCGCGCACCGGCCCCCGCGGGGAAGCTCCACCCAGCCCATTCCGGTCGTCCCCGGCGCCCCGGCCGCGCAGCCGTGGCCGCCGCAGCCGCCACGACAGCCCCAGCCGCAGTCGCCGCACCAGACCCAGCACCAGACCCAGCACCAGACCCCGCCCCCGCCCCCCGGCGCCCCGCCGGCCGCCGGGCCGGGGGAGGGCGGGCCGGCCACGGCACCGAGGTCCGGCCGTCGCCGCCTGCTCCTGGTCGGCGCCGGTGCCGTGGTGGTCTCCCTGCTCACCGCCGGCCTGAGAACCTATGACGGCCACGCCTTCTACCAGCAGCAGATCACCCGGGGCCTGAACCTCAAGGAGACCGTCGTCCCCGCCGGCCAGGCGGGCAGGGCCTACAACATCGAGTGGCGGGCCGCCATCGCCCCGACGAAGCCCCCCGAGGGCAACAAACACGGCCCCGAGGTGACCTGGCTGAGGATCGACATCACCAAGAAGGTCGTGGACGCCTCCAGCACGACCATGACCGCCGAGCCCAACAACGTCAAGCTCCAGGACCGGGCGGGCCGCGAGTGGACGGTCCCGATCCAGCCGGTGGGCGACCGCCCGACGGACAAGCTGGTCGTGGGCAAGGACTACAAGATCATGGGCCTGGCGATCGTGCCGACCCCGGTGGCGGACGAGGTCGAGCTGTCGTTCCGGCCCAGCGACTACCGCTCCGACACCCCGACGAAGGACCTGTTCAACCGGGAGAAGATGGAGCAGATGGGCGTGGACGTGGTGGTGCTGCGGTTCAGGCGTCGCTGAACGCCTCGCCGCGCAGCCGTGCCCGGGTGGCGGCGATGTCGTACGTCGCCGCCAGCAGCGCCATGGTCAGCACGGTCACGATCATCTTGCGCAGGAAGTCCAGCGGCGCGACCTGGTAGATCCACACCCACTCCTCACGCGAGCCGACGAGCCGCACCACGGCGCGCTGGGCGTAGTCGCCGCCGACCGACAGGCCCGCGTAGCACAGGCACATCATGCCGAACAGCGGGAAGCCGCTCCTGAACACCAGCCGCAGCGAGTTGGCCAGCGGCAGCCAGCGGTCCCGGAATCCCCCGGTGAGCTGGTCGAACGACTTCTGGGTGAGGTCGTGGCTGCTCTCCAGCCGGTCCACGCCCTTCTCCAGCCGGGTGCCCTTGACCAGGGCGCGGGCCTCGTCGGAGAAGGCGCCGAAGACGAGCATCGCCACGGTCAGCCAGGCCAGCGGCACCGCGACGGCGTCGATGAACAGCGGCCAGTACTGGCCGAACACGTCGGTGACCGCGTCCCAGGCGGGCACGCTCTCCTTCGCGGCGTTCAGTGCCTCCTCGCCGCCCGTCACGATGTTGCGGTGCTCCACCCATTCGGAGCGCGCGTCGGCGAAGGCCAGGGTGGCGTTCAGGCCGTAGAAGACGAACGCGAACTCGGAGAAGGCGGCCAGGAACCCGTAGAAACCGCTCTTGCCCTTCTCGACCGCCTTGGCGAAGAGCCACTTCAGCACGAAGGTGACGATCATGGCTCCGAGCGAGACGCGCCAGTCGAGGTCGGTCAGGCCGCCGCCGACGTCGCTGCTCTCGCCGAACCAGGCGGCCGACATCAGCTCGTCGCCGTGGTGGAAGATGTCCATCTGGTAGACGTCCCTGGCGTCCTCCCGCTGGAAGCCCCAGGCGAGGTAGAGGACGGCGAAGGCCGGGGCGACCCGGTCCAGGGTGCGGAAGAAGCGTTCCTGGGCCACGTCGTCGGCGGCGCGGGCACGCGTCTCCCAGAGCGCGCCGCGCAGGGCGTGCAGCATGCCGGTGGTGACGATCATCGCCGACAGGACGATGAACGTGAGCAGCGTCATGACCACGACCAGGCGGACCTGGCGCCACTCGCCGTAGGCGACCTCGGTGGCGCCGTACAGGAGCGCGAAGCGGGACAGCTCCCCGGCGGCGAACCAGAAGACGAGGGGCAGCGCGCACTTCCCCGCCAGGCGCAGGGCGTGCAGGGGCAGCGAGTACGGCGACGGCATCCGCTGAGCCGGCGCGGGCCCAGGCCGGGGCGGTGCCATCACGCCTGTCGAACCGGACATCTGTGGAATCGTAGCGCTCTGTCCCTGGTGTCGCAGCAGCAACCACGGAAACGCCATGACCTGCGGCCGAGGTGACAAGTAGCTAATCCCGGCCGCGGAGTCCCACCCGTGCGGCAGCATGAACGGTATGGAACCGCTCCCCGCGTTCGACACCGACCCTCGTGTGGTGGGAGATCGACTGCGGCGGCTGCGACAGGCGCGCGGCGTCTCGCTCTCCGAGCTGGCCAAGTGGTCCGGCGTCGGCAGGGCCACGCTGACAGGCGTCGAGACCGGCACGCTCAACCCGACGCTGGAGACGCTCTGGGCCATCACCGCCCAGCTCGGCGTGCCGATCGGAGCCATACTCGACCCCCCGCCCGAGCCGCAGATCATGCGCGGGACGGCGATGGAGGCCGAGCTGCTGGAGGTCTTCGACGACGACCAGGTCACCTACGAGCTCTACCGCGTGCGCGTCCCGCCCGGCCTCACCCAGACCTCCCCGGCCCACCACGAGGGCGTCACCGAGCACGTCACGGTCTTCAGCGGCACGCTCAGCGCCGGGCCCATCAAGGAGCCGCTGACGGCCCGGCCCGGCGACCACATCTCGTGGCGGTCCGACGTGCCGCACGGCTACCGGGCGCACGGCCCCGACATCGTCCAGGCCACGCTGCTCATGCGCTACCCGGTCAAGCTCTGAGCCCCCGCCGGGCGGCAGGTGCGGCACGGGCGGTAGCCGGCCGCCCTGGCCTGGGCGAGCGTGCGGAAGCCGTGCCGGTGGGCGGGTGTGATGCGGCGGGCGTTGTGGCAGGTCGGGAAGCAGACGACGCCCGTGGTGTCGCTGGCCAGGTAGAACACCCGCTCCCCGGCCAGGCGGCGCAGGCGTTCCAGGTCCACGCCCTCGGCCAGCAGCAGCCGCTCCGCGGCCGCCGCGCCGAGCACGTGCCCGCTCAGGTCCCCGTCCGGGCCGGTCACCCGGTGGCACGGCACCAGCACCGGCACCGGGTTGGCGGCCAGCGCCGCCGCCACCGCGCGGGCCGCCGTGGGACGGCCGATCCTGGCGGCGACCCAGGAGCAGGGGCGGACCTCGCCGCGCGGGATCGTCCGCACCGCCTCCAGCACCTCGCGCCGGAAGGCGCTCAGGCCGCGCAGGTCCAGCCGCACCCCGCCCGGCCGGCCGGTACGCAGCGCGGGCAGCAGCCCGGCGGGCGGCCGGGCGGCCGGCAGCAGCGGCCGGCCGAAACGCGACCTGAACGCCTCCGCGAAGCCCTCCCCGGCGTGGACGTACGCCACCCCCTGCCCGGTGAAGGCCACCCGCAGCTCGCCCACCGGGGACGGCACGCGCACCCAGCGGGCGGCCACGCGGTCGAGCAGCCCGTCCGGCGCGTCGGCGGCCAGCGCCGCCAGCCCGGCGAGCAGGGGATCGGACCCGGTCATCGCATGCCTCCCAGTGCGCGCAGCCGCTGCAACCCCCGCGACACGTGCGACTTCACCGTGCCCTGCGGGATCCTGAGCACGGTGGCGATCTCGGCGACCGGCAGGTCCACGACGTGCCGGAGCACCACGGCGGCCCGCTGCTCCTCGGGCAGCTGGCCGAGCAGCCCGGCCAGCTCGTCGCCCGTCTCGCGGCGCTCGGCCGCCGCCTCGACGTCCTGGCGGGGGTCCACGCCGTCCACCGGCTCCTCGCGCAGGTCGGGCGGCGGCTTGCGGGCCTTGGTGCGGACCGCGTTGCGCCAGGAGTTCATGAAGACCGTCATCAGCCAGGCCCGCGGCTGGAGCGCCGCGAGGCGGTCGCGGTCGTAGCCGGTGAGGGCCCGGTAGGCCCGCAGGAACGCCTCGGCGGTGAGGTCCTCGGCGCAGGACCAGTTGCCGCTCAGCCGCAACGCGGTCGAGAAGACCAGGTTGCGGTAGGCCGCGTACATCTGCGCGAAGCCCTCGTCGAGGTCGTCGAGCAACGCCTTGCTCACCGGGTCGATCGCATCCACGTCAGGTACAACACCGCCACGGCCGGATCGGTTGCGCGTACGCGAAAGCCCGTGCCGAACGTGGCGGCACGGGCTTTCCCTACCGGCGGTGGATCAGACGGCGACGGCGAGCTGGGCGACCTCGCCCAGCTTGGCCTCCACCTGGACGTCCCTGGTGACGCCGCCGCCCGCGATGATGCGGACGGTCCAGTCACCGGGGGCGGCGAAGAAGCGGAAGATGCCGTCCTCGGACACGACGACCTCGCCGGTGAACTCGCCGGAGCGGTCCAGCAGGCGGGCGTAGGCGGTGCCGGCGCCGGTCACGACGCCCTGGATCACAGCCTGGTTGGACAGGTCGATGCCGGCGGGCAGCGCCACGGTCTGCTCCGGCGCTCCGCAACCCTGTGCAGTCATCAGCGGGCCTCCCCCAGCTCGATCGGCACGCCCACGAGCGAGCCGTACTCGGTCCACGATCCGTCGTAGTTCTTCACGTTCTGCTGGCCGAGGATCTCGTGCAGCACGAACCACGTGTGCGCCGAGCGCTCGCCGATGCGGCAGTAGGCGATGGTGTCCTTGCCGAAGTCGACCCCGGCCTCCTGGTAGAGGGTGCGCAGGTCGTCGTCGGACTTGAAGGTGCCGTCGTCATTGGCCGCCTTGGACCACGGGATGTTGCGGGCGGTCGGCACGTGGCCGGCGCGCTGGGCCTGCTCCTGCGGCAGGTGGGCGGGGGCCAGCAGCTTGCCGGTGAACTCGTCGGGCGAGCGCACGTCGACCAGGTTGAGCTTGCCGATGGCGTTGACCACGTCGTCGCGGAAGGCGCGGATCGCGGAGTCCTGCTCCTGGGCGACGTACTGGGTCTTGGGCCGCTCGGGGACGTCCTTGACCAGCTCGCGCGAGTCGAGCTCCCACTTCTTGCGCCCGCCGTCGAGCAGCTTGACGTTCTCGTGGCCGTAGAGCTTGAAGTACCAGTAGGCGTAGGCGGCGAACCAGTTGTTGTTGCCGCCGTACAGGACCACGGTGTCGTCGTTGGAGATGCCGCGGTCGGACAGCAGGGCCTCGAAACCGGTCTTGTCCACGAAGTCGCGGCGGACCGGGTCCTGCAGGTCCGTCCGCCAGTCGATCTTCACAGCGCCACGGATGTGGCCGCTGTCGTAGGCGCTGACGTCCTCGTCGACCTCGACGAGAACGACTCCGGGCGTGTCGAGGTTGGCCTCGACCCAGTCGGCGTCCACCAGGGCGGCGGAGCGGCTCATTGGGAAACCTCCATGTTGGCGGCGGGCAGTAGACGGCGAAGAAGCGGGTACGTGGCGCAGCCAAGGCTGGATCCCGAGGCTGCGTTGAGGATCTTCGTGGGGAGCACCGGCGAGGGCCGCCGCCCGGCCCCGGGCACCCGGAAGCGCCCCGTCGCGGGGACGGGGACGGCGGGTACGGTCGGCTGCGGCGCGCGGAGGCGCGACAGTAGGGGGTCGGCACGCATCGCGGGATGCTCCTGAAGGGTCGATGGGGCGGATCCGGTGATCCGCGCTAGATCGTCCTCAGGCAGCGCGACAGAGCGCGGTGGCGACGCGGCAGAAGTCGACCGCGCGCCGCTTCGTGAGCAGCTCTGTCGAAGGGGTCATGCACAAGACAGTACTCGGCGTCTCGTCATCTGTCACATCTCGTCCGGTTGTTGAGACGATTCCGAGGTCACGGCCGCCGCGAGCGCCACCAGGACCTCCGCCTTGCGCGGCGCGCCCGCGGCCCTTCTCACGATCCGCCCCGCCGCGTCGAGCACGAGCACCGTCGGGGTGGCGGTGACGGCCAGGCGCCGCACCAGGTCCAGCCGGGACTCCGCGTCGACCTCGACGTGGCGCACGCCGGGCACCAGCGCGCTCACGTCGGCCAGCACCCGCCGGGTCGCCCGGCACGGCTGGCAGAACGCGGTGGAGAAGTGCACCAGCGTCGCCCGCTCGCCGAGGGCGGCGCCGAGATCCCCCTCGGACAACGAACCCGTCACCTCTGGTGCAACCGGCCGGGCCGGCGATTGCTTCCCGGCGGCTACGTCCCGGGGACCGGACTACTTCCCGGGGACCTTGACCCGGACGAGCACCTTGCCGGTGCGCTCGTTCACCACGTCGAAGCGGACGATGTCCTTCAGCCGCAGCCCGGTCCCGGTCTTGAACGCGTTCTGCTTCTGGTAGGCGGCGTCGCCGACGACCCAGCTGTCCGTGACGTCCCGCCGGCCGCCCGCGCCGACGACGCGCAGGTGGCAGGTGGTGCCGGTCGGCACGCCGTGCAGCTGCACGGCCAGCTCGGTGCCGGCGGCGTCGGGCCAGGCCATGACGGTGGCGTAGTAGTCGGCCTCCTCGTTCTCGCCCCTGAACTCGGGCCCGGCGACCGCCTTCTTCGGCGCCTGGCTGCCCGTGGGGGTGGGCAGGGCGCTGCGGTCGGCGAGCGTCCCGGGCTGCTCGGTGGCGGTGTCGGAGGACTCGCCGGTGGAGGACTCAGAGGTGGAGGACTCAGAGGTGGAGGACTCGCCGGTGGAGGACTCGGACGTGGAGGAGCGGGCGGCGTACGACTCGGCGGAGGGCGCGGCCGGGGAGGCGGCGCGCTCCGGGGCCGAGGCCGCGGTCTGTCGCGGCCCGCCGTCGTCCAGGGCCGTCCACGCCACGCCGCCGAGCGCCAGCGCCACCACGGACGCGGCGGCGACCAGCAGCAGCCGCCCGCGCCTGGTCCGCTTGACGCGGTCGTCGAGCAGCCGGTCGAGCACCTGGCGCGGCGGGCTGGCGACCAGCTCGACGTCGCGCTCGGACACCTTGTCCAGGAACGAGGCGACGCCCTCCAGCTCCAGCAGCTCGGTGCCGCACACCTCGCAGGTGGCCAGATGGTGGTCGATCTCCAGCGCCTCCTCGGGATCCAGCGCGCCCAGGGCGTGCGCGCCCAGGGAGATCCGGACCTCTTCGCACGTCATCACGGCGCCAGCCCCCGCTCCTCCAGCGCGAGCTTGAGCGCGCGAAGCGCGTAGTACGTGCGCGACTTGACCGTTCCCGGTGGTATGCCCAGCGTCGCCGACGCCTCCTTCACCGATCGCCCCCGGTAGTAGACCTCCATCAGCACCTCGCGGTGCTCCTGCCGCAACGCGGCCAGCGCCTCGGCCACCGCCCACGACTCGACCGCGCGCTCCAGCTCGTCCTCGGCCGGCAGGATGGTCAGCGCCTCGTCACCGGTCTCCTGCGGCCGGGCCTTCCTGGCGCGGTGCTGGTCCACCACGAGGTTACGGGCCACGGTGAACAGCCACGCCCGGATCGGCCGGTCGGCGAGCGCGTCGGGATGCCGCCAGGCGCGCAACAGGGTCTCCTGCACGACGTCCTCCGCCTTCCCGGAGTCACCGGTGAGTCGCAGCACGTAGCCGTAGAGAGGCCCCGCGTGCTCGTCGAAGAGGGTCCTGACCAGTTCCTCGTCGGCCGTGCCCGCTGCGCTCACGTCCTCATCACGTACGACGGGACGGATCGGTTCAGCGTCATCCACGGAGCGGCACGTCAGACGCTTCGGCCGAGAACTCCAATCCTCCGGCCACGTTCTTCACACCGGTCACCTTCACGTCGAAGGGCAGGTCCCCCTTGAACGGGATCGTGTAGGACACGAACTGCGCGACCTGGTCGGGCAGGCCCTGGATCTTCTCCGCCTGGAGCCTGATCCCCCCGTCGGCCACCACGACCCGCATCTCGGCGTTGAACTTCACCTTGTTCACCCCCACCGTCACCTCACCCGACGCCGTGAGCCGCTGCCCGTTGCCGCCGATCTTGACGCCGCGGGGGGCGTACTTGTCGATCGTCGCCCTGTTGAGGGTGCCGCTGATGACCACACGGCCGGCCCGGACGTCGGCTCTGTTCTGCAGGACGTCGGCGAGCGGCGCCGTCACGTCGTAGGCGGCGCCCCGCAGGTTCCGCACCGGCACTCCCCCATAGGTGAGCGTGCCGAGATTGAACCGTACCTCCGGATAGTGCCCGCTGACTGCCTGCGTGAGAAATGGGATGCCCTCAATGGTCACCTCGGGCGTGCCGGAGAGGTCGGCGGCGGCCGCTATCCGGTTGGCCAGGTCGCGCTCGACCCCGGCGACGGCGACGCGGTCGACCGCGACAAGGAGAATGACCAGCACGATCAGGAAAATGATCAGCTTGCGCATGGGGCTTCCTGTTCAGGCGGGGGTTGCAGCCTATCGATCGGGACCTCCCATTCCCTGGCGAACCGGTTGATCACCCCCCGGCGAAGGGCGGGAGCACCTCGACGGTCGCGCCGTCGGCCAGCGTGACCTCGTCGTGGGCGCGCTTGCCGACCGGCGCGCCGTCCACCAGGAACGAGCAGCGCCGCACGACCCGGGCCAGCTCCGCGCGGTCACGTGTGATTTTCGTCATCAAATCACCCAGCGTGACCGCCTCGAACGCCTCCTCGGCGACGCCCGCCGCTTCCTTGGCCGCCGCCCAATACCGTACTTTTCCAGTGGCCATGCGATCCTCACATTCGATTCCGATCCATTGTGCGCCGCCCTTAACAAGGGTGTTTCAGGAGACGCGCTGTTCATCTGGTGGACGCGCAATGGACGCGACTTACCCGTGGGATATCCTCACTCACAGGACCTGGGCGACGTAGCCCCCGGGTCCTTGCGCGTTTGAGGAGGCCGTAATGAGCAACCTGCTCCTGCTGACCAACGCTCTCGAGCCGTCCGCCGAGGTGCTTCCGGCGCTGGGGTTGCTGCTCCACTCGGTCCGCGTCGCGCCCGCCGAGGCGTCCGCGCTCATCGACACCCCACCGGCCGACGCCGTCCTCGTGGACGCGCGCAAGGAGCTCGTCCAGGCCAAGAGCCTGTGCCGGCTGATCCGCACCACCGGCATCGACTGCCCGCTGCTGGTGATCGTGACCGAGGGCGGCCTGGCCGCGATGACCGCCGAGTGGGGCGTGGACGACGTGCTGCTCGACAGCGCGGGCCCCGCCGAGGTCGAGGCGCGGCTGCGCATGGCGACCGGCCGCATCAACCAGGCCGCCGCCGAGGACGTCCCCGACGAGATCCGCAGCGGCGACCTGTCCATCGACGAGGCCACCTACACCGCCCGGCTGCGCGGCCGGGTGCTCGACCTCACCTTCAAGGAGTTCGAGCTGCTCAAGTACCTCGCGCAGCACCCCGGCCGGGTCTTCACCCGCGCCCAGTTGCTGCAGGAGGTCTGGGGCTACGACTACTTCGGCGGCACCCGCACGGTGGACGTGCACGTCCGGCGGCTGCGCGCCAAGCTCGGCACCGAGTACGAGTCCCTGATCGGAACGGTGCGCAACGTCGGCTACCGCTTCGTCCCCGACCGCGCCGACACCGCCACCGTCTGAGCCCGCGCCCGGGGCCCGCCCGCCGTCCCGCCGTCCAGGGCGGCCGTCCCCAGGCTGTGGACGGTGACGCGCCCGCCGGTCAGCGCGAACCGTACGATCTCCGCCGACGCCAGCTCGGCCGTCCCGAAGTCCGCTCCCGCGTGGGCGTCGCACCAGGCGACGATCCGGCCCGGATCGCGCAGCGGCCCGGCGAAGTGGACGAGGCTCACGTACCACAGGTCGCGGCGCCGGCCGTGGTCCAGGTCCCTGACGCCCCGGCTCTCCAGGCCCCGGGCGAAGCGCTCGCGCAGGGCCTCCAGCGTGCCGTCCCGCGGCCGGCCGTGCACCAGGACGCCGCCGGGATGCGGGGAGACGCCCCGGAGCCGCAGCCGCGCGGGCGGCAGCCCGGCCGCCGCCTCGGCCAGGACCTCGGCGTACGTCCGGCGCAGCGGGTCGTCCGCCGGGATGTCCGCCCGGTACGGCTCCAGCGACCGGAAGGTGATGTGCAGCGTCGCGCCGCCGTGCACCCAGTGCCCGGGGGCGTCCACGGTCGCGGCCAGCGCGGTCAGCCGCTCCACGACCTCGCCCCGGGGGCGCAGCACGCCCGCCGCTCCCCATCGCCGGGCGCCCTCCACCGGCGGGGTGTCGTACGTGGCCCGTCCGGACAGCACGGCCTGCCGTCCCCTGGCGCGGAACTCGGCGAGATCGGACATCCGCGCAGTATTTCAGAGCCCGCCCCGGACGAGCGCGAGCACGGCGGGCGTCCAGTGGTCGCCGTAGCGTTCGCGCAGGTCGGGACGCCGCCAGTCGTCCCCGCTCACCCGCCCCCTGCACGACGCCGCCCCGCACCGGCACTCCATGACGAAGCCCGGGTCCTTGGTGCAGGTGGCGTAGTCCAGCGTCAGCTCCTCCCCCGGCCGCAGGTCCCGGCGGGCGAGGAGCGCGTAGGGGCCGCCCCACCACAGGTTCGGGTCGCAGCCGTGGTTGCCCTTCCCGTTCGGGGTACCCACCGGAAGAACCAGGTGCAGGCCGCCGCAGGCGGCCACGGTGTCCACGTAGGGGACGGCGGGGTCGGCGAGGAGCCGCCGCAGCTCGTCCCAGGTGACCAGCCGGCCGCCGAGGCGGGAGACGAGGGTGCCCGCGGGGATCGGGGCGGTGGCGAACAGGCCGTCGCCGGCGATGGGTGAGGGGCGGACCTCGACGGCGGGGTGCAGGAAGCAGTCGGGAGGCGGGGGGTCGGGCATGTGGCCAGCGTGCACGAGAGGCGGGCGGGTGGGTAGAGCCCGCGCGTCCCGGGTAGCGGCAGCAGGGGGCAGGTATGGGGGGAGGTGTCGCGTGTGGCCGGGGATCTGGTCGTCCCTGACGACGCTCGGGGGCTCGTGGTGTTCGCCCACGGCAGCGGGAGCAGCCGGCACAGCCCGCGCAACCGGTACGTGGCCGGCGCGCTCAACGAGGCCGGGTTGGCGACCCTGCTGTTCGACCTGCTGACGCCGGAGGAGGAGGCCGACCGGGCGAACGTCTTCGCCATCGGGCTGCTGGCCGAGCGCCTGCTGGAGCGCACCGGCCGGGCGCGGGAGCAGCCGGAGTGCGCGGGCCTGCCGATCGGCTACTTCGGGGCCAGCACCGGCGCGGCGGCGGCGCTGTGGGCGGCGTCCCAGCCGGGCAACGAGATCGCGGCGGTCGTCTCCCGCGGCGGCCGGCCCGACCTGGCCGGGCCGCGGCTGGAGGCGGTACGGGCTCCCACCCTGCTCGTCGTGGGCGGCAGGGACCCGGTCGTGGTCGAGCTGAACGAGGAGGCCAGGGGGCGGATGCGGGCCGAGTGCCGCCTCACGGTCGTCCCCGGCGCCACCCACCTGTTCGAGGAGCCCGGCGCCCTGGACACCGTGGCCGACCTGGCCCGCGACTGGTTCGTCACGCACTTCGCGGGGCCGCGCAAGCCGGAGTAGCCGCCGGGCGCGGGCACGTCTCGGGGGGGCCGCGCCGGTGGCGTCACCCCACGGGGGCCGCGCCGGTGGCCTCGGCGAGCAGGCGCTCGTACACCTCCGGGGCGGTGGTCTCGCAGCCCAGGCGGTGGCCGGTCAGCTCGCCGTGGTCGTCGCTGGAGCCGGTCACGGCCAGCCCCAGCTCGTCGGCCAGCCCGCGCAGCCCGGCGCGGGCGGCCGGGTCGTGGTCCAGGTGGTCGGCCTCCACCCCGAACAGGCCGGCCGCGGCCAGCTCGGCGATCCACTCGTCGGGCACGACCGGGCCCCGCCCCGCCGACTTGGGATGGGCCAGCACCGGCACGCCGCCGGCGGCGCGGACCAGCCGTACCGCCCGCCCGGGGTCGAGCGCGTAGCGGGTCACGTGCGCGCGCCCGCCCGTCCCGATCCACTCCTCGGTGAACGCCTGCGCGGGCTCGGCGATGGCGCCCGCGGCGACCATGGCGCGGGCGATGTGCGGCCGGCCGACCGGGCCGCCCCCGGCCAGCTCGGCCACCTGCTCCCAGGTCACCGGCACGCCCAGCTCGGCCAGCCGCCGGACGGTGAGCCGCCCGCGGGTCTCGCGGGCCTCCCTGAGCCGCGCGCACTCGGCGCGCAGCTCGGGCTCGGCCGGTTCGAAGAGGTAGGCGAGCAGGTGGATGCTCTGCCCGGCGCGGCGGCAGGACAACTCCATGCCCGGCACGAGCGTCAGCCCGGCGGGCAGCGCCGCGATCGCCGCCGCGTGCCCGGCGACGGTGTCGTGGTCGGTGAGCGCGAGCACGTCGAGGCCGCGCTCGCGGGCCCGGCGCACGACGTCGGCCGGCGGCTGGGTGCCGTCGGAGGCGCTGCTGTGGCTGTGCAGGTCGATGCGCATGCGTACGTCAGACCGCGACGGTCGCGAGCGTGCGGCCGTCGAAGGTCTCGACGGTGAAGTGGTTGAGGTGCTCCTGGGTGAGGCTGGTGCCGCCGTGCAGGAGCAGCGGGTCGGGCGCGCCGGGCACGCCGTACCCCTTGCCGGGGACGCCCCAGCTCGCCACCACCTCGGAGCGGCCGTCGTCGCCCACCGCGAGCAGGCGGCACTGCAACGGCCCCTTGACGCCCTTGAGCCGCAGCGCGACGTGGGTGCCCCAGCCCTTGTCCTCCAGGCCGACGACCGCGGTGACGCCGGTGGCCGGGTCGGTGGCCGCGTACGTCCTGCCCGTCATCAGCAGCGCCGCGGCGGGGCTGTGGACGCTGTCCGGGTCGGGCCCGCCGGCGAACGCCCGGACGGCCAGGACCACCCCGGCCGCGATCAGCACGCACGCGGCGGCGGCCGTCATCGTGCGGTGCAGGCGACGGCGGCGGCGCTCGGCGGCGGCCCGGCGGACCAGCAGCGACTCGACCTGCGGGTCGGGCGGGCTGGGCAGCAGGTCGTCCGGATGCACGCCCTTGATCAGCTGGCCCATCTCGGCGAACACGCCGACCTCGTCGGCGCAGCTCGCGCAGCCCGCCAGGTGGCGCTCGAACGCCGCCCGCTCCCCCTCGTCGAGCAGGCCCAGCGCGTACGCGGCGACGTCCTCGTGTTGTACCTCGGTCATGGATGCATCACCCCCGTCTCCATCATGTGGCGCGTCGGCGGATTCATGGCAACATCACCCCCCTTTCCTCCAATGCGACGCGCAAGGCCCGCATGGCGTAGTACACGCGGGACTTGATCGTTCCGACGGGCACGCCGATGGTCTCCGCCGCCTGCGCCACCGTGCGGTCGAGCAGGAAGGTCTCCGTGAGCACCTGGCGGTGCGCCGGGGACAGGGAGAGCATGGCGTCCGTCACGACGATCTCGCGCAGCAGGCGCTCGTCCTCGGCGGGGGTGGACTGGACGCGCTCGGGGATCTCCTCGACGGTGTCCAGGGGGCGGGTGCCGGAGCGGCGGCGGTCGTCGATGACGACGCGGCGGGCGACGGTGGCCAGCCAGGGCATGAGCGAGCCGTTGTCGGTGCGGAGGTCGTGGAGGTTGCGCCAGGCGCGTACCAGGGTCTCCTGGACGACGTCCTCGGCCCAGCGCCGGTCACCGCCCGTCAGGCGAACCGCGAAGGCCATCAGGGGGGCGCCGTATTCGCGGTAGAGGGCTCGGACCATGGCCTCTTCGGTTACGCGGTGATTCCTCACAAGGGGGCGGGCTCCTCGCGCACTGCGGATATCATTAAATATCGCGCTGACAGGGGATTTATCACTGTAGCCAGCGGCGAGGGCGGCGGCCATGTGCTTTGCCCTTCTGGTGGTTGAACCAGATTTAATTGATAAATCAGGTTAAGTCTTCTGTCCTTCAGTCATAGGGGTGGACGTGTACGGCCGCCGTCGTTCTCGCGGCGGGCAGGTCGGCCAGCGCGAGCGCCAGCGACGCCGCGACGACGCCCAGCATGATGCCGACGAGCACGCCGAGGGCGAGGTCCTTCATCACGCGCCTCCCGCCGAGGTGGCCAGCGCGGAGACCAGGACGACGGCGGCGGTGCAGAGCGCGACGACCGCCAGGCCGAGCACGACCCCGGCGAGGAACGCGGGCCGCCGCCAGAGCGGCGTGCTCATCAGCGTCTCGGCGTACACCGGCACCACCGGCTCCACCGGCTGCACGGGCCCCGGCGTCCGGCCAAGCCCACCGGACCGGTCATGCCCGTCAGGCCGATGGTGTCCGTCGAATAGAAGGCGGTCGTTGAACGGAAGGCGCTCGTCGAACGGAAGGCGGCCGTCGGATCGGAGGCGGTTGTCAGGGAGAGGGTGGCCGTCGAATCGGCGATGGCCGTCAGAAGGCGAGTGGCCCTCGGATCGGGGGCCGCCGTCGAGGTGAGGGCCGCCGTCGGGGCGGGTGTGGTTGTCGGCCTCGCGCAGCAGCCGCTCCACCGCGAGGCGCGTGGCCGGAGCGGGGCGGCCCAGGAGGGCGGCCACCAGCTCGGCCGCCGTGGGCCGGCTCCCGGGATCGGGCCGCCGGCACTCGCCGATCACCGCCCCCAGCACCCCGCCGAGCGCGGCCTCCTCCCCCGCTCCCGGCCCCGGCCCCGATCCCGCTCCCAGCCCCGATCCCGATCCCGGCCCCGGCCTCGGCTCCCGGCCGGTTGCGGCGAACAGCATCACCTCCGCCCAGGCCCGTACGTCGTGCGAGGGGAACTCGCTGTCCCGGGGACCGGGCGCGAAGAACGCCTGCCCGTACGGCCCGATCAGCACGTTGCCCGGCCCCAGCCGCAGCCCCGCGAGGCCGGCCAGGTGCAGCCGGGCCAGGGTGGCGGCGGTGCCGAGGGCCAGCCGGCGCAGCTCCTCGCCCCGGAACGGCCCCGAGGCCCGTACGACGTCGAGGAGCGGCCGGCCGCCGCTCGCGAGGTAGTCGCGCGGCCGCAGGGCCAGGCCGCCGCTCCATCCGTGAAAGTCCATCGCCATCGCATCCCCAGAGCAGGTGATCCGAGCAGGCCGGGCACCTCTCCGGACTCCGGCGAGGGGCCGTTTCCGCCAGGTTGTACGCCGGCCCGCGAGCGGGGGTTCAACGGCATGCCGGATCGTTCAGGCCGCCGGCTCCCCGGCGGGGGCGACGGGCGCCGCCCGCCGCGCGGTGCCGAGGTTGAGCAGCAGCGAGGCCGCCGTCAGCGCCACGCCGAACCAGACGACGCTGGTGACGCCGAGGTGGTCGGCGAACAGCCCGCCGATCAGCGCGCCGATCGCGATGGAGGTGTTGTACGCCATCGTGTTGAGCGACATGGCGGCCTCGAAGGTGTCGGGCGCGGCGGCGAGCGTCATGTTGACCTGGCAGAGCTGCACGGCCCCGAAGGACAGCCCCCACAGGACCAGCGCGAGGACCGCCCCGCCCACCCCGTCGCCGATGGTGAGCAGCAACAGCAGCGACACCACCAGCCCGGCGCAGCCGACGGCGAAGCTGCCCCGCAGGCTCCTGTTCACGGTGTGCCCAGCGACGAAGTTCCCGACGGCGCCCGCGACGCCGAAGACCATCAGCACCACGGTGACGGCGACGGGCGTGGCACCGGCGTTCGCCTCCAGGAAGGGCCGGACGAAGGTGTAGGCCCCGAAGTGGCCGAGCACGAACAGCACGACGGTGACCAGCACCAGCCGCAGCGGCACGTTCCTGGCCGGGAGCCCGAAGACCTCCCGGACCGGGACCGCGTTCGCCGACGGCAGGGAGGGCACGGCGGCGGCGACGGCGAGGAACACCAGCAGGCTGAGGCCGCTCCAGATGAGGAACGTGGCCCGCCAGTCGGTGCGGCTCTCCAGGAACGTCCCCAGCGGGATGCCCGCGACCGTGGCGATCGAGATGCCGGACATCACGACGGCGGCCGCCCGGTTGGCCAGCCGCTCGGGCACGAGCCGCATCGCCATGCTCACGCCGATGGCCCAGAACACGCCGCTGGCGAACCCCATGACCAGCCGCGTCCCCAGGATCACCGAGTAGGTGGGCGAGACGGAGGTGATGAGGTTCCCCAGGGCCAGGACCGCCAGCAGCGCGGACAGCAGCACGCGCCGGTTGACCCGCCTGGTCCAGGCCACGATGAACGGCACGCCCAAACCGGCCGAGACGCCCTGCAGGGTGACCATCAGCCCGGCGACCCCCACCGAGATGTCCAGGCTGTCGCTCAACGGGGTGAGCAGGCCGACGGGCATCAACTCCGTGGTGAGGAAGACGAAGAGGCTGGCCGTGATCGCCGCGACGCCCAGCCATCCCCGCAGGGTCGAACGCGGGTGCAGGTCATGAGTCAAGGTCATGGTTCCAGGGTGCGGGAGCCGGGATCAATGAGTCCAACGCATAGTTTTCATCGCGATCGATCGTGCTGCACGATGGATGGATGGAGCTGCAACAGCTGAGGTACGTCGTCGCGGTCGCCGAGACCAGCAACTTCACCCGGGCCGCCGAGCGCTGCCGGGTCGTGCAGTCGGCGCTGAGCCACCAGATCGCCGCCTTGGAGCGGGAGCTGGGGGCCCGGCTGTTCGAGCGGACCAGCCGGCGCGTACGGCTGACGCCGGCCGGAGAGGCGTTCCTGCCCGCCGCCCGGGAGTGCCTGGAGGCGGCCGACCGGGCACGGGCGGAGGTCGCGGCCGCGAGCGGGGAGATCCGCGGCCGGCTGGCCGTCGGCGCCATCCCCACGGTCACGGCGGTCGACCTGCCGGCCGCGCTGAAGGAGTTCCGCCGCCGCCACCCGAAGGTACGCGTCACGCTGGTCTCGGGCAGCAGCGACGACCTGGTCGAGCGGGTCAGGCGGGGCGAGCTGGACGCCGCCTTCCTCGGCCTGCCCACCAGCGCGGTGCCGAAGGCCGTCCAGAGCCGCCCGCTGGCCAGGGGCGAGCTGGTCGCCGTGGTCGCGCCGGACCACCCCCTGGCCGGCGATCCCCTGCTCGACGGCGAGGCGGAGCTGCGCCACCTGGCGGGCGAGCCGTTCGTGGACTTCCGCGCCGGCCACGCCGGGCGGGTCCAGTCCGACGAGGCGTTCGCGGCCGCCGGCGTGCGGCGGGACGTCGCCTTCGAGGTGTCGTCCGCCGACTTCATGGTGGACCTGGTGCGGCAGGGTCTCGGCGTGGGCATGCTGCCGGCCGCGTACGCCCCGCGCTTCCCCGACCTGCGGGTCATCCGGCTCCGCGACGCCCCGGCCCGGATCGAGCACCTGGTATGGGGGCGTCGCCCGTCGCCGGCCGCCGCCGCCTTCCTGGCCCTTCCCGGGTTGACCTTGACGCGACGTCAACGTGTGCAATCGGGGTGAGGCGACAGAAGGGACACCGATGGTCAGGATGGTGCTGCGGGTTCTGGGGTTCGAGCTGAAGGGCCTGGCCGGGATCGGGCTGTGGGTGCTGCGGCGGCGGCACGGGGTGCCGGACGGGGCGGTCGCGGTGCCGTACGCCAAGGAGCAGGCGTTCACGCTGGGGCTGATGGGGTTCGCGATGGCGGTGGAGACCGTCGTGGTGGACCTGCTGCTGGTCGCGCTGGGGGTGCCCGGGTGGGTGCGGTACCCGGTGCTGGTGGGCGACGTGTACGGGCTGGCGTTCGCGCTCATGACGGCCGCCACCTGCGCCACCCGGCCGCACGTGGTCACCGGCGGTGAGCTGCGGGTGCGTTACGGCGCCTACCTCGACGTACGGGTGCCCCGGGAGCGGATCGCCGCGGTGCGGACCACCCGCGACGACAACGCGCAGCGGCTGGTGTCACTGGAGGACGGGCACCTGCGGGTGGCGGTGGGCTCGCGGACCAACGTGAGCGTGGAGCTGGCCGGGCCGGTGGCGTTCACGCGCCCCCTCGGCCGGCGGGGCGAGGCCACCCGGATCACCTTCTTCGCCGACGACCCGGAGGCCGCCGTGGCCGCGCTCCGCCACGGCACGCCCGCGCGCGGGCTGCTCGACCCCGCGCGGTGACCCCGGCCGGGCGACCGCGGCCACCGCGGGCCGGGCGGCGTCACCCGCCGCCCGGCCCGCGGTCACGGCCGCGGTCGCGGTCGCGGTCACGGTCACGGCCGCGGTCACGGTCACGGTCACGGTCACGGTCGCGGTCGCGGTCGCGGATCAGCGTGCCGAGTCCGCCGCCGCCGTCTTCAGGGCGGCCGCGGTGGCGGGCGTCCTCGGCGGGATGGAGCTCAGGTTGAAGGCGTAGCGGGCGACGGAGTCGGCGATGGCGTCGGAGTCGACGTCCAGGGCCGTCGGGTTGATGTTGGCGATCGTGTCGCACGCCTGGTGGTAGCAGACGTCGTAGGCGACCCCCGCCGTGCCGCCGAACAGCGCGGCCTCCTCGGGCGTCTTGATGCCCTCGGCGCCGGTGAAGATGCCGCCGGACGGGATGCCGGTCGCGATGAACGGCCCGTAGTCGGAGCGGCCGTCGAAGTCGGTGCCGACCGTGGGCAGGTCGCGGGAGGCGTAGAACGCGGCGAGCCGCTGCTCGATCTGCGCCGACCCGGGCGGGCCCGCCGGGGAGCCGGTGGCGTCGGAGTCGTCCCCGTCGTACAGCTTGTAGGCGTAGTTCGGGGAGCCGATCATGTCGAAGTTCAGGTAGAGGCGGATGCGGTCGCGCTGCTCCTGCGAGAGCGAGGCGACGTACTGGTTGGAGCCGAGCAGGCCGATCTCCTCGCCGGCCCAGAAGGCGAAGCGGACCTTGTTCTTGACCGGGTAGAGCGCCATCTGCTGGGCGATCTCCAGGATGGCCGCGCTGCCCGAGCCGTTGTCGTTGATGCCGGGCCCGGCGGGCACGCTGTCGAGGTGGGCGCCGACCATGACGACGTTGCGCGGGTCGCCGAGCCGGGACTCGGCGATCACGTTGTGGGTGGTGCCGAGCACCAGGTCGGCATCGATCGTGAGGTGCACGGTCGCGCCGGGGGTGGCGGCCAGCTCGTTGCCGACCGCGAAGTCGGCGAACACCATCGGGAGGTTCTGCAGGCCGCCGATGTTCAGCGGGTAGGCGTCCGTCCGGCCGGGCTGGCCCTCGTTGAAGACGATGATGGCGCTCGCGCCGGCCAGGCGGGCGTTCTGGACCTTGGTGGCGAACGGGCAGGTGCCGCGCTGGACGAGCGCGATCCGCCCGGCGACGAACCCGGCGAAGTCGGACGCCTCGCAGCCGCTGGTCGAGGTGGGCGCCGGGGTGGGCGGCAGGGTCAGGTCCACGGCCTGGATCTGCGCGGTCACGTCGCCGGACGGTGAGGGCTGGAAGGTGTAGAAGTCCTCGTTCGGCACGTACGTCTTGCCGCCCTGCACCGACAGCGCGGGCGGGGAGTTCTCGCTCCAGCTCTCCACGAAGTTGACGGGCTGGACGGTGACCTTGTAGCCGGCCCTGCGCAGCTTGCCGGCGACGTAGTCGCGGGAGGCGTCGTAGCCGGGGGTGCCGGCGGCGCGGGTGCCGCCGTTGGCGGTGGCGAGGTCCTGGAGGGCCTGCAGATGCTTGGTGACGTTCGTGCCCTTGACCTGCTTGACGAGCAGCTTGGCGAAGACGTCGTCGAGGCCGCCCGCCTGCGCCGGGGTGGCGGAGGCGAGGGCCGTGGTGAGCAGGGCGACGGGTAAGGCGAGTGCGAGGGCGTATCTGCGCATACGCATGCGGCGAACTCCCAGCTTGCCGGGGACAGGGAAGGCGGGCGTTTTCCCCCGAGCCGCGCCGAACGCGAACGTAACTCGCACTTCACACGCTGAAAAGGCCCATTAACCCCGCAAATTCTGAGATTTCAGGACTCGTTGCCGCGCGCGCGGGCGCGGGCCCGGCGTTTGCCCTCGTGCATGGCCTGCACCCGGGCGACCGGGATCGCGTGCCCCTCCTCGACGAGGTCGGCGGGCAGGGCCTGCGGCGCCGGCATGGCGGCGGCCCACGGATCCGCCTCCTCGACCAGCGCGGGCACCGTCCTGATGGTGAAGTCGCGCGGCGCCACCCGGTCGAGGTCCGCCCAGGACACCGGGAAGGACACCGGCGCCCCGGGCCGGACGCGCGGGCTGTAGGCGGCCACGACCGTCGCGCCGCCCGCCCGGGTCGAGTCGATGAAGACCTTGCCCGCGCGGTCCTCCCTGATGAACGCCGTCGTGGCCAGCGCCGGGTCGGCCCGCTCGGCACGGGCCCCCAGCGCGCGGGTGGCGGCGGCCAGGTCCTCGGCCGGGATGCCCGCCTCCACCGGCACGAACACGTGCACGCCCTTGGCCCCGCTGGTCTTCACCGCGCCCGCCAGCCCGGCCTCCTCCAGCGCCTGCCGCACCAGGAACGCCGCCCGCACCGCCAGCCCGAACGACTCCGTGCCCTCGGGCGGGTCGAGGTCCAGCACCAGGTGGGTGAAGTGGTGGCCGGCGTACAGCGCGGGGTGGTACTCCACCGCCCGCTGGTTGCCGAACCAGATGAGCGTGCGCCGGTCGTTGGCCAGCGCGTACGTCACCTGCCGGTGCGAGGCCTCCGCCCACACCGAGACGCGCTCGATCCACGGGGGCGCGTACTTGGGCAGGTTCTTCTGCATGAACGGCTCCTGCCCCGGCCGTACCCGGACGACCGAGAGCGCCCGGTCGCGCAGCGCCGGGACGAGCCGCCCGGACACCGCGTCGAGATAGTCGACCAGGTCGCGCTTGGTGGCCTCGGCCCCGTCGAACAGCGGCTGGTCGAGATTGGTCAGCGTCACGCCCTCGCGCGTCTCATCGCCGGTCACCCCGTCCACGATATCGGGAACAACGGCACAGATCATGACCCGCTACCTGTATCCGACCCGCCACGGCGAGGCCACCGGCGAGAACGGCCTCCTGACGGCCGGGCTGCGCTGGACCGGGCTCCCGCCCGAGCCGCGGATCCGAGCCCCTGTTACAGTGATCGACTGACGCGGGGTGCCCGGCGGCCGAGCCGGGCTGAGATCACACCCGTCGAACCTGATCTAGCTCGCACTAGCGAAGGGACGTCATGTTCTGCGATGACATGTGGCTGCGCACGGCCGACCTGATGACCGCCATCCACGAGCACCCGTTCAACGCCGCGCTCGGCGACGGCACCCTCGACCCCGACCGGTTCGCGTTCTACATCGTGCAGGACGCCCGCTACCTGGAGTCCTTCTCCAAGGCCCTGGCCACCGCCTCGGCGCGGGCCGCGGACCCGGAGGAGGCGGCGTTCTTCGCCCTCAGCGCGCACACCGCGCTGGCCGCCGAGCGCCTGCTGCACGCCGGCTACGTGGCCGAGCTGGGCGCCGACGCGGCCGGGCTCGCCACCTCGCCGACGTGCCTGGCCTACGCGTCGTTCCTCCAGGCCACGGCGCTGTCGGCGGCGTACCCCGTGCTGGTGGCGGCGGTGCTGCCGTGCTTCTGGATCTACCAGGACGTGGGCACGGCGCTGCTGAAGCGCGCGGGCGACCTGGACGGCCACCCGTACGGCAAGTGGATCTCCACGTACTCGGACCCGGAGTTCGCGGCCTCGGTCGAGCAGGCCAAGGCCATCGCCGACCGGCTCGCCGCCGCGGCGGACCCGGCCACGCGGGAGGCGATGGAGCGGGCCTACCGGACGGCGGCGGCGTACGAGTGGATGTTCTGGGACAGCGCGTGGCGGCGCGAGGGCTGGCCGACGGCCCGCTGGCTCGCGCCCTGATCCGCCCGCCGGTCAGCCGGGCGCGGCGGTCCTGGCGGCCATCGCCTCCTTCTCCGCGCGGGTGGCGATGAGCCCGGACGGCGCCAGGATCCTCGACTCCTCGAACGGCGCCTCCGTGGTCGGCAGCGGCGCGCCCGCCCTGATCGCCTTCGTCCACACCCGGGCCGCGTCCAGGATGACGATGATGATCATGACGGCGAACAGCGCGGCCAGGACGCCGTCCACGGTGGAGTTGACGACGACCTGCCGCATCGCGTCCGCGGACTTGGCGGGCGCGAGCAGCCGTCCCTGGTCGAGGGCGGTCTGGTAGCGGTCGCGCTGGGCGAAGAAGCCGAGCGTCGGGTCGGCCGAGAAGACCTTCTGGTAGCTCGCCGTCAGCGTGACCGCGACGTCCCAGGCCAGCGGCACCGCCGTCACCCAGGCCCACCTGAGCCGCCCGCTCTTGATCAGCAGGGTCGTGGCCACGGTGAGCGCCACCGCAGCGAGGAGCTGGTTGGCGATGCCGAACAGCGGGAAGAGCTGGTTGATGCCGCCGAGCGGGTCGTTGACGCCCTGGTAGAGGAAGTAGCCCCAGGCCGCCACGACCACCGCGCTGGAGGCCACCAGGCCCGGCCACCAGCTCACCCGGGCCATCGGCTTCCACAGGTTGCCGACGGTGTCCTGGAGCATGAACCGGCCCACCCGGGTGCCGGCGTCCACGGTGGTGAGGATGAACAGCGCCTCGAACATGATCGCGAAGTGGTACCAGAACGCCTGCAGCCCGGTGCCGCCGAGGAAGCCGCTGAAGATCTGCGAGATGCCGACGGCCAGCGTCGGCGCGCCGCCGGTGCGGGCGATCAGCGTCTGCTCCTGCACGGCCGCCGCCGCGGCCTGGAGCTGCTCGGGGGTGATCGTGAAGCCCAGGTTCGCGACCGCCTGGGAGGCCGACTGGACGGTGGCGCCGACCACGCCGGCCGGGGCGTTCATCGCGAAGTAGAGGCCCGGCGACAACACGCAGGCCGCGGTGATCGCCATCACGGCCACGAACGACTCCATGAGCATGGAGCCGTACCCGATCATGCGGACCTGCGTCTCCTTCTGGATCATCTTGGGCGTGGTGCCGGAGGAGATCAGCGAGTGGAACCCGGACAGCGCCCCGCAGGCGATGATGATGAACACGAACGGGAACAGCGAGCCCGCGAAGACCGGCCCCTTGCCGTTGAAGGCGAAGTCGGTGAAGGCCGTGGTGCGCAGCGGCGGCATCGTGACGGCGATGCCGACCGCGATCAGCGCGATCGTGCCGATCTTCATGAACGTGGACAGGTAGTCGCGCGGCGCGAGCAACATCCACACCGGCAGCACCGCGGCCACGAACCCGTACGCGATGAGCCACAGCGCCAGCGCCGACGGGCTCAGCGTGAAGGCCGGCGCCCAGCTCGACGCCTGCACCCAGCCGCCCGCCACGATCGCCAGGACGAGCAGCGCGACCCCGATCACGGTCGTCTCGACGACCCTGCCCGGCCGCAGCACCCGCAGGTAGAAGCCCATGAACAGGGCGATCGGGATGGTCATCGCGATCGAGAAGACGCCCCACGGCGACCGCGCGAGCGCGTTGACCACGACGAGCGCCAGCACGGCCAGCAGGATGATCATGATGGCGAAGACCGCGACGAGCGCCGCCGCCCCGCCGACCGGCCCGATCTCCTCGCGGGCCATCTGACCCAGGCTGCGGCCGTTGCGGCGCATCGAGAAGAACAGGACCACCATGTCCTGGACGGCCCCGGCGAAGATGACGCCCGCGATGATCCAGATGGTGCCGGGCAGGTAGCCCATCTGGGCGGCCAGCACGGGCCCGACCAGCGGCCCGGCCCCGGCGATGGCGGCGAAGTGGTGGCCGAACAGGATGCGGCGGTCCGTCGGCTGGTAGTCGATGCCGTTGTCGAGCCGCTCGGCCGGGGTCGCCCGGCGGTCGTCGGCCCCCAGCACCCGGCGCACGATGAACCGGGCGTAGAACCGGTAGGCGATGGCGTACGAGCCGAGCGCCGCGCACAGCAGCCACACCGCGTTGACGTTCTCGCCCCTGGACAGGGCGAGCACGGCCCAGCCGACGGCGCCCACGACGGCGACCGCCGTCCAGATGATGATGGAACGCAGCTTCACCGGTTACCTCCCACGGGAAGAGCCGTACGGCGGGCGCCCCAGGCAGCAGCGCAGACCGGCGTCCGGCGGCAGATCGGTGGTGATGCGCCGCCAGCGCCACAGCGGGCGGCAGTCGATCGTGACCGGCAGCTCGGCCAGGTGCACCCAGGCGGTGGGGTGCGCGTACACCACGTCGGGCAGCAGGCTGCGCGCCTGCTTCGGAAGGCGGGAGCGGCGCAGTGGCCGGACCGAGAACTCGCCGGCGTCCGCGCAGCACAGGCCGGTCACGTGCCAGTCGAAGAACACCACTTCGTCGTCACGCAGCGCTTCACGGGCGGCGGGCGTGAGCGTGATAAGGGACATCTGTGGCTCCTGAACACCAGGCAGCTCAGAAATCAACGACGGCCTTACCCGCTGTGTTCGCCGCCGAAACCGGCCGAAATTCCTTTGCGGCCGGCCGTGCCCCGCTGGTAGACCTGGCCGGCGTGCTGACTGGAGAACTCGTACGACTCAGGGCCCTGGAGCCGGCCGACAGCGAGCCCCTGTGGCGCTGGTACCACGACCCCGAGCTGGGCGTCTGGATGGACAGCGAGCCGCCGATCTCACTGGCCCAGAACATGGAGAAGGGCCAGAACCGGCCGCGCAACACCTTCGAGCAGATGGTGCTCGGCATCGAGGCGCTCGACGACGGCGCGTTCGTCGGCTACGTCGCGCTCGGCGACACCGACTTCCGGCACGGCGAGGCCGAGGTGCAGAGCATCGCCATCGGCGCGCGCGACCGGTGGGGCCGCGGCTACGCCACCGACGCGCTGCGGGTGATCGCCCGCTACGCCTTCGAGGAGATGGGCCTGCACCGGCTGACGTTGTGGGTGGTGGCCGACAACGTGGCGGCGGTGCGGGCGTACACGAAGGTCGGGTTCGTGGAGGAGGGGCGCCGGCGGGAGTCGTTCCGCACCAGGGGCAAGCGGCACGACTTCCTCATGATGGGGCTGCTCAGCTCGGAGCTCAGATGAGCACCGGGCGCCGGTGAGCACCGGGCGCCGGTGAGCTGCGGGCGCCGGTGAGCTGCGGGTTCAGGCGCGCTCGTCGTCCCAGTCGGGCGCGGTGACCCTGCCCGACAGCCAGTCGCCGCGCAGGATCGCGTAGCCGACCGCGTCCCGGAGCGTCCCGTCGGGGGCGGGCCACGCCTGCCGGTAGTGGGCCTCCTTGGCGTAGCCGTTCCTGCGGAAGGCCGCCCGCATGGCGTGGTTGTCCTGGCGGGTGGTGCCCTCGATGCGGTTCACCTCGGGCAGCTCGGTGAACACGTGGCGGGTCAGCCAGCCGACGGCCGCCGTACCGATGCCCCGCCCGCGCCAGGCGGCCCGGACGCGCAGGTCGAACATCGGCGTGTCCTCGTCGAGGTCCTGCAGCCTGACCAGGCCGGCGCGCTCGCCGTCGGCCAGGATCCAGAACGTCCGGTTGCTCGCGTCGTCGTAGCCGCCCTCGGCGGCCCGGCGGCGGACGGTCTCGCGGTCCTGGGTGCCGGCGTGGTAGGGCCAGTCCTCGCCCGCCAGGAAGTCGGCGAGGGCGTCGGCTTCGGCGCCGTCGGTGTCGTCGTCGGCGGCGGCGATCCTGATGAACTCGATGCGCACCTGTCGGAGGATGCTCGGCGGGCCCGGTTCCGGTCAACCGGATTTACGGGGGCCCGCCCCCGGCCGGGGCAGGGGACGGGCCCGTCGCGGTGAGGTCAGTCGACCACGGTGATGCGGTTGGTGGCGGGCGGGGCGACGGGGTTGTTCCTGCCGAGGTGGTCGACGAAGGCGTCGATGTCCAGCGGCCCGCTCCACAGGTCGGTGCCCCCGGTGAAGGCGGTGAAGGCGTCACCGCCGCCGACCAGGAAGTTGTTCGCCGCGACCCGGATGGTCTGGGTGTCCGTCACCGGCACGCCGTCGATCTTCATGTCCGACACCTTCGAGCCCCAGGCGGCGCCGCGGCTGTAGGTGTAGGTGAAGTTCGCGGAGGGCTGGAGGATCTTGGTGAACGCCTGGTTGTTGGGGCCGCCGGTGAACTGCTGCTCCAGCACCGTCTTGAGCTGGGCACCGGTCAGCGTCACGACCTGCATGAGGTTGTTGAACGGCTGGACGGTGAACGCCTCGCCGTAGGTGACCACGCCGTCGCCCTCGCCGGCCGGGGAGGAGGCGTAGGACAGCGAGGCACGCACGCCGCCCGGGTTCATCAGCGCGATCTGCGCGTTGCCGCCGGTCCTGGTGGCGGCGAGCTGGGCGTCGGCGATGAGGTCGCCGAGCGGGGACTCGCCGGACGGGGTGGCGGTGTTGGTGATGTCCGCGGTGATGGTGCCGACGGGCTTGTTGGCGACCGGGGCCACGCGGTCCTTCCACGTCTGCACGAAGGCAGAGATTTCAGGATCCGGGGTGACCGTCCGCGTCACCACGTGGTTGTCCGCGACGACCGACGCGCGGTCGATGTCCAGGCTCTTCAGGTCGACCTTGAGGTCCACCTGCGTGATGACCCGCCCGAACGAGCCGCCCTGGGAGAAGAGCCGGTCGTTGCCCGCCGGGTCCTTGACCGTGCAGATGTACGCCTGGTGCGAGTGCCCGCTGAGCACGAGGTCCACCTCGGGGTCCACCTGCGTGGCGATGCGGTTGCCCGCGCCGGGGACGGCCGAGCAGGCGTCCGGCGACTGCCCGGCGGTGACCTGGTCACCCTCGTGCACGAGCACGACCTGCGCCTTGACGCCCACCAGCTTGAGGATCTTGGAGGCCACGTTCGCGGCCTTGACCTCGTCGATGAACTTGAGGTTCTTGATGCCCTCGGCGGTGACGATGTTCGGGGTGGTCTGGGTGACCAGGCCGATGAAGCCGATCGGCACGCCGTTCATCCACTTGACGCTGACCGGCGGCAGCGCGGGCACGCCCCAGTCGGCCATGAGCTTCTTGGCCTGGGCCTGCTTGGCGCCGAGCGAGGCGAGCGCGTCGGTCCTCTCGTTCGGGTTCTTGAACAGCACGTTGGCGCCCACGTAGTCGAACCCGGCGCCCTTCCACTGACCGGCCGGCGAGCAGCCGTCGACCGGGTGGCAGCCGCCGTCCATGATGCGGCGCAGCTCGGCGTACCCCTCGTCGAACTCGTGGTTGCCCACCGCGGCGACCTTGAGCCCCAGCTTGTCCAAGAACTCGACGGAGGGCTCGTCGTGGTAGGCCGCCGAGATCAGCGGCGAGGCGCCGATGAGGTCGCCCTGGGCCACGGCGATCGTGTTCCGGTCGGTCAGGGCCTTCAGGTGCGTGGCGATGTACGCCGCGCCGCCGGCCTCGACGGTGTTGCCGCTCTCGTCCACCATGCGGCCGGAGGAACCGGTCGGGGGTTCGAGGTTTCCGTGGAAGTCGTTGAGCGCGAGCAGCCGCACCGGAACCGTGCGCGGTGCCTTGCCGTTCGCGCTCGCGGTCGCCGGAAGGGCGGCCAGCGCGACCGCGCCCGTGGCGACCGCTCCGGCGAGAGCCAGCCGGAGGAAGGAACGAGACGTCATGGCCTAAGACGTTAGAGCGGGAATCTATGCGGCCAATGTCGCAAAGGTAACGATTTGCCGGGCCGTCGCATGGCGTTATTTGCCAGTCGTACGCCTAGAGTTCTGCTTGTGAGCGCGCGCGTGGACATCAGGGAACGACTGGACGACACAGAGATCGCCGAGGTGCTCGGCCTGGTGGAGGCGGCGACGGAGGCCGACGGCGTCCGCCCGCTCAACGAGCACGTGATGCTCCACCTCCGCTACGGCGGCGACCCGCGGGCCCGCTCGCTCCTGCTCTACCAGCAGGATGTTCTGGCAGGTTATGCCCACGTCGATCCGACCGACGAGGTCGAGGGGCCGAGCGCCGAGCTGGTCATCCACCCGGCCCACCGCCGCCACGGCAACGGCGCCCACCTGCTGCGCTCGGTGCTCGACCTGACCGGCGGCCGGCTGCGCCTGTGGGCCCACGGCGGCCACCCGGCGGCGGGCGCGCTCGCGGCGGCCTTCGGCATGGAGCGGGTGCGCTCGTTGTGGCAGATGCGCCGCTCGCTGTTCGCGCCGCTGGAGCCGTACACGCTGCCCGAGGGGGTGCGGCTGCGGACGTTCGTGCCCGGCCAGGACGAGGAGGCGTGGCTCAAGGTCAACGCCGCCGCCTTCGCCCACCACCCCGAGCAGGGCGCGTGGACCGCGGACGACCTGCTGCGGCGCGAGCGGGAGCCCTGGTTCGAACCGGAGGGCTTCTTCCTGGCCTTCCGCGGCGACCGGCTGGCCGGCTTCCACTGGACGAAGATCCACGGCTCCTCCGACCACGGCCACGAGCCGCTGGGCGAGGTGTACGTCGTCGGCGTGGACCCCTCCCAGCAGGGCACCGGCCTGGGCAAGGCCCTCACCCTGGCCGGCCTCGCCCACCTGCGCGCCCGCGGCCTGGGCCAGGCCATGCTGTACGTGGACGAGGCCAACACGCCCGCGATCCGGCTGTACGAGGCACTGGGCTTCGCCCGCTGGGACGTGGACGTGATGTACGCGGCCGTATGACGTGCGACCGTGTGACGTCGCGGCCGTGTGACGGGCACGGCGAGGTCAGGCGGGCGGGCGGGCGGCGTACGCGCGGCCGGGACCGGCGACTCGACGACGCTGGCGAGCCGCCCCCTGCGCTGCGCTGTTCCGGCTGTGCTCCGGCTGCTCCGGCTGCGCTCCGGCTACTCCGGCTACTCCACGATGGCGTGCAGGACGAAGTAGGAGACGGCGGCCACCAGGGCCGCGGCCGGGATGGTCAGGATCCAGGCGGTCACGATGTTGCCGGCCACGCCCCACCGCACGGCACTGAGCCGCTTGGTGGCGCCGACACCCATGATCGCCGTAGTGATCGTGTGCGTGGTGGAGATGGGCGCCCCGAACCCCATCGCGGCCACGTACAGGACGCTCGCCGCCGCCGACTCCGCGGCGAAGCCCTGCGGCGGGTCGAGGGCGATGATGCGCCGGCCCAGCGTACGCATGATCCGCCAGCCGCCCGAGTACGTGCCGAGGGAGATCGCCCCCGCGGCCGCCAGGATGACCCACTGCGGGATGTCGTCGCCGGGGGAGGCGAATCCGCCGACGGTGAGCGCCAGGAAGATCACACCCATCGTCTTCTGCGCGTCCTGGAGGCCGTGCCCGAGCGCCATGGCGGCGGCGGAGACGGTCTGGGCGTAGCGGAAGCCGCGGTTGGTCTTGCCCGGCTGGCTGTGCCGGAAGATCCAGTAGATGGCGATCATGATGAGTGCCGCCAGCGTGAACCCGATCACCGGCGACAAAATCATCGGGACGACGACCTTCTCCAGGACCCCGTCCCAGTGCACGACGCTGGCGGAGGCGATGGCGGAGCCGACCAGGCCGCCGATCAGCGCGTGGCTGGAGGAGGAGGGCAGGCCGAAGTACCAGGTGATGAGGTTCCAGGCGATCGCGCCGATGAGCGCGGAGGCCACGATCACCAGGCCGTGGGAGCCGCCGGGGGCGTCGATGATGCCCTTGCCGACGGTCTGGGCGACCTGGGTGCCCAGGTGGGCACCGATGAAGTTCATGGCCGCCGCCATGAACAGGGCGGCCCTGGGGGTCAGGGCCCGGGTCGAGACGGAGGTCGCGATGGCGTTCGCCGCGTCGTGGAACCCGTTGGTGTAGTCGAAGGCCAGAGCGATGACGACCACGCCGATGACGAGGGCGAGCGTGAGGTCCACTGGTCGGGCCTAGCTTTCCTTGACCGCGATCGACTCGACGGTGTTGGCCACGTGCTCGAAGGCGTCGGCGGCCTCCTCCAGGGCGTCCACGACCTCCTTCATCTTCATGACGGTGAGGGCGTCGTACTCGCCGCTGAACAGCTTGGCCAGCAACCGCCGGTAGACCTGGTCGCCCTGGTTCTCCAGCCGGTTGACCTCGATCCAGTACTCGTTGAGGTTCTTCATCGAGCGCAGGCGCGGCATGGCCTCGGCGGTCAGCTCGGCGGCCCGCTCCAGCACCTCGACCTGGCGCACGACGTCCTTGGGGAGGTGGTCGAGCTGGTACAGGACGATGAGGTCGGAGGCGGCCTCCATCGCGTCCATGACGTCGTCGAGGTTGGAGGCGAGCCGGTAGATGTCCTCGCGGTCGAACGGGGTGATGAAGCTCTCGTTGAGCCGGTTCATGATCGCGTGGGTGCGTTCGTCACCGGCGTGCTCGCAGGCGCGCATCTTCTCGGCCAGGGACTCCCTGTCCGAGCCGTCACTGATGATCTCCACCAGCAGGCGCGATGCCGTGACCAGGTTGTTCGCCGAGTCGGCGAACAGGTCGTAGTAGCTGTCCTCACGTGGCGTGAGACGCAGGCGCACGTCGTTCTCCAGATGTGCGGGGATGGTCCGTGGAAGAGGGTATGGCCTACCAGGCGAAATGCGAACTTCATGTCCCCTTCGCCTACTGGCTACCCGTCGTATGTTGTGCGACACCGAGGAAGGTGCCGGCTTGGAGGGCTTTTTGCAGCTCGCGCCCCTTTCAACGGGCCCTTACTGACTTGCCGGACATCACGGTTCGCCCTCCCGTTCACCTCAATGTTCCCCGTCCGTTCACCGGATGTTCATCTGATTCAGATCTTCGTACGGTGGAAGTTCCGGTAGGAGCGCGACGGCGTCGGCCCCCGCTGCCCCTGGTAGCGCGAGCCGTACTTGGCGGACCCGTACGGATGCTCGGCCGGCGAGCTCAACCTGAACACGCACAACTGCCCGATCTTCATCCCCGGCCACAACTTGATCGGCAGCGTCGCCACGTTGGACAACTCCAGCGTCACGTGCCCGCTGAACCCCGGATCGATGAATCCCGCCGTCGAATGCGTCAGCAACCCGAGCCGCCCCAGCGAGCTCTTGCCCTCCAGCCGCGACGCCAGATCGTCGGGCAACGTGATCACCTCGTACGTCGAGGCCAGCACGAACTCCCCCGGATGCAGGATGAACGGCTCATCCCCCTCCGGCTCCACCATCCGCGTCAGATCCGCCTGCTCGACGGACGGATCGATGTGCGGATACCGATGGTTCTCGAACACCCGGAAGAACCGGTCGAGCCGCACGTCGATGCTGGACGGCTGCAGCATCTCCCGATCGAAGGGCTCCAGCACCAGACGTCCGGCGTCGATCTCGGCGAGGATGTCGCGGTCAGAAAGCAGCACGGAGAGCAACCTACCGGGTGGACGCGAAGTTCGAGGGCCCGGGATTGCTGTCGAGCCCCAAACTTCCGCTACAGTGGTGGACGCGAGTTTCCCCGAAGATCCGGGCACGGCCTCGAGCCTCGGCCCGGGACGGCCGGGGGCACGCGCGGGTGTAGTTCAATGGCAGAACATCAGCTTCCCAAGCTGACAGCGCGGGTTCGATTCCCGTCACCCGCTCTCACAAGGAAAAGCCAGGTCAGGGATGGTTTCCCGACCTGGCTTTGATCGTTTCTGGGGCCATTTTGGATCTTCCGTGCAATTAGCGTGCAATTAGCCCACGGGAGCGAACGTCCCGGTTGAGCTGCCTGTCTATGGCGTCCGTGATCGCCTGATCGGCCCCTCTGACCGCGTGCTGATAGATCATGGCCGCTCGGACGTTGTCATGCCCCATACGCGCCATCAGGTCCTTGAGGCCGGCTCCCGACTCGGCGGCGAGCATGTTCCCCGTGTGACGCAGATCATGGAAGTGCAGCCCTGGAAGGCCCATGTCCTTGACGACGTCCACCCATCTCGTCCGCGTGTTGAATCCGCTCCGTCGCAGCGGGCCGCCCTTCGCGCCGGGGAACATCAACGCGTCCGGCTCGTCCCGCACGTACGTGTCCATGTGCTCCCGCAGGATGGGCACAATGCTCTCGGGGATGCCCACCGTCCGCCGGCCCGCCTTGGACTTGGGCGGCCCCAGGATCAGGCCGCCGGTCGAGCGCTCCACGAACGCGACCCGGACGCGAACGTTTCTGCCGTCGAGATCGACGTCCATCCGGCGTAGCGCGCTGATCTCACCCCAGCGCAGGCTTGCGAAGGTGGCGAGCAGGATCATGGCCCGGAAACGGCGGTCCTGCTCCGAGTCGGCCTTACCGCTGGCCGCCATCTCCCACAGGGCGCGTTCCGCTTCCGACCTGTTCCGGAAGGTCTCACGGTGCGTCCGCATCGCGCCGTTGCGCTGGAACCGCAGCCTGTAGACCTCGTCAGCGACCTTGCGCACGTTGCCGATGGGACGACGGCCCACACGGTCGGCCAGCTCGAAGACCTGGGACACGGTCAGCACCGGCCGTTCTGCGGCGTGCTCGGCATCGGCCCCGCGAATGCGGCAGGGGTTGCGCTGAATGATCCCGTCGTCATTCGCCGCCGTCATGAGCACGGCCCGCAGCAGCCGGTACGCCTTGGCCACCATGCCGGCCGACACGCCCTTGCCGAGCAGTTCGGTCCGCCACTGCCGGATCATCGCCGTGGAGAGCTTCCCGAGCTGCACGCCTCCGAGGTAGGGCGTGATGTGTTTGTTCAGCGTCCAGGTGTAGAGGTCGATCGTTCGCGGACGCAGCCCCGGACGCTCCTTGATCCACGTCTGTGCGTACTCCTGGAGCTTGACCTTGCCGCGCTCGGGGTCGATCCATTGGCCCTTGATGATCTCGGCCTCGATGAGGGACAACGCTCGTTCGGCGTCGCCCTTGCGCTCGTACGTCTCGGGAGCGTGGTGACGCCGTCCGTCCGGCCCGAGGTAGGACGCCTGGAACCGGCCGGACGGAAGCTGACGGATGTTGCCGAAACGCCGATGCCCGCCCTTGTTGGCCATCAGGCGGCCCTCCCCGTGACGTCGCTGCGGGTGAGCGGCATGACGGTGCCCGCGACGACGAAGGCGATCAAGGCCGACTCGCGGATGCGGACGTGCCGGCCGACCTTGACGAACTCGATCCGCCGTTCGGAGATCAGGCGGCGGACGAAGCGGGCCGAGGTGTGCAGCAGCTCGGCCGCCTCATCGACGGTCAGTAGCTGGTCCATGTGTCTCCCCCTCACGCCGCTTGTCGATTTGCCGAAAGATCTTGTCCGTCCGCTCTGGCCTGGAGTTCGGCCATATGGGCGCGCCAGCGTTGCCGTTCGGCGACCGCGCGGAGGAGCCGGACGGCCAGCGGGGGCACGTTGGCGTCGCCGGCCGGGACGGGCTTCCAGAGGTAGCGGTGCGGGTCGGTGGGTTCGTCGGTCTGGCCGAGGGCTTCCAGGGCCCAGGTGCGGCGGTCCTGCTTGTGCTCGGCGAGGGTCTTGTTCGACCACTTGCGGGAGACCAGGACGCGGCGGCCCGCGTAGCCGAGGTGATCGGGCTTGTGGGCCTTGCCCCGGCATCGGCCGGGGGTCATGCCGGGCTTGGCGTTCTTGGGCTGGATGCCGTAGCGCAGCCAGTTGGCGCAGGTGGGCGAGCAGGGCTCGTAGCGGAGGGCCGCCGCCAGGCGTTCGGCGTGTTCTCGTTGCGCCGGCTGGTCGGGGTCGAGGCTGTCGCCGAGGGACTTGGTCAGGTACTTGGACAGGTAGCGGATGCACTGGTCGGCGTCCGGGGTGCCCGACAGCACGCCTTGCACGTTGAGCTGGTCGCCGAAGCGGACGACGTGCAGCGGTTCGGCGGCCTGGTCGAGGGCCTGTTCCCAGGTGGGGAGCACTTCGCCGGTGCCGGGGTCGAGGTAGCCCGCGCCGTTCGCCCACACCGGCAGGTGTTCGCCCTCGAACAGAGCCTCGTCAGCCGCAGGCCACCACACCTGGTGGTAGGTGGCCGCCGCTATCTGCCGGATCTCCGCGCGGGGCAGGGTGCCCCGGATCGCCATGTGCAGGTGCGGCGCGAGCCGTTTCTGCGGTTCGACGGTGGCGAAGTACTGCACGTCGTAGCCCGCGACGCGGCGGAGGTTCTGCACGAAGCGGTCCACCAGCTTGGCGAAGTGCAGGGCGTCCCGGGCCGCGCGCCGGTAGTCGTAGGCGTCCGGATCGACGGGCACGCCGTCGCGGATCTTGCCGTAGGACGGCAGGGTCAGCGTGACGAACAGCGAGGGCCGGTAGACCTTGCCGTCCGAGCTGGTGAAGGTCCGTCCCAGGGTGGTGTTGGTCATCTTGCGGCGGGGCAGGTCCGGGGCGTCCTGCCGCCGTCTGGTCGAGCGGTTGCGCTTGGACGTCGCGCCGGCCAGCACGTTGCCGCGCATCCCGGCCGCGTTGATCTCGGCGTCCAGGCCGGCGATGACCGCGTCCAGGTCGGTGGTGTCCTGGCCGGACCGCGCGGCGGCGTCGCGGCGGGCCTGAGTGTCGGCGCGGAACTCGATCAGCCAGCGTTGTTCCTCGCTGGCTTCGTTCGGTGTGGTGATCGGTTCGGCGTCCACATGCCAGCCCTCCCGGCACTGAGCCACGCGCAGGTGCCGGTTCCGTCGCGCGCATGGAGGGCAGGCCGTCTCCAGGGTGGCGCCGCAGGGAACGTCGATGATCTCGGTCTGTCCGGTGTACGTGTCGAGGCGCTTGAGCGCGACGGGGCGGACGCACACCCCGTGCTGGATGGCGACCTGTTCGGCGACCTCGCGGGCCAGAGGTTGCGACATGCGCAGCGCGCGGGGCGTCATCGGGCCTCCTCGTCGATCTCGGGGAACAGGAGCGCCGACTGTCCGCACTCGCGGCACTCGACGACGGCCCGCGTCGTGTCGAGCCAGAGCGCGCCGAGGGTCAGGCAGGCCGCGCAGCGCAGCCCGTCCAGGAAGTGCGCGAGGGGCGTCATCGCGTCTCACCTCCCGCCGGGGCGAACTGCTCGGCCATGGCGCGGATGTCGGCGTCGGAGACGTACGCGGCGCGCACCCGTACGGGATCTGGGGAGGTCTCCAGCCGGACATAGCCGACGCCCGCGCCGAGGACGGGGTCCGGGGAGATCTCGTCGGCCAGCGCGCTACGGTCGCGTGCGCCGTCGCCGAGCACCATGTCCACCTGCTCCGATTCGTCCAGCCGCAGGGCGATCTTGTCGGGGAACAGGTTGCGGATGTTCATGACCTCTTTGCGAGGGTCCTGGAGAGCGGCCAGCACGCCGACGCCGACCGCGCGGCCCTGCGTGGTCAGGGTGGCCAGGGCGGCGCTGATCCGCCGCTTGAGGTCCTTGTCGGCCTGGTAGGCGGTCAGGAACGCGACCTCATCGACGATCACCAGGATGAACGGGTCCTCGACGGTGGGCGTGTGCGAGCGCTGGTGTCCGCCGAACCGGTCGGCGCGCTCCTGCATGATCGCGACGGCCTGTTCCAGCAGCTCCGCGCATTCTTCAGGACGGGCCGCGTACCGAGGGCCGAACAGGGCGCGGCCGAACGACAGCTCCATGCGTTTCGGGTCGAGCGCCCACAGCTCGGCCAGGCCCGCCCGCGCGGCCGGCAGCAGCCCGCGGACCGTGGACCAGATGATCGAGCCCTTGCCCGCGCCGGTCGCACCGGCCACCAGGGCGTGCGTGCCGTGCACGTTGAGCAGCCAGGGTGAGCCGTCCTCCTGGATGCCGATCTCGACCGGTCCCACGGTGGGCGTGTCCGGGAACGGGATGGCCGGTAAGGGCGCGGCCAGCGGATCACGCCGGGGGAAGGTGAGCAGCAGCCAACCGGCCTTGACGATCGAGACGCGGCAGGAGGGCGCGCCGAAGCCGTGCGCCAGGTGGTCGGCGCGGTCGGTCCAGTCCTTGACCGCCTGCCCGTCCAGCATGCGCACCGTGACCCGATCGGCCCACGTCGTACAGGTGACCTTGACGAGCCGGGGCAGATAGTCACGGCCGCGCAGGTGCCGGCCGAGCCCGGAGACGACCATCACCGGTTGCCAGTGGCGACGGTAGACCCAGACGAGCCGCCACCAGGCGAGCAGCCGCCGGCCGACGAGCCGGGCAAAGGAGACCCGATCGGCCAGCGCCCAGGCGACGAGGCCCGAGGGGACGGGCGCGGACAGCAGCGCGGCGACGCGCCAGCCGTACATCCAGACCAGCACGCAGGGCACGGCCAGCACCATCATGGCGACGGGGTGCCGCCGGACGGTGCGGACCAGGCTCACCAGCAACCGGCTGCCCAGGATGAGGATGGTGAGGATGGCAGGGGTGGTGACGACGGCCGGGCGGAAGACCACGGCCGTGTCCGGGGTCGTGGTGACAAGGTTGCGCGCCTCGTCACCGGGAAGCCGCTTGAACATAAGCGTGGTGCCTCTCGTGATGTGGAGTCAGGGGAGAACCGGGGGCCGCCGGAAGTAGCCGCTTCTGGCGGCCCCGCTTGCGTGGCTCAGGCCGCCGACTGGCAGATGTGCAGGCGCTCGCAGTCGGCGAGGTAGCGAGCGGCGGCGTTGAAGATCTCGCGGGCGGTGGACAAATCGGCGTCGGTGACCGGCCCGGCTCCCGTGGTGGAGACGTGGACGTTGGCCTCGCGGGAGCTGAGCTCCAGGTACGGGCGAGGGTTGGTGACCAGCGTCCCCGCGCTGACCCGCAGGTCGGACGTGTAGAACGAGACGGTCACGCGCGGCGTGGAGTCCGGGCGCAGCGACACCGTGACGTACGTGTACGGCTGGTCGTTCACTGCTCGCTCACCGCCTGCCCGGACGGCACGCCCCGGTAGAACATCCGCTCCACGGAGGCGGCGAACCCGGCCGCCTGCTCGGCGAGCTGACGGGCGAACTCGACGTCACCGGCCGTGACGCGGGTGGCGGCAGAGGTGGTGACCAGCACCGACGTGGTGCCGAAGTCGAGCAGGAGCACCGGCGTGCGCAGCCGGTACGGACGGTTCTCGGCACGGGCACCGGCCGAGGTGTTGAGGTTGATCACGCTCGTGGGTCGCTTGTTCCGGCCGCTCATCACGCCGCGTCCTCTCGGCTCGTGACGGCGTGCCGAGTGGCCGGGCGGGGAGCGCGCATCTCGCGCGCCCTGATCGAGTACGCCAACCGTCCCTGCTGGTTGACGTACGGCGTGACGGTCATGCCGTCGAACTCCACCGGCGTGAACGGCAGCCCGGACATCGCCGCCGGGGGCACCGGCCGGGTGGCGGAGACGACCTTGACCGCGACCGTCTTCTGCGACGCCTTGACGGTGGGGTCGGCGTCCATGACCGCGATCTGCCAGACCGGCTCTTGAGTCTGCTTGTCGCGTGCCTGGACGTCCCGGCCGCTCGTGGAAGCGTCGAAGTCGCGTACCGGCTCGACCTCGCCCACGGCGTAGCAGCCGGCGGGGAAGACCTGCTGGAAGGCGACGGGGATCGGACCTTGTAAGGCCATGTGCTCTCCTACTGTCGAGTGCTAGTCACTTAATCTAGCAAGTAGTTCGACATAAGAAGAGCCCGCTTGATAGGTCAAGTGCCTATGCGGGCCCTGTAGGGAACACTCTGCTAACCGATGGGATAGGCGTCCTCCAGCTCGTGCCGATCCGCAGGCAGCAACACCTCCACCACCGCCAGCGGACGCCCCGACGCCTCGCGCACGGTCCCGAAGACCACCAGCAGAGGCACGTTCTTGGGCATGCCGAGCTGCTTCATCTCGGCAGTGGTAGGCATGCGGGAGATGATCTGTTCAACCACGTGATCGAAGCGCACGCCCTTACGCGCATGCAGGTGCTCGCGCAGCCCCTCTGACAGCAGGCCGGCGCTGGTCAGGTCGGTGCCCTGCGACAGCTCCGAGGGCAGCCAGAGCGACACGACCTCCGTCGGCTCCCCGTCCCGCCTGATCAGCCTTCTCCGCAGGAACGCCTTGCTCTTGGCAGGCAGTTCGAGCAGCGCCACGACCCGGTTGGGCGCGGTGAGCGCGCCGGTCTCGATGACCTCGCCGTCCGTTTCGGTCTCGGCGGCCAGGAGGTATGCCTGCCCCGGCCGGGTTCGTTCCGCCGACGCGAGCGCGGGACGACCGCGTACGAAACGGCCCTTGCCCTGCTGGGAGTCGATCCATCCCTGTTCGCGCAGGACGCGCAGAGCGGCGACCACGGTCGGCCGGGAGACCCCGAACTCCTGGATCAGTTGGTTCTCGCTCGGCAGGAGCGACCCCGGAGGGTAGGTTCCCGCCTCGATACGCCGCTGAAGGTTCTGCACAAGCTGTGCGTACTTCGGCGGCACGGACTCTAGCGCCATGATGACCGTCCTGCACCCGACAGGTTGATTGACCAAGTGGAGCCTAGACCGCTCCATCACCCGTTGTCCATGGGGCCACCTCGGCGGGGAGCCGGAAATGGGGCCCCGGCAGACAGTCACGGGCGGCGGGCGCGTTCGGACCAGGGGACCGCCCGGAATGGACGGCTCTGTCTGCCGGGGAGCCAAGACGCGACGAGGCGGGGCAGGCCCTCCAAGGCTCCCCTTTCACGGGTTCACCGCCTCGCCGCGCCCGTCTCAGCGGCGGTCGCCTATGGCGGCGACCAGTACCAGCGCGGCCCCCTGAGCATCGAAGACAGGGTGCCGCTGGCGATTGTCATCCCATGCGTAGAAGGTGCCGGCGTACTCGATGACCACCCAGAGGGGCAGTCCCGGCTCAGGGCGCGGCACCATCAACGTGCTGTCGTTGTCGCGCAGCTCGGCCGGCACGCCGAGCCCCACGAGCTGATCCCGCAGTTGCATGAGCTTCTGGGCGTTCTCCTGGTGTCTGCGAAGCTCGGGCATCATCTGCATGATCGAGTTCACTTCTCGCTCCCTTCGACCTGGCCTTCTCCGAGGCAGTCGAGACACACCCGTTCGCCACCCATCACCGAGTCGAATTCCTCATCAGCCACGAGCAGTGCGCGCCGCGAGGTGCGTGACTTCATTCCGCGTCCCCGACATGCCGAGCACGGCCGCGTCTCGCTGGTCTCGTCCGGCCGGATCACCGTCGCCATCTCCTCGCCCATTCGGCATTCCTCGCGATCGAGGTAGCCGCCTGACGTACCTTGTTGGTTGATGGCAAGTCCACCGGCAAAGCCGCTCAACGGGACCCTCTAACACGGCCCCCCAAATACCCCTTTTCGATCCCCCATCGGAAAGCAGCCACCATGACAAAGCCGACACCGAACGTGCAGCTCCGGACATGGCGCGAGGAAGCGGAACTGACGCGTACGGACTTGGCGAAGCTGATCAACCTGAGCGAGAACGGCATCAGACACGGCCTGACCTGCGACGAGGAACGCATCCGGCGGTGGGAGGCGGGCGAGGTCAGGTGGCCGCACGAGCCGTACAGACTGGCCGTCAAGGAAGTCACCGGCCGCAGCCTGGAAGAACTCGGCTTCACCCGCACCCGGCGAAGTCGCGCCACTCTCTCCAGCTCCCGCCCGGTTGCTAATCTCGCGAAGGAGACTCTTTCCGTAGATCTCGCCGCGCTGGGGGAGGACGAGAACGACGTGCGACGCCGGGAATTCGTCGGACTCACCGGAGCAGCATTGTTCAATGCCGTTCTCGGACCATCGGAAAGCGTGACGGACCCGGCCGGCTCCGTCGAACGCCTGGCAGCCATCCTCGTCGATCACTCGGCACCGGCGGACGGCCCCGTGGACCTCAAGGCCCTCACCACCGCCGTCGCCACGGCCAAGCAGGACTACCAGGCTTGCCGCTACTCCCAGGTGACCGCCACCCTCCCGGAACTCCTGCGCACCCTCCGCACCGCATGCACGACCCTGGACGGAGACGCCCTGCTACGAGCCCAGGCCCTCGCCGCCGAGGCGTACCACGTGGCCGCCTCGATCCTGCTCAAACAGGAGGACAAGGGCTTGGCCTGGCTCGCCGCCGACCGCAGCGTCCAAGCGGCCCACGCCAGCCAGAGCCCCCTCATGATCGGCTCCAGCGCCCGCATCATCACCCACGCCCTCATGGACGGCGGCCACCACACCGCCGCCACGGACACCGCCCGCACGGCCGCCATCCGCATGGACGTCGACCTGACCGCCCCGTCCCCCGACGAGCTGTCCATCTACGGATCACTCCTGCTCCGGGGAGCCATCGCCGCCACGCACAGCGGCAACCGCCACACCATCGCCGAACTGCTCGACGAAGCCACCGAGGCGGGCCGACGACTCGGCCACGAAGGCAACCACCGGTGGACCGCGTTCGGCCCGAACAACGTCCTGTGCCACCGCGTCAACGTCGCCCTGCGACTCGGCGACGCCGGCACCGCCATCGACTACGCCCGCCAGGTCGAGATCGACCAGCTCCCCATCAACGAACGCAAGGCCACCCTCCTGCTGGACACCTCCCGCGCGTTCCTCATGCGCAGCCAGCACGACAAGGCCCTGCACATCCTGCGCGCCGCCGGCGACCTGGCCCCCGAAGAAGTCACCGGCCGCGCCGCCGCCCACCGCCTCGTCCGCGACATTCTGGCCACCGCACCGATCAGCGTGCGCCGTGAAGCGCGCGAGTATGCCGCCTCCCTGGGAGTCAGCGCGTGACCTCGTCCGGCAAGGTCCTCTACATCATCGTGTGCGCCGCCGGCCCGGCCGCCGACGTCGGCCGCCTCGTCACCCTCGCCCAGGACGACGGCTGGACCGTCCAGCTCATCGCCACACCATCCGCGCTGAACTTCATCGACGTGGGCCAGCTCGAACAGCAAACCGGCCGCCCCGTCCGCAGCCACTACCGCAACCCAGGCGAACCCCGCTCCCCCCGCGCCGACGCCATCATCATCGCCCCCGCCACCTACAACACGATCAACAAGTTCGCCCAGGGCATCGCCGACACCTACGCCCTAGGCATCCTCTCCGAAGCTCCAGGTCTGGGCATCCCCGTCGTGGTGTTGCCCTTCGTCAACAGCGCTCTTGCCTCCCGCGCACCCTTCCGCCGCAGCATCGAAGACCTACGCGCCGAGGGCATCCGCGTCCTACTCGGCCCCGACCAGTTCGAGCCCCATGCTCCGAGTTCCGGAGGCGACCGCATGGCCAGTTACCCATGGAAGCGAGCACTCGCAGAGCTTGCCGAATTGGCCTTATAGGGATCAAGGCGGCGGCGCGTGCGCCGCCGCGCGGCCCGAGCTTGCGGGCCGCGCGCTGCGCGTGCGGCCTGGAGGCCGTTCTCGCGCGCACCCGCCACTCGGGCCGCGCTGGGCATCGTCCTGCCCTCGCGGATGCAGCGCCTCAACGTTCGCGACCAAGATGCAAGCATTTACGCTAGCCGCCGTGCATGTTGGCCGGGACAACGTCGCCTGCACAAAGATGCACTATCTTCAGGCCGCCGAAGTTCGCTGAGTACGCATCCAACACGCGAGCACTTCCGCTAGCCTCTAGAGCAGAGTGTTGCGTGCATGCACAGACATAGTGCATGCACGCAACACGTAAGACGGAACTGTCACCAGGTAATCAAGGGAAAGTTCCTGACCGCAACAAAGGTGCCGACTGCTACAGCCAGAGCTAGCAGCAGCAGGCACATTCGGACGGTGCGGCCCCAGTTCGTTGCAGCGAACCGGGCCGTCCGTCCGAGTTCTTCAGGCAGACCCATCTTCCCTCCTTCCTCAAGCAAAAAAGCGCCCCGGACTGCCCGCTACTAGGCGATCTCCGACATCGCACCAGCGGGCGCCTGAAGCGCTTTGCTGCCTAGAACAAGCTTCCGCCGCAATGCAACTTCTGTTTCTCGTGGGATGGTGAGTTCCACGAAGAGCCACGTCGGAGGCGGCGTACAGAGGGTGGTAGAGGCACTGCTGCGTAAGCAAGCCCAAGATATACCGGAGGCATACTGGACGCGACCCAAACAGAAAACTTGCCTCTGGCGGGGGCACTCCGGCTCCGGGATGATCGCGCGTGGCCTGAGGTCCGTAAGTGGCTGAGGTGGAAGCCTGATCATCTCGTCCGCCATCGACCCGGGACAAGCCGAGCAGACCAAGGCCGCCGGGTCCAGGTCGTTCGTCCAGTTGGGCGCTCCACCTGGACCCGGCGGCCTTGGCCCGCTTCCCCTTCGGGCGGGTCGACAGCAGACGGGGTGATCAGGAGGGCAACTGTACGCGCCGTGTATATAAGGCCACGGGCGTGATCCTCCTCGTACCCTGGCCTTCGTGGATCTCCAATTTGTGGACTGGGCTGCAATTCCCGGCCCGAAGTGGTACTCGCCCCAATGTGTGGTCGAGGCTTTCAGGGCCTTGATGCGGACGACATGGGCTGACAAGGATCGGGGCGGTGGTATTCGCTCAGTCGTCGGCAATGATCACGCTGGCACGCTCTACCCGGCCGCCGTCGCAGGCACAGATGTATTGCTGCACGTCATCTCCACCTGTCCGGGTGCGCCAAGGAACACCGCCCTATGCGTCTTGTTGGACTGGTGGGGGTGCTTTCAACCCGAACCAGGTTTCGAGGCGTACACAGATCAGGACGGACATCGAGTCGAGGTCATCCCCGCCATCATGCAGCGGGTAGAGCAAGCAGCCGACACGATGCGCACCATCGCAGAGCACGACACACAGGCGCGAGGACTGGTTCGGGAACTGCTCCGCAGCCTCGACCGAGGATGGACCGTCGAGGAGTAGCAGACGGCCGCAGGTTCACAGCAGCCCGGCGCACAGGCAGTTCGCCGGGCCATTAGCGGGACATTAACCGGGGTGACGAGGGGGCAACTACGGTCACTCATGACGGGGCTCACGCGTTGCTCAGCGGCCCTACAGGCCGTGATCAATGCAATTCCCAAGCTGACAGCGCGGGTTCGATTCCCGTCACCCGCTCCAAGTTCAAAGGTCTGAGCAGCGCATCAGCCCGCCCTCGGCGAGGAAGCCGACGTAGCGGAAGATCGCTCCGCTCATGGAGCACAATCGGGTTGTGGACGCCCAGGACTCTCTTCTTCTCAAGGCCGCTCGCCTCTGCCCTGCCGACGTCCGAACTGAGGAAAACGGCATCGGCGTGGCCGACGTGCTGGAGTACCTGAAGCATGACGAGTGGGAGACGGCTCTTCTCCTTCTCGAAGAGCTCGGCGACGCGCATCCACAGCCACCCCAGTTCTGGAATCTGTTGGCGGATGCCGCGCGCCTGATGTGGCTTAGCGGAGACGTCGCTTGGTGCGAATGGCGACGCGCCGAAGCCCGCAATGGCGCCATCCGGGCTGAGCTCTGCCTTGCCTCAGCAGAGAACGGGTGCCGCACAAAGCCCGTTGCCCCTGGTAAAGGGCTCCGGCCTATGTGGGACATAGGCCATCTCGGACCCGACGGCGAGCCGCTGCTCAGCATCGCCTTCCTTTGGGTCGATGGTCGCGATCCCCTGGCACCAGGTGGGTGCTCGCCGGTCAGACTGCTTCCCTTGACTTTCGAGCATTGGCGGCATCTCGAACCTGTCAATCCCCTGAAAACGTGGAGACGGTTCTATGCCACAGCGGTCCTCAGCAGGGCCGATGAGGCTGTCCTTTTCTCGATCATGTGATGCTCG
>NZ_JBFAHK010000022.1:0-151532 GCF_040802095.1 Nonomuraea sp. NPDC050783
CGCCCTTGTAGGTGATGCGGTCGTTCACCGTTGCTGCCCTCTGCCTGTTTGCGGCGGGGTGGCCGGGCGGGACCGGCCCGGAGAGGCCGCACGCCCGCCCGGACCGCCCAGCCGCCCGCCGCCCAACGGGCGGCGGCTTGAAGACGTAGAGAAAGTTCTCATCCACAACAAGCGTCAGCTGAATGATCTTGAGCGGATGCCGGGTACCGAAGTTGCTTCGCCTCTACCGGGCGTGACCTTTGAGCAGCGCCTGCCAGGTGGCATGTCCCTCTCGGGTGTTCATGCGGCGGGTCTCGGACGTCGTCCCGGTGGTTTGATGAGTGCGGCGGAGGAAGGTTTGGCCGCCTGCGGCGCAGAGCTCATAGACGACGTCGGCGCAGTCGCAGGTCCAGGCGAGGGTCCTGTGTCGATCGTCGCGGGCTGGCAGCCAGTCCAGGCGGGTGCAGTTCGGCCTGGGCTTGGGGACGTGGGGCGATAGGCAGTTCTTCATGTGCCTGGTCCGGTGGGAGTCAGGGGGATGAGTGCCCAGACGGTGCGGCCGGCTTGGTCGCCGTGAATGCCCCAGCGTGTGGTCAGCGTGTCGATGAGGTGGAGGCCGCGGCCGTTCTGGTCCTCGTCTTGGGCCTGACGTAGGTGTGGGGCGGTGGGGCCGCCTTCGTCGAGGACGGCGAGGATCAGCAGGCTGCTGCCGGCGAGGGCGGTGACGCCGAATCGGCCGCCTGGCAGGCCGCTTCGGGTGTGGCGGATGGCGTTGGTGGCGAGTTCGGAGATCACCAGGCGGGCGGTGTCGGTTTCGGGGCGCTCTCCGAGGTAGTCGGCGACGAAGTGGCGGGCGGCCCGGATCTGGTCAAGGGTGCCGGGGAAGTTGCGACACCACTGGTGGATCTCGGCGGGGCTGTTCAGCGCTGAAGACATCGCCGTTTCCTTGCGTTCGTGCAGGTCGAAGCACTGGCAATCGCTATCAATACTTAAAGTACTAGTGCTATACTTCAAGTACAAGCGACTTGATGTACTTGCGCCGCACAATAAGTACTGGTCGAGTAGAGAAACCGAGATCCCAGTCCGTGACGGCGAGCCAGGAGGGCGTACATGTTCGGACTTATGGTGCGATTCACCTGCAAGGACGAGGAGAGCGCAGCGGCGTTCGACACCCTCGTCGGTGAGACAATCGAGGCGATCCGCAAGCACGAGCCCGGCACGATCGTGTACGCCTCGCACCGGGTGGACGGCCAGCCGCTGCAGCGGATCTTCTACGAGCTGTACCGGGACCGCGACGCCTTCGACGCACACGAGCAGACCGAGCACACCAGGCGCTTCCTGGCGGCTCGGGAGGAGTTGCTGGCCTCGATCGAGGTCGACTGGCTGGATCTGCTGAGCGGGAAGGGCACGACGTCGTGAGCATGGAGTACCAGCGGGCGCTCGGACGGCGCATCGCCCAGGAGCGCAAGCGGCGTGGCCTGTCGCAGGCCGAGCTGGCCCGGCTGGTGGATCGCTCGGTGGCGTGGATCTCGCAGGTGGAGCGGGGCGTGCGCAAGGTCGATCGCATGTCCGTGCTGGAGAAGGTCGCCGAGACGCTGGACGTGCCCCTCTCCGAGCTGGCCGCAGAGGCGCCCGTGGTCGCCGCCACGACCGAGGAGATGCCGGGGACGGCCGGGCTGCGGCTGGTGCTGTCCGGGGCGCACTCGTTGCAGGCCATGTTGCACGCCACGCCGGTCCCGCCGACCGACCAGCTCAAGCCGCGCGTCGATCACGCCTGGGAGCTGACGCACGAAAGCCGCTACGTCGAGCTGACGGAGCTGCTGCGCGGACTCGTCCCGACGCTGGAGAACGCGGTGAGGTCCGCGCCTGTCGAGCGGCAGGCCGAGTTGTTCGAGCTGCTGGCGGTGACCTACCAGGCGTGTTCGGCGTCGCTGGCGAAGCTGGGCGAGCCGGAGGCGGCGTGGATCGCGGCGGACCGGGCCATCAGCGCGGCCGAGCGCGCCGGCAACCCGTTGATGATGGCGGCCGGGGCGTTCCGGCTGGGGTTTGTCTTCTTGGGCGCGCGGCACTTCGATCAGGTGGAGGAGACGGCGCGTACCGCTGCTGAAGCGCTGTGGTTCCTCACCGATCAGGGCAATGTGGCGGCGATGTCATTGTGGGGCGGGCTGACCTTGCAGCGGGCGGTGACGGCCGCGCGGCTCAATCAGGCCGATGTGGCCTACGAGCACCTGTCGCGGGCGCGTGAGATGGCGGCGCGGGTAGGCGAGGGACGCAACGACTACAACACCGAGTTCGGGCCGGCCAACGTGGCGCTGCACGAGGTGGCCGTGGCGGTGGAGGTGGGTGACGCCGGGCACGCGCTGCGGGTCGGGGCCGCAGTGGACACCTCGACATTGTCGGCGGAGCGGCGGGCGCGGCTGGCGGTGGATCTCGCGCGGGCTCATGCGCAGCGTCGGCAGGTGGACGAGGCGGTGGCCCGGTTGCTGGAGGCGGAGGCCGTCGCGCCGGAGCAGATCCGTAATCACCGGGTGGTCCGGCAGCTCGTCTCTGATCTGGCCTCGATGCAGGACCCGGTCTCGTCCGAGCTGCGGGAGCTGGCTGACCGAGTGGGCGCGTAGAAAAAGTACGTGGACAAGTACTCTAAGTACTAGCAGTTACTCTCGGTATCGGGTAGCGTTCGTGTTGTAGCTGGAACTCTCCGTAGTCGGAGGGCGGCAGCCCAGCACGAACGCTCTTCGCGTTTCAGGGGTGGATCAAGGAGGTCCGCTCACGAAAGGCGGAGAGAGGGCCACGACATGAAAGTGGCCTGAGCGGGAGACCCGCCCAGGCCGGATGCGTTAGCACCCTAGTTGGCGCTTCGATGCTATCGCCTCCGAGCTGACGGCACGGCCTCCCTCGTCCTGAAACGCCTGATCAACAGGCCGGCGAGAGGTCAAACAGCCATGCGTACCGTCCCCATCCCCGTGGACGTCAGCAAGCTCACCATCACCTGCGTGAAGGCCCCGCGCCCGCGCGTGCTCAACAAGGACACCGGCGAGATCAAGACCGACAAGAACGGCAACACCGTCTACGAGGTCACCGTGTCGGTGGAGGACGAGTTCGGCCGGATCGAACTCGTGAAGATCGGCATCACCGGCGAACCGCCCATCAAGGCCGGCGACGCCGTCAACGCGGTCGGACTGCTCGGCTACGTCTGGGAGATCGCCGGACGCTGGGGCATCTCCTACCGCGCGACCGCCCTGCTCCCGAAGCAGGAGGCCGCCAGTGTCTGACCAGTTCTACGCGGCGCTCGGGGTCCTGGCCGCCGTCGCGGCCGGCCTCTGGGCCTGGCGGCACTGGCACTACCGTTCGTTCTGGCTCGTCATCGGCTTTCCGATCACGGCCATCACCATTCGGGCGACCTGGCGCAAGGTCGCCCTCGGCTGCAACCTCACCAAGAAGCGGCAGCGCTTCTGGTTCACCACTGTTCCCGGTCTGGTCGCCTCGACCGGCGTCGTCCGGGTCAGGCGCAAGTGGCAGCGCATCGCCGTGGACACCAAACCGTTCATGTGGCTGCCCCTGCCCACCCGGCACGGTTGGCGGGTCACCCTGCACACCCTGGAAGGACAGATCCCGGCCGACTACGCCGACGCAGCCGAACGGCTGGCGCACTCCTGGGGCGTGCACGCCGTACGCGTCTCCTCCCACAAGCCCGGACGGGTACGGCTCGCCGTCACCCTGCGCGATCCGCTGGTCAAGGTCGATGAGCTGCCACCCTCCACCGAACTGCTCAAGGTCACCGTGGGACGGCTGGAAACCGGCAAGCCCTGGGTCATCGACTTCCGCACCGTCCCGCACTGGATCAACGCGGGAGCCACCCAGTCCGGCAAGTCCAACCTGGCCAACGCGCTCATCGTCGGCCTCGCGCCGCAGCCGGTCGCCCTGGTCGGCTTCGACCTCAAGGGCGGGGTCGAATTCACCCCGTACGCGAAACGGCTGTCCGCGCTGGCCACCACGCGCGCCGAGTGCGGCGGGCTGCTGGACGACCTGGTGGCGCTAATGACCGACCGGATGGGCGTGTGCCGCATGACCTCGGCCCGCAACATCTGGCAGCTCCCGCCTCACCTGCGGCCCGCCCCGGTCGTGGTCTTGGTGGACGAGCTGGCCGAGCTGTACCTGATGGCCGACAAGTCGGAGAAGGACGAGATCGCCAAGACCTCGACCGCGCTGCTTCGAGTGGCGCAGCTCGGCAGGGCGTTCGGCATCTACCTGTTCTGCTGCGGCCAGCGCATCGGCTCCGACCTCGGGCCAGGTGTGACAGCGCTCCGCGCGCAGTGCTCAGGCCGGATCTGCCATCGGGTCAACGACCCCGAGACCGCCACTATGACCCTCGGCGACCTCGACCCGGCCGCGCTCGTATCCGCTCGCGCCATCGCCGCCGAGACACCGGGCGTCGCGATCGTCGCCTCGCAAGACGGCCAGTGGTATCGCGCCCGATCTTTCCACGTCAGCGAGCAGGTGGCCGAACACGCCGCCCGCACCTATGCCGGCCAAGCACCCACCTGGGCGGACGTCATGACCGCCCAACCCATGGAGACGCCCGACCAGCAGACGGCCTGAACCGACACCGGAAGGGGGTCGAGATGCGTCACCTCGCCGCCTGGCTGCTCAACACCGGTCCCGTCCTCGTCCTGGCCCTCATCGCAGGGGCAGGCTCGTTCACCCACATCCGCGACACCGCCAGCCAGCACGGACAGACCGGCTGGATGTCCTGGGCCATCGCCATCTGCATCGACCTCACCTGCGTCATGGCAGCCCGCGAACGCCAACGGGACAAGAAGACCGGCCGCACCCGGCGCGGGCTGGCCTCCTGGCCCGTCCTGGTCCTGACCGGCGGGATCATCCTGTCCCTGGCCGCCAACCTCGCCCAAGCCACACCGACCGTCTGGGGCTGGATCACCGCCGCCACTCCGGCCGGCGCCTTCCTCGTCGCGGTCTCCATGCTCGAACGCCGCGCCACCGGCCCAGCGCAGGACGGCCCGCAGACGTCCTCACCGACCACAGAGACGTCCCAAGTCGTCACCGACGTCCCGAACCGTCCGGCCCTGACCCGCGAACCCGACCGCCAGCCCGACACTCCAGCACTCGATCCGGCCCTGGTCGAGTACGCCCGCCGCGTGGCCGACGAACATCTCGCCAGGCGCGGCGGCCCGGTCACCGCTGACCTCATCCGCGCCCACCTGGGCGTATCAGACCAGCTCGCCGCCGACCTGCTCCGCACCCTGCACTCCACTCCAGACGCCCGCTGAAGGGACTGCCATGAACGACCGTCGCGCCGCTCTCATCAACGGCCTGCTCGACCTGGCCGCCTTCCTCGAAGCCCACCCCGACGTACCCGTCTCGCCCAGCGTCACCGTCCACCACTTTCCCGACAACGACAGCGACGCCGACATGTGCGCAGAGATCGACCGGATCGCCGGTCTCGCCGGTTCCCGAATCGACCACGAGGACTCGCCGTACGGCCACTACGCCACCTCGGTCCTTTTCGGGCCGGTGGAGTACCGCGCCGTAGCCGTCCTGGCCGCCGCTCGCGCCCGCCACGACGCCGAACGCAGCTACTACGGCTGCATCAAGCCCGATCCCGCCTGAAGCAACGACGCACATCCGGCTCGTGAAAGGGCCACCGCCATGAACGAGATCACGAACCACTACCGCTGCTGCACCTGCAACGGCACCGGCCTCATCGACGACCAGACCTGCGCCGACTGCCACGGCAGCGGCATCGACAACCACGGCGCATAGCCGTAGCGCCCCCCGCCTGGCCACACATCCGCCAAGATCCGCGCCAGGCCGGGGGCCATCCACACCAGCATCTGGATAGGACGGAACCCATCTTGCCCCACCTTGCCCGCAGCCACGCCGTGGCTGGAATGATCCACCGGCTCCACCAACCCGACTACGACCGCTGGGCTCACCAGATCAAGCGCGCCGGCGGCTGCCGACAGCCCATCCACCTGCGCGGCAAGGTCGAACACTACGACCAGGCCACCGGCCAACTGCTCCACCGCTACACCACCAACCGCGAACCGGACGGCGTCCTGCGCGTCCCGTGCAAGACCCGCCGCGCCACCCGTTGCCCGGCCTGCGCCGAGGTCTACCGCGCCGACACCTACCAGCTCGTTCGCGCCGGCCTCATCGGTGGCAAGGGCGTGCCCGAGACCGTCAGCAGCCACCCGTGTCTGTTCGTCACCCTCACCGCACCGTCCTTCGGGGCCGTCCACGTGCCACGCGAGAAGAACGGCAAGGTCCTGCCCTGCCACGCCCGCCGCAACGCCCAGACCTGCCCGCACGGCCGCGTCATGTCCTGCAACGAACGGCACAGCCCCGACGACCCAAGGCTCGGCGAGCCGCTGTGCCCGGACTGCTACGACTACGAGGGCTCGGTCCTGTTCAACGCCGTCAGCCCAGAGTTGTGGCGCCGCTTCACCCTGGCTCTCCGCCGCCGCTTCGCCAGGCTGAACGGCCTGACCGTCAAGGCCCTGGGCGAACACGTCAGCATCGCCTTCGCCAAGGTCGCCGAGTACCAGCGGCGCGGTGTCGTCCACTTCCACGCCGTCATCCGCCTCGATGGGCCAGACGGCCCCAACTCGCCACCGCCGGCCTGGGCCGCCGCCGACGTCCTGGCCGAAGCGGTCCAGCACGCGGCTGCCGTCGTGACCGCCGAGGTCAAGCCACTGAGCAGAACCTTCCGATGGGGCACACAGCTCGACATCCGCCCCATCTCTATGACCGGCGACCTCACCGAGCAAGCCGTCGCCGCCTACATCGCCAAGTACGCCACCAAGGCCGCCGAATGCGTCGGCACCCTGGACCGCCGCATCCAACCGCTCGACAACCTCGACGCCCTGCCCATCCGCGACCACGCCCGCCGCCTCATCGACGCCTGCATGCGCCTCGGCAGCCAACCCCGCCTCACCGACCTGAGACTCACCCACTGGGCACACATGCTCGGCTTCCGCGGCCACTTCTCCACCAAGAGCCGCCGCTACTCCACCACCCTCGGTGCCCTGCGTGCCGCCCGCGAAGAACACATGCGCACCGAGGAGATCACCAACGGACGGCTCCCGCTGTTCGAGGAGGACACCGTCCTGGTCATTGCCCACTGGCAGTACGCCGGACAGGGCCTTTCCGCTGGAGAACAGCTTCTCGCCGCCGCCATCACTGGCCGGCAGGCACCACATCCCGGGGGACCGCATGACCGCTGAACTGCTCACCGTCCCGGAAGCGATGGCCGTCTTGAAGGTCAGCCGGTGGACGCTCTACAACCTCATCCGCTCAGGCGAACTCACGTCCATCCGAGTCGGCGCCCGCTGCCGCCGCATCCCGTCATCCGCGCTGGACGCCTACATCGCTCGTCTATGTGAGGAGGCCGCCTGATGGGCAAGCGATCGAACGGGGAAGGCTCGATCTTCCCCTATAAGGACGGCTGGGCGGGCTACGTCTGGGTCACCACGCCAGAGGGCAAGCGCACTCGCAAATGGGCGTACGGCAAGACTCGCGAGGAGACTCACGAGAAGTGGCTCAAGCTTCACGAGCAGGCCCGGAAGGGACCGGTGGCCACCAAGCACGAGACGGTGGCCGCCTTCCTCACGCGCTGGCTCGCCGAGGTCATCGAGCCCAACCGTGAGCCTACGACCTACGTGGCGTACGAACCGCTCGTTCGGCTGTACATCGTCCCCGGCCTGGGCAAGAAGCGCCTCGACAAGCTCACCGTCCGCGACGTGCAAGGCTGGCTCAACACCCTGCCCACGCTCTGCACCTGCTGCGCCCAGCGAAAGGATCACAAGCGGCCCGAAGGTAAGCGGCGGTGCTGCTCTATGGGCAAGTGCTGCAAGGGCTACCTGTCGCGCAACAGCATCGCTGGCATCCGGAGGGTCCTGCGGTCAGCGCTCGGCCACGCCCTGCGGGAAGAACTGGTCACGAAGAACGTCGCCTCGCTGACCACGCTTCCGAGCGCCGGCAAGACCAAGAAGAAGCGCCAGAACACGGTCTGGACAGTGGATGAGGCCCGGAGGTTCCTCGAACACCTGCGGGAGACCAAAGACCCCCTCTATGCGGCGTACGTGCTCATCCTCGTCCTGGGCCTCCGTCGAGGAGAGGTCCTTGGTCTCACGTGGGACAGCGTGGATCTCGTCGGCGAACAGCTCTGGATCTCCCGCCAGCTCACCCGGGTCGGTGGCCGGCTCCTTCACCGGAACACCACCAAGACAGAGGACTCGACCGCTTCGCTGCCACTCTTCGGCCTGTGCGTCTCGGCCCTCAAGCACCGCCGGCGCGTCCAGGAGGAGGCACGCAAGACGGCTGGGGACGAGTGGAAGAGCTCGGACCTGACGTTCACGACACGCACCGGCACGCCGATCGAGCCGCGCAACTTCAACCGGGCCTTCGAGAGTCACTGCCGACGAGCAGGCGTCCCGCGCATCCGGGTGCACGACACCTGGCACACCTGCGCCTCGCTCCTGGCTGCTCTCGACGTCCATCCGCGTGTGGCGATGCGCATCCTGCGCCACTCGCAGATCTCGATGACCATGGATGTGTACACCCAGGTGCCAAGCCCCGAGACCCGCAAGGCGCTCGACCGGCTGAACGAGCGTCTGACCGCCGAATCAGACGGTTAAGCTTCGGCGGCGTTGCTGTACAACGCTGCTGTATGGGCACGAAAAAGGCCCTCCGGGATGATCCCGGAGGGCCTTTGACCTGGAGCGCGGCCGAGAGGACTCGAACCCCTAACCTTCTGATCCGTAGTCAGATGCTCTATCCATTGAGCTACGGCCGCTCGCTGCGTAAGCAAGCATAGCGGGTTTTGAGGAGTGCCTCGAACCATAAAGCGTGATCTCGCGCTCGTCGGCCGTGTCGGCCCAGGTCAGGAGGCGGGTTGCGGGTTTGATCTCGGGTGGGAGGGATGGCTGGGGGGCGTGGTACGTCGAAGGGTGTAGGGGGAGACCGCTCTTGTGCAGGAGGGCAGCGCGGGGGCGGGGGTGGTGGGATGGGGGGATGAGGCGGGTTGCGTGGGGGGCCGGGCTGGCGTTCGTGATGGGAGTGCTGCTCATCGCGGGCGGGGCGCGGGTCGAGCGGGGGGTGCCTGAGTGGGTGCTGGTCGGGCCGCTGGCCGTCACCTGCGCGGGGGTGCTGGTGCGGCGGCGGGCGCCGGTCGCCTCGCTGGGGCTCGGGGTGGTGGCGGTCGTGCTGGACGGGTTCGTGGGGCCGTCTCTCGGGACCGTGCTGGTGTTCACCGACAATCTGTACGCGGCCGCGCTCTACGGGCCGGCTCGGCTGGCGCGCGGGTTGCTGGCGGTCACCGCGGTCATGGCCGTCGCGGGTGGGGCCGTGGCGTGGTTCCTCATGGCGGACTGGCGGGCGCTGGCGGTCATAGGGGTGCAGGCGGGACTGGTGCTCGTGACGCCGGTCATGACCGCGCTGGTGGTGCGGGAGCAGCGGGATCGGGCGGCGGCGGAGCGGGTGCGGGCCGAGCAGGTGGCGCGGCTGGCGGAGCTCGACCGGCGGGCGGCCGTCGTGGCCGAGCGGACGCGGATGGCCCGGGAGCTGCACGACATGATCGCCAACCACTTCAGCGCCATCGCCATCCAGTCCACGGCGGCGTTGTCGCGGAAGGACCTCGATCCGGGGACGGTGCGGAAGGTCATGGAGTCCGTACGGGAGAACAGCGTCAAGGGGATGGCGGAGATGCGGACCATGATCGGGTTGCTGCGGGAGCGGGAGGACGAGGAAGGGGGGTCCGTCGGGAGCGAGGCCGGGAGCGGGGCGGGAAGTGAGGAGCGGGCGGTCGGTGAGGCGATGCGGCCGCGGCTGGTGGACGCGGAGACGCTGGTCGAGCGGGTCTCGGCGGCGGGGATGCGGGTGTCGTTGCGGGTCGAGGGAGCGGTACGGGAGGTGCCGGCGGCCGTCGACCTGGCGGGGTACCGGATCCTGCAGGAGTCGCTGACCAACGCGCTCAAGCACGGGGAGTCGCCGGTCGAGGTCGTGGTCTCGTACGAGGTGGGGCGGGTGGCCGTGCGGGTGTGGAACGCGGTGGGCGGCGGCGCGGGCGCGGAGCGGGAACGGGAACGGGAACGGGAACGGATGCGAGAACGGGAACGGGTGCGGCTGCCCGGGGCAGGGGCGGGGCTGGTGGGGATGCGGGAGCGGGCCTCTCTGGTCGGCGGCACCTTCGAGGCGGGGATCGTGGAAGCGGCGGGGGCCGTGGAAGCGGCGGGGATCCTGGAAGCGGCGGGGACCGTGGAAGCGGTGGGGGGCGTTGAGCCGGGAATGGCGGACGCGGAGACTGCGAGGGCGAGGGCTGCGGGGGCCGCTGGAGCGGGGTGGCGGGTGGTGGCCGTTCTGCCGACCGAGGAAGGCGAGCGGGGCGCGGGGGCGCAGGGTGGCATGGGCGGGTTCTCGTCGCAGGTGGTCGGCTTGATGTTTCCGCGGGAGGCCGGGCAGTGACGGCGGTACGGGTGCTGGTGGCCGATGACCACGCGGCGGTCCGGGCCGGGATCGTGCTGATCCTCGACGGCACCGCGGACATCGAGGTCGTCGGCGAGGCCGGCGACGGGGAGCAGGCCGTGGCCATGGCGCGTGAGCTGCGGCCCGACGTGGTCCTGATGGACGTCAGGATGCCGCGGCTCGACGGCATCTCGGCCACCCGCGAGCTGGCGGGCGTCTGCGACGTGCTGATCCTGACGACGTTCGACCTCGACGAGTACGTCTTCGGCGCGCTGCGGGCGGGCGCGGCCGGGTTCCTGCTGAAGAACACCGACGCCGACTCCCTGGTCGAGGCGGTACGCCTGGTCGCGCGCGGCGACGGCCTCATCTCGCCGTCGGTGACCCGCAAGCTGATCGCCGCCTTCGCGGTGACCGGTCACCAGCGGCCCCGCGACCGCAGGCCGGACGGCCTGACGCCCCGGGAGCGCGAGGTGCTGGCCTGCATCGGGCGGGGCATGTCCAACGCCGAGATCGCCGAGGAGCTGGACATGGCGGAGGCGACGACGAAGACCCACGTCAGCCGGGTGCTCGGCAAGCTGGGGCTGAAGAGCCGCGTCCAGGCGGCCATTTACTACTCAGAGGGGATGTGAGTCCGTAATGTGTGCGAAGTGAGCACGCCACCACCGCCACCACCGCCACCACCCCCGCCGTTCCCTCCGCCTCCGCCTCCGCCCCCGGGACGGGAGCCGCGGAACACGGGCGTGATCGTCGGGCTGGCGTTCGCCGGCCTCTTCGGGTACTTCGTGGTCAACGTGATCGTCGCTCTGGTCGCGCTGAGCGTGTCGCATCCGGCCGCGATCGCGGTGGCGGCCGGGTTCCTGGCGCTGCTGGGGCTCGGGGCGGGGGTGGCGCTCCTGCTGATGCGCAGGTCGTGGTCGATCGGCCTGGGCCTCGGGCTGATGATGGGGTGGGCGCTCGCCTCGATCGTGTCGGCGGGCTACTGCACGGGTCTCAACCCGGGCCTGTACGTCTGACGGGCCGCGTACCGGACCGATGCTCCCCTACCACGAGATCTTCGTCGGCCTCGGCGTGCTCGCCGCCTCCGTCGTCTTCGTCCGCGAGGCCCGCCGCCGCGGCGCGCTCAACGAGCACTCCCTGATCGCCGTCACCGGCGCCCTGGTCGGCGGCGCCATCGGCATGCGGCTCGCGGGCTGGCTGGAGACCCTCAACCTCAAGGACCTCTGGCTGTACGGCTCCCGCAGCGTCCTCGGCGGCCTCACCGGCGCGTACGTGGGCGTCCTGATCGCCAAGCGGATCAGCGGCTACCGCGAGCGCACCGGCGACCTGTTCGCCCCGGCCGTCGCGCTCGGCATGGCGATCGGCCGCGTCGGCTGCCACCTCACCGAGGCGCCGGGCCGTCCCACCGGCCTGCCCTGGGGCGTGCACGCCTCGCCGGCCACCCCCGAGTGCCCGGGATGCCTGACCGGCCAGGCCATGCATCCGTCGTTCCTCTACGAGGTGGTCTTCCAGCTCGCCGCGTTCGCCGCGCTCATGTGGGCGCGCAAGCGGCTCACGCAACCGGGCGAGCTGTTCACCCTCTACCTGGCCGGGTACGCCGCCTTCCGCTTCCTCGTGGAGTTCACCCGGGCGAACGAGACGTTGTGGCTCGGCCTGACCGGGCCCCAGTGGTTCCTGACGGCCGGCCTGCCGCTGCTGGCGATCAGGCTGGCGATCGGCTGGCGGCGCGGCTACTACGATCCCCTCATCGTCCGGAAGGTGATGACATGAACGCAGGGATGGGTTTGCGGGGCGACCGCATCCTCAGGTACGTCAACGCTTTCTGCCCGCACTGCCACGGCCGCGACCTGGACCGGGTCGAGCGGCTGAGCGGCTACCTGGCCGAACGCGACGGCCGGGTGTGGCTGGAGCGCGGCTGCCGCGAGCACGGCCTGGTCCGCACCCTCTACGACGAGGACCCGGAGATCCTCGCCTACCTGGAGGAATGGACCGCTCCCACCAAGCAGCACGTGCCGGACGTACGCGGCAACTTCGCGCCGATCCCGCTCGCCTACCTGGACGGCCTGCCCGAGATGCAGACCCAGCACACCTGCATCCTCCTGGAGGACATCGCCGAGACCTGCAACCTGCGCTGTCCCACCTGCTTCGCCGACAGCTCGCCCGACCTGTCCGGCGTGGTCCCCGTCCCCGACGTCCTCGCCAACGTGGACCAGCGCCTCGAACGCGAGAACGGCAAGCTCGACGTCCTCATGCTGAGCGGCGGCGAGCCCACCCTCCACCCGGAGCTGAAGACCCTCCTGGCCGAGCTGTCCGCCCGCCCGGTCACCCGCATCCTGATCAACACCAACGGCGTCCTCCTCGCCAGGGACGACTCCCTCCTCGACCTGCTCACCGAGCACCGGGAGCGGGTGGAGGTCTACCTCCAGTACGACGGCACCTCGGCCCACGCCTCCCAGCACCACCGCGGCGGCGACCTGCGCCGGTTCAAGGCCGAGGCGCTGGCCCGCCTGTCGGAGCGCGAGATCTTCACCACCCTGGTCATGACGGCCGCCCTCGGCGTCAACGACGGCGAGATCGGCGACGTCGTCCGCCTCGCGCTCGACACCCCGTACGTCGGCGGCGTCTCCCTGCAGCCCCAGTTCGGCTCGGGCCGCTCCGGCGCCATCGACCCGATGGACCGGCTCACCCACACCGGCGTGCTCAAGCGCCTCGGCCCGCAGACCGGCGGCCTGGTGACCTGGCGCGACCTCACCGCCCTGCCCTGCTCCCACCCGCACTGCTGCTCGGTCGGCTACATGCTGCGTGACGACGCCGGGCAGTGGCGCTCGCTCACGGCGCTCATCGGCCACGACCGGCTCAAGGAGAACCTGGGCCTGGTCTCCAACCGCATCGCCGACAGCGAGATCCCGCGCGAGCTGCGCCTGGCCGTCCAGGAGTCGCTGCTCGGCCTGCTGTCGGAGCAGTCGTCGCTGTCGCACCCGCAGATCGGCGACCTGTGGCGCGACATCTGCGAGAACTGCGACCTCGGCATCTCCACACTGCTCACCCTCGCCTCCTCGGCCCTGCCAGGGCGGCGCAGGAAGCTGCGGCGCATGCTGGCCGAGCGGGTGGTGCGGATCACCGTCAAGCCGTTCATGGACGTCTCCACGATGATCGAGGAACGGCTCACGCAGTGCTGCGTGCACGTCGGCACGCGCCGGGACGAGCGTGACCAGTGCGCGCCGTTCTGCGCCGTGCAGGCGTGGCCCCAGCTTTCCCGGCAGCGGCTGTCCGCGGTGGCCCGATGAGTGACCCGATGAGTGGCCCGGCGGGCCGGCAGCCGCAGCCCCCGCCACAGTCCCCGCCGCAGCCGTACGACCCGCTCAAGTTGTGCGTGTACGCGACCGTCGCGCTGCTGGCGTGGCTGCTCGGGCCGTGGACGGTGCTGGCGTTCGCGGCGCTGGGCTTCGCCGGGTACTGGAAGGCGCGCCGGGCCGGGCTGACCCGGAGCAAGTGCCTGCTCCGGGACACCCGGCTCGTGCTCGCCTACCTCGGGCTGCTGGCCGCCGTGGCGATGGTGGCGATCGTCAGGTGAGCGCCAGCAGGTTGAGCACCGTCCACTCCTTCTTGCCCAGGACCATCGTCGGGCACTTGCGGCTGGAGCACTTCTCGGGCGGCTGCGCGTCCTGGTCCCAGTAGAGGACGGACATGGACGGGATGTCCGACAGGAGGGTGCTCGTCAACGGCGTGCCGAGCGTTCCCGGGGTGTGCTCGCCGAGCCCGACCGCCGCACCGGTGTCCAGGTCGTAGAGAAGGGCGAGCGGGTCTCCCGGCTCGGGGTCGGTCCGGTCCGCGGGGCCGGCGAGGCCGGCGAGCACGTACCGGCCGACGTAGGGCTGGCGCACCGAGTAGAGCCGCAGGCCGGACAGCACCCGGCGCCCGGTCCCGTCCACGTGCTGCACCAGCAGCCGGCCGTTCAGGTCGCCGGCGCACCAGCGCGGCCCGCAGCGCAGGTACTGCGTCCCCTCGGGCACCTGGACGTCGTACGTCCGGCCGGTCTCCAGGTTGACGACCCGGTCCGTGTTGGCGAACGCGGCCCGGCCCACGTGCTCCGCCCAGGGCCAGGAGGTCAGCCTGAACCCGGCGCTGCCGGGCAGCGGCTCCGGAGTCCCGCCGGAGAGCGGAACCCGGTGGACGCCCTTGTCGGACGACCACACGAGGGAGTCGCCCGCGAGGTCGAAGTCCGTGACCCTGCCGGAGAACTCGGCCACCCGGGTGGCGCTTCCGCCGGTGCGCGGCGCGACCCAGAACGTCGTGGACTGGTCCGTCCCGCCGTGCCAGGCGACGTGCCGCGGGCCCACCGCTATGCCGGCCGGTCCGTCCGCCCCCTTGATGGGCGGTATGTGGGCGAGCGCGCCCTTTGTCGCCCGGCGGGTCAGGTCGTAGACGTCCAGCCGGGACTCCTTCCCCTTGGCCGGCGCGGGCACGAACAGCAGCACCTCGGTCGGGCTCAACGCGGCCACCGGCACGATCCGCACCCCCGCGGCGGTCCGGGCCGGCACCTTGGCGATCGCCCGCGGCCACACCTCGTCCACCGGGCGCGGGCGGGACGGCGAAGGGCCGGAGGGGCCGGAGGGGCCGGAGGGGCTGACGGTCGCGGCGGGCTCGGCGCGCCGCGCCTCGCCGGTCAGGGCCGCCGTGGTGCCGCCGGCCACCGCCACCACCGCGGCCGCCGCGAGCGTCATCCGTACGCGCTGCCTGACGCGCCGGGAGCGCCGCCGCGCCGCCACGCCCCGCGCGAGGTCCACCGGCTCCACCTGGCCGGCGGCGGTCCGCAGGGTCCGGATCAGGTCCTGTTCGCCTCTCATCGTGCCTCCTGCAGCACTCGCTTGATCCGGAGCTTGTCCAGGGCCCGGGCGGCCTGGCTGCGTACGGTGCCGCGGGAGACGCCCAGGATGTCGGCGATCTCCTGGTCCGGCAGGTCCTCGTAGTAACGCAGCACGAGCACGGCCCGCTGCCTGCGGGGCAGCCGCTGGAGCTCGGCCCACAGGTCGGCGTCGCCGTAACGGTCGTCCGCGCCGCGGTCGGGCACATCGGCGACCAGGCTCTCGCGGCGCCGCCGGCGCCAGGACCTGATGTGGAGCCGGACCATGGTCGTGCGCACGTACCCCTCGGGGTCGTCCTTGTTGCGCACGCGGGTCCAGGCGTCGCCGAGGCGGGCCAGGGCCTCCTGTACGAGGTCGGCCGCGTCCTCGGAATCGCCGGACAGCACGTAGCCGTACCGGAGGAGGGCGTCGCCCCGGGCCCGGACGAACTCGTCGAAATCTTCCACGAACCCAGGGAGCGATGAAGGGGCTTTACTGTTGCACGTGAAACGTCACTCGCGTCACTGGGCGGGGACGTACAGGGAAAGGGTCTCGGCGATGCAGGCGGGGCGCTTCTCGCCCTCGATCTCGATCGTCATCTTCAGGTTGGACAGGTAGCCGGCCGGCGTGCCCTTGACGTCGGTCAGCTCGCCGACCGCCCTGATGCGCGCGCCCACCGGCACCGGCCTCGGGAAGCGGACCTTGTTGAGGCCGTAGTTGACGCCCATCGCGATGCCCTCGACCTTGACGAGCGAGAACATGAACGACGGCAGCAGCGACAGGGTCAGGTAGCCGTGCGCGATCGTGCCGCCGAACGGCCCTTCCTTGGCCCTCTCCACGTCCACGTGGATCCACTGGTGGTCGTCGGTGGCATCGGCGAAGGTGTTGACCTGCTCCTGGGTGACGGTGCGCCACTCGGTGGGGCCGAACGTCTCGCCGACGGCCGCCTTGAGCTCCTGAACGTTCGCGAAGGTCCGCATGACGCAAAACGCTATTGCCCGGCCACCGCGGCTGCCAAGTTGAGCACCGCCCCGGCTAAGTCGAGCACCGCCGGCCAAGTCGAGCACCGCCGGCCCGTGGCCCGCCGAACGGAAAGGTGGCCACTGCCGCGAAGATCTTTTACTTGAAACCATCGCATAGGTGTTCGAGTCCGCGCTACAGTCGGGGGGACGGCAATCGAACAAGGGTTCGGCCTGGTGAGAGGGGGTGTGTCCTGATGACGGTGCTCGCGTCCGCGCCCGCCCGGACACGCCGTAGCACCTTCTTCCCCAATCTAAGACGGCCGCTATATCCGGCAATAAAGTCCGAGAGCGTGGACCCTGTGCGAAACCCCTACGCTCCCGGCGCCGGACAGCGTCCCCCGGAGCTCGCCGGCCGTGACCGAGAGCTGCGGCAGTTCGAGGTCGTGCTCGAACGCGTCGCCCGCGGCCGGCCCGAGCGCAGCATGGTCATCACCGGCCTGCGGGGCGTCGGCAAGACCGTCCTGCTCAACACGTTCAAGTCCATGGCCATGCAGCGGCTGTGGGGCACGGGCAAGATCGAGGCCCGGCCCGAGCAGTCGATCCGCCGTCCCGTGGCGGCCGCGCTGCACATGGCCATCCGCGAGCTGGCGCCGCGCCACCGCGCGCCCGAGCGCATCGAGGAGTTCCTCGGGGTGCTCAAGGCGTTCGCGATGCGCGACCCGTCCGCGGCCAAGGGCACGTCCCACTGGTCGCCCGGCATCGAGGTGCCCGCCAGCCGCGGGCGCGCCGACTCGGGCGACCTGGAGATCGACCTCACCGAGCTGTTCGTGGACGCCGCGGGCGTGGCGACCGACCTGTCCGTCGGCATCGCGCTGTTCATCGACGAGATGCAGGACGTCCCGGCCGCCGACGTCTCCGCCCTCTGTGCCGCCTGCCACGAGCTGTCGCAGTCGGGCGGCCCGCTCATCGTCGTGGGCGCGGGGCTGCCGCACCTGCCGAGCGTGCTGTCGGCCAGCAAGAGCTATTCCGAACGGCTCTTCCGCTACGCGCGCATCGACAAGCTCGACCGGGACGCGGCCGACCTGGCACTGATCCTGCCCGCCCGCGAGGAGGAGGTGGAGTTCACCCAGGAGGCGCTCGACGCCCTCTACGAGGCCGCCGACGGTTACCCCTACTTCGTGCAGGCGTACGGCAAGGTCGCCTGGGACCTCGCGCCGCGCAGCCCGATCACCCTCCAGGACGTCAAGGTCTCGGCGCCCGAGGCCGAGGAGGAGCTCGCGGTCGGCTTCTTCGGCAGCCGCTACGAGCGGGCCACCCCCGCCGAGCGCGACTACATGCACGCCATGGCCCGGATCGGCGACGAGCCGGTCGCCACCGCCGAGGTGGCCGAGGCGCTGGGCCGCAAACCGTCGAGCCTGTCGCCCGCCCGCGACAGCCTGATCAAGAAGGGGCTGATCTACAGCGCCGAGCGCGGGTTGATCGCGTTCACGGTGCCGCACTTCGGCAAGTTCCTGCGCGCCCAGCCGGTGTGAGCCGGGCGCGCTCCTAGTCCTCTATTGGGTTGTCTAGAGGGGAAGCTAGATAGCCCAATAGAGTCATATCCGCCTGCCTGTCGCCTGTCGCCTGTCGCCTATCGCCTATCGCCTGTCGAGAGGAATCTAGGGCTCTCTAGCGTCAGGCCGATACAGGCGTATATTCCGGCATGGAGCCGCTGTCCTCGCCGCTGACCACGGCCATCCGCACCGCCGGGCGGCGGCCGCTCAGGTAGACCGCGAACACCACGTCGTCCCGCTGGTGGTTGCGGAAGGCGAAGAAACGCCAGCACAGCTCGCGCCAGCTGTCGTACGGCTCGGGCGAGACCAGCTCGTCCCGGTGGGCGCGCCACGGGCCGCTCGCCCGCAGCCTGGCGAGGGTGGCGGACTCGGCGGGGCCGCGGCGCTGCTCGCAGGGGGCGCGGTAGCGTACGCGGTCGATCAGCTCCTCGATCTCCGGCGACAGCAGGGCCAGCACCGCCACCCCCGCCGCCGTCAGCCACGACGGATGGGTCATGGCCGTCCAGCCCGGCACCGGTGCCCACACCGACACCATCGCCATCCCGGTCAACGCCACCGTCCGGCCGATCGAGCGCAGCCCGACCGGCGTCGAGCTCACCTCGCCGAAGCAGCCGCAGCCCGCGTCGGGCCGCCGCCTGCGCAGCTCCAGCAGCACGTACGTGGACAGCGCGAAGAACGCCACCGTGCCCCACCGGAAGAAGGGATGCGTGCTCAGCAGCAACCCCGTCGCCAGGAACACCTCCCCGGCCGCGCACACCAGCAGCGAGGGCACCTGCAGCCGGCCGGGCATCAGCACGGCCGGGCCGAGCCGGGCCAGCGAGCCGGGCTCGCCGCCGGACCGTACCGTGATCACTTTCGCCATCGTGCCCAGCCCGAGCAGCACGATGAGGATCGGCAGTTGCGATTCCAGCACCCGTGTCACCCCAATCCGATCTGAGCGTTGAAGCAGCCTTTCACCAGATCGCCGCCGAGCTCCACATAGGAGTACGGCGACAGCTCCGCCACCCGCCCGCGCGGCGAGGTGTCGCACTCGACGCACCGGTCGCAGAACCGCCCGGCCAGGCACCCGCACGCCACCACCGGCACGTTGGCCGAGCGGCCCGAGCAGACGTTCCTGACCTGAAGGAGCGAGCCGATCGCCAGGTAGGGCAGGCCCGCGCAGGACAGGCCGGCCTCGGCGCAGCCGGTGTCGGAGCTTTCGAGCATGGGGTAGGCGGCGCCGCGCTCCTCCTCGTCGAAGGCGTCCGACCAGGTGGCGGGGCCGGCGATGCGTTGCTGGACGCCGGCGTAGGCGGGCGGCGGGGGCGGCACGGCACGGGCCGGGTACGGCGGTTGCGAGGTCGCCGGCAGCAGCGCCACCCCCATGCCGTCACGCCGCACGCCGATCGCGTCGAACAGGTAGCCGGGCTCGAACTTGGGATGCCGGACCTGTAACCGCCCGGACGCCCGGTAGGGGATGACGATCGTGCGGTGCCCGCGGTGCGGCCCGCAGTCGAGCTCCACGATGAGGTCCTTGCGCCCGCTGATCGACTGGATCGTTCCGGTGAGGCGCGTGGTGTCGGCCCAGACGCGCTCCACGACGCGGCCCTCGCGCAGGGTGCGCATCACGACCATGGCGCCCACGGGCAGCTCCGCGGGGGCGATGTCGGCGCCGTGCCAGGCCGTCGCCCAGGGCGCGATCACCAGGCGCTCCTCGGTGCCCGCCGGGGTCTCGATGATGACGAGGTGCGGGCTGACGTCGAGGATCTGGCCGGCCACCGCCCGCCACGGCTCGCCGGCGGGCTCGGCCGGGCCCGGCACCCCGGGTTCGCGGCCGAGCGCGGCCGCGGCGAGCACCCTGCGGCGCTCAACGCTCGCATCCCCCATCCGCCCCTCCCTTGCTCTGTTACTAGGGTCACACGACTGGCGAGCGGGTTCCGCCGAGCGGAACATATGAGAGCAAAATACGCATCCCCGGGGAAGTGACCTGACATCCGGCGGTGGAAGAACCGCCACCGACCTGGACGGACCTTTGTGCTCGGCGGGCCGAAACCTGAATTGCAGTTCAGCCCTAAAAGGGCATCCGGCTGCGATTCTGGCCACGATGCAGACCACGAATGGGGAAGAGGAGTTCCGCGAGTACGTCATGACCCGCGGTCCGGCCCTGCTGCGCGCCGCCCACCAGCTCACCGGGCACCCCCTGGACGCCGAGGACCTGCTGCAGAACGCGCTCACCAAGACGTACCAGGCGTGGGAGCGCATCGAGGACCGGGGCGCGCTGGACGGGTACGTGCGGCGGGCGATGGTCAACATCAACATCTCGCAGTGGCGGCGGCGCAGGCTGGAGGAGTACCCGTCCGGGGACGAGCTGCCCGAGGTGGTGGTCCCGTCGGCCGAGCAGACGCCCTGCGAGGAGGTGCACGAGCGGCTGGAGCGGGCTCTGGAGGAGCTGCCCGAGCGGATGCGGGCGGCGATCGTGCTGCGGTACTACGAGGACATGACCGAGCCGGAGATCGCCCGTACGCTGGGCATCAGCGTGGGGACGGTGAAGAGCACGGTGTCCCGGGCGATGGGCAAGCTCCGCGCCGCCCTGGGCCTGTCGGAGGCCGGGACCTAGCTCCGGGAACGTTCTAAGGGGCACTCCGGGGCTTTCCGGGCGTTCTAGGGGCGGTACGTTCCGGCGGCCCGGGCCGCGTCGTCGCGCCTGGCCCCGGCGCCGGCCCCGGCCTCTTCCGGACACCCGGCCGGCTCGGCCGGCTCGGCTGTCTCGGTCGGCTCGGCTGTCTCGGCCGGCTCGGCGGGCTCGCCTGCCTCCGCTCCGGCGGTGGCGCAGGGGCGTACCACGTCCCTGATTTTCCTCAGGCTGCACAGGAAGGCCGCCAGTTCATCGGTCTCCAGCAGCCCGGTGAAGGAGTCCTCGATGTCCTGGACGTGCTGCGGCAGCACCGACTCCAGCCGCTCCCGCCCGGCCTCGGTGAGGACCGCGTAGGAGGCCCGCCGGTCGCTGGCACACGCCTGCCTGGCCACCAGCCCCTCCCGTTCGAGCCGATCGACGACCCGGGTCACGCCACTGGTGGACAGGCCGGTCTGCGCGGCGAGATCGCTCATGCGCAGCCGCTGCTCGGGGGAGCGGGCCAGCCGGATGACGGTCTCGAAGTCGATCTCCGACAACCCCGCGCCGGCCAGCACGGGATGCAGGCGGGCCATGAGGCCGGCGTGCACCTCGGCCAGCAGCCCCAGGGCCGTCAGTCGGGCGTCGTCAAAGTTCATCACGCTCACACCATAACCGACGTTAGTTGACGCGCGGAATATTCCTCGTGTAGACATTTGTTGCCTCAGATATCCGCACAGCAGGCATCACGAGAAGCGCTACGAGGAGACCTTCATGAGCACCCGTACCTGGGAGAGCCTGACCATTCCGGCCGCCGGCACCTACAACCTCGACGCCGCCCACACCCGCATCGGCTTCGTCGTCAAGCACATGATGGTCAGCAAGGTCCGCGGCCACTTCGACTCCTTCAACGGCTCGGTCACGATCGCCGAGAACCCCCTGGAGTCCTCCGCCGAGCTGACGATCAAGACCGAGAGCATCAACACCGGCGCCCCCGACCGTGACGGCCACCTGCGCAGCGACGACTTCCTGTCGGCCGACAAGTACCCGGAGATCACCTTCAGGAGCACCCGCGTGGTCGGCCACTCCGGCGACGAGTTCACCGTCGTCGGCGACCTGACCGTCCGCGACGTCACCAAGGAGGTCGAGCTCAAGGTCGAGTACGGCGGCGCCGGCACCAACCCCTGGGGTGCCGCGGTGTGGGGCTTCTCGATCACCACGGAGTTCGACCGCGAGGACTTCGGCCTGACCTGGAACCAGGCCCTGGAGACCGGCGGCGTCCTGGTCGGCAAGAAGGTCAAGATCGAGATCGAGGGCGAGGCCAACCCGGCCGCTTGATCCCGTACCCCCGCAGTAGGGTTATCCACAGCTTCGAAGCCCGCCCACGTCCAGGGCGGGCTTCATCCACAGCCGGTTACCCACAGGCTGTGGATGACTTTGGCGAAGGCGAACGGCGCAATCACTTTGCCGCCTCGCCAGAAGGCCGGTACGCTGTGCTGAGCCGCACTGGCTACCAGGAGGATTCGCCTAGTCAGGTCTATGGCGCCGCACTGCTAATGCGGTTTGGGTTTACCGCCCATCCGGGGTTCAAATCCCCGATCCTCCGCACGTGAAAGGCCCTCTTCCCAAGTACGGGGAGAGGGCCTTCTTGATCTCTGTGGACAGCCGGGTTGCAGTTCGGGTTGCAGTTGCCCTCAGGGCGATCCCCAGAGCGCGGCGCCCATGCGTTCACTGGCGTCCTTCATCTGGAGGGTCGCCACGTGGGTGTAGCGCTCGGTGGTGGTGACCCGAGTGTGGCCGAGGATCTCCTGTACGACGCGGATGTGGACGCCCTGCTCTATCAACAGGGTCGCCGCGGTGTGCCTGGCGTCATGCACTCTGGCGTCCCGGACGCCGGCCTGCTTGAGGATGGCCTTCCACTGCTTCCAGTCCTCCGTACGCTCGATCGGGCCGCCGAGCTTCGTCGTGAAGACCAGATCATGATCGGTCCACCTGTCCCCAGCCTTCAGCCGTTCCGCGGCCTGGAGCTTCTTGTGCGCCCGTAGGAGGGACAGAAGGGCCGGAGGGCACTGGAGCGTGAGCCTGCTCTTGCCCTTGCGTTGCCGAAAGATGAGGCCGCCGCCGGTGCGCTGCGGGCACTTGTCGGCGTGGCTCGTGCAGTCCTTCGGGCACGGGCGCTTGCAGCAGCGGTGAGCGCGCTTCTTGCAGGTTGGCCGGCAGTCGCTCCCGTGCCGGTGTTCCTTGCAGTTCTTCCTGCACGCCTTGCGATGCCACTTCTCTCCGCAGGCGTGCGGATTGCCGCAGCCGTGCTGCCATTCTGACCGCTGAATCTGGAACCACGCCCGCACCTCTCCGGTCTCCAGATTGACGTACGACCAGCGGAGCCCGAGGGCCTCACCCTGACGAATGCCGAGAGCGAGGGCGACGGACCACCGCGCGCCGTTCCTCTTGGTCTTGGCGACGTCGAGGATGCGTCGAGCCTCTTCCCCGGTCAGCGGTTCGATCTCCGTCGTGATGGCGGACGGCGCGTCGACCAGCGTGGCCACGTTGCGGGCGATGCGGCCCCGCCGAACGGCGATCGTGAGAGCACGGGACAAGATCCGGTGAACCTTGAGCACGCTGCTGGAGGAGAGGCCCTCTTCCAACATCGTCGTGTACGCGGCATCGAGGTGCTCGGGCGTGAGCCGGTCCAGCCGGTGCTTCCCGAGGAGCGGCACGATCCAATTCCTTGCCTTGGATGGTAGTCCGTCAGCGTGCGAGGCGCCATCTTGTCCGAGAGGACCAGGCGCTCACAGATCACATCGAGGAACTCCGCCATCCACTCGGCGACAGTAGGAGCACGGCCCGCCTTGCTCACTCGGCCCGACTCTCGCTGGTTCTCCAGTTCACGAACCTTGCGCGTCACCTCCGCCTCAGTCTTGCCCTTGCGGTGGCGGCGATCAGGCGACCCATCCGGCTTGATGCCGACCGTCACCCAGCCGTGCCACAGACCGTCCTTGCCAAGGAAGATGGACGAGCGGCCGTTCGGCTTCCTCCCAGTCACTTACGCCACCTCCCTGGACGCCTGAGCCTCAAGGGCGCGGGCGTAGTCCACGAGAGCAGCGGCAGGGATCAGCCGATAGCCGTTGTGCTTGATCGATCGGAGTTCACCCGACTTGATCAACCGGAAGACAGCCGTCCGGCTCATGCCGAGGACGGTCGCCGCATCCTTGGGGCGGTAGAACAAGGGATCCATCAGGCTGCCTCCTCCCGAATCGCCGAAAGATCTTGACCGGCTGCTCTGGCCTCCAGCTCTCTGAGGTGGGCTCGCCAGCGCTGCCGTTCGGCGACAGTGCGTAGCAGGCGTACGGCGAGGGGAGGGACGTTGGCGTCTCCGGCCGGGACCGGTCGCCAGATGTAGCGGTGCGGGTCGGTGGGCTGGTCGGCCTGGCCGAGGGCTTCCAGCATCCAGGTGCGGCGATCCTGCTTGTGTTCGGCGAGTGCCTAGTTGGACCACTTGCGGGAGACCAGGACGCGGCGCCCGGCGTAGCCGAGGTGTTCGGGCTTGTGCGCCTTGGACCGGCATCGGCCCGGAGCCATCCCAGCCTTGGCGTTCTTGGGCTGGACGCCGTAGCGCAGCCAGTTCGGGCAGGTGGGCGAGCAGGGTTCGTAGCGGAGGGCGTTGACCATGCGGGCGGCGTGCTCGCGCTGGGCCTGGTCGCCGTCGAGAGCGTCACCCAGAGACTTGGTCAGGTACTTGGACAGGTAGCGGATGCACTGGTCGGCGTCCGGCGTACCGGCGAGAACGCCTTGCACGTCCACCTGATCGCCGAAGCGCAGCACGTGGAGGGGTTCGGCGTCCTCGTCCAGGGCGTCGAGAGCCTCGTCCCAGGTGGGCAGAACCTCGCCGGTGGCCGGGTCGAGGTAGCCGGCCTGCTCGTCCCAGACGGGCAGATGGTCACCGTCGAAACGCACTTCGTCAGCCTGCGGCCACCAGACCTGATGGTAGGTGGCGGCGGCTATCTGCTTGATCTCCGCACGCGGGAGGGTGCCCCGGATGGCCATGTGCAGGTGCGGCGCCAGCCGCTTCTGAGGCTCCACCGAAACGAAGTACTGCACGTCATAGCCCGCAACGCGGCGCAGGTTCTGCACGAACCGGTCCACCAGCTTGGAGAAGTGCAGCGCGTCCCGAGCAGCCCGCCGGTAGTCGTAGGCGTCCGGGTCGAGCGGGACACCATTACGGACCTTGCCGTAGCTGGGCAGGGTAAGCGTGACGAACAGGGACGGCCGGTAGACCTTGCCATCGGACGCGTGGAAGGTGCGTCCCAGAGTGGTGCCCGTCATCTTGCGCTTGGGCAGATCGGGAGCGTCCTGACGCCGCCGGGTCGATCGGGAGTGCTTGGGCACCGCGGATCCGGTGACGCTGCCTCGCATTCCGGCGGCGTTGATCTCCTCGTCCAGGCCCGCGAGGACGGCGTCCAGGTCGGTGGTGTCGTCGCCGGCTTGTGCGGCGGCGTCGCGCTTGGCCTGCATGTCGGCGCGGAACTCGACCAGCCAGCGCTGTTCCTCGTTCGGCTCGTTCGGGGTGATGGCAGGTTCGGTGTCGAGGTGCCAGCCCTCGCGGCATTGGGCCATGCGGAGCTGCCGGTTGCGCTTGGCACACGGCGGGCACTTGCTGTCCAGGGTGGAGCCGCACGGCACGTCGATGATCTCGGCCTTGCCGGTGACGATGTCGAACCGTCGCAGCGCGAGGGGCCTGATGGACGAGTTGCCGGTTGAAGTCGGAGCGGCGAGGGCGCCAAAGCGGGTAGTTAGGAGCGGTTTCAAGAGGCAGCCCAGCCGAGGCGGCTGCGGCCACAGCCCGTGGCCAATCTTCGGTCCTACTACACGCGTCTCGCCTCCGTCGCCTGACTGATTCCGCAAAGATGGGGCGGAGGAAGCGGGAGGAATGAAGCAGTGACACGGTCATCGACGGGCGGGGCCGGAACCTCGGGGGGTGTCGGACATGAGGATCGCTGCTTGGCCTGGTTCGCAGCGCACCTACTGACTGAGGGCCGACTGCCTGGCTGGGCCTCCGGCCACCGCATAGTCGGTGTTGGCAGCCAGACCGCGCGGCCCGTCGACGACGTCGGCGCCGTCACAGATGCGGGCGGTTGGCTGATGGTCCAGGCAAAGAAGAGACTTCAGCTCACCAGAGCTGAAGACGGCGCGCTGGCTGAGGCACTTCGGCAACTCGTGGACGCCGTAATCGACGAGGTTCCTAGCTCACCGCCGAACCAACACATGCTGCGGTCCCTTGACCGGAATCTCGACCTAGTGCTGTTGCTTAGTGATGAACACACGCCAGCTACCGTCAGGGATCACCTGGCTAGAGTGACGGATCGCCTGCGCACCAATCCTGAGGTGGTTCCCCTAGAGGAAACTGCTACCAATCAACCTGAGCGTGAGGCTCTCAGCGTGCTTCTCGCCCATCTTCGGCGGCTATGGGAGGAATGCAAAGGCGGGCCAGCCGATGAGGCCACCCTGCGGCGGCTCCTCCGCCCCCTCGTCGTCCGAGCCCTGAACCTGCGCGACGATGGGCTCGAATACCAAACGGTTCAGGTGATGCTCAGCGACATGCTGGTCGACCAGGACCAAGCGCGCGACCTCTGGGAGGCGCTGGTCTCCATCGGCCACGAACTCGGGGAGAGCCAAAGATGGATTGACCGCGACGCACTAGTAGCCAAACTCGAAGAACGACGCTTCCGCCTCAGGCCAGTAACTCGGTTGCGAAGAGACATTGCTCACCTACGGCAGGTGACCAGAAACAACATTGCGGTGCTCGGTAGTGCCCTCACCCTCACGACTCCCGAAGGAGGCCTGACGCTTGAGCGAGAAGTGGGGCCGACCCTGCACGCTGCGGAGGGCAGCTTCGCGCTGACCGGTGAGCCTGGTACAGGCAAGACGGCACTGCTCTGCCAGTTGGCTACCGATCTGGTCAATCAGGGAAACGACGTCGTCCTTCTGAGCGCTGAGCAGCTGAGAGCGTCCGCTGGCCAGACCCGCATGGAGCTGAACCTCGAGCACGACCTCAAGGACATCTTGCTGGGCTGGTCAGGGACTCATCCCGGCAGGCTACTGCTGGATGGCCTGGACCAGACCCGTGGGGAGAATCCCTCGCAGTGGCTGCCAATGCTGGCCAAGCAGCTTGGAGGCAGCCGCTGGGAGATCGTTGCCACTGTCCGGCGCTTCGACCTGCGCAACGGCCACAAATGGCGTGCGATGTTCCGCGGCGCGCCCGTCGACCCTGCTCATTATGATTCCTCGCTTCAGAGCGTCCGCCACCTTCTGGTCGAGGACCTGCCACCAAGGGAGCTGGAGAGCCTTCTGCAAGAAAGTCCCGCGCTTGCCGACCTCCTCCGAGCCGCCGGAAGCAGGATGCAGCAGCTCTTGAGTAACCCGTTCAACTTGGACATCGCCTCGCAGTTGCTTGCTGACGGCGTCCTCCTCGAGCCCAGCAGCATTCGCAACCGGCTTGACTTGCTCGACCGCTACTGGCGGGTGCGGATAGTCGAAGGTGGCAGGAATCCGTGGGAGCGAGCTTCAACACTCGCACAGGTCGTTGCGCAGATGATCGCTGATCGCCGACAGCAGGTCACTCCCCTGCCTCAGGCCGATGCCGCTGCTTTGCAGGGCTTGGTAAGCGACGGCGTGCTCCGTGACTTGCCGCAGGCGATTGGCCAGCCACAGCCGCCGATCGCATTCAGCCATCCAGTGCTTTTCGACTTTGCGGCCGGCATTTTGGCGCTCGGCGACACCTCCCGCGCAGAGAGCCTTGCAGATCAGTTGGACACTGAGCCCAACTTGGCACTGCTCCTGCGGCCCAGCTTGGACTACCGGCTGGCCGTCGCCTGGCGAAATGACCCGACAAGGCAAGAGTTCTGGCGGCTCGCCCTCAGGCTCAACGCCGAGACATCAGGGCATCACCTAGCCGCCGCTGCAGCGGCCGCCGCATGTAGCCGCGAACTTCGTTCACCCGATGACTTGGCTCGCCTTGCGGAAGCATGCTTGTGCGGCACTCCCGCTTCGGGAGCCCGTGAGAACCCGGAGTCTAACGCTCGCCGCATGGCATTCTTGATCGCTGCCGCGATAGCCAACTCGGATTTGCAGCCCAGCCTTTTCAGGGCATTCTCGCCATTTGTTGGAGACCTTGCCCGTGCGGCTCGCGCCACCGATGACGTCTCCCTTGCGCTGGACGCCGCCCAGCTGCTCAGACGGGCGGCTGGCTCTGAAATATCCCGGCCCGACACAGAAGCGACAGATCCTTGGGTGCAGGTCGTCGGTGACTGCATGACTGTGGCCTTGGATGACATCAACGATCCTGCCCGAGCGCGAATTGGGAAGATGCTTGCATGGCCTCTCGCTCGCGCAGTTTCCCTCGACGGAACTGGTTGCGAGCAGATCGTGCGTACCGCAATTTCACATGAAGTGCTGCGAGCATGGGGTTTCGAGATAGCCAGAGTGCTCATTGAGTGTCTGCCGGATATCGCTAAGAGAAATGCAGAACTTGCTGTTGAAATCGCGGCAGCGCCCTGGGAGTACGAGGAAGACCGGCAGCAGGTTACCAGAATTTCAGATAGTCAGATTCTTGGACTCACTAGCAATCTTCAGCAAGATCTGAATCACCTCCGCTGGAGCGTTTGCAAGAACCTTCCCGAGGTTGCATCCGCCAATCTTGAGACTGCCGTTCGGATGCTCATAAGGATTGTAGAAGTACCACGGATGTTCCAGTACGACCGCAGCACTGATACTGGCCGAAGGCCACGCATTCGCTACGGCGATACTCTGCGGTACGCGGGAGGACACTCCGAGCTGGACACAGCTGTCGACGCCGTCATCGTTGAGCTGCAGGCGAGCACTGAGCGCGCGAGCTCAGGGCTGACGAACGCTGAAAGAAACGGCAGCGTCGACCAGCAGGAGCTTCGCCGGGTTGTCCAGCTCATGATCTCCGCCTTGTCGCATGGCGAGGTCTGGCAGCGTCTCCTGATGCAGGCGGCCAACGCCGAATCGCCAGCTCTCGCGCATCTGCTTGTTCCGGCGCTGGAAACTGGCATCTTCGAGCGAGACCAGACGCGGGGCGCAGCGGGGCTCGTAGCCGCTCGCCTATCGCCAGAACTTGACATTGCGATTCACCGTCGGATCGAGGCAGCGATCCTCAGCGCTACGAGCCTAGAGGCCGACGAGGTTGACGATCCCCGCAGGCAGGATTGGCAGCGCGGCCAACGCGATGCGCTTCTAGGCGCACTCGATCTTAGGAAGGTCAGCGAACCTGAAGCGCTCCGGCACCTAGAGGAGCTAGCCAGTAGCGGCCGAGATGCCCGGCGGCTCTCTCGTGATCACGCAGACAGTGACCTTATAGACGACTCACTGCCTTGGTTGGCAGGGGAACCACGGGATGACAACGCTTGCGACGGTGGCGCAGGTGAGAGCCCTTCTGCCGATGTTGCTGAGGCGCTCCAAAGAACGAGCGACCATGACCCGGCTATCCGTGGGATGGGATATGAGAAGCTTGCCGAAAGTTGGCCGGCCCTGCGACAACAGCTCCTGACTCACGCATCTGAGACAATCGCAGAAGAAGATCATTTTCTGCTGGTCCGAGGAGCGCAGCAACTTGCGCATAGTGCACTCGCTTGGCCTGGGCAGCCTTTGGGGCGCGACGTCCTGGCTGTTCTCCAGGCAGCGCTGCCATCAGCAACGAACCCTCCGCAGCATGACAAGGTCGAATCTGGGTGGCGCGTACGGGGTGTCACGATCACCTCGGAGGCCGTGGCGGGCGTCACTACTCTCGCGAGGAGGCACGAATGGCTAGCTGAGCTTCGCGACGAACTATCGGCAGCCGTCATCCCCTTCCTTGACTCTCCAAATGCGCTCTACCGAATGCTGAGCGCGGAAGCAATTCCATTCCTTTTTGCAGAAGAGGCGGCCCTTGAGGATCTCGAGGTGCGGCTATGCTCTGAAATGGACTCGCAGGTGCAGGCGATGCTGGTGTCGCTGCTCAGCGGGTATCGCGACGCCTACCCCCTCGAAGTCGATGAGATTCTCCGGCGCATCGCCACCAAGCCTCAATGGGCAATCCTCGCGGGAGGCCCGATTGGTGACACAAAACTCAGCGACGAAGATCGCGCTGAGGTGATCGTAAAACTGCTCGCCATTATGGCCGCTGAATATGGAACCCCCTACGCCCACAGCACTCTGCAGTCTTGGCTATCCTGCCCGTTGGAGAATCCTCGTCGAGCGGAGTGGATTCCGGCTTGGCTGCGGCGCTTCCTGAATCCAGGGGATGCGAACTCCTCAGTTTCACAACAGCGGGCTTTTGCTTTGCTCAAGCTCCCCCTCGCCGCAGTTGGGGAGGCATGGACTGAGGAGAATGTGGCAGCCGCCCCGGATGCAGAACGAGTGACCAATGCAGTGAAGGTCGCCAATAGCGTCGTTAAGAACATCTATTACGCGAGTGGTGCGGCCAATAGTGACGAGTCCCAGGAAGAACGGGCCACCCTAATAATACAGAAAGCGTTCGCCGAACAAGCTCTCCTGCTGCTGGAGGGCTATAGTATGGTGCATCACCCCAGCGTTACTCATCATATTATCCAAACACTAGATCACATCAGCATTCATGCACCCGAGCGGGCGCTCCTCGTGGCCGTCCGAGCGGCTGGCGGTGACGTCCAGTATGCGCGAGAGCCATTGGCCCTTAGCGCAGTGCTTCAGCTTATACGACGCTACCTCGCTGATCACCGCGAGTTGATCGTCAGCAATCCAAAGTGTATAACCGCAGTGAGGACGCTGCTTGAAACGTTCGTCCGCCAGGGTTGGGATGAGGCTATCCAGTTCGCCGAACGCCTAGAGGACATGTTTCGCTGAAGCGGTAACCGTCCCGGCATGCATCTCGCTTACTTCGGCATGCCGACGGCTATCAGAATGGTTGTCGCCGTCGACCTGAAAGGGTCTGATTAGTGACCCGCGCAACTCGTCCGTCATGAGATCAGCTGGCTGCAGGCCTCGGTCACGTCGCCACCATGCACGGTGAAACCGCTATGCCTCCGGCGGGGGCGCTAGGCTCCGAGATGATCGTCAACATGCGACCAGAGGGCCGTATTTGGCTGATACGGGCCTGATCGCCCCGTCTGCCGCGACCCAGGCAAGCCCAGCAGGCCAACTCCTCCGGCTCAAGCCCGTCTGTGACCGTTGGCATCCCATGACCGAGGAACGGCGATCGGCGAACGGGCACACGAAGACGGGCGTGCCCCTCCGTCGCCGGCCCGCTGCCGCTTCACGGTGGGTCGAGGCAGACGGGAAGATCAGGCAGGCTGAGGTCTGTGCGTTCGCACGAGGCATGACTGATCGTGAGTACGGCACACATCATCGAGACCCTGTCGCACCTAGCGACGGATTTCTAGTTGCAGTTCTAGTTGCAATCCAACCCTGTTCAACCTCGTTCCGGAGGAACCTGCCACGCCTGTTGGTCCAGGTGGAACTGCTCTGAACGGTCAAGATCAGAGTTGCTGATGCAGTTTGGGTTTACCGCCCATCCGGGGTTCAAATCCCCGATCCTCCGCACGTGAAAGGCCCTCTTCCCAAGTACGGGGAGAGGGCCTTTTTGATCTCTGTGGAGAGCGGGGTCGGGGTTCGGGTTGCCACGTGGGTGTGGCCGAGGGTCTCGTGTACGGCGTGGATGGGGATCCTGCTCGTGCCGGCTGATGTCGCCGTTGTGCTGGCCTCGTGTCGAAGCCGAGGGATGGGATCTCTGGCTGTGCCGTCTCATGACGTTGGGTCCTCGTCGTCAGGCCGGCGGGCGTAGGACGTGAGGCGGTCGGCGAGAGCGATGACGAGGTCGCGTAGTTCGTCGGGGCGCTCGATGACGAACGGACGGTCGAGTGAGGCGAGGACCGGAGGCAACCAGTCGAGCCGCTCCACCCGCAATTCGACGCGCAGCCAGCGCTCGGTCGCCCGGTCCTCGCCTGCCGCGGGCGCGTCCTCCTCCAGGATCGCGACGCTGGCGGGAAGGCGGGCGCGGATCTGCTCGACCGTCCCGTTGATCCGCAGGGTCACCTCATGCCGGTACTCGGCCGTGGCGAATGCGGACAACACGCGCTGCGCCGGACCGGGACCCGCGGGTGCTTCGAATGAGCCGGGCAGGATCCTGGCGTCCGCGATGCGGTCGAGCCGGAAGGTGCGGTCCTCGTCGATCTGGGCGTCCTTGCCCGTGACGTACCATCGGCCGGAATGGGCGACGATCCCGTACGCGTGCAGCGTGCGTTCGCTGCGCCGTCCGTCGCGGTCGGTGTAGCGGATCGAGACCGGCCGGCGGTGGCGCACCGCGTCGGCGACGGTGAGCAGGACCTCGGCGTCCGGAGTGTCGGGCTCGCCGGGCTGATCCGTGAAGGCGAGGGCTTCCAGGAGCGTGTCGAGCCGACGGGCGACGTGCTTGGGCAGCACCCGCCGGATCTTCGCCGATGCCGTCTCGCTCGCCGCGTGCTCCGTCGTCGCCAACCCTGCTCGGCGGCCGGCGACCAGGCCGAGCAGCACGGCCAGCGCCTCGTCGTCGCTCAGCATGAGCGGAGGCAGGCGGTACCCGCCGGCGAGCCGGTACCCGCCGTAGCGGCCGCGTACCGATTCCACGGGCACGTCCATGTCGATCAGCTGGTCGACGTACCGCCGCACGGTGCGTCCTTCGACGCCGAGCCGGTCGGCGAGTTCGGCCACCGTCCGGGTGCCGCCCGACTGCAGCAGCTCCAGAAGTGTCAGCAGGCGGGCGGCCGGTCGAGGCATGTTCGCAGCTTAACTCGAATACAGGACCGGTTATGTCCCCTATTTCTCCTAGTCTGCGACGTGCACGCCTTCAGCACAGCCAAGGAGATTTCCATGGACTTCGTCTCGATCCGCATCATCACCGGCGACGTGGCGCGCCTGGTCGAGTTCTACGAGCGAGCCACGGGGGCGCGGGCGACGTGGGCCACCGAGGACTTCGCCGAACTCAGGACCGCGGGCGGCGCCACTCTCGCGATCGCCGGCACTCGCACCGTCTCCCTGTTCGCCCCGGGCTCCGCCCGCCCGGCCGACAACCACAGCGTGATCACCGAGTTCCTCGTCGACGACGTGGACCGCATTCACCAGAACCTGACCGGCCTCGTCACCGACTTCGTCACCGAGCCCACCACGATGCCCTGGGGTAACCGGTCGCTGTTGTTCCGCGATCCCGACGGCAACCTCGTCAACTTCTTCACCCCCGTCACCCCGGCAGCCATCGAGAAGTTCGCCCGTTGACGCCGCGCGAGGGCGCGGCCGGCCGCGTTGTACACGCCAGGGGATCGAAGGCTCAGGGCTTCGTTCCTCGGTCCCGGCCCGGCGGGCAACGCGACTGATCACCGTGTACACGGTGGACGGCGATGAGCTCAGTGCTCGGTTCGTGCATTCTGCGGGCTCGCCCGGTGCCGTGCGAGCGTCCCCATCGCCGGCCCTACGACAAGTCGTACTCGTCGATCCATAGATCGGCTCCAGCCCTGTGAAGAAGACCGATGGCTTCTCTGCCAAGAAAGAGCCCTTGCGGGCTGGAGTGCTCTCCCGGCTCGAACGATCGCAGCATGACCAACGTGGCCGCCGCGCCGCCGGCGGTCAGCTCTCCGATTCGATCCCAGGCGCCGGACAACTGGTTCAGCACGGCTTCCGCCTGCTCACTGAGTGAGGCGGTCTCCGCGAGGCCGGAGTCGAGCATCCACTCGTGTCGTGGCGGTAACAGGCGGCCGCTTTTTCTGCCGCGTCGTGATTCCTTCGCCTCGGACCTGGCCGGCTAGACGCCCACATATTGGCTGATCTGCTCGGGATCCAGTTCATCGGACTGGATCATGAAGTAGACCTGCTGCTCGACGATCACGTGGTCACGGTAACGGTTGATTACGGTGACCCGCCTGATTACCCCTCGGTGAGCGATTTGCAAACAGGCGGCTCACCGACGAAGGCTGATCAGCAGCCAATCTGCCTCAGATCGACCTGACCCAGGAGCGGGCCACGTTCACTGGCATGCCGAGTTCGGCTTGAGCAAGCTGGATTGCTTGTTCCTCATACCCGCGGACCTTGAGCCGGCGGACGCGTCCGGTGAGCTCCTCGGCTCTGAACCGGTCCGTGTACCGGAGTGCGCGGCGCTGCCTGAGGATTCGGATCAGGCCCGCCGTCCACCAGGCGAGGCCGCAGATGAGCATTCCTGGGACAACGAAGCCGATGATTTCCAGGAGCGAGAGATCGGGCACGGCCGTCCGGGCCCTGTCGGTTCCCGGGCAGCAGGTGGGGCGCACTCGTCGAGCGATGGGGGCGGATCGAGGAGTTCACCCACGTGCCACCGGCCGATGGACACCTTCTGGGGATCCATCGCTGGGTCTGTGTCCAGAGCCGGTCGGTGAGCCCGCGGCGCTCAGGTGGGGAGAAGTTGCGAGGTCGAGAGGGGCAGGCGGACGGTCACCGTCAATCCGCCTTCCTCGCGGGCTTCGGCCGTCACCGTGCCCTTGTGGGCCTTGGCCGTGGCGCGCACGATGGACAGGCCCAGGCCGGTGCCGCGGTCGGAGCGTACGCGGTCGGCGCGTAGCCGGCGGAACGGCTCGAAGATCGCGTCCAGGTCGTAGGCGGGCACGACCGGGCCGGTGTTGGCCACGGACAGCTCCGCTTCGCCGTCGCTGAGCCTGGTGGTGACCCAGACCTCGCCGCCCTGGACGTTGTGCCTCATGGCGTTCTCCACGAGGTTCTGCACCAGCCGTTCGAGCAGGATGGGGTCCCCCTCGGCCGGCGCGGGTGCCAGTGCCTGGTGCAGGACGACGGCCTTGGCGTCGGCCTCCTCGCCAGCGTGGTCGGCGACGTGGGAGGCGATCTCGGCCAGGTCCACGGACTGGTGGCGTTCGAGCACGGGTCGCTCGCTCTCGGCCAGCGCGAGCAGGCCGTCGATGAGGCGCTCGTGCCGGGTGTTGACGGCCAGGAGGGATTCGCCGAGCCGCTGGGCGTCGGGGGAGGCGTCCGGCCTGCGCAGCGCCACGTCCACCAGCGTACGGTTGATCGTCAGCGGCGTGCGCAGCTCGTGGGAGGCGTTGGCGACGAACCGTTTCTGCACGTCGAAGGCATGGGCCAGGCGGGCGAGCATCAGGTCGAAGGTGTCGGCCAGGTCCTTCACGTCGTGGTGGGAACCGGTGTAGGCGATGCGCTCGTTGAGGTTGTGGCCCTTGGCCACCCGCCGGGCGGTCTCGGTGACCTGGTAGAGAGGCTTGAGCACGCGCCCGCTCAGCACCCAGCCCGCGATCGTGGCGAGCACGCCCAGCAGGACGACGACGAGCCCGGCCTGGATGAGGAAGCGGGACATCGTCGCCTGCTCGTAGTCCTGCTGGGCGTTGAGCATGTCCCGCCTGGAGACGTTGACCAGCACCAGCCTCCCGCTCGGCTCCAGGATGGCGTGGTTGGGCACGAACTCGGGGGCGGCCTGCAACCTGAGGCGGGTGTCGTCCAGGATGCCGCGGACGATCATGTAACTGAGGCCCAGCAGCAGCAGGCCGACGACGAAGAAGATCCCGCTGTAGAGCAGCGTGAGCCGCAGGCGGACGGAGAACTTCATGGGATCCGGTACCCCGCCCCCTGGACGGTCTCGATGACCTGCGGCTCGCCCAGTTTGCGGCGCAGCCGCATCATGGTGACCCGCACGGTGTTGGTGAAGGGGTCGGCGTTCTCGTCCCACGCCTTCTCCAGCAGCTCCTCGGCGGAGACGACGGCGCCGTCGGCCTTCAGCAGCTCGGCGAGCAGGGCGAACTCCCTGCGGGCCAGCGCCACGTAGCGCCCGTCACGGTAGACCTCGCGGCGGGCCTGGTCCAGCCGGATGCCGGAGCGTTCCAGTTGCGGAGGCGCGGCGCGGTGCGCGCGCCGGCCCAGCGCGTGCACGCGGGCCAGCAACTCCTCGAAGGCGAACGGCTTGCCGAGGTAGTCGTCGGCGCCCAGCGACAGCCCCGAGACCCTGGACGACACGTCCGAGGCGGCGGTGAGCATGAGCACCCGTACGGTGAGCTCCGATCCGACCACGGTCCTGGCCACGTCGTCACCGTGCACGCCGGGCAGGTCGCGGTCCAGGACGAGCACGTCGTAGTCGTTGACGCCGAGTTGTTCGAGCGCGGTCTCCCCGTCGTAGGCGACGTCCACGGCGAGCGCCTCGGCACGCAGCCCTTCGGCGATCGAGTCCGCGAGCATCTGCTCGTCCTCGACGATCAGTACGCGCAAGGGAGACCTCCTTCATCCGAGCGCCAAACCTTCCAAATACGGCATAACAGTGCCATAACATGATCGTGTAACCGCCCTGTTAGGACGGTCCGGGTCTACTCGGTTCGCCATCACCGCTGACCGAACCCAGGAGACCCGTGAAGAAGCTCACCGCCCTGCTGCTGCTCGCCCTGGCCACCGCGTGCTCCGCCCAGCAGGCCGCGCCCCCGGGCGAGCAGCCCGTCCCCGCCGCCGACGCCGCGGTGAAGTTCGCCGAGTGCATGCGTGACCACGGCATCAGCGACTACCCGGACACCGTCGGCAACGAGGGCTACTCCGTCAAGGACCCCGCCGCCTTCGACCGCGCACAGCTGGCCTGCGCCACGTGGGAGAACGGAGGAACGCCCAAGAAGGTGGACGCGGCCTATGTCGACGCCGTGACCAGGTTCGCCAAGTGCATGCGCGAGCGCGGCATGAAGGTCCAGGACCCCGACCCCAAGACCGGCCAGTACCGCGTCTCCGTCGCCAACGCGGAACGCAGGGCCTTCGAGAAGGCGCAGAACGAGTGCGTCCACCTGCTGCCCCGGTGAGCCCCGAACCGGCCGCCCCGATGGAAGGAGAACGATGAAGCGGGTGCTCGTCGGCCTGGTCGCGGTGGCCGCCGCGACGGCGGGGGCTGTCGCGGCCCTGCCCGTGGCCCTGTCCATGAGCGGCCCGGGCGAGCGGGACGCCGCCCCCTCCCCGCCGCCGCGGGCCACGGCGGAGATCGTGCGCGGCGACCTGACCGACGCGGTCTCGCTCCCCGGCAGGATCGTCTTCGCGGGGGAGCGGGTCGTGCGCGGCGGCACGAGCGGGACCGTCACGGCGCTCGCCCGCCCCGGCCGGGTCCTGCGCCAGGGCCAGGCGCTCTACCGCGTGGACCGCGAGCCCGTCGTGCTGATGTACGGCAGGCTGCCGCTCTACCGGCCGCTCCGCCAGGGGGTCAAGGACGGCCCCGACGTCCGCCAGCTGGAGACGGCGCTGAGGGCGCTCGGCCACGGCGAGGGCGTCACCGTGGACGACCGGTTCTCGTGGGCCACCGCCCGTGCCGTACGGGCCTGGCAGAAACGGGCCGGCCTCCCGGTGACCGGAGTCGTCGACGCCGGGCAGGTCGTGTTCCTGCCGTCGAAGGTCAGGGTCGCCAAGGCGGACGTGGCCGTCGGCGACACCGTCTCGCCCGGCCGCCGGATGCTGACCGTGACAGGCACCGACCGCCTCGTCCAGCTCTACCTGAACGTCGCCGACCGGGCGGCGGCCAGGAAGGGGGCCAGGGTCGAGGTGGAGCTGCCCGACGGTGGCACGGTGGCGGGGAAGGTGGTCATGGTCGGCGACGTGGCCGAGCCGCGCGAGGGCGTCGCCAGCGTCGAGGTCGGCGTCCGGATCGGCAGGGTGCGGAGCGGCATCGCCGACCGGACGCCTGTCACCGTACTGCTGGAGAGCGTCAGCAGGCGCGACGTCCTTAGCGTTCCCGTCGAGGCGCTGCTGGCCACCGCCGGAGGCGGCTACGGCCTGGAGATCGGCGGGCGCGTCGTGCCCGTCAGGACGGGTGTGTACGGCGGAGGCCGCGTCGAGATCTCCGGCCCCGGCCTGGAGGCGGGCACGAAGGTCGGGGTGCCCGCGGAATGATCGTCGAGATGGAGAACGTCGGCAAACGCCACAACGACACGGTCGAAGCGCTGCGCGGCGTGAACCTGAAGGTCGCCGAGGGCGAGCTGCTGGCCGTCATCGGCCCGTCAGGATCGGGCAAGTCGACGCTGCTCAACCTCCTCGGCACCCTGGACCGCCCCACGTCCGGCACCGTCCGCGTCGCCGGGCACGACGTCGGCAGGCTGACCGACCGCGAGCTGTCCGCCCTGCGCGCGCTCCACCTGGGCTTCGTCTTCCAGCAGTTCCACCTGGACGCCGGAGCCCCGATCGTCGACAACGTGGCCGACGGCCTCCTCTACGCGGGACGCCCGCCGGCCGAGCGCCGCGAGCGCGCCCGGGCCGCGCTGGAACGCGTCGGTCTCGGCCACCGGCTGGGCCATCGCCCGCACCAGTTGTCCGGCGGCGAGCAGCAGCGCGTGGCCATCGCCCGAGCCGTCGTCGGCGACCCGCCGCTGCTGCTGGCCGACGAGCCCACCGGCAACCTCGACTCCGCCTCGGGCCGGCAGGTGCTCGGCATCCTGCGCGAGCTCCACAGCGCGGGCACCACCATCGTCATGATCACCCACGACATGGACATCGCCCGGTGGTGCCCGAGACGGATCCACATCCACGACGGCACCATCAGGGAGGAGCCGTGAACGCGCTCGTACCCGCCCGCCTGCGGCCGGGCGACGTCGTCAGGGTCGGCGTCGCGGGACTGCGGGCCAGGACCTCGCGCGTGGTGATGTCCGCGCTCGGCATCGCCATCGGCATCGCGACCATGATCTCGGTGATCGGCATCTCGGCCTCCGGCCAGGAACAGCTGCTGCGCCGGCTCGACCGGCTCGGCACCAACCTGCTGCGGGTGGAGCCCGGCCAGTCGTTCTCGGGCGACCCGGTCAAGCTGCACCCGGACGCCGCGCTCATGGTCCGCAGGATCCCCGGCGTGACCGACGCCGGCGCCACCGGCGTCGTTCCCGGGACCGTCCGCAGGAGCGACCGCATCCCCAAGGAGGACACGGGCGGGCTGACCGTCCAGGCCACGTCCCTGGACCTGCTGGACACACTCGACGGGCGCATACGCGTCGGACGCTGGCTGGACGAGGCGATCGCCCGCCAGCCCGCGGTCGTCCTCGGCGCGGTCGCCGCCCAGCGGCTCGGCGTCAGCCGTACCGGGGCGCGGGTGTGGGCGGGCGAGCGGTGGTTCACCGTCACCGGGATCCTCGCCCCGCTGCCGCTCGCGCCGGAGATCGACCGGGCCGCGCTGATCGGGTTCCCGGCGGCGCGGGAGCGGCTCGGTTTCGACGGCCATCCCACCACTGTCTACGAGCGGTCGAGCGAGGAGACGGTGGAGCAGGTCAGGGGCATGCTCGCCCGGACGGTCAGCCCCGAGCGGCCGCACGAGATCGCGGTCTCCCGCCCGTCGGACGCGCTGGCCGCCCGCGCCGCCGCCGCGGGCACCTTCACCAACCTGCTGCTCGGACTCGGCGCGGTCGCGCTGCTGGTCGGCGGCGTGGGCGTGGCCAACACGATGGTGATCTCGGTGCTGGAGCGCCGCAAGGAGATCGGGTTGCGCCGGGCGCTCGGCGCCACCCGGGGACAGATCAGGATCCAGTTCCTGGCGGAGTCGCTGCTGCTGTCGGCGCTCGGCGGGGTGGCGGGGCTCGCGCTCGGCGCCCTGGTGACCACCGGGTACGCGCTGTCGCAGGGCTGGCCGCCCACGGTGCCCGCCTGGGTGTTGTCCGGCGCCTTCGCCGCCACGCTGGCCGTCGGCGCGGTCGCCGGGATCTACCCGGCGATCAGGGCCTCCCGCCTGGCGCCCACGGTGGCCCTGGCGGCGAGCTGACACGGTGGCCCGGGGGTGCATGGCCTTTCCGCTGGTGGCCGGTTACAGTCGGGCGGAGAACCTCGGGGGCAAAGACGTCGACTCTGGGGGCGGAGCCATGAACTGCGTTCGCTGCGGTCGGCCCGATCCGTCTCATTCCTCCTCGTGCCCGCACAACGGTCAGGACTCGCAGGACGGCCAGGCGAGCACGCCGGAGACGGTCCCGCTCACCGCCTCCGGGGGCGGGGCGGCGGCGTTGCCGGTGACCCGCTACCTGTGCGTGGCGGCGCAACTGGACGACAGGGTGAGCGATCCGGTGATCCGCGAGATCCTCGACGACCGGTTCCGGGCCGTCGCGCAGTCCCCTGGCGTCGATCTGGCCACCGTGCTGAAGTACGCGCTGACCGGACGCCAGCGGCGGCGCGTGCGGGACGCCGTGCTCGCCTGGCTGGAGCTGGGCCTGCTGGCCATCCTGCTGCTGGTCTGGACGCTGGACCCGGGATCGGCGGCCGGGGCGATCGTCCTGGTGGTCCCGCTGATGGTGCTCCTCGCGTGGCTGGTCGTCTTCATGGAGCTGCAGAGCACGTACGAGACGATCATCTTCCCGTACCTGACCCGCGAGTCCTTCGACCCCGCCGACGCCCCGCTGCCCCGCTCCCCCGAGCTGCGCGAGCGGCTGGCGGAGATCGGCGCCCGCGCCGCGGGGAACGTCACGGTGTTCGCCCGCTACTCCCCGTTCGCCGGGTACGGCGCCGTCATCAACACCTGGTCGTTCTGCCTGAACGTGAGCCGCCCGGAGGAGGGCGAGGAGGTCGTGCCGTTCGCCGTCGGCGAGCTGTACGACCGGATCGCCGAGGAGGTGGCACGGCTGGGCCTGCCCGGCGTGACGGTCGAGGACCGGCTCTTCGTCAACGGGCTCGACCTGCAGCACGACGCGGAGCCGCGGCTGCGGCAGGCCCTGCTGCCCGACCCCATGGCCGCGCCGGTCCCGGCGGTGAGCGAGGATCTCATCCGCGACCTGCGCGCCGATCCGCGCTCCCGCGCCCGGCCCTACCTGGTGGTGAGCGTGACGGGCTGGGAGGGCGAGGTGGTCGTCTCGATCTTCCTCAGGCTCGTGCTGCTGCCGTCCGAGGGGCTGCTGTTCGCCGAGGCCAGCTCCTCGTTGCTGCCGCCGCTGCGGGCGGAGTACCGCGAGGTGGACGAGCTGGTCCACTGCTCGACGTCGCGGTGGCTGGCGAGGCTGGCCCGGCGCGCCGGCTCGCGGACGTACCCGGCTCTCCTCCGCGCGCTGCCCAACACGGTACGGGAGCTGCGCGCCCCGCAGCGGCGCAGGCGGCTGCACCGGGAGGCCGTCAAGGCCGTCCAGGGCCACGCGTTCAACTACGGCGCGGCCTGGAACCCGCGCGAGCTGGCCACCGACCACCTCTTCTACCGCTACTTCCAGCAGCTCGACAAGGAGATGTACGTCAAGTCCGCCGAGCAGCGGATCATGGACGCGCTCACCGACTTCCTGGCCGAGCACCACGTGGACGTGAGCGACCTGCGGCAGCGGCAGCTGAGCATCCTCAACCACGGCATCTTCGTCACCGGGCAGGCGCAGGTCACCAGCCAGAGCATGGCGGCGGGGGCCGGCGCCGTCGCCCGGACGGGGGAGCCCGCCAAACAGGGGTTCGGCGGCCTCGGCGGCCTCGGCGGCCGAACGGGGCAGAAAGGCACGGGATGAACGAGCACGGGACGAACGAGCACAGGACGAACGAGAACAGCGGCATCTTCATCACGGGCAACGCCCGCGTCCAGGCGGACGCGATGGCCGCGGGCACCCGGGCCCAGGCGCACTCCCGCAAGATCGACAACCGGCGGTACGGCGAGGTCCGCGCCCGCCTCGACGCCCTCCTGGAGGAGATGCGGGCGGACGAGGCCGGCCATCCCGAGCTGCGGGAGGCGATCGAGACCGGAGAGGCGATCGCCGGGGAGCTGGCGGCGGACGAGCCCGAGCCCCGCAGGCTCGTGCGGCTGCTGAGGTCCCTCGGCACGGGGGTGGAGAAGTTCTCGACCTTCGCGGCGGCGGTCGCCTCCATCGAGGAGAGTGTCCGCGCCCTGCTCTGAGGTCCCATGCCACCGCGGCTTCGGTGCCCCACACATCACAGCAAAGCGCACACGAAACACCACAGTCCGTCCATCACAGAAGCCGGTAGCGGCGAGCATGGGAATTCCTCGGCCGGTGCCGACCACGATGAGCCATCGGTGCCGACAAGCTCGGTCCGGGGAACCCTGCCCGCGAGGCCGCAACGCTCCGCCGGTCACGACCGGCGTGATTCGGCTCACCGGGGTGAGGCCGGAGATCCCTCCACGGTGTGATCCGGATGATCGGCGGTCTCCCTAGACTGGCCGGATGGCTTCTCCCCTCGCCTGGCGGGCGCGGCTGCGGCCCGTCGTCCGGCTGGGCCGCGCGCTCACCGCGGCCGTGTGGACCGGCAGGGCCGGTCCGCCGCACCCCCGACCCCGGCGGCTGGCCCCCCGCGTGCCGGGGGTTCTGAGTCTGCTGCCGTTCCGCACGTTCGACCTGGTCCTCGTCGCCGATCTCGTGCTGGCCTTCGTCCTGTTCAGCGCCGTGCAGGGGCTCATGAGGAGCGAGTCGCTGCATATGGCGACGCCTCTGGACGAGGGAGAGATCGCGTTCATCGCCGTGACCTCCTCGCTGCCGCTGGCGCTGCGCGACCGCTGGCCGCTGACGGCCTGGCGGCTCGCGGTGGTGCTGATTCCCTGGGGGATCGCCACCCGCGGCCAGGACCTGGAGGCGGCCTTCTCCGTCGACGTCGTGATCATGTATCTGCTGGTGGTCTACGCGGTCGCGGTCCGCTGCGAGCGGCACGTCATCATCGGCGTGTGGATGATCTCGGCCGCCGCCCTGTGGATCCTCGGCATCCAATCCGGCCCCGGCCTGCCCGGCGTGACGTTGATCGGCATCGCCATGGTGTCCGTCACCGTCCTGTTCGGCTACAACGTCCAGGCCAGGAGGACGGCCGCCGGGCGGCTGGCCGAGGAGAAACGGCGCAGCGAGCAGGCGCTGGCCGGGCAGGCCGTGCTGGAGGAGCGGGCCAGGATCGCCCGGGAGCTGCACGACGTGGTGGCGCACCACATGTCGGTGATCGCCATCCAGGCGGAGGCCGTACCGCTGAAGGCTCGGGGGGACGCGCGGCTGCTGGAAAAGGAACTCGGCCAGATCCGCGCGCTCTCGCTGGCCGCCGTGACCGAGATGCGCCACGTGCTGGGCGTGCTGCGCGACGGGGACGGGCGTACGGACACCGCGCCGCAGCCGAGCCTGGGCCGCCTGGACGAACTCGCCGCCACCGCGCGCTCCGCCGGGCTCGCCGTGGAGCTCACGCTGGACGGCGACCTGCTCGAACTGCCCACCGCGGTGAGTCTGTCCGCCTACCGGATCGTGCAGGAGTCGCTCAGCAACGCCATGCGGCACGCGCCCGGCTCGGCCGTCACGGTGAAGATCTCCCGATCCGGCGACGAGCTGAACATCCACGTGGCGGACGACGGCGGGGACCGCGCCGCCGCGGAGGCGGCGAAGGCGGGGCGCGAGAAGCACACGGGACACGGCCTGATCGGGATGCGGGAACGGGCCGCCATGCTCGGCGGGAGCGTGTGGGCGGGGCCGGCGGGAAAGGGTTTCGCGGTCACCGCGATACTTCCGATCGCTGAGGAAGCATGACGATCCAGGTGATCACGGAGGACGCATGACGATCAGGGTGCTCATCGCCGACGACCAGGGCATGGTCAGAACCGGCTTCACCGTGTTCCTGGACGCCCAGCCCGACATCGAGGTCGTGGGCGAGGCGGTGAACGGGCGGGAGGCGATCGAGCGCGTCGCCGAGCTGCGGCCGGACGTGGTCCTGATGGACGTGCGCATGCCGGTCATGGACGGGCTGGCCGCGACCCGGGAGATCCTCTCCCCCGGCCCGCGCGGGGAGCCAGGGGAGCGCGGGGAGCGGACCGGCTCCGGCGAGGACGACGGGCGCCCGCCGAAGATCCTGATCCTGACCACGTTCGATCTCGACGACTACGTCTACGAGGCGCTGCGGGCCGGGGCCAGCGGGTTCCTGCTCAAGGACGCCTCCGCGCAGCAGCTGGCCGAAGCCGTACGGGTGGTCGCCGCCGGAGAGGCGCTGCTGGCGCCCTCGGTGACCAGGCGGCTCATCGTGGAGTTCGCCCGCGTCGGGCCGCAGCGCCCGCGCGTCCGCCTGGACGGCATCACCGAACGCGAGACCGAGGTGCTCGCCCTCATCGCCAAGGGCCGCTCCAACCAGGAGATCGCCGAGGAACTCGTACTCTCGGAGCAGACGGTCAAGACCCACGTCGGCCGGATCCTGGCCAAGCTGAACCTGCGCGACCGGGCCCAGGCGATCGTGTACGCCTACGAGTCCGGGCTGGTCCGCCCCGGCGAGTGAGGTCTTCAAGGGACCGTCCCACGCCCGCTCCCCGGGACGGCGCCGCCTCCCTCCCTCCGGGGGGTGACGTGAAGGTGAGCACCGCGGTGTGACGCGAGTTACCGATCTTGATTCGTAGCGTCCTGTCTCGTTCCCCCGAACCGGACAGGAGGCCCCCGTGCTCCGCTCCACGCTCGCCGTCGCCATCGCCGCGGCGCTCACCTACCTGGTCGCCCCCTCGCCGCAGGGTGACCGGATCATCCGGGTCTACGGCGATCTCAGTACGGCGGAGCACGTGGCCGTCATTGTCCCCGGCGCCGACACCACGTCCGCCACCTTCGACGGCGGACGGGCCAAGCCGTACAGCACCCCCGGAGGCGGGGCGCGGGTGGTGCTCGCCCAGGCGCGGGAACTGGATCCGGCGGCCCGGCTGGCCGTGGTCGCCTGGCTCGGGTACGACAGCCCGGCGACCGTCGGCCTGGGGTCCGCCACCGGCTGGGCCGCGGAGAAGGGCGCCCCGGCGCTGCGGCGCTACGTGAACGAGACGCTCCGCGGTAAGCGGGTCAGCCTGCTGTGCCACAGCTACGGGTCGGTGGTGTGCGCCAAGGCCGCGCCGGGGATCCGGGCGGACAACCTGGCCGTGTTCGGCAGCCCCGGGCTCGGCGTCTCCTCGGCGGCCGAGCTGGGCGGGGTCCCGCTCTGGGCGGGCAGCGGCACGGAGGACTGGGCGCGCGGCATCCCCAAGATCAAGATCGGCCCGCTGGGCTTCGGCCGCGATCCCGCCGAGCCCGGCTACGGTTCCCGGGTGTTCGCGGCCGGCGCCGCCGGGCACAGCGACTACCTCGCCCCCGGCAGCGAGTCCCTGCGCAACCTCACCCTGATCGCCCTCGGGCGGACGGCCGAGGTGTCCCATGCGTGACCCGGCCGGGGGCCGTACGGCGGCGCGGATCGAGGCGATGACGCCGCCGGGGCGGGACCGGGGGGTGGACGCGCTGCGGGCGCTGGCGATCGCCGGGGTGGTGCTGGGGCACTGGCTCGTCACGGCGTGGGTGCCCGGGCCCCGGGGGACGGTCGCCGTCTCCAGCCCGCTCGCGTTCATGCCGGAGCTCGCGCCGCTGTCGTGGGTGCTGCAGACGCTGGCGGTGTTCTTCTTCGTGGGCGGGTACGCCGCGGCACGGAGCCTGCGGACCGCGGGTGATCGGGCGCGAGCGGAGACGGCGGGGCCGGCGCGGGCGAGAACGGACGGTCCGGCGCGGGCGGCGGCGGGTCCGGCGTGGGTGCGGGCCCGGATGGGGCGGCTGTTGCGGCCGGTGGGCCCTCTCCTGCTGGTCTGGGCGGGGATCGCGGCGGGGCTGGCGCTGCACGGCGCGCCGTACGCGACGGTCAGGGCACTGGCGCTCCCGGCGCTCGGGCCGATCTGGTTCCTGGCGGTCTTCGCGGCGTTCACCGCCGCCACTCCCCTGCTGCTGAAACTGCGGCCGGGCGTCACCGCCGCCTCGGCGGCCGCGGTGGTGCTCGCGGTGGACGCGGTCAGGTTCGGCCTGGACGGGCCTGCCTGGCTGGGGTGGGTGAACCTCGCGGCCGGGTGGCTGGTGCCGTACGTGCTGGGGGTGGGCTGGGCGGGCGGCGGGCTCGCCTCCCGGCGGACGGCGGTGGCGCTGCTGGCTGGAGGGGCGGCCGGGGCGGCGGTCCTGGTGGCCGGGTTCGGCTATCCCGCGAGCATGGTGGGCGTGCCGGGGGCGGGGGTCTCGAACCTCAGCCCGCCCACGCTCGCCGCCGTCGCCTTCGGGCTCGCCCAGGTGGGGCTGGCGCTGCTGGCGCACGGGCCGCTGGGGCGGCTGATGCGCCGGCCTCGGCTCTGGGCCGCGGTGGCGCTGCTCAACCTGTCCGCTCTCACGATCCTCCTCTGGCACCTGACAGTGGTTGCCGTGACCGCCCTGGCCGCACTCCGCTTCGGCGCCGTCCCGGGGCTGCTCACCCCGCCCGCCCACCTCTCCTGGCTGCCGGAGCGTCTGGGCTGGCTGCCGGTGTTCGGAGGGCTGCTCGCCCTGGCGGGGGCAGCGGCGAAGCAGTGGGGGCGTCGACTCGCGAATCGCCCATCGAGAGGCCGTCCGGCCGATGGTTCAACAGTTCGGGGGTCCCGTCCGGTCTTGTAGATGACGGACGAGGAAAGGGTTGGACTTTGGAGGACGACTCCAGGTTCGAGAGTTTCGTGGCGGACCGGGCCGACGCCCTGCTGCGCTACGGGTACGTGCTCAGCGGCAACGCCCACGACGCGGCCGATCTGATGCAGGAGGCGCTGATCCGGCTGCACCGGGCCTGGCCCCGCGTACGGCGTAAGCAGGACCCCGAGGCGTACACCCGCACCATCATGGCCAGGCTGCACATCAGCGTCTGGCGGCGGCGCGGCCGCGAGCACCTGACCGGGGACCTGCCGGACGAGGCCGACCGCCGCCGGCTGCTGCCGTCCGACGTGGAGCAGGGCCTGTGGGAGGCGCTCAAGGGGCTGCCACGCAAGCAGCGGGCCGTGCTCGTCCTGCGTTACTACGAGGACCTCGCGGACGAGGACATCGCCCGGGTGCTCGGCATCTCGCGCGGGACCGTACGCAGCCACGCCTCCCTGGGCCTGGGCAAGCTGCGTTCCGCCCTGGCCCCGTCCACCACGGCACAGAAGGGCGTCTCATGACCGAGGATCTGGAGAACCGGCTGCGGGACACGCTGGGGCACGCCTCCGAACGCGCCCCGCAGGCGCCCCCCGGGCTGCCGGGGCGGATCGTGGCCCGCGCCGGGCGGCGGCGGGCGCGGCGGCACGGCACGCTGGCCGGCCTGGCGGCGGGCCTGGTGGCGGGACTGGTGGCGGCGGCGATCGCCGTGCCGATGACCGTGACCGGCGACGGGCCGGGGAAGGGTGGCGTGACCACGAGCGTGATCGAGTCCGAGCCGACACCGCCCGCCGACGCCGCGTGGAGCCGCCCGCCGCTGGGCGAGGCCCTGGTCCTGCGCAACCCCTCCGAGGACCGGGACATGAGCCTGTGGTTCGCCCGGCGGAAGGAGGACGGCGGGGCGGTCCTGTGCTGGACGTACCTGTCGAGGACGGGCGGGTCCACGAGCTCCTGCAACCAGGAGCCGGTCGGCGGGACCGCCTCCCTGGAGGGCTCCACCCAGTCCTGGCCGCCCCCGGAGCGGGTGCTGTACTTCGGGGCCGCCGGTGACGCGGTCGCCGGGGTGGCGGCGGTGTCGGACGGGGGCGACCGGGTCCGCGGCTCGATCCACCACCCGCGGGGCGCGCCCCGGGCCGTCTGGACGGTGACCGTGCCCGCGGGGACGCGGGTGGGCTCGTTCGAGTTCACCGGCGCCGGGGGCGACGTGCTGGCCCGGGTGGACAACACGCCCATGATCGTGCCGGAGGCGACGGCGGAGCCGGCCGGCGAGGTGCTGAAGCTGGACGGCGGGCTCAGCGCGAACGTGTACGACGTCCCGGACCGGACGCTGATCTGGCGGCTGGCCGGCCGGCCGGTCGCCTCGGACCTGGTCAGGGCGAAGGACCTGATGAAGGACCTGGGCGGCGACACCATGCCGGTGCTGCTGCACGAGCGCGACCACCGGTGGTTCGGCCTGGCGAGCGACGTCAGGACGGCCGAGGTGGAGCTGGTCCTCGCCGACGGGCGGAAGGCGCGGACGAGGGCCAGGAAGGACCCGTGGGGGATCGGCGTCCGGGTGTTCGCCGGCTCGCACGAGCGGGAGGGCGACATCTACCGCGAGGGGTTCCAGATCGTCGGGTACGACGCCGCCGGGCGGGAGATCTGGCGCGAGCCGCACCCGGCCCAGCCCGCGGACGGCGAGGTGTTCCGGCCGCGGTGAGCGTGACGGCGGCGGCTCCTGGCCCTGTCCGGCCGACCACGAGGTCACGCTCCGCCTGCCCCGGCACCCGGTCCACCGGCCCGCCACGCTGCCGGCCGGGGTCCGCCCGCCGATCGTGGCCGGCCCGCCCGCCCGCACGCGCCCAACGGCGGGGAGTGCGGGCGGGCCGGCGCGGCCGGTGGCGCTCAGTCGAGGATGTGCCGGGTGGCGCGGGCGTAGCGGGCGCGGATCTCCGGGACGGCCTCCCCCTCGTACGTCACCGTCTCCTCCGAGCGCCACTCCGGCGTCGTCAGCAGGGTCGCCGCCTGGTACGCGGCCCCGTCGGCGACGTACTCGGCCGGCGGCGGGACGGTGATCGGGACGCCGAAGATCGTCGGCGCGATGCGGCGGACGGCCTCCGAGCGGGCGGCGCCGCCGATCAGGAGCACCCGCTCCGGCCGCACGTCGAGCGCGTCCAGGGCGTCGGCCAGGCCGCACAACATGCCCTCGATGGCGGCGCGGGCCAGGTGGGCGGGGGTGGCGGTGGCCAGGGTCAGGCCGTGGACGGAGCCGGTGGCAGTGGGCCGGTTGGGGGTGCGCTCGCCCTCCAGGTAGGGCACCAGCGTCAGGCCGCCGGCGCCGGCGGGGGCCCGCAGCGCGAGGTCGCTCAGCTCGTCGAGGCCGGCCCCGGTGATGCGGGCGGCGGCGTCCATGACGCGGGCGGCGTTGAGCGTGCACACCAGCGGCAGGAAGCGCCCCGTCGCGTCGGCGAACCCGGCCACCGCCCCCGTCGGGTCGGCGCTCGGCTGCTCGGCGACCGCGAAGACGGTGCCGGAGGTGCCGAGGGAGACCACGACGTCGCCGGAGCGGGCGCCCACGCCGAGCGCGGCGGCCATGTTGTCGCCGGTGCCGGGGGCGAGCAGGACCGGGCCGTCGTAGGCCCGCTCGGCGGGGCCCAGCACGCGGGGCAGCAGCGGCGTCGCGCCGAAGGCGGCCTTGAGCAGGTCGGTGCGGTAGGAGCCGGTGAACGGCGACCAGTAGCCGGTGCCCGAGGCGTCGCCGCGGTCGGTGGTGAGCGCGTCGAGGGGCGCGAGCGGCGCGTCCCGCCACGCCTCCCGCGAGAACGGGACGCCGGAGGCGAGCGCGCCGGCCAGCCGCCAGGTGAGCCAGTCGTGGGGCAGGCACACGGCGGCGGTGCGGCGGGCGTTGTCGGGCTCGTGCCGGGCCAGCCACCGCAGCTTGGTGACCGTGAACGACGCCACCGGCACCGAGCCCACCGCGTCGGCCCACGCCTGCGCGCCGCCCAGCTCGGCGGTCAGGTCGGCGGCGGCCTGGGCGGAGCGGGTGTCGTTCCAGAGCAGGGCGTCTCGTACGACATTTCCGGACTCGTCCAGGCAGACCATGCCGTGCTGCTGCCCCCCGACGCTGACGGCCGCCACGCCGTCGAGCCCGCCGGCGTTCTCCAGGGCCTCCAGCAGCGCCGCCCACCAGTGGGACGGGTGCACCTCCGTGCCCTCCGGATGCCGGGCGCGGCCCTCACGGACCAGCGCGCCGGTCTCCGCGTCACGAATGACGACCTTGCAACTCTGCGTCGACGAATCGACCCCAGCGACCAGCGTCACTCACGAACTCCTCACACGCGTTCCAGCGCAAGCTGGTTCAGATGGGAGAAATGGTATCCGCGTCGTGCCGATTCGTCCCGGGTCGAGGGGTCACGCCCGGCTCACAGGCCCGACGGGTCGCGCCCGACGCTGATCTCCTCGGCGATCCTGCGCAGCTCCGCCACCTCGAGGCCGGGGGCCTTGGGCAGGTCGCGCACCAGCGCCTTCATGATCACGGGCACGGGGCTGCCGGCGAGCCGCCCCGCGATGCCGTGGACCGCCCGGAACAGCGCCTCTTCGGTGTCGTGCATCGGCATCTCCTCGCTCGGGTACCCGCAGCACGCTACGGCCTCCGCCCGGCACTTTTCTCGCTACCCCCGCAGCGTGTCCCCGGCGGAGCCGGCCAGGATGGCCGCGCAGATCTCGTCCAGCGCCTCCACCTGGTCGGGCTTGAGCACGTCGAACAGCGCCCGGCGCACCTGCGCCACGTGGCCGGGCGCGGCGGCGGCCAGGGCGGCGTGGCCCTCGCCGGTCAGCACGGCGAGGTTGCCCCGGCCGTCGGCGAGGCAGCGCTCGCGGCGCACCCAGCCGCGCTCCTCCAGCCGCGCCACGGCGTGCGACAGGCGGCTCTGCGAGATGTGGGCCTGGGCGGCCAGCTCGCTCATCCGCAACCTCCGCCCGGGGGTCTCCGACAGGCGCAGCAGGATCTCGTAGTAGGTGTGCGGCATGCCCGCCTCGCGCTGGAGCTGCCGGTCGAGCACCTCCTGGACGAGCCGGGTGGCCGCCAGGAAGGCGCGCCAGGTCCGCTGTTCGTCCTCATCCAGCCATTCCGTCACCCTCTCAATTTAGTTGAACTCTCATATACTCCGGAGGGGACTCACTCGAAAGGGGATCACCATGCCGGTCCAGCGGCTCAACCACGCGGTCCTGTACGTCCGGGACGTGGAGCGCAGCGTCGCCTTCTACCGCGAGGCCCTCGGCTTCGAGGTGGTGATGGGCATGCGCGGCGCCGCCTTCCTCCAGGCCCCCGGGTCGACCAACGACCACGACCTGGGCCTGTTCCAGATCGGCGCGGACGCCGCCCCCTCCGGCGCGGGCCACACCTCCGTGGGCCTCTACCACCTGGCCTGGGAGGTGGACACGCTCGACGAGCTGGAGCGCGTCGCGGGCAAGCTGGCCGAGCTGGGCGCGCTGGTCGGCTCCTCCGACCACGGCACCACCAAGGCCCTTTACGCCAAGGACCCCGACGGGCTGGAGTTCGAGGTGTCGTGGCTGGTGCCGGCCTCGTTGCTGACCGAGGAGGTGCTCGCCGCGCGCAAGAGCATCCGTCCGCTGGACCTCGGCGCGGACAAGGAGCGCTACGGCGCCAGGACGCGCGGCGGCGTGGGGGTCTCCATCCCCGCCTGAGCGGCGTGCCGGTGCCACCTGGGTTACCGTGGTAGGGAATCCCTTCTCGCCGCGGGGAGCGGTCATGCCAAGCGACCCTGATCACGTGCTCGACGCCATCGACGGCGTCGTCGAGGAGTGGGAGACGCTGAGCGCCGACGCCATGCGCTGGGCGCCTCCCGAGAACAAGAGCCCCGACCTCATGGCCGAGGTGAGCGAGATCTTCGGCCCGCTCGTCAACGCGGTCACCCACGCGCTGCGGCCGGTCAGCGACGCCTTCGAGCGGGTGCTGCACGCCGCCTTCGACGACGATGACGACGAGCAGAGGTTGGCGTAGGGGCTCGGCTCAGGCGGTACAGGCGGGCCCAGGCGATCCAGGCGGGCTCAGCGATCCAGGCGGGCTCAGGCGCGCCGTCGCCGGGCCCGCCGCGGGTAGGCCCTGGCCGTCTCGGCCAGCCGGGCGGAGTGCTCGGCCTGCTTGCGCCAGTGCCCGTAGGCGTCGCCGCGCTGCGCCAGCCGGTCGAGCTCGCGCATCGTCGTCAGCGGGATGAAGGCCGGCTCGGCGTCGCGCCAGGGCGTGCCGGGCAGCGGCATGAACGTGTGCGTGTGGATGCGCGCACCCAGCTCGGCCAGGTCGGCGGCGAGCCGGAGCGAGGCGGCCTGGTCGGTCTCGTCCTCGCCCGGCATGCCGAAGATGAAGTCGACGTTGGGCCTGAAGCCGTGCTCGACCGCGATGCGCACCGCGTCGCGGACCGGCGAGGTGTCGTGGCCGCGCCCGGAGGCGGCCAGCACCCGGTCGGAGCCCGACTGGGCGCCGATGATCAGGTTGTCGTTGGCGACGTACCGCTTGAGCAGGCGCATCGCCTCCGGCGTGACGTGCTCGGGCCGCACCTCGGAGGGGAAGCTGCCGAAGAAGACCCGGCCGTGCGGCGGCAGCTCCTCCTTGACCCCGGCCAGCAGCTCCTCCACGGCGCCCAGGTCGGGATCGGGGCCGGGCGAGCCGTACGACAGCGACGTCGGGGTGATGAAGCGGATGTCCTTCAGCCCGCGCTCCACCATGCCGCGCACGTGCTCGCGCACGCTGCCCACCGAGCGGTGCCGGAACTGGCCGCCGAACATGAACGGCGTCTGGCAGAAACGGCAGGTGTAACGGCAGCCGCGGGTGATCTCGATGGGGCCGTTCCTGCCGACGAAGGACGGGAAGGCGTCCAGCGGGAGCTGCGGCGCGGGCCGGGTGCGCAGCGCGACGCCGTCGGCGTCCCTGATCGCCAGGCCGGGCACCGTGGTGAGCGGCGCGTCCTCGCGCAGCGCCCGCACCAGCGCGATGATCGTGGACTCGCCCTCGCCGATGCCCGCGAGGTCCCAGCCCGCGTCGATGACCTGCTGCGGCTCGGCGGTGGCGTGCACGCCGCCCGCGATGTGCAGGCCGCGTCCGCCGCTCAGCTCCTTGACCGCGGCCAGCTCGGCGGCCATCGCCCCGGCGTCGGGCGAGTAGAACGACCACAGCGTGAGCACCTGGTCGGCCCGGCTGTCGCGGATGTGCCCGGCGGTCTCCTCGGGGGTGGTGCCGAGCCGCAGCTCGTGCTCGACCCTCGCGGTCTCCAGGGCGGCGAGCAGCGCGTGCACGCCGTACGTCACCGCCTTGCGGTAGCGGACCACCACACTCACAGCCAGGGCCACGCCCGGCAGCGTAACAGGCGGCTAGACTGGCGGGCATGATCCGACGACATTGATGACCGACGGCCACAGGCCCGCGCGGGGCGCGCGGACCTCCGGGGTGACGAGCTCCCGGAGTCCCCGATCGTCCTGCTGGAAGGCCACACGCTCGTCATGCTCGTCGCGAAACTTTACGCCTACGCGTTCCTGGGCGAATTCATCCTGCTCTACCCGGTCTACACGCTGCTGTTCGCCGATGCCGGGTTGTCCGTCGCCGAGACCTCTTCCCTGTTCGTCATCTGGTCGGTGACGGGCATGGTGCTGGAGGTCCCGTCCGGGGCCTGGGCCGACGCCGTGTCCAGGCGCCTGCTGCTGTTCCTCGGCCCGCTCCTGGCCGGCGCCGGTTACGCCCTGTGGGTGCTGGTGCCGTCCTACTGGGCCTTCGCCGCCGGGTTCGTGTTGTGGGGGGCGCAGGGCGCCCTCGTGTCCGGCGCGTACGAGGCCCTCGCGTACGAGGAGCTGGAGCGGCGGGGCCAGGAGGGCCGCTACGCCGCCGTCATGGGCCGGGCGGAGGCCGCGGGGCTGGTCGCCAACGCGCTGGCCATCGGGCTCGCCGTGCCGGTGTTCGCGGCCGGCGGGTACGCCGTCGTGGGCGCGGCCAGTGTGCTGGCCTGCGTCCTCGGCGCGGCCACGGCCCTGACGCTGCCCGAGCGCCGGGCCCCGCGCGCCGCGGGGGAGGACGGCTACCTGGCGGTCCTGCGCTCCGGGGTCGCCGCGGCCCGCACCGATCCCGGCGTGCTGAGGGCGCTGCTGCTGGTCTCGTTCGTGACCGCGGTCTGGGGCGCGCTGGAGGAGTACGTGCCGTTCCTGGGCGTCGAGACCGGCGTGGCCGAGGCGGCCGTGCCCCTGCTGGTGCTCGTCGTCTGGATCGGGGCCACGGCCGGCGGGCTGCTGGCCGGGGTCGCGCACGGCATGCCCGCCCGGGCCTACGCCCTGACCCTCGCGGGGGCGGCCGTCGCCCTGGCGGCCGGGGCGCTGAGCGGGCACCCGGCCGGGTTCGCGCTGGTCGCCGTGGCGTTCGGCGGGTTCCAGCTCGCCGGGGTGGTGGCCGACGCCCGGTTGCAGGAGCGGATCGGCGCGGCGGCCCGGGCCACGGTGACGTCGGTCGCCGGGCTGGGCGCCAACGTGGTCACGCTGGCCGTCTACGCCGGTTACGGCGCGGCCTCGGGCGCCCTGTCGAACGGGAGCGCGTTCGCGCTGTTCGCGGCGGCGTACCTGGTGATCGCCGTCCTGGTGGCCCGCCCGTCCCGGTAGCGGGGCCCGGTAGCGGGGCTCAGTAGCGGGACGGGATCCGCTTCGGCAACGGCGGCGGCGCGGGAGCCTGCTCCTCCGGCTGCGGGGGAGCGGGCTCCGCCGCGACGGGCGCCGCCCGCGGTCCGCCCCGCCACCGGGACGGGAAGGCGGAGGCGGCCAGCAGCACGCATCCGGCGACCGGCGCCCACAGGGTCACCAGGGTCCGGTAGTCGTCCAGGTAGGCGGCGGGCACGCGGGTGTAGCCGACGTCCAGGCGGGCCAGCGCCGCCGTGGCGAGGGCCAGCAGGGCCAGGCCCGGCAGGAGCGAGGCGAGCGGGGACAGCCGCGATCCGGCCAGGACGCCGACGAGGATCGCGGCGCCCGCCAGCGCGGCGACGGGCGGCCAGTCGGGCGGCCAGTCGGGCGCGGTGCGGAGCTGGGTGTCACCGAACATGAAACCGGCTGCGACGAGCGGCGTGGCCAGCAGTCCCGCGCCGGCGCCGAGCACATGACGAACACCTTGACGCACAGAGAACACCTCCAGCACCGGGACCTTACCGACCTACCTCGGCGTTCGCCTTTAAGGCGGGAAATGTCCGGTTCGGGACCCAGGCCAAAACCCCCTCCATAACACCGAAATAGGGGTCCATTGGTATCTGAACGCCGGTCTCACCAGCCGTTAACTTGACACCACCCCCACCCGAGGAGTGCACATGTCGAGTAAACGATGTGCGCTAGTAGGCGGCATCATCCTCGCCGTCAGCCTGGCCACGCCCCTCAGCCCCGCGGCGGCGGCCGAACCCGCACCGCAAGCAGCCCCTCCCGGCGTCCCCCCGGCCGTGATCGACGCCATGGAGCGTGACCTCGGCCTGTCCGAGGCGCAGGTCGTCGCGCGCCTGGCCAACGAGGAGCGCGCCGCGGCCACGGAGTCGGCGCTGACCGCCCAGCTCGGCACCTCGTTCGGCGGCGCCTGGCTCAACGCCGACGCCTCCAAGCTCAACGTCGCCACCACCGACGCCGCCGCCGCTCCCGCCATCGAGGCGCGCGGCGCGCAGCCCGTCGTCGTCCAGCGCTCGCTGGCCGACCTCAACGGCATCATGCGGAAGCTGGACCGGGCACCGAACCGGGCCAAGGCCGGCGCCGCCCTGTGGTACGTCGACGTCACCACCAACACCGTCTCCGTCCAGGCTCCCACGGTCGAGGCCGCCGAGGCGCTGGTCGCCGCCGCCGGCGTGGACCGCGGCCAGGTGAGCGTGGCCGCCACGGCCGAGCGCCCGATGACGTTCATCGACATCATCGGCGGGGCGCCGTACTACATCGGCTCCAGCCGCTGCAGCGTCGGTTTCGCCGTCACCCAGGGCTCGACCCAGGGCTTCGTCACCGCCGGGCACTGCGGCCGGGTCGGCTCCCGGACCTCCAACCCGAGCGGCACCTTCCGCGGCTCGTCCTTCCCGGGCAACGACTACGCGTGGGTGGCCGCCGACAGCGGCAACACCGCCACGCCGTACGTCCGCGGCTCCGGCGGCGCGCTGGTGACCGTCCGCGGCTCCACGCAGGCCTCGGTCGGCGCCTCCATCTGCCGCTCCGGCTCCACCACCGGCTGGCGCTGCGGCACCATCCAGCAGCACAACGCCACCGTCCGGTACGCGCAGGGCACCGTCACCGGCCTGACCAGGACCAGCGCCTGCGCCGAGCCCGGCGACTCCGGCGGCTCGTTCATCTCGGGCAACCAGGCCCAGGGCACGACCTCGGGCGGCTCGGGCAACTGCACGACCGGCGGCACCACCTACCACCAGCCGGTCAACGAGCCCCTGAGCGTGTACGGGCTGACGCTCCGCACCGGCTGACGCCCGATCCCCGCTCCCGTAACGCCGCGCAGCGCGCCCACCAGACCCGGGCACGCTGCGCGGTCTTTTGCGTGCCGCCCGGCCTCGCCGGCGTCCCCGGCCCTGACCCCCTCAGGGTCGGGTCAGGGACGGCTCGGGGGTGGCTCCGGATGCCCGGCAGGGGGGCGCGGCGGGAGGGTGGAGGCATGACCGCAGCAAAGAAGCTCCTCCCGGCCGTCGCCTGTGGCTCGATCCTGTTCGCCGTGGTCGCGGTGGTGGTGGGCCAGTTCGGGCCCGACCCCTACCTCGACCCGATGAGCGTGACCGTCAGCGAGTACGCCGTGTCCGACCGCGGGGGCGTCACGGAGGCCGCGATGGCGGTGCTCGGGCTGGGGTCGCTGGCGCTGCTGGCGGGGCTGCGGTCGGCGGGCGCTCCGGTGCGGGGGTTGCCGGAGCGCCTGCTGCTCCTCTGGTCCGCGGCGCTGGTGGTGGCGGCGGTCATCCCGACGACGCCGATCGGCCAGGACCTCGACCTGGCGGCGCAGATCCACCGGTACGTGTCCGTGGCGGCCTTCGTGAGCCTGCCGGCCGCCGGGGCGCTGCTGGTGCCGCGGCTGGGCGCGGACGCCGCGTGGAAGCCCGTGGCGCGGGCCGTGGAATGGGTGACGCTGGCGGGCGGGTTCGGGCTGCTGGCGATCACGTACGTGGCCCTGCCGGGGGAGCGGGTCATGATCGGGCTGGTGGAGCGGCTGCTGCTGGGGGCCGAGGTGACGTTGCTGGGCGTGCTGGCGTTCTGGCTGGCGTGGCTGTCGTGGCAGCGCCGGCCCGCCCTGGCCCGGACGGCCGGGCAGGTGCCCGCCCAGATGGCCGCCCAGGTGCCCGGGCAGGTGCGCGGCGGCCTGACGACGGCGGCCTGACGACGGCGAGCTGACGACGGCGGCCTGACCTGGCCACGGGCCGCCGGCCGGAAGGGTGGTTCCGGCCGTCCGTAAGGGGCGGACCTCGCGACCCCCAAGCCGCAAATTTCCGACATATCACAGATTTATCGCTAGTCGATCTTAAAACCATGTGTTTCGATGCTATTCTCTCCCGCGATCTTCTATCCGGGAGCAGGTGTCATGGCATCGGGCAGATCCATCCGATTCAAGATCTCGACGCTGCTCGTCATCCCCTTGATCTCCCTGATCGCGCTCTGGGGCTTCGCCGCGAGCACCACGTCGGGAGAGGCGCTCAACCTGCTCAAGGTCGAGACGATCTGGACCGGCGTCATCAACCACGCCGACGGCCTGGTCGGCAACCTCCAGAAGGAGCGCCAGGCCTCCGCCGAGCTCATCGGGAACAACGGCACCGACCCCGACGCCCTGGCCGAGGCGCGCGGCAAGGTGGACGCGAGCCGGAAGCGCCTGACGCAGAGCGCGATGACGGAGGACGTCCAGAACGCGCTCACCCCCGACATGAAGAGCCAGCTCCGCACGGTCCTCGCGGCCATCGACCGGCTGCCCGACATCCGCCGCAAGGTGGACGAGCGCCGGCTCACCCCGGGCTCCCTGGTCACCGAGTTCGCCCGGATCTCCGACGAGATCCACCTGCTCTACGCGCGGCTCAACATGAGCACCGACGTCGAGCTCTCCCTCCAGGCCCAGGGCGTGATCACCGCCGACGAGGTGCGCGAGCTGCTCAGCCGCGAGCACGCCCTGATCATCGCCTCCAACGGCCGGGCGGGCATGCACGACCTGCACATGCTGGCCGGCATCGACGGCTCCAGGACGTACCTGTTCCCCAAGGCCCTGGCCAACCTCGACACCGAGCTGCGCGCCCCGTTCGAGAAGATCTACTACTCCCCCAGGTACGTCACCATGCAGAACCTGGTGGAGAACTACGTCGCCGGGCAGCCGATGGACATCGAGCTGTGGCGCGGCATCGCCGACCAGGTGCAGAAGGAGTACCAGGAGGCCATCTGGCGCACCGGTGACAAGCTGCTGGCCAGGATGGAGCCGGCCGGCGTGGCCATCGTCGTGCGGGCCGCCGTCGCGGGCGCGCTCGGGCTCGTCGCGGTCATCTTCTCGATCTTCATCTCGGTCCGGTTCGGCCGCCGCATCACCCGCGAGCTGGCGACGCTGCGCCGCTCCGCGCTGGACCTGGCCGAGATCAGGCTGCCCGACGTCGTGGCGAAGCTGCGCAAGGGCGAGCGCGTGGACATCCAGGCCGAGGCGCCGCCCATCAGGGTCGGCAGGAACGCCACCAGCGAGGTCAGCGACCTCGCGGCGGCCTTCGACAGCGTGCAGAGCACGGCCGTGGACGCGGCCGTCGAGCAGGCCAGGCTGCGTGAGGGCCTGTCCGAGGCGCTGCGCAACCTGGCCCGGCGCAGCCAGTCGCTGCTCCAGCGCCAGCTCCGGCTGCTGGACGAGATGCAGCGCCAGACCGAGGAGCCCGAGGCGCTGGAGCGGCTGTTCAAGCTCGACCACCTGACCACCCGCATGCGCCGCCACGCCGAGGGCCTGGTGCTGCTGTCGGGCGGCTCGGCCGGCCGCCGCTGGCGCGGCGTCATCCCGATGGAGGACGTGCTCAGCGGCGCCGCCGCCCAGGTCGAGGAGTACACCCGGGTCCGGGTCTACCCGATGCCCGAGGCCGGCGTCTCCGGCGCCGCCGTGGCCGACCTCATGCACCTGTTCGCCGAGCTCATCGAGAACGCCGCCGCCTTCTCCTCGCCCAGCAACGAGGTCTCGGTACGCGGCGAGATGGTGGGCCGGGGCTTCGCCGTCGAGATCGAGGACCGCGGGCTCGGCATGGACGAGGCCACCCGGCAGGCCATCAACAGCCGCCTGGCCAGCCCGCCCGAGTTCGACGCCGCCCAGACCGAGCGGCTGGGGTTCGCGGTGGTCGGCATGCTGGCCGCCAGGCACGGCGTCAAGGTGACGCTCAAGCCGTCCCCGTACGGCGGCACCACCGCCATCGTGCTGGTGCCGGGGGCGCTGGTGGAGCCGCTGGCGCCGCCGGCGCAGCCGCTGGAGTTCCAGCCCCTGCCCGTGTCCGTGATGTGGCCGGAGAGCGCGGCCAACGGCCACGGCACGAACGGCCACGCGAACGGCCACGCGAACGGCCACGGCACGAACGGCCACGCCAACGGCAGCGGGTCCAACGGCAGCGGATCCCACGGCAACGGATCCCACGGCAACGGGGGCGACGGCGTCCTGCCGCGGCGCGTGCACACCAGCAGGCGCGGCCCGGCGCCCGCCCTGCCGCAGCAGGCGCAGCCCCTGGACGACGAGCTGGGCTCGCCGCCGGGAGCCGAGCCCCCGGCCGTCCCGCCGCCGACCCTCCTGCAGCCGCGCGCCGACGCGCCCGGCGCGTCCCCGGCGGCGCCCGCGTCCCCGCCCGCGCCGGAGCCCCTGACCGCGCCGGAGCCCCTGACCGCGCCGACGGAGCTGCCGCGGCGCGGGCGGACGGGCGGCGGGGCGCACCGCTCCGGCGAGCAGCCCGGCCAGCCGCAGGCCGACCGACCGCAGCTCGACCGACCGCAGCTCGACCGATCGCAGTTCGACCGATCGCAGCTCGACCGATCGCAGCCCGAACGACCGCCGACGAGCCTGCCCCGCCGCCAGCGCCAGACCGGCCTGCCGCAGCGGCTGCGGCAGGCGCCGCCGCCGCCTCCGGAGCCGGCGCCGCCCGTCGCGGAGCGTTCGCCCGAGGAGGCCAGGGCGTTGCTCTCCTCGCTCCAGTCCGGCTGGCAGCGCGGCCGGCAGGACAGCGAACAGGATGGGGGATCTCAGTCGTGAGCCGCGAGCACGAGTGGGTCGACGAGGAGGCCGGGCCGGTCGTGCGGCCCTACGCGGTCGCGCGCGGACGTACCAGGCCGGCGTCCTCGGCGCTCGACCTGCTGGCGACCGTCACCGCGACGGGGCTGCCCGTCCCGGCCAACGCCGAGCTGGGCGCCCAGCACCGCCGGGTGCTCGCCTGCCTGGCCGCCGAGGCCAGGCCGGTGGTCGAGCTGGCCTCGGAGGTGGCCCTGCCGGTCGGTGTGGTGCGGGTGCTCCTGGGCGACCTGCTGGAGCAGGGGCTGGTCTCGGTGCGCCGGCAGCGCGACCGGGGGTCCTCGCCGACCGAGAGCCTGCTCCGTGAAGTGATCAACGGCCTGAGGGCGCTGTAGCGGCCCCCAGGGAGCCGTCAGTTCGCCGAGGTGAGCGTCCTCAGGGAGTGCTCGACCAGAGTGATCATCACTTCCTTGGCCGAGGTGCGGCGCCGCACGTCGCACAACATCACCGGGACGTCGTCGTCGAGGTCGAGCGCGATGCGCACGTCCTCCACGCTGTGCCGCTCGGCGCCGTCGAAGCAGTTGACGGCCACCACGAACGGCGTGCCGCGCTGCTCGAAGTAGTCGACCGACGGGAAGCAGTCGGTCAGCCGGCGGGTGTCGGCGATCACCACCGCGCCCAGCGCGCCGTAGGACAGCTCGTCCCACATGAACCAGAACCGCTCCTGCCCGGGCGTGCCGAACAGGTACACCACGAGCCCTTCGCGGATGGTGATGCGGCCGAAGTCCATCGCCACGGTCGTGGTGGTCTTGGCCTCCACGCCGTCGAGGTCGTCCACGCCGACGCCGCGGTCGGAGAGCACCTCCTCCGTGCGCAGTGGTTTGATCTCGCTGATCGACCCCACCAGGGTGGTCTTGCCGACGCCGAACCCGCCGGCGACGAGGATCTTCAGCGCGACGGGGTCCTCAGAGAGCACGGAGTCCATTGATCACTTCCTTGAGAATGCGCTCATTCGGGCGCGTCCCTCCGGCGGAGGGCGAGGACACCGAGATGAGGCCTTGATCACGCATGTCGCCCAGGAGCACCCGGACGACACCGACAGGCAGGTCGAGCTCGACGGCCAGGTCGGCCACCGAGATCGGGCTGCGAGCAGCCCGCAGGATCAGTTGCTGCTCGGGACCGAGCTCGCCGGCCGGCGCCTCGGCGAGGGCGCGCACGGTCGCGACGAGGTCGAACGCGTCACCGGACGGGCGCGTGCGACCGCGGATGAGGGCGTAGGGCCGTACGACCGGGCCGGCCTCCTCATCGAACCACTGCGGGCTATCGCTCATGACGCTCCTGAGCGCGGGTTGGTGGTGATGTGCTGGCCCACCCGCTTGACCAGCATCGCCATCTCGTAGGCGATGTGCCCGACGTCCACGTTGGCGTCGGCGATCACGGCCAGGCAGGTGCCCTGCCCCGCCGCGGTCACGAACAGGAACGCCGACTCCATCTCCACGATGGTCTGGCGCACGTCGCCGCCGCCGAAGTGGCGCCCGGTGCCGCGCGCCAGGCTCTGGAAACCGGCCGCCACGGCCGACAGGTGCTCGGCGTCCTCCCGGATCAGCCCCTTGGAGTATCCGATCGCCAGCCCGTCGGTCGACAGGATGACCGCCTGCCGCACCGCCGCGACCCGCGACGTCAGGTCGTCCAGCAGCCAGTTCAGCTCACCAGTGTTGGTGGTCGGCGAACTCATGCATCCCCCTTAATCATGGCCCCTCCTCAGAGGCTTCTTCTCGGGCGCGCCGGGTTCCCCGCTGGAAGGCGGAGAACAGGTCGCGGACCTCCTCGGGAGAGCGTTCGGTCTGCTTCTCCTCAGTGTGCTGCTCCTCGGCGGGTGGCTGGGACGTCTCCGCCGGCTGGGGCGAGAGGTTGGCCTGGCGCACCCGCCGGGGCAGCCCCTTGTGGGTGCCCGAGGTCACGACCGCGAGCGCCTTCTTCCTCGTCCGGCCGGGCAGCGCGGCCATCTCCTCGCCGCCGTGGCCGGCCGTCAGCGCGGTCTGCTCGGTCACCAGCGAGCGCGGCACCAGGACGATGGCGGTCGTGCCGCCGAAGGGCGAGCGCCGCAGCACGACCTTGATGCCGTGCCGCTCGGCGAGCCTGGCCACCACGAACAGCCCGAGCCGGTCGCTGTCGGCCAGGTCGAACTCCGGCGGGTTGGCCAGCATCCGGTTGGTCGCGGTGTACTCGTCGGCGGGCAGGCCGAGGCCCCGGTCCTCGATCTCGATGGCGTAGCCGTTGCTGACCTGGTCGCCGCGTACCTGGACGGTGGTGTCCGGCGGCGAGTAGATGGTGGCGTTCTCGACCAGCTCGGCGATCAGGTGGGTGAGGTCGGCGGCGGCGCCGCCGTCGAACGCGCTGACCGGCATCGCCTGGACCTCGACCCGGGTGTAGTCCTCGACCTCGGCCACCGCGGCCCGGACGATGTCGATCACGGGCACCGGCTTGCGCCAGGCGCGGCCGGGCGCCGAGCCGGACAGGACCATCAGGCTCTCGGCGTGCCGGCGCATGCGGGTGGTCAGGTGGTCCAGGCGGAAGAGCTCTTCGAGGCGGTCGGGGTCGTGGGTGCGCCGCTGCATGCCGTCCAGCAGCGCGAGCTGGCGGTGCAGCAGGCCCTGCTTGCGCCGGGCGAGGTTGAGGAAGACCTGGCCGACGCCGCGCCGCAGCGCCGCCTGGCCGATCGCGGCGGTCACCGCGGTGCGCTGCACGGAGCCGAAGGCCCTGGCCACGTCGGTGATCTCAGCGGAACCGCTCACCTTGATCGGCTTGGCCTCCTTCCGCACGTCCACGTCCTCGCCCTTGCGCAGCCGCGCCACGAGGTCGGGCAGCCGCCGGTCCGACAGCTCGACCGCGGCCGCGCGCAGCCCGCCGAGCTCCGCGGCCAGGCGGCGACCGAAGCGTACCGAGATGATGATCGACGCGAGCACCGCGATCAAACCGAGGCCGCCCGCGACGGAGATCTCGACCACGGTGGTGGTGACGGCGTCGGAGGTGCGCGCGTTCAGGGTCTCGGAGGCGGCCACGCCCTCGTCGTCGAGCTGGGAGGTGAGCTTGCCGACGGTCTCGTTCCAGGCGCCGGCGTCCGAGGGCGGGGCACCGGTCTGGATGATCCGCGCCTCCAGCGTGATGAAGGTCTGGAACGGCGCGGAGGCGAAGGTCTGCTCGTACGGCCGGCGCAGCGCCACGTCGAGCCCGGCCAGGCCGCGCGCGTGCAGGAACCTCCTGGAGGCGGCGTACTCGGTGAAGGCCGTGACCTCGGCCGGGGTGAGCCGGTGGTCGGCCAGGGCGCCGGTGACGAGGGCGTGCTCCCTGGCGATGTGCTCCCGCGCCATGCCCATCGCCTGCATGGCGCCGGCCTGCTGGAGGATGGGCAGGTCGGCGACGGTGACCAGGTGGTCGTAGAGGGTGAACAGCGCGTCGAGGATCGTGTTGTAGGCGGTCAGGCCCGCCAGGCGGGAGCTGCGCCCGCCGTCGATGTCCGCCCTGATCTCCCCGAGCCGGTCGAGGGCGCGGGCGAGCGTGCCGAGCGGCAGGCGCAGGCCGGCGGCGTCGTCCCCGGCCTCGGCGACGGCGCGGCGGAAGTCCCGGACGGCGCCGTCGGTGCGGGCGCGCTGGCTGCCGAGCACCTCGGTGAGCTCACGCGTCGTGAGCGCCTCGGCGGAGCGGATGCGCTCGGCCTGGAGCTGAAGGCCCAGGTCGGTGGAGGTGACGCCGATGGTCCGGTACAGCGTGTTCGCGCGCAGCAGTGACTGCGCGTCACCCATGGTGAGGTTGAGGACGAAACCCCAGAGCGCGCTCAGAGACAGGAGGGGTAGCAGCAGCAATAAGAAGATCTTGAACCGAATTGACCGGTTACGCGAGCCCATGTCCCAACCTCGAGTCGGGGGCATTTCCACACCTTGTGTAAATACACCTCCGAAAGATCGCACAGGAGACTAGCACCGATTATGCTTCCGGCGCAGTGGGAGGAACACGTTCATTACCGTGACTATTGGGACAAGATCCCCTGCTCGTGGCGTGCCGTCCGCACCTCGGACCACAGCCAGCCCAGCGCGACCAGGGAGATCACGACGAGCCCCGCCCAGTTCAGGAGGGTGTACACGTGCACCTGCCACTCGGTCACGTGCGGCACCCGGCCGATCCTGAGCTGCTCGAACTGCCACGGCCGCCCGGTCAGCACGAGCGTGACCGCGATGGCGATGGCGCTCATCGAGTCCCACAGCGCGTGCAGCAGCGAGACGCCCAGGTAGGCCAGCACCACCCGGTTCGCCAGCCGGCCGCCCGCCGAGAACAGCACCCCGCCGAGGATGGCCGTCCACAGGCCGTGCCCCACCGGGGTCAGGATGCCGCGCAGCACCTCGGTCTCGACGAGCTGGCCCAGTGACAGGCCCCCGGAGGTGAACAGCGCGTTGAAGGCGTAACCGGCGCTCTCGAAGGCGGCGAAGCCGAAGCCGACCGTCGCGCCGAGGATGACGCCGTCCCTGGCCGAGCGGTGCGGCATGCGCCGGGTCACGAACATCAGCGCCGCCAGCTTCACGCCCTCCTCGATGAGGCCGACGGCGAGGTACATGAGCACCGACGGCCGGATCAGCCAGCTCTCCAGCAGCGAGGCCCCCAGCACGCCCAGCACGCCGCCCACGACGAACGCCATGAACAGCAGCTCCACCGTGACCCGGGGCGAGCGGCCCCGCCCGTACGCCCACACCACGAACGTCACCGGCACCAGGAAGCTGCCGAACAGCACCACGGTGGGCACCAGGTTGGAGTTGCCCGTCCAGCCGGTCACCAGCACCGTGGCCACCCACAGGACGAACCCGGTCAGGAAGATCCGCAACCACAGTCTCTTCACGTCATCAGCTCCTCCACGGCGCGGAACGCGGCGGTCACCGCGGCGTCGGCGCGGGCGGCGGAGGCCGCGTCCGAGCCCGCGATCGCGATCCTGCCGAAGCGCCGGCGGGCCACCTCGGCCGGGAACGGCCCGTCGGGGTAGAAGGCGTGCCACGGCCGGCAGTACTCGGGGGCGTTGCCGTGCCCCCAGCGGTTGACCGTGATCTCCTCGACGTCCGCGGCAGGGTCGAAGCCGGCCGGGCCGAGCAGCCGGGTCAGCTGCTCGCGGATCGTGCGCTCCAGCACCTCGTACGGCGTCCTGATCAGCTCCCTACGGCCCGCCACGGCTCCCGCCCGCGGCCCCAGCTCCGCCCGGCACGGCGTGGCCAGCAGGTGCACCTCGGCCGGCCCGCCCGGTCGGCCGGGCGGGTCCAGCTCGATCAGCGACCAGTAGGCGCCGGTCCACCGGACCCGGCGCACCCCTGCCCGCCGCCAGGCGTTCCAGTCGCGCACCCGGACGCTCGCGTGCAGCAGCGGCACCCGGACCGCCTCGCCCAGCGCCTCGCGCTGCGGCGCGGGCAGCTCCGGCACCAGGTAAGGGATCACCGCGCTCCAGCAGGCCAGGACCACCGACCCGGCCTCGACGCTCCTGACCCGGTGCCCGTCGAAGTAGGCGACTCTCGCCGCCCCCTCGCCGTCGCGCACCGACACCACCGGGCTGGACAACCGGAACCGCGCCCGGTCGCCCGGCCGGTCGGGCGAGCCGGGGTCGGGCAGCATGCGGTTCACCATCGCGCGCACCAGCGCCTGGTTGCCCTCGGGGAAGAGGTGGACGTCGGGGTCGCCGATGCCCCACTGCTTCCTGACCGTCGGGGAGTTGTACCGCGACGGCTTGCCCTTCTCCAGCCCGAGCCCGGCGAAGCCCGGGTACCCGGTCCCCCAGGCGTCGATCGCGCCCAGCGCGCGGGTGTCGTAGCCCCACTCGGGGCAGGACATGCTCCGGCAGAAGCGCTCGACGTCCGGGTGCGCGCCGCAGACCTGGAGCAGGAACGCCGAGTACGTCAGCCCGGCCAGCCGCTCCTGCTTGGCCTCGGCCGGCAGCCCGGGGAACCAGTCGGGCGGGCCGTGGCGCAGCCGGCGCAGGTCGTCCCTGGCCCGCGCGGCGATCGGCAGCCGGGCCACCCAGTCGGCCGTGAGCCGGACCAGGGTGTCGGCGCCGAAGCTCTCCTCGTCGCACATCACCGCGTCCACGAGCCCCGGTTCGGGGGTCACGAGCCTGGCGCCGGCGAGCCCCGTGCCCGCGGGCCCGGTGCCCGCTCCTCCGAGGGCGCCCTGGCGGTGGAACCTCGCCCGCCGGGCCTGCCCGCCGATCTCGTCGTGGTTGTCGAGGACGAGCACGCTCGCGCCCGGCCGGCGGCGCAGCCACTCGTAGGCCGCGCTGACGCCGCTCAGCCCGCCGCCCACCACGACGAGGTCGTAACGCTCGCCGGTGGGCTCGGGCGGGCCGGCGTACTGCCAGAAGCGGCCGTCCCTGAGCGCGTGCGGCACGCCGAGGGCCTCGGGACCGCCACCGCTGAACCCGCCACCGGATCCACCGCCTGATCCACCGCCGGATCCGCCGCCGGGCTCGGGCCGCGCCGGCGCGGCCGCGCCGGCCCGATCCGCACTGCCGCCAGGGACCACGCTCCCCAGCGCGCCCCCCAGAGCGCCCCCCAAGGTGCTCGCCGCAATGCCGTCGAAGAAGTCACGGCGGGAAATGGACTGGTTCATCCCAAGGTCGCGTGGCGTCAGGCTCATGGCGCGATCATCAGCAGCCCCGGTAATTGCGGCGCAGGGACGCGCAGTGCCCAGAGAAACATTTTGCGCGGCCTATTACGGCGAATGCCGGTTTGGAGTAGCGTCCGGAACAGCGCGGCGGGGGGAGTCGGGTGATCGGCAAGCAGGGCAGGGTCACCGGGAGGATCGGCCCCGGGCTCGTCGGCGAGGTGATGATCTCCGTCAGGGGCGGCAGCGAGGCCTTCTACGCGTACCCGAGCGTCTCCGACGAGGAGATCCAGATCGGCTCCATCGTCGTCGTGGTGGAGTACTTCCCCCCGCGCACCGTCTACGTGGCCAAAGCGCTCCTCTAGGGAGGCCCCGATGTCACCGGAGCTCTACATCACCGCCGGGGCGGCACTCGCCGCCGTCGTGGTCGTGATCCTGCTGTTCAAGGCGGTGTGGCGGGTCGCCGAGCCGAACGAGGCGCTGATCATCTCCGGCCTGGGCGCGCGCCGGCGCGGCGGGGACGTGGACAGCCTCGGCTTCAAGATCATCACGGGCAAGGGCGCCGCGGTCATGCCCGGCTTCCAGGCCGCCCGCCGCCTGCGCCTGGACACCCGGGCCGCCAACCTCCAGGTCTCCTGCGTCACCCAGCAGGGCATCCCCGTGCACATCCGCGGCGTGGTGATCTACAAGGTCGGTGACGACTTCGCCTCCATCGCCAACGCCGCCCGCCGCTTCCTCGACCAGCAGGACTTCATGACCAGCGCGATCCACGAGCTGTTCACCGGCCACCTGCGCTCGATCATCGGCAACCTCACCATCGAGGACCTCATACTCAACCGCGAGCGCCTCACCAGCGAGACCCGCGCCTCGGCCGCCGACGAGATGAGCAAGCTCGGCCTCGTCGTGGACTCGCTGCAGATCCAGGAGATCGACGACGAGACCGGCTACATCGTCAACCTCGGCAAGCCGCACGCCGCCAGGGTCGCCGCCACCGCCCGCATCGCGCAGGCCCAGCGCGACCAGGAGGCCACCGAGGCCGAGCAGGTCGCGGCCGCCAACATGGCCGCCGCCCGCCGCGACGCCCGCATCAAGGAGGCCGCCTACCAGGCGGAGATCGACCGGGCCCAGGCCACCTCGCGGCAGGCGGGCCCGCTGTCGGAGGCCACCGCCCGCCAGGAGGTGGTGGTCCAGGAGACCAGGGCCGCCGAGCTGGAGGCCCAGCTCGCCGAGCAGCGGCTCCAGTCACAGGTACGCAAGCCCGCCGACGCCAAGGCGTACGAGACCCGCACCCTCTCCCAGGCCGAGCGCGACGCCCGCATCGCCCAGGCCGAGGGGGAGGCGCAGGCCACCAGGACGCGCGGGCTGGCCGACGCCGACGCGGCCAGGGCGCTGGGCCTGGCCCAGGCCGAGGCGTCGCAGGCCAAGGGCCTGGCCCAGGCGCAGGCGATCAGCGCGCGGGCCCAGGCGCTGAAGGACAACCAGGAGGCGGTCATCGCCCAGCAGCTCGCCGAGCGGTGGCCGGAGATCGTCGAGGCGGGCGCGAAGGCGTTCGGCGGCGTGGACCACATGGTGGTGCTCAACGGCGCCCAGGGCGTCGAGGAAATGCTCGCCAAGGCGCTCACCCTGGGCGGCGCGGGGCTGGGCCTGGCCCGGGTGCTGCTCAACGGCAACACCCCGAACGACAGTAATTCGGAGAACGGCCTTAAAGCCACTGAATCCCGCGAATAGCGACGTTGCCCGGATGGCCGGGCCGCGATTCCTCTAGCGTTTTCGAGAATACCGCCAGAGGAATTGGAGAACTCATGCTTAAGGCCCTTTCCGGCATATGTCTGAGCATGATGGTCGTCGCCGGATGCTCGTCCGGCGGCGACGCGCCGGCCGCGCCCGCCGCCGCGGCCGGCAAGCCGGCGCAGGCGGCCGGGGCGTCATCGGCCGACGCCGCCAGGCTGCGTGCCGCGCTGCTGCCCGTGCCCGAGGGCATGCGCATCTCGTACGGCCCGGAGCTGGGCGCGTTCGGCTCGCTCAAGTCCACCCAGCAGGGCCTGGCCGCGGTCCGCCAGGCCCGGCTGGAGCGGCCGGAGTGCGCCGGCGCGGCCCAGCTCGACGCCGCCAGGCCGGACGTCGCCAAGGCCCCCGCCGCGGTGATCGCCTTCGCCGCCGAGCGCGGCTCGATCACCCAGGCGGTGGTCGAGCTCCCGTCGGCGGCCTTCCCCGCGCCGCTGCCGAAGCAGTGCTCGTCCTACACCGCGGACGTGGACGGCGCCAAGGTCACCTACGACACCCGCGTCCTGCCGATGCCGGCCAAGGGCGACCAGTCGCGCGCCTACCTCACCACGGCCGCGGGCGGCAAGGAGAACGCCCAGATCGGCTCGGTGATGATCCGGCGCGGCACCATGATCATGAGCATGCTCGTCGTGGGCCGCCAGGTGAAGGCGGAGGGCCTGTACGAGCTGGCCAAGCTGGCCGACCAGAACCTGGCCAGGGTGACGCGCTGAGCGCGGCGGGCCTCAGATCAGCACGTGGTCGTCCGGCCTGCCGACGAAGGCGAACTGGGCGTTGCGGGTCAGCTTGATGTGGTCGGCCTGCCAGGTGTGCATGGAGGCGTCGGCGCTGCGCCAGTAGACGAAGTTGAAGCGGTCCGCCGAGTAGATCTTGACGGAGTCCTCCTTGAGCCGGCGGACCAGCTCGGTGTCCTCCCCGCGGGTGATGTCGGCGAAGCGGTAGGAGCGGAACATGTCCGCCTTGCCGAGGAACGTACCTCCCTGCACCAGGAACGAGTAGCGGTGCTCCAGGCCGGGCAGCCGCAGCATCGTGGTGTTGGAGCCCTCGAAGTAGGCGTAGTGCGCGCCCTTGCCGACCAGCTCGGCGTCGGAGTAGTCGAAGGCCCGCACCAGGTCCGACAGGTAGTGCTCGCCGTAGAGGTTGTCGTCGTCCATCTTGGCGATCAGCTCGCCCTCGGCGGCCGCGATGCCCAGGTTCATGCAGCCGCCGAGCGACAGCTCGGCGGCGGCCGGCAGGACCACGACGTCGGTGATCCCGGCCATGCGCGCCTTGTCGGCGACCACCACGGGGTCGATGTCGAGGCCGTGCAGCACCATGACGAGCTGGAGCGGCCGGTGCCGCTGCCGGGCCACCGAGGAGATCGCGTGCTCGATCTGGGAGGCGCGGTTGGTGGGCAGCACGACCGAGATCGAGCGGGTGCGCGGCGTCACCCGGTGGCCGAGGTCCTGGAGGATCTGGTCCACCCGGTGGGAGAACAGGTGCTTGTCGAAGACCTCGCGCATGGCCAGGTGGCCCATGCGGGCCCGCAGCTCGGGGCTGTTGATCAGGTGCAGCACCTGGTTGTACGACTCGACCGGCTCGCGCGCGATGGGGATGAGGTCGCCGAAGGTCTCCTCGATGGCCCGCGACCAGCCGGAGACCACCGGGGTCGCGCAGGCCGACAGCTCGAAGACCCGCCGCGCGCACATGGTCGGCGAGTCGAGCACGGAGTTGACGTTGAGGAAGACCTTGTACATGCGGTACGCGGCCAGCATCTGGTCGTAGGGCAGCTCGCCGACGATGTGCGGGCGGTACTTCTCCGGCCAGGCGTACTTCTCGTCCACCTCGCCGTTGCGGGCGAAGATGTGCAGGCCCAGCTCGCGCACCGGGTCGAGGACGACCTCCATCTGCTCGCGGCGCTCGGGGTGCTTGTCCCGGAAGTACATGCCGGCGAAGACCACGTCGTGCAGGCGGCCCTGCTTCTGCTGGATCGGGTTGTGGACGCGGGGCTGGGCGGCGAACTGCAACACGTCCACCCGGTCGTGTCCAAGAATTTCACGATATTTCGGCAGCATGTCGCCGTCGCACGTGAACACGTAGTCGAACAGCTTGGCCGTGTCGATGAAGAAGTCGAAGTTCGGCGGGTCCTCCTTGTTCCAGAAGACCGTCGGGATGCCCTCGGCCCTGCACCAGGCCACCAGCTCGCGCAGCGGCTCCTTGGGGGCGTTGGTGCCGGTCATCTGGTAGCGCCAGCGGCCCTGGTTGCCGTGCCAGGCCGACTCGCAGAACAGCAGGTCGGGGCGCTTCTCGGCGAAGATCTCCGGCCAGTCCTTGAGCCCGAACTCGATCTGGTCCCACTCGTAGCGGAAGGCCATGCGGGAGAAGTCGTCGAGGATCACCGCGACCTTGAGGCCGGGCCGGTTGACCGGGCCGTTCGGCCACTTGACCGGCGGCACCTCCACCAGCGGCGGGCGGTTGCCGGCCAGCTCGACGGCCTCGGTCACGGGCATCGGCGGCTTGGGGGCCCGCTCCTTCGAGCGCACCGCCTCCATGATCTTCCCCGGGCTCTTCGCGCCCAGGGCCTCGCCCAGCTTGTACGTCCGCTTCGCCTGCGTGGCCTCCAGCTTCCAGCTCGCGTACGCGGCCTTGGCCTCGGCGATCTCCAGCCGCCGCCGTAGCTCCCTGAGCTCCGCCTCGTAGCGCTCGACGACCTTGCGCTCCTCGGGCAGCCAGTTGACGGGACCGAGTCGCTGGTACGAGGGGGGCTCAGGGGTTTCGGCCATGGTGATGACGCCTAACGCTCAGGGGAGATTTGCCATGTTACGCCGCCAGTGGTGGCTATTCGCGGCGTTTCGCCTGGGAAGCCGGTGCCAGGTTGTCGCCCTTGAGCCAGGCGGCGACCACCGTGGCGATGCGCGGCCCGGCCTTGCCGTCCCACAGCACCGGCAGCTCGCCGGCCGGCGTGGCGGCGCCGTCGGCCAGCGCCTTCTCCGCCGCCGCGGGCAGCAGGGCGGGCGTGACCAGGCGGTTCGTGCCGTGCGTGATCGTGATCGGCCGCTCGGTGTTGGGCCGCAGCGTCAGGCAGGGGACGCCCAGCACGGTCGTCTCCTCCTGCACACCGCCGGAGTCGGTGATCACCAGCGCCGCCCCGCGGACGAGTGAGAGGAAGTCCACATAGCCCAGCGGATCGACGACCTTGACCGTACCGCCGTCCACCAGGCCCGCCTCGGCCAGCCGCGCCTTGCCGCGCGGGTGCACCGGCACCACGACCGGGACCTGCCGCGAGACCTCCAGCACCGCCTCCACCAGCTCCCTGGCGGCCTCGGCGGTGTCCACGTTGGCCGGGCGGTGCAGGGTCGCCACGGCATACCGGTCGGGTATGCCGAGCCGGGCGGCCACCGGGGCCGGGTCCAGGGCGGGCAGCGCCGCGTACAGGCTGTCGATCATGGGGTTGCCCACCAGGTGCACCCTGGACGGCGGCACGCCCTCGCCGGCCAGATAGGCCAGCGCCTCGGGGGAGGTGGCGAAGAGCAGGTCGGCCAGCGCGTCGGTGACGACCCGGTTGACCTCCTCGGGCATGCCCCGGTCGAACGAGCGCAGCCCCGCCTCGACGTGCGCGGTCGGCACGCCCAGCTTGGCGCAGACGAGGATGGCGGCGAGGGTCGAGTTGACGTCGCCGTACAGCATGACCAGGGCGGGCTCCTGCTCCTGGACGACCTCCTCCAGGCCGACGAGCAGCGCCGCGGTCTGTCTGGCGTGGCTGCCCGAGCCGACCGCCAGGTTGGCCACCGGCTCCGGCAGGCCGAGGTCGGCGAAGAACACGTCCGACATCAGCGCGTCGTAATGCTGGCCGGTGTGGATGATGCCCTGCCGCACGCCGAGCTCGCCGAGTGCCCGCACCACCGGGGCCGCTTTCACGAAATTGGGACGAGCACCCAAAACGTGCAGGACCAGGGGGTTCTCCCTCATTGACCTCGCCTTTCATAGCGGAAGGGAAAAAACGCTGCCTATGGTACGGTCACCGCGTGGCATCCGACGCCAGTCGTCAAGACTCCTCCCAAAGCGCCGGCCGGGTCTCCGCGAAGTCCGCTCGTGCCGGTGTCGGTGGGCTGATCAAGGGCTTCGTCCAGCACCCGATCATCGTCTCCCGCGTCGTCGCGACGAAGGTCAAGTCCGACCCCGTCCGCGTGGCCCAGGCCGCCGCCGAGGCGCTCCCGCCCCGGCTGCGCCCCGTCGTGGGCGGCGTGGCCTGGCCGGCCGCGCGCCGGGCCCGGCGCATCGCGCGCAAGCTCGGCATGCGTGTGCTCAAGGGGCCGTGGAACGAGGCCAAGGCGCTCTGGGACGCCGGCCGCGTCAGCGAGGCCGCCGCCGTGCTGGAGGCCCACACCAAATACCCGTTCATCAAGCGCAGGGCCGCCTACTACCGCGGCGAGCTGGCCGCGATCAGCCCCGACCCGATCCCGCCCGGCCCCAAGGTGGCCATCCTGGAGCGCGTCCAGGGGCGGGTGCTGCACCTGGTCACCAACGCGCTGCCGTACACGCAGGCCGGCTACACCGTCCGCACCCACCGCATCGTCACCTCCCAGAAGGCCGCGGGGCTCGATCCGCACGTGGTCACGAGCTGGGGCTGGCCGATGATGCAGGGGCACGCCGACGCGCCGCCGTACGAGGAGATCGACGGCGTCCCCTACTACCGGCACCTGCCGGACGGGCACGGCGAGGTGCCCTTCGAGATGCGCGGCCGCATGGTCAAGGGCGCCGACTCGGTCACCAGGCTCGTCACGGAGCTGCGCCCGCAGGTCCTGCACGCCGCCACCGACCACCGCAACGGCTCGGTGGCCCACGCCGTGCGCGACCGCACGGGCACGCCGTTCGTCTACGAGGTCCGCGGCTTCCTGGAGGAGACCTGGGCCTCCCGCGACCCGATCCGGGTCGGCAGCGAGCGGCACGTGCTCCAGCGCGAGCGCGAGGCGTTCCTCATGCGCGAGGCCGACGCGGTGGTCACGCTGGCCGAGACGATGGCCGCCGAGATCGTCGAGCGCGGCGTGCCCAGGGAGCGCATCCACCTGGCGCCCAACGCCGTGGACGACTCCCTGCTGACCGCCCACTACGACGGCGCCTCCTTCCGCGACGCCTACGGCATCGCGCCCGGCGAGATCGTCGTCGGCTCGGTGTCGAGCATCGTGGCCTACGAGGGCTTCGCCACCCTGCTGCGGGCCGCGGCGATCCTGCGTGACGAGGGCACCCCGGTGCGGGTGCTCATCGTGGGCGACGGCGCCGAGCGCGAGAACCTGCTGGCGCTCGTCGAGGAGCTGGCGCTCAAGGACGCGATCCTGCCCGGCAGGGTCGGCCCCGAGGAGGCGCTGCAGGCGCAGGACGCCATCGACATCTTCGCCTGCCCGCGCGAGGACCTCCGGGTCTGCCGGCTGGTCACGCCGCTGAAGCCGGTGGAGGCCATGGCGCTCGGCAAGCCGGTGGTGCTCAGCGACCTGCCCGCCCTGTCGGAGCTGGTGGGCTCGGAGGGTGCCGGCCTGCTGGTGCCGCCGGGCGACCCCGAGGCGCTGGCCAAGGCCGTCGCGGGGCTGCGCGAGGACCCGGCCAGGCGGGCCGAGATGGGCGAGGCGGGCCGGGCCGAGGTGGCCGCCAAGCGGACGTGGGGCCGCGTTGCCGAGACTTATCGAGCCCTGTACCAGTCCCTTGTCGAAAGATGACCTTCCCGTGGGATGTCTCTTGTGACGGTTTCGGTCGCATTAGGCATGAGCTAGGTGGACTTGAGATAACCTTTGCGACCATGAAGTGTTGTATCCGGCTCCCAAAGGCACAGCTGTGACAGAAATGGACTTGGCTGTCATCGGCCTGGGCTACGTCGGCATGCCGCTCGCCAAGGAGGCGGTGGCCGCCGGTCTGCGAGTCGTCGGCGTCGACGTCGACCCCCGCAAGGTCGACGCGCTCAACGCCGGACAGTCGTACATCGATGACCTGACCGACGCCGACCTCGAGCACATGCTGGCTCACGGCTTCACGGCCACGCTCGACCAGAGTGTCCTGGCCCGGAGCAACACCGTCGTCATCTGCGTGCCCACGCCGCTGGACGAGGACCACCGCCCCGACCTGTCCGCCGTCGAGGGCGCGAGCAGGGCCGTGGCCGCCCACCTCACCAAGGGCACCCTCGTCGTGCTGGAGTCCACCACGTGGCCCGGCACCACCGACGAGCTGGTCCGGCCGCTGCTGGAGAGCACCGGCCTGGTCGCCGGCGAGGACTTCCACCTGGCCTTCTCGCCCGAGCGCATCGACCCGGGCAACCCCAAGTTCGGCCTGCGCAACACGCCCAAGGTCGTCGGCGGCTACACCGCGACCTGCCGCGACCGCGCCACGGCGTTCTACGGCCGCTTCATCGAGCAGGTGGTGCCGGTCAGCGGCACCCGCGAGGCCGAGATGGCCAAGCTGCTGGAGAACACCTACCGGCACGTCAACATCGCCCTCGTCAACGAGATGGCGATCTTCTGCGACGAGCTGGGCATCAACCTGTGGGAGTCGATCGAGGCGGCGGCGACCAAGCCGTTCGGCTTCCAGAAGTTCCTGCCCGGGCCGGGCGTCGGCGGGCACTGCATCCCCGTCGACCCGTCCTACCTGTCGTACACCGTGCGCAAGCTCGGCTACCCGTTCCGGTTCGTGGAGCTGGCGCAGGAGATCAACGAGCGGATGCCGTCCTACGTGGTGGCGCGCGTCCAGCGGTTGCTCAACCGGCATAAGAAGCCCGTGAACGGCGCCAAAGTCGTTATGCTCGGCGTCACCTACAAACCGGATATCGCCGACGAGCGGGAGACCCCGGCGCTGCCGGTGGCGCGTGCGCTGCTGGAGCTGGGGGCCGACCTCTCGTTCGCGGACCCGTACGTCAAGGAGTGGTCGGTGGACGGCACCGCGGTGCCGCGGGAAGAGGATCTGGCCGAGGCCGTGATCAACGCGGACGTCACGCTGCTGTTGCAGCAGCACGCCGCGTTCGACCTCGACATGGTCGAGGCGAAGGCCAAGCTCGTGCTGGACACCCGCGGCGTGCTCGCCGAGGGTGAACGCGTCGAGCGGCTGTAGCGACGGAGGGCTGCGCGCAGTGCACGTGCTCGTCATGACGGTGGTGCATAACCCCGAGGACGCGAGGATCCTGCATCGGCAGATCCGCGCGCTCGTGGATGCCGGTCATGAGGTCACGTATGCCGCCTCCTTCACCGGCTTCGGAGTCGTCCCGCGTCCCTGGGTGACCGGTGTCGACCTGCCCAGGGCCGCCCAGCGCAAGCGCGTGGCGGCGGTCTGGGCGGCACGCCGGCTGTTCAAGCGCATGCGTGACAAGGTCGACCTGGTCCTGGTGCACGACCCCGAGCTGCTGTTCGCGGTGTGGGGCGTGCGCAACCGGCCGCCGGTGGTGTGGGACGTCCACGAGGACACCCCGGCCACGCTCTCGCTCAAGCCGTGGCTGCCCTCGGCGCTGCGCCCGCCGGTGCGCTTCCTGGCCCGCATGCTCGAAGGCACCGCCGAGCGCCACCTGCACCTGCTGCTGGCCGAGACGGCGTACGCGGGCCGCTTCAAGCACGCCCACCCGATCGTGCCCAACGAGACCTGGGTGCCCGACTCCGTCACGCCGCCGGGCGACGACCGCGTCGTCTACCTCGGCTGGCTGTCGCGGGCGCGGGGCGTGATGGAGGCGGTCGAGGTCGCCAAGCTGCTGCAGCCCTATCGCGTGGCGGTGGAGCTGATCGGCTACGCCGACCCGCAGAGCCGCCCGGTGCTCAACCAGGCCGTCACCGACGGCCTGCTGGAGTGGCGCGACTTCATGCCCAACGACGAGGCGCTCAAGCGCCTCGACGGCGCGCTCGCCGGGCTGTCGCTGCTGCACGACGAGCCCAACTACCGCCACTCGATGCCCACCAAGATCGTCGAGTACATGGCGCACGGCATCCCCGTGATCACCACCCCGTCGCCGCGCGCCGTGGAGCTCGTCGAGCGCTACGACAGCGGCGTGGTGGTGCCCTGGCAGGACCCGAAGGCGGTGGCCCAGGCCGTGCTGACGCTCCGCGACGACGTACGCGAGCGGCGGGCCCAGGGCGCGCGCGGCTACGCGGCGGCCCGCGCCAACCACCACTGGCCCAACTCCGCCAAGCGCTTCGTCGCCCAGCTCGAAGCCTGGGCGGGGGTCAAGCCATAGCGGACGGCGGTTCGTCGAAAGTGCGCTGGCTTCTACTCGTCGCGGGCGTGGCCATCCTGGCGGTGGTCGCCGCCGTGGTCATCGTGCTGCGGCCGGACGGCGAGCAGAAGGTCGTCCCGGTGGCGCGCACCAGCGCGGCGGTCAGGCCCACGGCCGAGGCGCCGCCCACGCCGGCGGTCACCCAGTTCACCGACGACTGCGGGACGTTCGCCACCAAGGAGAAGGCCCCCTACGCCGTCACCGGCTACTGGATCACCCCGAAGTCGAACCCCTGCACCTGGCGCACCCAGCTCAAGGAGATCCACGACGTCGGCGGCGACACCATCATCAGGATCGGCTACGGCCTGCAGTTCCGCACGGTCTCGCCGGCCGGGGAGATCCTGACCAGGGACGGCGAGCCGGATTCCCTCTACAAGAGCTGCCGCGAGGACGGCCTGACCTGCCACGACGCCGCCGAGCGGGACCTGATGAAGGCCAACCCGGACAACCGCGTCGGCCGCACCTACGTCTACCGCACCGACGAGTCGTTCGGCCCCAACGTGTTCCGCTGCCCCGAGGTCGAGCACAGCGTCACCGTGGGCAAGCGCACCTACTTCCGCCTGATCACCCAGCCGGACGGCTCGGACGACTCGACCTGCGACTTCTCCAGCAAGGGCGCGTCCTACGACCTGATCCTGGTGGCCGGCTCCGCGACCGACAGCCTCACCAAGCTCCTCGACCTCGGCGACCGGTTCGGCATGCGGATCTTCCCCGCCCTGCCGCTGGCCCCGCGCGACCCCGCGACCCCGATCAGGGCCAACAAGAAGCACCTCGGCACGCTCACCACGCTGACCCGGCGCATCCTGCAGGACTACGGCGCCCGCTTCGCCGACCGGGAGTCGCTGGGCGGCGTCTACCAGCCGTTCGAGGTGCAGATGTCCGACACGCTGGCGGGCAACCCGACGCTGGAGGTCTACGCCGACCAGCACACGATCGTCGAGCAGGAACTGCCCGGCAAGCCCATCCTCATCAGCCCCTACATGGACGCGCGCAGGCGGAAGGCGTTCGGCCAGACCCCCGCGCAGGTGGCCGAGGCGTTCAAGGCGCTGGCCAAGACCGGGGTCGGCATCATCGCCCCGCAGGACAGCCGCGGCACCGGCAAGGTGGGCCTGTTCTGGCCGGACGAGCGCGACGACGAGGTGGACGAGCGGCTGCGGCCGATGGTCGGCGAGGCCACCTACGACACCGCTTACTACGGCTCCACCCGCGACTACTACCGCGAGATGTCCCTGGCCCGCGAGGAGATGGTCCAGGAAGGCCACGAGGTGCAGCTCTGGGCCAACGTGGAGGCGTTCGAGCCGTCGGGCGAGCAGCCGTGCGCCCCCACCGGCACCCGCGGCAAGACCGACAAGAAGCGCCTGGACCAGGCGGTCACCATGACCGGCCGGTACGTGCAGAAGGTCGTCTCCTACATGTGGAGCGACTTCATGACCTGCGGCGAGCCCTCGCTGGAGGAGGAGATCACCGCCGACTGGCGGCGGCCGATCGCCGTGGACGCCATCAGGCGCTCGCGCGACATCCAGGACGGCGTCGAGGTGCGCGGCTACAACCTCAAGGACGGCACGGTCACCGTGCAGTGGTCCGGCGGCACCAAGGACCTGGTGGTGTCGCAGGTGGGCTGGCTGGAGGAGGATCCGCTGGAGGAGCTGCCCGAGGGCATGGTGACGGCGTGGGTGCCGTTCGACTGGACCCGGGTGCCGGGCGGCGAATGGGTGCGGATCACCGTCAAGGGGCCGTCGGGGCTGGCCGCCAACGAGCCCCTGCACGTCAGGATCGCCGCCTGACGCGTGTTCGCCGCCCCTTCGCCGTGCGTGTAACGTGCCGTGCATGGTCCCGAGCGTCCCGGTCAGCGTCGACCTGGTGGTGCTCACCGTGCGCGATCATGCCCTGAGCGCTCTGGTGTGGCGCCGCGACAACCCGCCGTTCCTGCGGCGCTGGTCGTTGTCGGGCGGTTTCATCCAGCTCGACGAAGACCTCCCCGACGCCGCCCGCCGCATCCTGGCCGAGCGGGCGGGCCTGCCCGGCGCGCCGGTCCACCTGGAGCAGCTCCAGACCTACGGCTACCCCGACCGCGACCCGCGCCAGCGCGTGCTGAGCGTCGCCTACCTCGGCCTCGCCCCCGACCTGCCCGCCTCCGAGCAGGCCCACATGAGCTGGCAGCCGGTCCAGGCCCTCACGGTCATGGCCTTCGACCACCGCCGCATCATGCTCGACGGGGTCGAGCGGGCCCGCGCCAAGCTGGAGTACACCTCGCTGGGCGCGGCCTTCTGCCCGCCCGAGTTCACGGTGGCCGACCTGCGGCGGGTCTACGAGATCGTCTGGGGCCGCCCCCTCGACCCGCGCAACTTCCACCGCAAGGTCACCAAGGCCGAGGGTTTCCTGGTGGAGACCGGCGGCACCACCACCCGCGACGGCGGCCGCCCGGCCAAGCTCTACCGCCGGGGGCCGGCCGAGCTGCTGCACCCGCCGATGCTGCGCTCGCTCAAGGAGTAGCCTCGATCGCATGAAGGCGGGCCCGTCAGGCATCCTGCTGCTCTCCGTGCTGGTCGTGGCGGCCGGGGTCGCCCTCGTCCTGGCGGTGGTCGCGCCGCCCGCCTCCCGGCCCACGGTGTCCATCCCCGGCACCGACGCCCCCGCGGTGATCAGGACGGTGCCGTGGCAGCAGGGCTCCGATCCCGACCTGCCCCACCTGCTGGTCGTCGGCGTGGACATCGAGCCGGGCACCTACGTCGCCCCCGGCCGCGCCGGGCCCGAGGCGGTCCATCCGTGCACCTGGGCGCGGCTGCGCGGGCTCGACGGGCGCAGCGAGGACGTCATCGCCTCCGGGACGGCCACGGGGCCGGTGACGGTGACGATCCTGCCCGGCGACAAGGGGTTCGTCACCGGGGGCTGCGGCGAGTGGGTCGGCCCGGCATAAGGGTCTCCCGAGCAGGAATTAAGGTAGGGCCATGCCTCGTTTCCGCCAGATCCTGGACACCATGGCCCCGTACAAACCGGGCAAGGCGGTCGCCGCACCCGACGGGCGGTCCTACAAGCTCTCCTCCAACGAGTCCCCCTACGACCCGCTGCCGTCCGTGGTGGAGGCGATCGCGGAGGGCGCGCGGCAGATCCACCGCTACCCCGACCCCGCGGCGGTCGAGCTGACCGAGGCCGTCGCCCGGCGCCTCGGCGTGCCGGCCGAGCACGTGGCGCTCGGGCCCGGCTCGGTGACGGTGGCGCAGCAGATCCTGGAGGCGGTGGGCGAGCCCGGCGGCGAGGTCGTCTACGCCTGGCGCTCGTTCGAGGCCTACCCGCTGCTGGCCGACCTGGCGGGGGTGACCTCCGTACGGGTGCCGCTGGCCGGCGAGGACCACGACCTCGACGCGATGGCGGAGGCGGTGACCGAGCACACCCGCCTGATCTTCGTGTGCAACCCCAACAACCCGACCGGCACCGCGATCCGCCGCCGCGAGCTGACCGCCTTCCTCGACCGCGTGCCCGAGGACGTGCTGGTGGTGCTGGACGAGGCCTACCGCGAGTACGTCCGCGACGACGACGTCCCCGACGGCGTCGAGCTCTACCGCGACCGGCCCAACGTGTGCGTGCTGCGCACCTTCTCCAAGGCGTACGGGCTGGCGGGGCTGCGGGTCGGCTACCTGGTCGGGCACGAGCCGGTGGCCTCGGCGGTGCGCAAGACGACCATGCCGTTCGCCGTCAACCACCTCGCCCAGATCGCCGCCGTCGCCTCGCTGCGCGCCGAGGACGAGCTGCTGGAGCGGGTGGACCGGGTGGTCAAGGAGCGCACCCGCGTCCGCGAGACGCTCATCGAGCAGGGCTGGACGGTGCCCCCGTCGGAGGCCAACTTCGTCTGGCTGCGGCTCGGCGAGCGCACCCTCGACTTCGCCGGCTCCTGCGGGCTGGAGGGCGTGGCGGTGCGGCCGTTCCACCCGGAGGGCTGCCGGGTGACGATCGCCGACCCTGAGGCCAACGACGCCTTCCTGGCCGTGGCCGCCCGCTTCGCGCGCTAGACCTCGACCTTCTCGGCGGCCGGCGCGGTCGTGACCTTGGCGCGCCGCTCGGTGGAGACCACCAGGGCGACGCCCAGCAGGATGACCGCGCCGCCGGCGATGATCTGCGGCGTCACGGTCTCGTTCACCACGAGCACGCCGAGGACGACCGCGACGACCGGGTTGACGTAGGCGTAGGTGGACACCAGCGAGATCGGCGCGTTGCCGAGCAGCCAGGTGTAGGCGGTGAAGCCGACCAGCGAGCCCACCAGGATCAGGTAGGCCAGCGCGGCCCACGAGGTGCCGGAGACGGCGGCGGGGTCGAGCCGCTCGCCGAACGACAGGCCGGTCACCACCAGCCCGAGCCCGCCGGCCCCCATCTCGACCATGCTGGCGGCCCACACGTTCGGCGGCATCGGGATGCGGGCCGACAGGAACGACCCGATCGACCACGACAGCGAGGCCAGCAGGATCACCACGACGCCGGTCGTGCTGGCCGACTCGCCGCCGCCGTTGAGCGACAGCGCGGCGACCCCGCCGAAGCCGACCAGCACGCCCGCCAGCGTCAGCAGCGCGGGCCGGTCCCTGAAGGCGATCCTGAACACCACCAGCCACAGCGGCACCGACGCCACGAGCAGCGCGGCCAGGCCCGAGGAGATGTGCTGCTCGGCCACGGCCACCATGCCGTTGCCGCCGGTCAGCAGGAGCAGCCCGACCAGCGCGGCCCCGCCGAACTGGCGGGCCGACATGCGAAACGGCTCCCTGCCCTTCCTGATCAGCAGGAAGGCGCCGAGCAGCAGCGCGGCGACGAGGAAGCGCATCGAGCCGCTGAGCATCGGCGGCATGGTCTCGATGGCGAGCCTGATGCCGAGGTAGGTCGAGCCCCACACCACGTAGACGATGGCCAGCGCGCCCCAGATGAGGAGCGGGCTGCGGTTGTCAGTGGTGTTCGTACTCATGGCTCATGACCATACCGGGCAGATGTGACAAAAGCTGGCGGATCCCGGACTGCGAATATGGCGGGATATTAGCGATGGGCGGCGTTCGCGCCACTGTCGAGCCGCCGGTCCTGCTGCCAGGATCGCTGCTGACCCCACCGCCTACCGGCAGGAGAGCCCGTTGTCCGCCGTCGCAGCCGTCCCCGCCGCTCCCAGCGCCGCGGCCGTCGCTCACTTCGCCGCCCGCCTGTCCTTCGAGACCGACGTCTCGGACGTGGCCGCCGACCTCGCCGCCGCGGTTCCCGGCCTGGTGGTCGTGGACTCCCGCAGCCGGGCGAGCTGGGACCAGGGCCACGTGCCGGGAGCCGTCCACCTGCCCACCGCCGAGATCGCCGCCCGGGCGGCCGGGTTGATTCCGCGCGGCGCCCTCGTCGTCACCTACTGCTGGGGCCCGGGCTGCAACGGCGCCACCCGCGCCGCCCTGGAGTTCGCCCGGCTCGGCCACCCGGTCAAGGAGATGATCGGCGGCTTCGAGTACTGGGCGCGGGAGGGCTTTCCCGTGGAGACCGCCTCAGGTATCACCCACCGCCCGGCCGACGCGCTCACGGCTCCGGTGGCGGCCGTCGCGTGCGGGTGCTGACCCTGGGAAGCCTGGGGGCTCGGAGCGCCGCGCAGGGGCGCTGGAGGGCCGCGCAACGGCCTTCTGGCGGCCGGTGGCCGAAAAAATTGGCGCCCCCGTCCGAATCGTGTCGATCGGGGGCGTCCGAGAACATACCCGCATCCAGGCGGGCCAACCAACAAGTTCGCGAGAGTCAATGCGCAGGTGCGCGGCGGTGACAGCGCCAGTCAAGACGGCGCTCCCGCGACCCCCCCGACGACCTGGCCCTCGCGCCTTGCCGGTGACCCCGGTTCCGCCGCCGCGAAGGACGGCGGAACCCGCCTAACGCGGCCCCAGCTTCTCCACGATCAGCCGGTAGAGCTGCCGGGGCCGGCCCGGCTGCGGCGTGCGGTTGGGCGGAAGCGGCCACGCGAGTCCCTCGTCAACCAACGTGCGCAGCAACCGCCGGGCCGTGCGGGGAGTGACCCCCAGCATCTTGCCCGCTCCCTCCGCGTCCACCACCGTGTCCCCGCCTTCGAGCTTGGCGGCCAGCCTGGCCAGCACCTCCACGCCCTTCGGCTTCAGCGCGGTGGAGCCGGTCGGCGGCATCCGCGGGGCCGGGATGAGCGCCCGCCCCTCGCGGTCCACCGCGAAGCCCTGTGCCTGCTTGCCCGCCTGCGTGCGGGCCAGCGCGGCCCGCGCGTGCGACTCCGCGTCGTGCGTCGTGCGCCCCATGCCCACGCCCACCTCGACCGCCAGCCCCAGCTCGTCGCGGATCCTGGCGGCGAACGGCAACACCCGGAACCCGTCGGTGGCCGCCGCGATCGACCCTCTGGTCGCGGTGACCAGATAGCTGTGGTCGTCGATCGGCCAGACGGTGGCGTTGATCCGGTTCGCCTCCTGGACCAGCAGCCGGTGCAGCGACAGCCGCAGCTCGTCGCGCCAGTAGCGCGGCGCGGCGCGGCGCACCGGCTCGCGCAGCGTCGGCACCTCCACCAGCACCACGGTGAGCTGCGACTCCTCCAGCCGGTGGTGCGCGCCGAGCAGCGCCGCGGTGTGCAGCGCGGTGCGCACCGCCGCCGAGGTCGGCCGGATCCTGATGACCGGCACCCCGGCCGCGTGCAGGCGCTCGGCCACCGCGGGCAGGCACGTGAGCGCTCCCGTGGTGACGCCCTGGCGGGCCAGTCGCTCGTGGTAGGCCGCGATCGTGCCGGTGGCGCCCGGCTCGTCGCGGCTGTGCACGTCCGTGGCCGCGATGCCGAGGTCGGTGTACGCCTCCTCGACGTCGGCCCGGCTGATCACGTCGATGCTGACCCGCTGGGGGTCCACGCGGGTGTCCAGCGCCGCCTTGGCCAGCGCCGCCACCAATGCTGCTCCGCCGAGTTGCACGTATGTCGCGGGCATCGTCAGCACGCCGGAACGCCGGGCCAGGTCGTAGGGGACCGGGCTGGCGAACAGGCACGCGTCGACACCGGGACCGAGCCGCGTCACCTTGTCGGGCGCCTCCTGCTCGTCGCGGTACGCGGCGGCCACCAGGCGACACGGCAGCGGTGCAGCGGCGTGACCCATCAGCATGACCCGCTCGACGAGATCGTGCGGTCCGACCACGCCAATGGTGAGGTCCGGTGTCATGGCGCCCGGGCGTGACACTCGGGGAGTTTCTTCGGCCCTCTCGACCAATGTTCGTCCCATCCTGCCGTCCGTTGCAGTGCTCTCTTTTGGAACGATCGCTCGCGGGGGCCGTAATGTCACGCCCGACTTTTCCGGAAAGCCGTTCTGGTTGACCGCCCGACAAGATGTCTCAGCAGCTCAACGAGGTTTTTCTCACGTTTTTTAGCGTTCGGAAATCTCTCGTGTAATGTCCGCGCCGAGCGCGCGCATTCGTGCGGCGAGATGCGCGTGACCGCGGTCGATCAGGTATCCGGAGTCGATGACGGTCTCGCCTTCGGCGGCCAGACCGGCGAGCACGAGTGCGATCCCGGAGCGGAGGTCGTGCGCGGTCACCTGGGTGCCGGTCAGCGGGGTACGGCCGCGGACCACGGCCCGGCTGCCCCGCACCTCGACGCTGGCGCCCATCTTGTTGAGCTCGCCGGCCAGCGCGAAGCGGCCGTCGAAGATGCGCTCGTGGATGTAGCTGGTGCCGTCGGCCAGCGCCGCGACCGTCATCATCGGCGACTGCAGGTCGGTGGCGAAGCCGGGGTAGGTGTCGGTGATGATGTTGATCGGCCGCAGCGGGCCCTCGCAGCGCACGTGCAGCACCGCGCCCTGGCGGGCGAACTCCACGCCCATCTGCTCCAGCTTGTAGCGCACGACGCCGAGGTCGAGGCCGGTGCCGACCAGGCTCACCTCGCCGCCGGTGATGGCCGCGGCCATCGCGAAGACGCCGGCGTCCAGGCGGTCGGGCATCACGATGTGCTCGACGGCGTGCAGCTCCTCCACGCCCTCGACGGTGATGAACCCGGTGCCGCCGCCGCTGATGCGCGCGCCCATCTTGGTGAGCAGGTCGATGACGTCGAGGACCTCGGGCTCCAGCGCCGCGTTCTCGATCACGGTCGTGCCCTTGGCCAGGCAGGCGGCCATGATGAGGTTCTCGGTGCCGGTGTGGGAGGGGGTGTCGAGGTAGAGGGTCGCGCCGGTCAGGCCGCTGGCCTTGACGTGGATGACGGTCTCCTCCTCGTCCACCACCGCGCCGAGGCGCTTGTAGCCGAGGTAGTGGAAGTCGAGGTTGCGGCTGCCGAGGTTGCAGCCGCCGACCCCCTCCACGATCGCCTCGCCGAGGCGGTGCAGCAGCGCCGGGGTGAACAGCACCGAGCCGCGGAAGCGCCGCGCGATCTCGGCGGGCAGCACGGGGCTGCTCACCCGGGAGGCGTCGATGACCAGCGTGCGCTCGGACTCGTGCAGCTCGACGTAGGCGCCCACGGCCTCGGCCAGCTCGACCGCGCGCCGGACGTCCTCGATGATCGGCACGTTGCGCAACACGGTGCGCCCCTTGGGGGCGAGCAGGGCCGCGCCGATCATGGGGAGCACGGCGTTCTTCGCGCCCTGGATGAACGCGGTTCCACGCAGTGCGTTGCCACCGCGCACGCGGTAACGGACCATTTCGTGCGGCTCCTTGAATGGGAGGGGGACGGGCTTGATCGGGCCAACAGTAGTCGCTCACACCACATGACCCAGCCGAATCATCCGCTAAAGGCGGACCCCGTGAGCCGTTCATATGCTTCTAGGTATCGCTGCCGGGTGCGCTCGACGACATGGTCCGGAAGTCGAGGTGGGGGGTTTCCAGATGATTTGTCCCATCTGGATTCGGGCGAAAGTAGCCAGTCCCGTACATATTGCTTGTCAAAAGAAGGTTGGGAACGGCCCGGTTTCCATTCGTCGGCCGGCCAGAAACGCGAGGAGTCGGGGGTCAGCACCTCGTCGCCCAGCGTCAGCACGCCGTCGGCGTCCCAGCCCAGCTCGATCTTGGTGTCGGCGAGGATGATCCCGCGCTCGGCGGCGATCCGCGCGCCCCGCGCGTAGACGGCCAGCGTGATCCGGCGCAGCTCCTCGGCGGTCTCCGCGCCGACCTCGGCCACCACCCGCTCGTACGGGATCGGCTCGTCGTGCTCGCCCCGGGGCGCCTTCGTGGACGGCGTGAAGATCGGCTCCGGCAGCCGGGAGCCGTCGTCCAGCCCCGCGGGCAGCGGCACCCCGGAGACCGTGCCGCCGGCGCGGTACTCGCCGAGCCCGCCGCCCGCCAGGTAGCCGCGCGCCACGCACTCGATCGGCACCATCGTCAGCGGCCGGCACAACACGCTGCGGGCCTCGTCGCCACGCGCCACCACATGGTTGGGCACGATGTCCTCGAGCTGCTCGAACCACCACAACGACAGCTGCGTGAGAACGGCCCCCTTGTCGGGGATGCCGGGCTCCAGCACGTGGTCGAAGGCCGAGATGCGGTCGGAGGCGACCATCAGCAGCAGGCCGTCGTCGGTCTGGTAGAGGTCGCGTACCTTGCCGGAGTGCACGTGCTTCACGGGGCGATGTCCGTCCTGTAGTGGGAGCCGCGCAGCTCGACGCGGGCGGCCAGCTCGTAGGCGTTGGCGCGGGCGCTCTCCTGGTCGGGGCCGTTGCCGACCACGGCCAGCACCCGCCCGCTGGCCGACAGGACCCGCCCGCCCTCCCGCCGGGTGCCGGCGTGCAGCACGTACGCGTGCCCCGAGTCGGCCGGCAGGGCGATCGGGTCGCCCTTGACCGGCGCCTCGGGGTAGCCCTCCGCCGCGATCACCACGGTCACCGCGGAGCCCGGCCGGAAGACCGGGTCGAGCCCCAGCTCGCCGGTGGCGCAGGCCATGAGCAGCCCGCCGAGCGGCGTCTCCAGCCGGTCGAGCAGGACCTCGGTCTCGGGGTCGCCGAAGCGCGCGTTGAACTCGACGACCTTCGGCCCCTTCGCCGTCAGGGCCAGCCCGACGTAGAGCACCCCCTGGTAGGACATCCCGCGCCGGGACAGCTCGGCGATCGTCGGGTGCACGACCTCCCGCATGACCTGGTCGGTCAGCCCCTCGGGGGCCCAGGGCAGCGGCGTGTAGGCGCCCATGCCGCCGGTGTTGGGGCCCTCGTCGCCGTCGCGCAGCCGCTTGAAGTCCTGGGCGAGCTGCAGCGGGACGGCGGTGCTGCCGTCGCAGAGCGCGAACAGCGACACCTCGGGGCCGTCGAGGTATTCCTCGATGACGACCCGCTCGCAGGAGCGCGCGTGCGCCAGCGCCAGCTCGCGGTCGGTGGTGACCACGACGCCCTTGCCGGCCGCCAGCCCGTCGTCCTTGACCACGTACGGCGCGCCGAACTCGTCGAGGGCCGCCGCGGCCTCCTGCTCGGTGGCGCACGTGCGGGCCCGCGCGGTGGGCACGTCGGCGGCCCTCATGATCTCCTTGGCGAACGCCTTGGAGCCCTCGATCATGGCGGCCTCGCGCGAGGGCCCGAAGCAGGCGATGCCCGCCTCGCGCACCGCGTCGGAGACCCCGGCCACGAGCGGCGCCTCCGGCCCGACCACCACGAGGTCGGCCCGCAGCCGCGTAGCCAGCTCGGCCACCTGCCCGGGGTCGAGCGGATCGACGGGATGGACGGTCGCGACCCGCTCGATGCCCGCGTTGCCGGGGGCACAGTGGAGCTCGGTGACCTGGGGATCGAGCTGGAGCGAACGGCACAGGGCGTGCTCACGCCCACCGGAACCAATGACTAGAACGCGCACGCGCCCATTGTCGCAGGCCCCGGGCACCGGAGCCGGTCCAGGTGTCCTTGCACCTTATGCCGGAACGGACGACAAACTTTGTGGAGTTCTACCTGAGCGGGCCGCCGCCGGAACGGTATCGTCGTTTAGGTTCACCCGCCTGTGGTAGGTTAAGGCGGCTTTGCGGCGTCTCATGTGATTGGAGGTGGTCCGGGATGAATCCTGGTGATCCCAGCAGTACGTGCCACTCTCGCACGTACTCCCCGTATGCCCCCGACCACTCCAATCCGGCAGCCTGATCGTGCCTCCACGCATGTGAGGTGACTTTATCGTCGCGTGGAGCGTGCCAGGTCGGGCGGAAAGGGACTGCCATGCGCTCGTCCACGCTTTTCCGTCGTATCAACCGCCACCCCGTGCAGCGGCATGCCGCGCACCCGATCGTGAAGCCCGCCCGCGAGGTCTGCGTGCCCCCCGTCGACTCGGTCGTCGAGTTCGGCGCCTACGTACGCGGCAGGAAGGTCCCCGCGACCGGCATCGCCGAGGCCCTGCACCTCGTACGCGAGCACAACAAGGACGCCGAGGGCGCCAACGCCTTCGTCTGGGTCGGCTTGCACGAGCCCGCCGCCCCCGAGGTCGAGTGGTTGTCAGAGGTCTTCGGTCTGCACCCGCTCGCCGTCGAGGACGCCGTCAAGGCCCACCAGCGTCCCAAGGTCGAGCGCTACGGCGACTCGTTGTTCATGGTCCTCAAGACCATCGCCTACCTCGACCACGACCAGCTCACCGACAACAGTGAGATCATCGCCACCGGCGAGATCATGGTCTTCCTCGGCGCGGACTTCGTGGTGACCGTCCGGCACGGCGAGCACTGCCCGCTCACCGTCGTGCGCGAGCGCCTGGAGGACAAGCCCAAGCTGCTCAGCCGCGGCCCGGCCGGCGTGCTGCACGCCATCGCCGACCACGTCGTCGACCAGTACCTCCAGGTGGCCGACCTCATGCAGCTGGAGCTGGAGGAGGTCGAGGCCACCGTCTTCGCCGACGTCAGCTCCCGTGACATCAACCGGATCTACCAGCTCAAGCGGGAGATGCTGGAGATGAAGCGGGCGGTCACGCCGCTGCAGGCGCCGCTGTCCGCGCTGCCGCAGCGGCGGGTGATCCCGTCGGAGATGCGCGAGTACTTCCGCGACGTCGGCGACCACCTGTCGCGGGTGTGCGAGCAGGTGGAGTCCTCCAACGAGCTGTGCAGCTCGATCCTGCAGGCCGCGCTGGCCCGCTCGAACGCCCTGGCCAACGAGGACATGCGCAAGATCTCCTCCTGGGTGGCGATCATGGCGGTGCCCACGATGATCGCCGGCATCTACGGCATGAACTTCGACTTCATGCCGGAGCTGCGCCAGGTGTGGGGCTATCCGGCGGTGCTGGCCGTGATGGTCGCCGCCTGCGTGCTCCTGCACCGCGGCTTCCGCCGCAACGGCTGGCTCTGAGGGGCCTCTGAAGGGCCTCTGAAGGGCGCGCTCCCCGGCCGCTCCGGGGGCGTGCCGCTCAGACGCCGACCGGCCTGAGGGGGGCGACGGGCTCCGGCAGCTCCAGGCCCCGCTCGCGCCACAGCTCCCGCATGCGATCGGGATAGTCGGTCACGACGCCGGCGACCCCGAGGTCCAGCATCCTGGCCGCCAGCGCGGCGTCGTTGACCGTCCAGACCGCGACGTCCAGCTCCGCGGCGGCGGCCTGCGCCATCAGCTTCTCGTCCACCATGACGTGCTCGGGCGAGAGCGTGGTGGCTCCGGCCGCGCGGGCGGCGGCGGGCAGGTCGGGGCCGAGGTCGTCGTGCCAGTGCAGGGTGTCGGGCTCGATGAGCGCGAAGCGGCGCGTGCCGGGCGCGACCCGCGCGGCGTGCCGGACGATCCGCCAGTCGAAGCTGAGGATCGCGGTGCCGCCGAGCCGGCCGTGCCGGTCGAGCTCGTCCACCACGAGGTCGGTGAACATCTCGGGATCGGCCGTCAGCTCCGGCCTGGTGGGGTCGGACTTGAGCTCGACGTGCAGCCGCACGCTCTCGGCTTCGTAGGCGTTGACCAGCCCCAGCACCGCGCCCAGCGTGGGCATCCTGGTCTCCGGCATGGCGACCTGGGTGAGCGCGAACGGGTCCTCGGGGTGCCGCGGCAGCCGCACGCCCACGTCGAGCGTGCGTAGCTGCGCCAGCGTGAGGGCGTTGACGGGCTTGCCGACGTACGGGAAGAGCGGATCGCCCTCGCGGAGCGGCCGCCGGTCGGCGCTGGTCACCGCGGAGACCGTCAGGTCGTGCGTGAGCACGAGCCGCCGGTCGGCGGTGAGCGCCACGTCGAGCTCCAGCGCGTGAACGCCGAGCTCCATCGTGCGGATCATGCCCGGCAGGGTGTTCTCCGGCCACAGGCCCCGGGCCCCCCGGTGACCATGAATCTCAACGCGCACACCCGGACCCTACCGGGAGGGAGGACCGATCAGGCAGTGCCACGCCGTGTCCTTTTTATCCTGCTACGCCCGGTCGGATAACCCTGAATGGACAATAGGCTGTTCTCTATGGCAGAGGTTCTCAAACCTGCCCATTACCCCACAGTCCGGGCATGGGTCGACGGCTGGGTCATCTCCCGCAACGCTCCCGAGCCCGTACGCGAGCCCTGGGGCCTGCGCGTGGACGTCGGCCTGCCCGGCCACGTGGCCCGCCACATCGTCGCCGCCCCCACGCCGGAGCTCCTGCGCCACCTGACCGCCCGGATCACCGCGCCCGGCACCTGGCTCAAGCTCTGCGCCCCTGCCGAGGCCGTCGCCCCGCTGCTGCCGCCGCCCTGGACGGTCAAGGACCGCGAGTTCATGATGACCGCCCGCCTGGCCCGCGCCGCGCCGCCCGAGCCCCCGCCCGGCTACACCCTGGCCGTCACCACCCGGGCCGGCGTCACCGCCGCCCGCCTGCTGACCGCGGCCGGCGAGGTCGCCGCCCGCGGCCAGTTCGCCGTCTCCGGCACGACGGCCGTCGTGGACCAGGTGGAGACCGCGGCCGGCCATCGCCGCCGCGGCCTCGGCACCGTCGTCATGCGCACGCTCGCCGCCCGCGCCGCCGCCCGCGGCGCCCGCACCGGCGTCCTCGTCGCCACCGCCGAGGGCCAGGCGCTCTACGAGACCCTGGGCTGGACTCTGCACACCCCGATGACGGCCGCCGTGCTCACCGGGGAGCGGACCGCGGGCTAGACCAGGGGGCGGACCACCACGGTCTGGTCGCGGCCGGGGCCGACGCCGATGGCGCTGATCGGGGCGCCGCTCATCTCCTCCAGCGTGCGCACGTACGCCTGGGCGTTCGGCGGCAGGTCCGCGAAGGACTTGGCGCCGGTGATGTCCTCCTGCCAGCCGGGGAACTCCTCGTAGATCGGCGTGGCGTGGTGGAAGTCGGTCTGCGTCATCGGGATCTCGTCGTGGCGGACGCCGTCCACGTCGTAGGCCACGCACACCGGGATGCGCTCCAGGCCGGACAGCACGTCCAGCTTGGTGAGGAAGTAGTCGGTGATGCCGTTGATCCGGGTGGCGTAGCGGGCGATCACCGCGTCGAACCAGCCGCAGCGGCGGTTGCGGCCGGTGGTGACGCCGTACTCGCCGCCGGTGGTGCGCAGCCAGTCGCCCATCTCGTCGGTCAGCTCCGTCGGGAACGGGCCCGAGCCGACGCGGGTGGTGTACGCCTTGAGGATGCCGATGATCTTGGTGAGCCGGTTCGGCGGGATGCCCGCACCGGCGCACGCGCCGCCCGAGGTGGGCGAGGACGACGTCACGAACGGGTACGTGCCGTGGTCGATGTCGAGCAGCGTGCCCTGGCCGCCCTCCAGCAGCACGAACCTGCCCTCGTCCAGCGCCTTCGACAGCACCAGCGAGGTGTCGGCGATGTGCGGCTTGAGCCGCTCGGCGTAGGCGAGGTACTCCTCCAGCACCGCCTGCGGCTCGATGCCGCGCCGGTTGTAGACCTTGGTGAGCACCTGGTTCTTCTCGGTCAGCGCGACCTCGATCTTCTTGGCCAGGATGCCGGGGTCGAGCAGGTCCTGCACGCGCACGCCCATCCGGGCGATCTTGTCGCCGTACGCCGGGCCGATGCCGCGCCCGGTGGTGCCGATCCTGGCCTTGCCCAGGTAGCGCTCGGTGACCTTGTCCAGGGCCTTGTGGTGGGGCATGATCAGGTGGGCGTTGGCCGAGATCAGCAGCCGCTCGGCGGAGATGCCGCGTTCGGCCAGGCCGTCGATCTCGCTGAGCAGCACGCCGGGGTCGATGACCACGCCGTTGCCGATCACCGGTACGACCTCCGGTGACAGGATTCCCGTGGGCAGCAGGTGCAGCGCGTACTTCTGGTCGCCGATGACGACCGTGTGGCCCGCGTTGTTGCCCCCCTGATAGCGGACGACGTAATCGACGTCGCCACCGAGCAGGTCGGTGGCCTTGCCCTTGCCCTCATCGCCCCACTGGGCACCAACGAGAACGGCAGCCGGCATGGTTCAGTCTCCCGAGCACAAAACGAAACCCCTGGCGCAAGTGCGACAGGGGCTCTTGCGTAGAGAGACTACCCGAACGTGCCCTTTCGTCCCAAGGGGCCGCGCGGCTAGCCCTTCGTCAGGGCCTCGTAGCCGCTTTCCGTGCTGTCCTTGAGGAACTGCAGGCAGCGCTCGGCCTCGTCCTTCTCGCCGATGGACTGGGCGGCCCTGGACAGCGCGTACAGGCAGCGCAGGAAACCGCGGTTGGGCTCGTGCTCCCAGGGGATGGGACCGTGGCCCTTCCAGCCGCTGCGGCGGAGCTGGTCGAGGCCGCGGTGGTAGCCGGTGCGCGCGAAGGCGTAGGAGGTGACCGCGTGCCCCTGGGCGAAGTACTCCTCCGCGAGCGAGGCCCAGGCCGCCGGGTAGGCGGGGAAGCGGGCCGCCACGTCGGAGGCCTTGGCGCCGGCCTCCAGCGCCTCCTTGGCCTCGGGCAGGTCCGGCAGGTGAGTCGGGGGTGGCCCGGCGAGAAGGTTATCCATAGGACAAGTCATACCCGCCGGGCCGGGATCGTGGCTACGAGATCTTCGTCCCAGCGCTCTTGAGGTGCCGGCACGCCTCGACGACGCGGGCGGCCATGCCGGCCTCGGCGGCCTTGCCGTAGGAGCGCGGGTCGTAGGTCTTCTTGTTGCCGACGTCGCCGTCCACCTTGAGGACGCCGTCGTAGTTGCGGAACATGTGCTCGGCGATCGGGCGGGTGAAGGCGTACTGGGTGTCGGTGTCGATGTTCATCTTCACCACGCCGTACGAGATGGCCTCCTGGATCTCCTCCAGCGACGAGCCGGAGCCGCCGTGGAAGACCAGGTCGAACGGCTTGTCCTTGCCGTACTTGGCGCCGACCGCCTCCTGGATGTCCTTCAGCACGGACGGGCGCAGCTTGACGTGGCCCGGCTTGTAGACGCCGTGCACGTTGCCGAAGGTCGCGGCCAGCATGTAGCGGCCCTGCTCGCCGACGCCCACGGCCTCGGCGGTGGCCAGCGCGTCGCCGGAGGTCGTGTACAGCTTCTCGTTGATCTCGCCGACGACGCCGTCCTCCTCGCCGCCGACCACCCCGATCTCCATCTCCATGATGATCCGGGCCCTGGAGCACTTCTCCAGGAGCTCCTTGGCGATCTCCAGGTTCTCCTCCAGCGGAACGGCCGAGCCGTCCCACATGTGCGACTGGAAGAGGGGGTCGAGACCCTTGGAAACGCGTTCCAGGGAGATGTCGACGAGCGGCCGCATGAAGCCGTCGAGCTTGTCCTTGGGGCAGTGGTCGGTGTGCAGCGCCACCGTGACCGGGTACTTCTCGGCGACGATGCGGGCGTACTCGGCCAGGGCGGTCGCGCCGGTGACCATGTCCTTGACCGTCGTGCCGGACAGGAACTCGGCGCCGCCGGTGGAGACCTGGACGATGCCGTCGCTCTCCGCCTCGGCGAACCCCCGCAGCGCGGCGTTCAACGTCTGCGAGGACGTCACGTTGATCGCCGGGTAGGCGAATCCGCCGGCCTTGGCCCGGTCGAGCATCTCAGCGTAGACCTCTGGAGTCGCAATAGGCATGATTCATCTCCCTGAGAAGTTACGGCTGTGCGCCAGGCCCCAGTATTCCGGCTCACTACCCGCCGTGGTAGACACAACGCCCGCCGGAGCGACACGTCCCCCATGCCCGCTGAGGGTAGGCTCTGCGCGTGGACTGGCTTTTGAATCTCCTCGACCCGACGTGGTGGCTCACGATTCTCGGCGCTTTCGCCACGATCGGCGTGCTGGCCATCATCTTCGCCGAAACGGGTCTGCTGCTCGGGTTCTTCCTGCCCGGCGACTCGTTGCTGGTGGCGGCGGGGATTTTCAGCTCGGCCTCGGTCGCGGCGGGCGTCGGCATCGAGCCGCTGTCCTACCCGCTCCTGCTCGTCGGCACCCCGCTGTGCGCGATCGCCGGCGCGCAGCTCGGGCATTTCCTGGGCGCGCGTTTCGGCCGCAAACTCTTCGACAAACCCGATTCCCGGTTGTTCAAGAGGGAGCACGTGCTGCGGGCCGAGGAGTTCTTCGAGAAGTTCGGTCCGGCCAAGGCGGTCATTCTGGCCAGGTTCGTACCGATCGTGCGGACGTTCATGAATCCCGTCGCGGGCGTCCTGGAGATGCCGTCCCGGCGATTCCTGATCTGGAACGCCGTCGGCGGCGTGGTCTGGGTCGAGAGCCTGCTCGTGCTCGGTCACGTCCTCGGCGGCCAGGTCGACCCGAAGCAGATCGACAAGTACATCCTGCCGGGCGTCTTCCTCATCGTGCTGATCTCGCTGATCCCCATCGCCGTCGAGGTGGTCAAGAAGCGCCGCGAGGCCAGGCGGCTGCCCGCGCCCAGCGGCAAGCACCACCGCGTCGGCGACCCGTTCTGACGCGGGATCTGACGCGAGAGATCTGACGCGAGATCGGGAAGACCGGCATACCGCGCGGTACGCTCCCTGTGTGGGACGCCACAGGTCGGATCCGATGGGCATCGCCCGCCTGGCGCTCGCCGTCGTGGCGGCGGGCGCGTTGGTGACGCTCCTGGTCGTCGGCGCTCGCGCGCTGATCGGCACGCTGGGCACGCCGTCGCAGGCCGAGCGCGAGCGCGAGCACGCCTCCGCGCCGGCCACCCCCGTGGGGCGGTCCAGCGCGCAGGTGCCCACCGTGCGCATCGAGTGCCTGGCCGACACCTGCCCCACCGTCACCGTACGGGTGCCGGGCGGCGACGTGCTCCAGCACCGCGAGATGAGCAGGGGCGAGGAGGTCAACTACTTCGAGCCCGAGCTGGACGTCGTGGTCAGCGACGCGGGCACGGTCCGCGTCACCGAGAACGGCGAGCCCCGCCCGCCGGGGAAGCAGGGCGAGCGGCAGGCGTTCACGGTGCGCGCCTCCGGCTAGGACCCCGGGCCCGCGCTCAGAGCCCCAGGTCGTCCAGCGTGTACGCCGTCCGGTACTCCAGCCCCTCGCCGGCCACCCGCTCGCGCGCCCCCCGGTCGACGATCGTGGCCACGGCCACCACCTCGGCCCCGGCCTCGCGCAGCGCCTCCACCGCGGTCAGCACCGATTCGCCGGTGGTCGAGGTGTCCTCCACGGCCAGCACCCGCCGCCCCGCCACGTCGGGGCCCTCGACGCGGCGCTGGAGGCCGTGCTGCTTGGCCGCCTTGCGCACCACGAACGCGTCGAGCGCGCGCCCGCGCGCCGCCGCCGCGTGCAGCATCGAAGCCGCCACCGGATCGGCCCCCAGGGTGAGCCCGCCCACCGCGTCGTAGGCCAGGTCGTCGGTCAGGTCGAGCATCACCTTGCCGATGAGGGGCGCGGCCGCGCCGTCGAGCGTGATCCGGCGCAGGTCGAGGTACCAGTCGGCCTCCATGCCCGAGGAGAGCGTGACCTTGCCGTGGACGACGGCCTTCTTCTTGATCTCGGCCAGCAGGTTGTCGCGATCTGTCATGCGTCCAAGCTTAGGGTCCTGGCCGGTACGCGCACCGGCCCGCCCGGCGCCGCGCCGGGGCTCCAGGCAAAGGCGGCATCGCGGTTTAGCCATGACGGGGGATGCGGAATGATTGCGCGGGGCAACTCCACGTAATCGTGAGGTCACCATGAGTGTGGAAACGCCGCGCAGCGACGCGGATCTCCTGCGGGCGTCCAGACAGGGCGACGCCGCCGCCTTCAGGCAGCTCTACGAGCGCCACGTCGCCGCCGCCCGCGCGCTGGCCCGCCAGCTCGTCCGCGGCACGGAGGTCGACGACGTCGTCGCCGAGGCGTTCACGAAGATCCTCGACCTGGTGGGCCGGGGCGGCGGCCCCGAGTCCGGCTTCCGCACCTACCTGCTGACCGTCGTGCGGCGCACCGTCCACGACCGCTCCCGCGTCCGGAGCCGGCGGCTCGCCGCGGGCGGGTTCGAGGCGTACGACCCGGGGGAGCCGTTCGTCGATCCCGCCCTCGCCGGGCTGGAGAGGTCGCTCATCGCCCGCGCCTACCTGTCGCTGCCCGAGCGGTGGCGGGCCGTGTTGTGGCACGTCGAGGTGGAGCGGAGCCGGCCCGCCGAGGTCGCGCTCCTGCTCGGGCTGCCGCCGGCCGGCGTGGCGGTCCTGGCCCGGCGGGCCCGCGACGGGCTGCGGCAGGCGTACCTGCGGCTCCACCTGGCCTCGCGGCCGCCGCGCGAGTGCCGTCCCGTGCTGGCCGGGATGAGCGCCTACGTCAAGGGCGGCCTGGCCCGGCGCGAGTTCCGGGCGATCGGCGAGCACGCCCGCGGCTGCGAGGAGTGCCACGGCGTGCTGCTGGAGCTGGCCGACGTCACCCGCGGGCTGCGGGTCATGGTGGGGCCGCTGTTCGCCGGCCCGCTCTTCGGCGGGTACGCCGCCGCCCTGGGCGGCGGCCCGCGCGGCGGCGCGGCCGGGGTGCTGCGGGCCCTCGGCGCGCTGCGGCGGGCGCCCCGGCGCCAGCGGGTCACGCTGGCCGCGGGCCTCGCGGTCGCGGTCACCGTGGTCGTCGCGCTGCTGCTGGTCTCCGGCGACACGCCGGCCGGCCGGTCCGGCGCCACCGCGCCGGCCGGCCCGCCGCCTTCCGGCGCCCCGCCCATCGTGGTGCCCGCCCTGCCGGCGCCGGGCAGGCGGCCCGCGCGGGTGCCGCCCGCCGCGAGCAGGCCACCCGGGCAGGCCCGGCTGCGGGCCACCATCGCCGCCCTCGGCGCGCTCGTCCGCGCGCAGCCGGGCATCGTCGGCATCCGGCTGCGCAACGACGGCGACGCGCCCAGCGGCGCGCTGGCCGCGCTGGTCGAGCTGCCGGAGGGCGTGCGGCTCGTCCCCACCGCGCGCCAGCACCAGGCCGCCGCGCTCGGCGAGCCGGTGGGCACGGTGGACGGCTGGGCCTGCCGTCCCACCGGCGGCGGCGCCCGCTGCTCCAGGGCGTCGCTGCGGGCGGGCGAGGGCACGGCGGTGTTCCTGCGGGTGCTGGTCGCCGAGGGGGCGCCCGAGGGCGCGGGCCCCGCCGTGCGGATCGAGGCCGGGCCGCTGCGGGTGCGGGCGCGGGCCGAGGAGGGGGTGCGCGCGAGCGGCGCGCCGGCCAGGTTCGCCACCGAGGGCAGGGTCACCGTGCGGGCCGCCGGCAACTCCCTGCTGAGCTGCCCCGAGGGGCGGGCGGGCTGCGCGGAGGCCCGGAGGCGGCGGGGCGACCAGCGCGACAACGACCTGTGGCCGATGGCCGCGCTCGACCGCGACGACGTGCCGGAGACGCGCTCGTCCAGCGCCGCCCGGCTGAGCCTGCCGGCGGGCGGGCGGGTGGTGTGGGCCGGGCTCTACTGGTCGGCGAGCGCGGGCCGGGCGGGGCCGATCAAGGTGCGGCCGCCGGGGCGGCACTCGTACGTCACCGTCCACCCCTCGCACGTGGCGCTGCGCGAGCTGCCCAGCGGGCCCGTCTACCAGGCGTTCGCCGACGTGAGCATGCTGGCGGCCGGGGCGCGCAGGAGCGGCCTGTGGTGGGCGGCCGACGCGCCGCTGGCGGAGGGCGTGGCGCGCTACGCCGGATGGAGCCTGGTGCTGGTCGTCACCGATCCCCGCCGGCCCTACAGCCAGGCCGTGGTGCTCGACACGGCCACCGTCGTCGGCGGCTCGCGGCGGCGGGTGCGCGTCCCGATCGGCGGGCTCACCCCGGCCGCCGCCCCGGCGCGGGTCGAGCTGGTGACCTGGGAGGGGGACGCCGGCCTCGCGGGCGACCGGGTCTCGCTCGGCGCCGGGTCCCTCACCCCGGCGGGCGGCGACCGCGACCGGGCCAACGCCTTCGACGGCTCCGCGGGCGGCGTGGCGGGGATGACGTTCGGCGTGGACGTCGATACGGTCGGCGCTGAGCTCGGGGCCGATCCCGGGCTGACGATCGCCACGGACAAGGACGTCGTCCTGTTCGGTGTGGCCGCGTTGAGCGTGCGTGCGCGATCGTCACCATAAATGGGACAAACTGGTACGATCTGCCCGCGTGGTCCGGCGCATCGGCGGGCGAGGGGCGAATCGTCGGGATTAACCCTCGCGCGATCACCCGCTTTCATTACCCTGAGAGAGGGCCGCCGAGTCCGGTCTCTGACGGTGCAGAGCCGGCAAGGTCGGACCACCAGGAAAGGGGCGGTGTCAGTGGATCGCTGCGCGCTGTTCGTGGACGCTGGCTATCTGCTGGCTGACGGGGCGATGGCCGTGCACGGCACCCGCCATCGCGAGGCGGTCGCATGGGACTACCCGGGGCTGCTCCAGCTGCTGACCGGGCTGTCGCGCGAGCGCACCGGCCTGCCGCTGCTGCGGTGCTACTGGTACGAAGCGACGGTCGAGGGCCGGCGCACGCCCGAGCAGGACGCGCTGGCCGACATCCCGGGGCTCAAGCTCAGGCTGTCGCGCATCAGGCCGGGCCGGCGCGAGGGCGTCGACGCCCAGGTCCACCGCGACCTCATGACGCTGGCCCGCAACAACGCCATCTGCGACGCGGTGGTCGTCAGCGGCGACGAGGACCTGGCGCAGGTCGTCTGCGACGCCCAGGACCTCGGCATGCGGGTCACCGTCATCCACATCGCGGCCGAGGGCGGCTGGGCCGTCTCGCGGACGTTGCGCCAGGAGTGCGACGACCTGGTCGAGCTGGGGGCCGTGCACCTGCGTCCCTACGTGGCGATGGTGTCGGGCGCCGGCGAGTCCTCCAACGGGCACCACCAGCCGCTGAGCAACGGGCAGCCGGCGTCGCTGCCGCCGATCACCTCGCCCTCCTCCGGCAGCCACGCGGCCGGCTCGTCCTCGGCGGGCGGCTCGATGAGCGGCCCGATGGGCGGCTCCGTGGGTGGCTCTGTGGGCGGCTCGATCGGGCAGCACGCCGCGGCCAACGGGTCGGCCTCGTCGTCCGGGCGCGGGCAGTCGTCCCCGTCCACGCCGCCGGTGCTGCCGACCTACTCCAACTACCAGATCGAGCAGCAGCCGCCGCCCGCGGCGCCGGCGACCGGGCCCATCCCGGTGCAGCCGCCCGTCCAGCCCGCGCCCCAGCCCCCGTTGCAGTCGCCGAGCACCGGCCAGTTCGCCTCGTCCGCCGGCAGCGCCTACCCGCCGCAGCTCGGCTCCTACACCGGGCCGCAGGCCGCGCCCGTCGTCCCGGCGGCGGCCACGTCGGGCGCCACCACGCTGGCCGACGCCGTCAAGGCCGCCCACCGCGAGGGGCACGACTTCGGCGAGTCCGTCGCCAGGGACGCGCCCGCGCTGTGGCTGGAGGCCGTGCTGGCCCGCAAGCCCCGCATGCCCTCCGACCTGGAGGCGCGGCTGCTGCAGGGATCGTCGTTGCCGATCGACTTCCTGCTGCACGACGAGGTCCGCCACGCGCTGCGCCGCGGCTTCTGGGACGCCCTCGAACGCGCCCGCCACTGACCGGCCCCGGCGTCCCGGCCGGCCGGGACGCGGAGGTCAGGAGAGGGCGTCGAACCCGGCCCGCAGGTGGCCGACGCGCTCCGTGAGGTCGGACAGCGGAGCGGCCAGCGACTGGTCCTGGGCCTTGCGGACGAGCTCCCGGATCCGGGCCAGCTCGTCCTCCACCGCCGTCAGCCGCCGCGACAGCTCCGGCAGCACCGAGGCGTGATCGCTCACCCCGGGCGGCAGCTCGCCGGAGACCCGCTCGCGCAGCAGGGACGCCTGCTCGGCCAGCCGCTTGTTCATGTTGTGCAGCTCGGTGAACACCGAGACCTTCGCCCGCAGCACCCACGGGTCGAACGGCTTGGTCAGGTAGTCGACGGCGCCCGCCGCGTAGCCGCGGAAGGCGTAGTCGGGAGCGCTGTCCACGACCGTCAGGAAGATGATCGGGATGTTCTTGGTCCGCTCGCGTCGCTTGATGTGCGCGGCCGTCTCGAACCCGTCCATGCCCGGCATCCGCACGTCGAGCAGGATGAGCGCGAACTCGGTGTTGAGCAGCGCCTTGAGCGCCTCCTCGCCCGACCGGGCGCGCACCGGCACCAGGTCGAGCGAGCTGAGGATGGCCTCGAGCGCGATGAGATTCTCCTCGCGGTCGTCGACCAGCAGGATCTTGGCACGATCCGGCATCGATCACGCCCCTTCGGCTGAGGACTCGGATGTGGCGCCCTTGCCGCGGCTGAGCCAGCCCCGCAGGCGTTCGAGCAGCCGGTCCACGTCCACGGGCTTCGGGACGTAGTCGGAGGCGCCCGAGGCGATGCTCTTCTCGCGGTCGCCGCGCATGACCTTGGCGGTGAGCGCGATGATCGGCAGGTCGGCGAACTGCGGCATGCGCCGGATGGCCGAGGTGGTCGCCCAGCCGTCCATCTCGGGCATCATGATGTCCATCAGCACGAGTGCGACGTCCTCGTTCCGTTCGAGCTGTTCGATCCCCTCCCGGCCGTTCTCAGCGTAGACGACCGTCGAGCCGTGCCGTTCCAGCACGCTGGTCAGCGCGAACACGTTGCGGATGTCGTCGTCCACGATGAGGATCTTGGCGCCGTTGAGCGGGTCGTCGCCCTGCCACTGCGGCGGGGTCTCGACCGGGGGCTCTACCAGCTCCGGCATCGGCAGGTCGAGCGGCAGCGGCGGCTCGGGGAGGGCCGCCGGCTCGTCGGAGGGCGGGCTCATGAACTGCCGGCGGGCCACGCCGCCGTCGGTGGCGGCCAGCGGGCCGGTGTAGGTGGCCGGCAGGTAGAGCGTGAACGTGCTGCCCTTGCCCAGCTCGCTGTCCACGTGGATCTCGCCGCCGAGCAGCCGGGCGATGTCCCGGCAGATGGCCAGGCCGAGGCCGGTGCCGCCGTACTTGCGGCTGGTGGTGCCGTCGGCCTGGCGGAACGCCTCGAAGATGACGTCCCGCTTGTCGGGCGCGATGCCGATGCCGGTGTCGATCACCTGGAAGGCCAGCAGGTCGCGGGCGTCGTGCAGGGTGTCGTCGTCGAAGTCGACGCCCGGGGGCGCCATCGACACGCGCAGCTTGACCTCGCCCCGCGGCGTGAACTTCACCGCGTTCGACAGCAGGTTGCGCAGCACCTGTTGCAGCCGCTGCTCGTCGGCGCGCAGCTCGTGCGGCACGTCGTCCTCGATGTCGACCGTGAGCGTCAGCCCCTTGTCCTGGGCCAGCGGCGCGAACGCGGCCTCCAGCAGGTCGACCATCTTCGGCAGCGACACCTGGATCGGATGGATGTCCATCCGGCCCGCCTCGACCTTCGACAGGTCCAGCATGTCGTTGATGAGCTGCAGCAGCGCCGAGCCCGCGCTGTGGATGGTGCGGGCGAACTCGACCTGCTGCGAGGTCAGGTTGCCCTCGGCGTTCTCGGTGAGCAGCTTGGCCAGCACCAGCAGGCTGTTGAGCGGGGTGCGCAGCTCGTGCGACATGTTCGCGAGGAACTCGGACTTGTAGCGCGAGGAGACCGCGAGCTGCTCGGCGCGCTCCTCCAGCGTGCGGCGGGCCTGCTCGATCTGGAAGTTCTGGATCTCGATGGCGCGGTTCTGCTTGGCCAGCAGCGCCGCCTTGTCCTCCAGCTCGGCGTTGGACCTGCGCAGCTCCTCCTGCTGGCGCTGCAGCTCGTCGGAGCGTTCCTGCAGCTCGCGGGTGAGGCGCTGGGACTCGGTGAGAAGGTCCTCGGTGCGGGAGTTGGCGATGATGGTGTTCATCGTGACGCCGATGGTCTCGACGAGCTGCCGCAGGAAGTCGAGGTGCACCTCGCCGAACGGCGTGAACGAGGCCAGCTCCAGCACGCCGAGCACGCGGTTTTCGAACAGGATCGGCAGCACCACGATCTGCGCGGGCGTGGACCGGCTGAGCCCGCTGTCGATCGTGATGAACTGCGGCGGCACGTCGTCGAGCACGATGTGCCGGCCCTCGGCCGCGGCCTGGCCGACGATGCCCTCGCCGATCGCGAAGCGCCGGCGCGGCGCCCGGTCGGGGCGCACGCCGTAGCCGCCGATCAGCACCAGCTCGTGGTCGCCCTCGGGGTCGATGCCGTAGAAGGCGCCGTAGCGGGCCGACACCAGCGGCGTCAGCTCGCTCATCGTCAGCTTGGCCACCTCGAACAGGTCGCGGTGGCCCTGCATGAGCCGGGAGATGCGGGCCAGGTTGGACTTGAGCCAGTCCTGCTCCTGGTTGGCCTGGGTGGTCTCGCGGAGGTTGGCCACCATCGAGTTGATGTTGTCCTTCAGCTCCGCCAGCTCGCCCTGCGCCTCGACCGCGATCGAGCGGGTGAGGTCGCCGCGGGCCACGGCGCTGGTGACGGTGGCGATGGCGCGTACCTGCGTGGTGAGGTTGCCGGCCAGCTCGTTGACGCTCTCGGTGAGCCGCTTCCAGGTGCCCTCGACGCCCTCGACCCGGGCCTGGCCGCCGAGCTGGCCCTCCGAGCCGACCTCGCGGGCGACCCGGGTGACCTCGGCGGCGAAGGAGGAGAGCTGGTCCACCATGCGGTTGATGGTGGTCTTCAGCGCCAGGATCTCGCCCTGGGCGTCCACGTCGATCTTGCGGGTGAGGTCGCCGTTGGCGACCGCGGTGGTCACCTCGGCGATGTTGCGGACCTGGTAGGTGAGGTTGTTGGCCATCGAGTTGACGTTGTCGGTGAGGTCCTTCCAGACGCCCGACACGCCCTGCACCCGGGCCTGGCCGCCCAGCTTGCCCTCGGTGCCGACCTCGCGGGCCACCCGGGTGACCTCGTCGGCGAAGGACGAGAGCTGGTCCACCATCGTGTTGAGGGTGTCCTTGAGCTGCAACATCTCGCCCTGGGCATCGACGGTGATCTTCTTCGACAGGTTGCCCTGCGCCACCGCGGACGAGACGGCCGCGATCTGGCGCACCTGCGAGGTGAGGTTGTTGGCCATCGAGTTGACGTTGTCGGTGAGGTCCTTCCAGACACCGGACACGCCGCGCACCTGGGCCTGGCCGCCGAGCTGGCCCTCGGTGCCGACCTCGCGGGCCACGCGGGTCACCTCGGAGGCGAACGAGGAGAGCTGGTCGACCATCGTGTTCATGGTCGACTTGAGCTCCAGGATCTCGCCCTGGGCGTCCACGTCGATCTTGCGGGTGAGGTCGCCGTTGGCCACCGCCGTGGTGACCTGGGCGATGTTGCGTACCTGGTAGGTGAGGTTGTTGGCCATCGAGTTGACGTTGTCGGTGAGGTCCTTCCAGACGCCCGACACGCCCTTCACCTCGGCGCGGCCGCCGAGCTTGCCTTCCGTGCCGACCTCGCGGGCCACGCGGGTGACCTCGTCGGCGAAGGACGAGAGCTGGTCGACCATCGTGTTGAGGGTGTCCTTGAGCTGGAGGATCTCGCCCTGCGCGTCAACGGTGATCTTCTTCGACAGGTTGCCCTGGGCCACGGCCGTCGCCACGGTCGCGATGCTGCGTACCTGGCTGGTGAGGTTGTTGGCCATGAAGTTGACGTTGTCGGTGAGGTCCTTCCAGACGCCGGACACACCGGTGACCTGGGCTTGGCCGCCGAGCTGGCCCTCGGTGCCGACCTCGCGGGCCACGCGGGTGACCTCCTCGGCGAAGCCGGACAACTGGTCGACCATCGTGTTGACGGTGTTCTTCAGCTCGAACATCTCGCCCACGGCGTCGACCGTGACCTTGCGGCTCAGGTCGCCCTTGGCCACCGCCGTGGTCACCACGGCGATGTCGCGCACCTGGGCCGCCACGCGCGAGGACATCGTGTTGACGGCCTCGGTGAGGTCGCGCCAGCTCCCCGACATGCCCCGCAGGTTGGCGCTGCCGCCCAGCCGGCCCTCGGTGCCGGCCTCGCGGGCCACCCGCGTCACCTCGGAGTTGAACAGCGCGAGCTGGTCGACCATGCCGTTGATGGCTTTGCCCAGGCGGCGCACCTCGCCGCGGGCCGAACGGTCGAGGTCGATGCGGCGCGACAGGTCACCCTTGGCGACCGCGTCGATGACGTCGGCCGCCCCGCTGACCGGGCTCACCAGCGCGTCGATCAGCATGTTGACCGACTCCACGCTCTCGGCCCAGGCCCCGACGCCGGGGCCGGGCGTCAGCCGCTCGCTGAAGCGACCCTCCTTGACCACTTCCTTGCGCACGCGGACCAGCTCGTTGGCGAGGTGCTCACGGCGATCGGCCACCTCGTTCAGCAGCAGCCGCACCTCGCTCAGGATCCCAGGAGGAGCATGAGGCACCCGCCGCCGGAAGTCGCCGTCACGCCACGAGAAGAGGGTCTCCAGGATGGGCACGAGATCGGACTCGGTGTAAGTCCTCTCCTCCGGGGTCGGCGCGGCCTTGGCCGTGGTCATGGGGCCTCCTTCACTCGCTCTGGGCCTCGGCGAGTGATTCAAGTCTGTCACGATGAGTAGCTCGTAGTCCTGTCCTTGGATTTACCCCAAGTCAGTGGGAAGTGTGGTAGGCACGTTGGGATGACTGCTTCTCCTCAAGCGGTGCTCGCCGCGACGTTCGCACCTGGTGAGACCGCTGTGACGGCTGCGATGAGGTTCACGCGCGAGGTGATGACCGCGTGGGCCACCGGTGGCGTGCTGCACACCGCCGAGCAGGTCGCGGGCGATTTGGCGGAACAGGTCGCTGACGAGCCGTTTGAGGTTGTTTGGAAGCATTTTGGGGATGCTGTGCAGGTCGAGTTCCGCCAGCACCTCGCCTCCCCGGGCGATCCTAAAGCTCCTTCCACGAACGTCGAGGAGTGGGGAATCACCTACCGGGGCGATTCCCGTATCCACTGGGCAAGGCTCACGCTACCTGGCTCCGTGGACAGAGTGACAGCCGAGCGGCTGGACGAGAGCGCCCGCGGGCCGCACTGGCTGGGGTTCCTGGCCGACGCGAGCGACCTGCTGGCGGGCACCCTCAACCCCGACATGGTGCCCGCCATCATCGCCCAGATCGTGGTGCCGCGGCTGTCGAGCTGGTGCGCGGTCTACACCTCCGACGGCGACGCCGGGCCGCTGCGGCTGGTCTACCTCTGGCACGCCGACGAGGCCCGCATCGACGCGCTGCGCGACCAACTGGCCGGCACGGACGTCACGGCCGCCGACGACCGCGTCCCCTCGCTCATCCACCTGCCCGACTCCCAAGTGCTGGCCGTGCCGCTCACGGCGCGTGGCCGCGGCCTCGGCATGATGTGCCTGGGCCGGCCCGACCGCTTCCCCGACGAGGTCATCCAGTTCGCCGAGGACATCGGCAGGCGCGCCGCGCTGGCCATGGACAACGCCCGCCTGTACGCCCAGCAGGCCGCCGCCAACCGCGCGCTCCAGCGCAGCCTGCTGCCACCCAACGAGCCCGAGGTGCCGGGGCTCGACTACGGCGTCATCTACGAGCCCGCGGGCGAGGCCAACGAGGTCGGCGGCGACTTCTACGACCTGTTCAAGGCGGGCGACGACTCCTGGCGCTTCGCCATCGGCGACGTCTGCGGCACCGGGCCCGAGGCCGCCGCCGTGACCGGCCTGGCCAGGCACACGCTGCGGCTGCTGGCCAGGGAGGGCTACGGCGTGGCCGCCGTGCTCGGGCGGCTCAACCAGGCGATCCTGGAGGAGGGCGAGCGGGCCCGGTTCCTGACGCTGCTGCACGGTGACATCACGCCCGTGGAGAGCGGGCTGGAGGTGCGGCTGGTGTCGGCCGGGCACCCCGAGGCGCTGCGGCTGCGCGCCAACGGCACGGTCGAGGCGGTGACCACGCCGCAGTCGCTGCTCGGCGTCTTCCACGAGGTCGTCTTCGAGTCCGACACCGTCCACCTCGACCACGGCGACGTGCTGCTGGCCGTGACCGACGGCGTGACCGAGCGGCGCAACGGCCGGCGGCTCCTCGACGACGACGGCGGGCTGGCCAGGATGCTGGGCGAGTGCGCCGGGCTGTCGGCCCGCGCGGTGGCCGAGCGCATCCGGCGGGGGGTGGCCGAGTTCGCCACCGAGCCGAGCGCCGACGACCTCGCCATCGTCGTCCTCCGCGCCCGCTGACCCACACCGCCACCGCCCGTCCGGCTGCTCTCCGCTCCTCCGCGCCGACCAGCCCGCACCGCCCGCGCGGTCGGTCTCCGACGGGTTCTGGGGTGTGGTGGGACTCAGCCGGGGCCGCTCTCCCCGGGGCAGGGGGCCGGTGGTGAGGGGGCCCTCCGCCGGCCCGCCCTCCAGACGGCGGGCTCGCCGGTCGGGGCAGGACCGAGCGGCGGCGGGCCGGGAGGGCGTGGCCGGGCGGGGCGAGACCGTACGTTCCAGGCAGGGACGGACCGGCACATCCCGAAGGGGACGGACCAGCGCGTCCCGGGCGGACGAGCGGCGCGTCCCGGCGCGTCCCGGCGCATCCCGGCGCGTCCCGGCGCGGACGGTGTGCTGCCGGCCGCGGGTCCGCGGACGGTGTGCTGCTCGACGACGCCCCCGGAGCCGAACGGCGCTCCGCGCGATGCTGGCAGTGCCGGCGGCCGACGATCAAGCCATCCGGCAGCGCCAACTCTTTACGACATGTCAGCCATCAGCGCATCTTGACATGCCGTTTCGCGAATTCGAGCTGCAACGCGATCTGCGCGATCCGCTCGGACTCCACCATCGAGCCCCGGATGGCGTCGTAGATGTACACCTCGTGCTCGCGCCCGTGCTCGGCCAGCTTGGCCACGTACTTCTCGATCTGCCGGAACGGGCAGCGCGTGTCGTTCTCGCCCGCCAGGATCAGCAGCGGGCTGCTCACCTGCTCCACGTACGTGATCGCCGACCCGGCGGCGTACCGCTCGGGCTGCTCGTCGGGCGAGCCGCCGAACAGCGCCCGGTGGTAGGCGCGCAGGCTCTCGACCTCGTCCTCGTACGACGTCTGGTGGCAGGCGATCGGCGCGGCCGCGATGCCGGCGGCCCACAGGCCGGGCTGCGTGCCGAGGCCGAGCAGCGCGAGGTGGCCACCCCACGCCGCCCCGGCCAGCACCAGCCGGTTGGGGTCGGCGATGCCGCGCTCGACCACCCGCCGGCGCACGGCCGCGATGTCGGCCAGCTCGATGTGGCCCACGTCGCCGTGCAGGGCGTTGCGCCAGGCGGTGCCGTAGCCGGTGGAGCCGCGGTAGTTGACCCGCACGACCGCGAAGCCGGCGTCCACCCAGGCCGCGACCTCGGGCGAGAAGGCGTCGCGGTCGTGCTGGTGCGGCCCGCTGTGCAGCAGGAAGACGGTGGGGTAGGGCGCGCCGCCGCTCTCCGGCTTGGAGATCAGCGCGTGCACCCGGCCGCCCTCGCCCTCGACGTCGAGGTCCTCGACCGGCACGCTGGGCGGCGCGGCCGGGCCGCCGGGGTTGAGCACGACCTGGCCGTTGGTGGAGCGGATGATCGGCGGCCGGGACGCGCTGGACCACGAGTACTCGACGTGGCCCCCGGGCCGGGGCGCGGCCTCGTCGATGACGCCGTGCGGGGTCTCGATGGCGGTGAGCGTGCCGCCGGCCAGGTCGTAGCGGTGCAGGTAGCTGCGGGCCCGGTCGTCGCGCCTGATGAGCAGGGCGCGGCCGTCGTGGTACCAGTCGGCGTCCAGGTCGCCGGAGTCCTTCAGCCAGATCTCGCGCTGCTCGCCGGTGGCCGGGTCCCAGACCACAGGCTCGTGGCGGTGGCGGCGCTCGTGCAGGGCGAGCAGCCGGCGGTCGCCCGGCACGGGGGCGAAGCCGAGGCCGATCACGCCCTTGCCGGGGCCGTCGTACAGCTCGCCGACGACCTCGCCGTCGGGACGGACGACGCGTAGCGCCGGATGCCGGAAGTCGCCGTACTCGCCGTGGTTGATGGCGATGAGGGAGCCGTCGAGCGACATGTCGGCCACCCAGGCGGCCTCGGTGTGCTCGTACAACTTCCGGAACGGCTCGCCGTCGCGGACCAGGTGGATGCGGAAGGTGCCCTCGCTGGCCCAGCTGATCGCGGCGACGCCGGTCGTGGACAGCGCGATGCCGCCGGGCTGTCCCGGGGGCAGGGCGGGGGCGACCGGCTCGTCCGGGCCGCCGGTGAACGGCTGGCGCCACCACACGCCGAACTCGTCGCCCTCGGTGTCGGCGAACCAGTAGATCCACTGGCCGGTCGGGTCGATGGCCGCGTACGCCGTGCCCTTCAGCCGGTCGGTGACCTGCCGGACGGCGCCGGTGCCGCGGTCCCAGGCGTAGACCTCCCACTTCCCGGTGGCGTTGGAGCGGTAGATGGAGCGGTTGGGTGCCTGGCGGGCCCAGAACGGCAGCGTCATGCGCGAGGCCCGGAACCTGGCCTGCCAGCGTTCCTCCGCCTTCATGCGGCGCGCCCCCTCCCGTTGATGTCCCGCGCCTCCGGGCTCGGGATGCCGTCCAGTATTGCGCCTGTCTGGGAGAAATACTTGGGAAATGTGGGGGAATTTCGGACTAAATACCCCATCAGTAACACCAGTCACACGCGCCCGTCAAGGAACAGGTCTTGAAGGGGGTGCGGGCTCGAAGATAGACAGATGAAACGCCGCGCGTGTTACCACTTTCTCGCCTTTTCGCGCGACATATGCCGCGATGCGGGCGTCGAGCTCGGCCGCGTCGGTGTGCCACGCACTCGGGCCCATCCCGACGACCTGCGCGATCCCGTCGGCGTCCAGCTCCATGTCGAACGCGACGGTACGCCGCCCGGCAGGCGCGAAGCCCTCCATGCTCCGTGCCACCCGGCGCTCCTTGTCGTCGTCCACGGCGAGCAACCCCAGCCCCTCCACCAGCGGGCTCAGGTGCTCGGCGGCCGGCGTGACGACCACCGCAACGCCGCCCGGCCGCAGGATCCGGCCGAACTCGGGGCCGTTCCTGGGCGCGAAGACGTCGATCACCACGTCCGCCACTCCATCCTTGATGGGAAGCGGCCTCCAGACGTCGGCCACGAACGCCCCAGCCCTCGGATGCACCCGCGCCGCCCGGCGTACTGCGTGTTTCGACACATCGAACGCCATCCCGATGCCATCGCTCACGGCATTGAGCACGGCCGCCAGGTAGTGCCCGGTGCCCGTGCCCGCGTCGACGACCACCGGCGCGGACCTGCCCTCCGCGCGGCGACCCTCGGCGCCGTTCCGGCCAGGCACAGGACCTTTTACTGACCCCACGCCGCGACCGGCCTCCATTCCCGCCCCACGGTACGCCCTCAACCCGCCGCCGTCATTCGTTTCGGTAATCGACTCATGTTCTGTTGGAACGTTCTCCCCCACCGCCTCCCGTACCAGACCGGCGAGCGCGGCGGCGAGCGGCGCGTAGTGCCCGGCGTCGAGAAAGGCGGCACGGGCGGCCACCATCGCCGCACTGTCGGCCGTCCCCGGCGGCCGCGAGCCCACCAGCAGGCTGACGTACCCCTGCCGGGCCACGTCGAAGGCGTGCCCACGCGCACACCGCAGCGCGCCCCCGCCCAGCCGCACGTCCGCGCGACAGACCGGGCACACCAGGTATTCGACGACGTCGGCCAGCACGCCCCCATTCTCGTGCACGCACGCCCTGGCCCGAGACCCGATGCCAGGATCCACCGACATGTACGGGATCGGACCACACGCGAGCATCAGCGACCGGACCCCGGGCCGCCACTGAACCCCGCCTCGCTCCCGGCGGTTGAACCTCCTCGGCGACATGCGGCCACCGGCCGGCCAGATCGTCGCGCGGATTTCCTGACCTGACGACCAGTCGGGCGACGACGAAGACCTCCTACTCGGGAGGAGACGGGTAGGTGCCCCGGCCTGACACCGTGAACACCAATCCCTGGTCACGGAGCAATGCCAGAGCCCGCCGAACGGTGCCTTTGGCCACCTCGTAGTGCTGTGCGAGCTGCGTCTCGGATGGCAGCGGCACGTCCTGCTGGAAGTCTCCGGCCCGGACCCGCGCGGCCAGGTCGTCGGCGATCGCCTGGAACCTCCATCCCGACCTGACCTGGCGCGCCGCGCTCTCCGGCCCCACATAAGAGCCGTCACCCCTGATCGTGTAGATGACGCCCGCATCGCGCAACTCCCGGATCGCGTGCCGGGCGGTGATGCGCGCGACGCCGAACTCGCTCATGAGGTCGGCTTCGGACGGTACGAGCGCACCCGGTCGAAGCTCGCCGCTGTCGATCCGCTGCCGCAGGAGGTCGGCGAGCTGGCGATAGAGCGGTACGGGCCCTCGAGGGTTGAGCACACCCGCATGCTAGATGTCCTAATACGTGCCATCACCGCCGACTACGTGCTATTGAGTGGCCTAGGCTTTCTCTAACACGGGCTAGGACAAGCCATGTACCGGACAGGCCATGCCTTGCTAGCGTGAGACGTGTCGCGTCCAGATCGATGGAGCGGTGCGCGTGTGAACCCTTCAGAGGAAGGCGGAGGCCCAAGGCCATGGCCGGCATAACCACAGATCCACGCTTCGAGCCTCTGGCGTCCAGGATCAGGGCCTTGCTCGAGGACTGCGGATACCGGCTGCCTCCAGGGGGCGATCACCTTCGTGAGCTCGTCCTGGACCGAGTCGGCCTCGCGCTCAAGGACCTCGTGGAGATCTTCGAGGGAAGGACGTCATGACACGGCATGAGGGGAAGTCTCCCGACTTCCACGGACCGCATGTCGCGCCGCTTCTGCCGGATCACCATGTGCTGACCTGGTACGAGCCAACCCAACGGGCGGTGCGCATCCGCGTGGTTGCGTGGACGTGTGAGTGCGAATGCTGCCGGGTTACGTACGAGCTGTGCGGCATCGCCGGTCAGGGCTTCGTCCGCCGTACCGACCGGGACAGACGGACCGCCCACGAAACAAGATGGACGTTGACCGCGACCGCCAGACACACCTTCGAGCAGATCCTGCGCGGCGAGGCCCGGTGAAAGCGATCAGAATCCCGCCAGAGCCGGATGGCCGACGTCACCGGGACACCTCAGCCCTGTGGTGGGCCACCAGGCTTGCACTTGAACATCTCGGCGAACCGCCGCTGGGCTATCCGCATGAGCTGGACGAGGTCGTGGTCCTGGTTCCGCGCTGGATTCTTCTTGATGTAGATGGTGATGAGCGAGTTCTCGTCCCCACAACGGAACAAGGCGCCGGCCGAACGAAACGGGTAGCCGCGAACCTCGTAGCTGTCTATCGAGCCTGTGCCCAGTTCCTGCGGAAGCCTGACGCGCCCGTTCTCCTCTCCGTTTCGCATCCATTTTTCGATGACGCTGTGTTCTGCTGCGCGCTCGTACCCTGTGAGGAGGATGCTCTGCACGTCGTTCGTGACCGCACAACTGTCCGCGGCGGAACTTTTGCCAGAGCCCGCTGTGTACCGGCCGGTGTAGCCGGTCAGTTCGGCCACTGCAGCCTGCGGAATGAAGTAACACAGATAGGGAGGGCGGTCGATGACGTCGCCGCGCGCAGGCGAAGGCGTGAAGCTCGGATGGTCGGGCGTGCATGAAACGGTCAGAAGAACCAAGGCGGCCAGGCAGAACCGTGCTGTCCGCCGTCTAGTCATCGTCCCCTGCCTTATGTTCAGAGGCCATAACGTTGATCTTGAACTCGTCTGCGCCCACCCTGACCTTCGTCTGGGCGCTTCCGAAATCATCGGGAACTCTGGAATGGCGGTCCAGCCAGCTCGCGAAGTTGTCGTACTCATACCTGGTCATCTGATGCGGAGCCTTGACGTGCGGTGGGTTGCCCTCGACAAAAGGTTGCTGCTCCAAGCCGTCGCGATCGTAGTATTCGTGGGCTACAGAGGACGATTCAAGCATCTGTTTCAGCATCTGCTCGGCCGCCTTCTGGTCGGACGCGGCGACATTGAAACCTTTGGCTGCCTTCCCGCCGCCGTGCCCGGTCTGTTCCACGAGCCAGTTTCCGGCCTTCGTGTAGCCGTCCTTTACGAAGTTCTCGAAGACGCTGCTGGCTGCTTCAAGCCCCATTTTCCCCACCTGCCCGGCGAAGGGGACGGGAACGAGGCCGATGCCGCCCTCGACCAGTTTCCGGAAAGCCGCGTCCGCTGCGTCCGCCTCCTTGCCTCGACCGACCAGAGCCTGCTTACGTCCCTCAAGCAGGTGTCCGAGCGCCTTGGAATCATTTGTGATCACGTTTCGCAGGAAAGTGTTGTCGTGCGTCGCGATCGCCTGGTCGATCCTGCCCCGCATGTGCGCGATCTGCCCATAGAGCAATGCCTGATATCCCTTCTCGTCGGCGGCCACGTCGAGCAGGACGAGGTCGATGTCCGGAGGGCTGAACTGGGCGATCGGCCGCCCGTTGACGATGCCCATGAGCTCACTGTCCTGCGCCCGCCCGTAGTTCTTGTAGAAGGAACTGACGACGTCGTCGGAGTGTTCGGTGAGGATGCGGCCCATGTTGTCGCGGATGCCGGAGAGCCAGTCGAGTTCGGAGGGGTTCTTGATCTCGATCTCTCCGGTGTCGTTGAACGACACGTGCGGCTTCACGTCGTCGGCGAGGATCTGGGTGGCCATGACCGCCAGCCGTTTGGAGTCGGCGTCGGTGCCCTTCATGGCGGCCTCCATGGCCGTGCCCAGCGACTCGCCGTGGTCGCCCATCGCCCACTGCGGGCGCCGGCCGCTCATCAGGTACGTCAGCAGATCCCTGTCGCCGAGCAGTGCCTGGGCGCGCTCGCGCGAGGTGGCCGCGACGGTCGTCAGCGCGGCGATCGGGTCGGCGGCGCCGATGGTGTCGGAGTCCTGGAAGGGGCGGGTGTCGATGGGGGCGGGCAGGTTGTAGGCGTCGGTGTCCTTGGGCAGGAAACGTTCGCGGTACTGCTTGAGGTAGTCGCGGTCCCAGCGGATCATGTCCTGGCCGATGCTCTTCATGAACCACTCGCTGTACGCCTGCTGCGGCGCCGCGGCGAGGATCTGGCCGAGCGACCAGTAGCCCGGGTTCGTCAGGCCGCCCATGTCCGGGGCCGGGATCTCCGTGCGTCCTTGTTGTCTCAGCTCACCCAGGAACTTCCGGCTGAGGCGCGCGTTCCTGGCCGGGTCGGTGGCCGTGGCGAGTGCCTTGCTCAGCATGGACAGGACGTCGCGGTTCTGCCGTCGCAGGACGGCCGCCGCCGCATCGTCGTCGGCGTCGAGCGCCTTGCGTACCCGCGTCCCCATGGCGGCGGGGATCGTGAGCAGGCCCCGCGGGCCGAGTTGTTCGAGGAGGGCGGTGGCGAACCGCGGATCGGACAGGCGTTCCTTGAAGGTGGCGAGCTTCTCCAGCGCGCCGGCGTCCCCGCGGGCGGCGGCCGTGAACAGCGGGGCGGCCTGTGCCGCCTCGGCGCGCACCGTGGCCGGGATGATCCGGGACTCGTCGATCCGCGTCATCCCGGCCGGGACGACCGCGCCGGGCACGGGGTTGCCGAAGACGTCGACGTCGACCTTCTCGGCCTCGTACGCCAGGTCGCGCCGCCGGTAGAGGTCGGGGGCCTGGTCGGTCAACCACTGCCCTATCCGGCCGATCGCCGCCACTCCGGGATGCGTGAGCCCGACCTCGTTCAGAATCGCTCGGAGGTGTGACGCGCATTCGGTCAGGCTTTTCCCCGCGTTTTGCACGCCGTGCCCGAGCTGGTGCATTTCTCCGGCATGGATCGAGGAGAAGGTCATTCGTCCCTCGGCCCCATCACGGTCAGGCCGGAGATCGTCTCGTGGAGGTGGTCGATGACTCCGCGCAACCCCCGCCACAGCTCCGCGCGCTGGTGCGCCAGGTCATCGGCGAACCTGTCGGCGGTCGGGCCCGTCCACGTCCGGCCGCTCGACATCTGCAGCAGCGGCCGGTCCAGGGAATGCCAATGACGGTCCGACAACTCCTGCGCGCGGTGCAGCGCGTTCAACAACTCGGCACGAGTAGCCATGCTGACCTCCCACCGAAGTTGTACGCGGACCGCGCCCGGCGAGTCTCGAATACATTCCGATTCACTCTGCCACGCGGCCGTTCCCGCGTCATGCCGCCGGACGAAAGCGGTATTTCTGCCGGCCCGGCGGCTGTCAGGCGGCGGCCGCCGTGCCCAGCAGGAAGGCGGCGTTGGAGGGGGTGGCGCGCAGCTTGTCGAGGAGCATCCGGGTGGCCTGCTGCCGGTCGAGGCCGCTGAGCGAGCGCCGCAGCCGCCAGATGAGCTGCCGCTCCTGCGGGTGCAGCAGGATCTCCTCGCGCCGGGTGCCGGAGGCGTCGAGGTCGACGGCGGGGAACAGCCGCTGCTCGGCCAGCTCGCGCACGAGGTGCAACTCCATGTTGCCGGTGCCCTTGAACTCCTCGTACAGGCTGTTGTCCATGCGCGAGCCGGTGTCCACGAGCGCGGTGGCGAGGATGGTGAGGGAGCCGCCGCCCTCGACGTTGCGGGCGGCGCCGAAGAAGCGCTTGGGCGGGTAGAGGGCGGTGGCGTCGATGCCGCCGGTGAGCACCCTGCCGCCGCCGGGCGCCAGGTTGTTGTAGGCCCGGCCCAGCCGGGTCAGCGAGTCGAGCAGCACCACGACGTCGCGGCCGTCCTCGACGAGCCGCTTGGCCCGCTCGATGGCCAGCTCGGCGACGGCGGTGTGGTCGCGGTCGGGGTGGTCGAAGGTCGAGGAGAAGATCTCCCCGGGGATGGTGGCGCGCATCTCGGTGACCTCCTCGGGCCGCTCGCCCACCAGCACCACCAGCAGGTGGACCTCGGGGTGGTTGCGGGCGATCCCGGCGGCCAGCGCCTGCAGGACCATCGTCTTGCCGGCCTTGGGCGGAGCGACGACGAGGCCGCGCTGGCCCTTGCCGATGGGCGCGAACAGGTCGATGACGCGCGTGGTGAGCGACTCGGTCTCGACGCGCAGCCGCTCGTCGGGATGGACGGGGACCAGGTCGGCGAAGGCCGGCCGCTCGCGCCGGTCGCCGGAGCCGTTGACGGACTCGACGGAGACGAGCCTGCCGCCGGCGAAGGAGGCCACGACGTGGTCGCCGGGACGCAGGCCGAACTGCTTGATCTTCTCGGGGGGCACGCGTACGTCCCCCGGCCCGGGGAGCTGGGCGGCCCTGATGAACGCGTTCTTGTCGCGAACGTCGAGGAGGCCGCTCACCTGCCGGACGGAGGAGTCCGCGCGCTGTAGCGGAATGGTGTGCACAGACATGGTGAACCTCTTGGAGGAGTGCCGGACCACGCGTGCGGCCGGCGAGATGATGAAGAAGCCGGGCCCTCGGGACGGAACCCGGGGCGGGGCTGGGATGAAGATCGCGGAGCTAGGGCTCAACGCTTGGTGGCAACATACCACACGATCCGACCCATCAAACGCCTAGCCCGCTTTGACTATTCCGGGACGGTTCTCGCTTCTTTTCGCACCGCCGGGCGACACACCGCGTGACAATGTTCTTCGCGGCACCGGACCGCGTGGAAAATTACCTCGGCCCGGTGTCTCGCTGGGCACAGCACCCCCGGTGCGGCGGCGTCATCGTGTCAAGTGGCATGCAGGACCCCTGCAACCCGGTGCGGGTTCCATAGAACAGGAACAGAAGAGAAGACTCCTTGGGGGAGCACCACCATGAAGACCGTCAACCGCTGCCCGCAGTGCCACCACGAGCTGGACGAAGGCCCGATCATGTACCGGTGCGCTAGCTGCTGCCGCGCGGTCTACGCCGCCGACCTGGAGAACGAGTACGTCGCCCCGCGCCAGCCGGTCGCCGCCTGATCGTTCCTTCCCCCTCTGACTGACGGCCCCGGCGAGGTCCCGGCGAGGTCCCGGTGCGGCCCGGTGCGGCCTAGTCTGGTCGGCGTGCCGCATCAACCGATCACCGTCTCCGGCGTCGAGGTCACCCCTCTCTGCGACGCCGTGGGCCCCATGGGGCCGGCGATCCGCCGCCCGTTGCCCGAGATGTTCCCCGGTTCGGGGCTCCGGGACGAGCCGTGGGTCCTGCACTTCCACTGCTACCTGCTGCGGTCCGCGACGGGCCGCCTCACGCTGGTCGACACGGGCATCGGCGGCGCCGACTCCCCGGCGTCGAGCTGGGCGCCGGTCCCCGGCACGCTGGCGGGCGAGCTGGCCGCCGTGGGCGTCGCGCCGGCCGACGTCGAGACCGTCGTCCTCACCCACCTGCACAGCGACCACGCGAGCGGCGTGGTGACCGACGACGGCCGCCCGGCCTTCGAGAACGCGCGCCACGTGCTCCAGCGCGCCGAGCTGGACGCCGCGGGGGCCGGCCCGCTCGACCGGCTGGTGGCCCCGATCAAGGACCAGCTCCAGGTCGTCGAGGGCACCGCCGAGGTCGCGCCCGGCGTGTACGCGCACCTGGCCCCCGGCCACACCCCGGGCCACCAGATCGTCCGCGCCGGCGACCTCGCGATGACCGGCGACCTCGTGCTCCACCCGGTCCAGCTCGACGACCCCGGCATCCCCTACGCCTACGACGACGACCAGGAGAGCGCGGCGCGCACCCGCACCGAGGTGCTGGCGCGGCTGCGGGCCGAGCGGGCGGTGCTGGCCACCGCGCACTTCGGCGAGCCGTTCCTGCGCCTTTGACGCGGGTGATCGTCCGGGCCTGCCATAGTGCGTCCGTGAACGATTTCTGGACCACGGTCAACCGGGTGATCACCGGGGCGGCCGCGTACATCACCGACGAGCGCGGCCGGGTCCTGCTGGTCGACCCCAACTACCGCGAGCACTGGAGCTTCCCCGGCGGCATCATCGACGCCGGGGAGCACCCCGCGCAGGCCTGCGCGCGCGAGGTGGCCGAGGAGGTGGGGCTGACGGTGGAGGTCGGCGCGCTGCTGACCGTGGCCTGGGTGGACGGGCTGCCGCAGGTGCCGTACCCGATGGTCAACTTCATGTTCGACTGCGGAGAGGTGGCCTCGGACGCCCCGATCAAGCTCCAGGCCGAGGAGCTGGACGACTACGGCTTCTTCACCGTCGAGGAGGCCGGGCGGCTGCTGGCCGATCACGCCCGCGCGCGGCTCATGGCCGCCACGGCCGCCCGGGCCTCCGGCGCGATCGCGTACCTGCCGCCAACCGCCTGACCTGCCGCCTGACGTGCCGCCCGGCCTACCGCCCGGCCAGGGCCGGCTGGTCGGCCAGCAGCGACGACGGCACGGCCACCATCGCGGTCAGGCCGCCGTAGGGCGAGGGCGTCAGGGTCACCTTGATGCCGTGCCTGACCGCCAGCCTGGCGACCACGAACAGGCCGAGCTGGTCGCTGCGCGCGAGGTCGAACTCGGGGGCGTGGGCCAGCCGGTCGTTCAGCTCGTCCAGCTCGGCGCGGGGCAGGCCGAGCCCGCGGTCCTCGACCTCGATCACGAGGCCGTGCGGCGTGGCGGAGCTGCGTACGTCCACGCGGGTCTGGGGCGGCGAGAAGAGGGTGGCGTTCTCGATCAGCTCGGCCATGAGGTGGGCCACGTCGGTGACGGCCGAGCCCAGCAGCGACACCGCCGGCGTGGTGAACACCTCGACCCGCTCGTACTCCTCGATCTCGGCCACGGCGGCGCGCAGCACGTCGAGGACCGGCACCGGGTTGCGCCAGCCGCGGCCGGGGGTCTGGTCGGACAGGATGATCAGGCTCTCGGCGTGCCGCCGCATGCGCGTCGTCAGGTGGTCGAGCTTGAACAGGTCGGCCAGCATGTCGGGCTCCTCGGTCGCCCGTTCCATGCCGTCGAGCTGCAGGAGCTGGCGGTGCAGCAGCGACTGGTTGCGCCGGGCCAGGTTGACGAAGACCTGGTTGACGCCGTGCCGCAGCCGCGCCTGGTCGAGGGCGGCCTCGACGGCGGTGGACTGCACCCGGTTGAACGCCGCGACGATGTCGTCGACCTCGGAGCTGTAGGTGGTGACCCGCAACGGCGCGACCTCCTCCGGCGACGGCCTGGAGATGTCGGTACGCAGCCGCTTGACCAGGCCGGGCAGGCGCACCTCGGCCAGCTCGGTGGCGGCGTCGCGCAGCCCGGCCAGCTCGCGTACCAGCCGGCGGCGGAAGCGCAGCGAGAGCAGCAGCGAGGCGACGACCGCGAGCAGGCCCGCACCGCCGGCCACGCCGATCTTGACCAGCAGGCCGACGGCGGTGGGCGTGACCCGGCCGGTGATGCCCTTCGTGAGCAGGGCCTGGTCGCGCTCGGCCGCGACCCACAGGTTCTGGGCGTCGACCGGCCAGGTGGCGGCCTCGGCGGGCAGGCCGGAGTCGGCCGGCCGGCTCCTGATGGTGTCCTCGGTCGCCAGGAACTCCTGGTAGACGGGCGAGGCGGCCAGCTTCTCGTACGGGCCGCGCAGCTTGCCGTCGAGGTAGGACAGCGCCTGCCTGAACAACATCCGGCGGGTCGCCACCATCCCGGTGAACGCCTCGCGCTCGCGGGGCTGCACCCGGCCCGCGGCGAGCACGGTGGCGATGACCGCCCGCTGCCGCGACAACACGTCCATCGCCTCGCCGAGCATGATCACGGCCTTGGCCTGCCGGTAGAGCGCCATGTCGGGCACCAGGACCATCGTGTCGTACATGCGGAAGAAGGCGTCGGCGACCTGGTTGTAGCCGTCGATGGCGTCGAGTGGCGCCATCGTGCGCGTGTCCACGCCGCGGCGCAGGTCGGCGAGCCGGCCGAGCTTGCCGTTGACCGCGGTGAGCTGGGCCGTCATCTCGGGCGTCAGGTCGCGCATGGCGCCGGAGCCGGCGCGGAAGGCCGCCACGGCCCGGTCGGTACGGCCCCGCTGCTCGGCGACCTCGCCGGCGCCAGGCCCGCCGCTCGATCCGCCGCCCCGCGCGCTGCCCTGCCCGGCGCCCTGCGTGCCGGTCTGCCCGGCGCCCTGCCCGGCGGCCTGCGTGGCGGCCAGGAACTCGGCCGAGACCAGCCGCTCCCTCTGCAGCTCGACGCTCACCTGCTCGGAGGGGGTGGCCACGTTGGAGACCAGGTCGTTGATCGCGAGCAGGCGCAGCCCGTCGCCGCCGGTCAGCCCCGCCGCGAACGCCCACAGGCCGGCCAGGGACAGCAGGGGGACGAGCAGCAGGACGAGGAGCTTCACCGCGATGGGACGGCCACGCTTGGGGGGCATGCGACCTCCGGGTGCATGATGAGATCGCCTCGCAGATTACACCCCTCGTGCCGGCCGGCGCCGGGCCGCGGGAGGAAGCCGTGCGGTGGCCCGCATGCTTCCGGCGCGAGGGCCGGCTCATGGCCCTCGCGCCGGAAGCGGCGAAGCGGTGTTACCGCCGGGTGTTACCGCCAGGCGTTACCGCCGGGCGTCCTCGGAGTCGCGGGCCACGAGGCGGTCGCTCTCGGGCACGGCGGAGTGGCGCCCCGCCTCGCGCTGAGCGGGCACCTGCTTGGCGGCGTGCTCACGTTCGAGCTTGCGCTGCAGGTCGCGCTTCTCCTCCTCCAGGCGGGCCACCCGGCTGGAGGCCTCAGCCCTGGCGTTGCGGAGGCTACGGCGCTGCTTGGCCGTGCGGCGCGCGCCCGAGCTCATCATCCAGAGCCCCAGCAGCAGGACGGCCGCGGTGACCGCCCCGGCGAGGAACATCTCGACGTGGTTGAGCTCGAAGGTGTATCCGAACAGGATGTACCTGGTGGTCTCCTCGGTGAAGACCACGACACCGGCGCCGACGGCGAGCAGGACCAGGATCAGACCCAGGAAAATCATCCAACTCACCCCTTGTCGTAAGAGTGACTCTCAACTGCCCGGCGGGAGAAGGGGTATGCGCGATGATGACGTCCATGAGACCAGAGCCCGGTCAGGTGCTGCACTTCTCCGAGGATCCGACGATCGAGCGGTTCGTCCCGCACGTGGCGGTGACCACCGCGCTGACCGAGCCGTACGTGTGGGCGGTCGGCGCCGACCGCTGCCCCGACTACTGGTTCCCGCGTGCCTGCCCGCGCGCGATGGCGTGGGTGGGGCCGCGCACCACCGAGGCGGACCGGGACAGGATCGTCGGCGCCGGCTGCGGCGACCGCGTGCACGCCGTGGAGTACTGCTGGCTCCAGGCGATGCGGGACGTCCGGCTGTACGCCTACCGCCTGCCGGCCGCCGACTTCACGCCGATCGGCGACCCGCCGCACGCCGTGGTCGCCACGGTCCCGGTGGACCCGCTGGGCCCGCCGGAGCCGGTCGGCGACCTGTTCGAGCTGCACGAGGAGGCGGGCATCCAGCTACGGGTGCTGCCCGACCTGTGGAGGTTCTGGAAGGAGGTGACGGCCAGCACGCTGGAGTTCAGCGGGATCAGGCTGCGCAACGCTCGTCGATGAGCGCGGTCAGCCGCTCCAGCGGCATCGAGGCGGGCGGCGGCTTCTCGCGGGCGTGCCGGTCGGCTTCGACCGCGTTGGCCAGGTTGCCGAGCAGCTTGCCGTGCTTCCAGCGCATCACGTCGGGGACGCGCGGAAGTGGCGCAGGAGGGCGCGCTCGTCGGCGACTCCGTTCTGGGCGCACACCGCGGGCAGGTCGCGGGGCCGGCCGTCGATCGCGGCCGGCGTGTCCTGGGGCTTGGTGGCCAGGATCAGCACGTCGTCCGGGCGGGACGGTACGGGGCCGCCGACGGCTCCCGCTCCGATCGCGATGTAGCGCATGGGTGAAGGATGTCATCCCTCATTTGGCGAGAGCCACCTGAGCCTGGGCCTGGGCCTGGGCGGGGACGGGCCGGGCCCAGGTCCGCTCGCGGAGGATCGTCTTCAGCACCCGCCAGCCGTCGCGCACGGCGTGGAGGTTGCTGGTGCCGTGGATGCGGGAGCGCTCGTGGCTGGGCACCTCGCGGATGACGAGCCCGGCCTTGGCGGCGCGGACGTTCATCAGCGTCTCGATCTCGAAACCGTCGCAATCGAGGCTCAGGGCGTCCAGGTGGCGGGCCCAGAAGGCGTTGTAGCCGTAGCACAGGTCGGTGTAGCCGGTGCCGTAGAGCAGGTTCGTGAAGCCGGTCAGCACCTTGTTGCCGAGCGAGCGCCACGGGCTCAGGTCGTCGGAGCCGCCGCCGGGCGCGTACCGGGAGCCCTTGGCGAAGTCGGCGCCGGTCAGCAGCGTGTCGACGAAGTGGCGGATCTCGTGGCCGTCGGTGGAGCCGTCGGCGTCGATCATGACGATGATGTCGCCGGTGGCGGCCTGGAAGCCCTCGATGAGCGCGTTGCCCTTCCCGCGCCGGGACTGGACGACGACCCGCAGGTCGGGACGGAGCCTTCGCGCGACCGCGACGGTGTCGTCGACCGAGTTGCCGTCGACCAGGATCACCTCGTCGATCCAGTCGGGCAGCGTGGCGAAGACGTGGGGAAGGTTCTCTGCCTCGTTCATCGCGGGCACGATGACGCTGACGCTGGCGGCGGAAGACTGCTTGTTCATGGGGCAAGGTTCTCCCGCCCGCCATGCAACCGGCTTGACATTGCCTTGCAGAGATCGTTCCTATGTCTTGACGGCCACCGCTTCAGCCGCTCTAGTGATGATCTCGGCCACGGTCTCCTCCGGGGTCTGCAGGGAGGTGTCCAGCCACAGGCCGAGGCGCGGGGTCTCGCGGCGCAGCACGTCGTCGAGGAGCGCGGGCGTCCAGCCGCCGCCGTAGCCGGTCTTGGGCCGCGCCCGCTCGCGCTCGGCCACCACCGCCGGGTCGGGGGCCAGCACGACCACGCGCAGGGGGCGGGTGCGGATCAGCCGGGCGAAGCCTGCCAGGTCCGGCCCGAGCACGAGGTCCTGGACGACCGGGGTGAAGCCGGCCTCCGCGTACAGGTCGGCGGCGGCCGCGGCGAGCCGGTGGCGCAGGCGGAGCTGGCGCAGCGCCTCCGGCGACGGCTCGGGCGTCATGTCGGCGCGGCCGGAGACCACCATGCGGCGGAAGGCGTCGCCCCGGACGTGCGCGGCCCTGGGCAGGCGCTCGGCCAGCCGCTGGGCCACCGTGGACTTGCCGGAGGCCATGATCCCGGTGATGAGGAAGGCGCCGTTCACGTGCCCGTCCGCCGGCGTGCGGAGGTTCACGCGCCCACCAGCTTGCGGACGCGGTCGGCGCCCACCGCGAGCAGCAGCGTCGGCAGGCGGGGGCCGGTGTCGCGGCCGACCAGCAGGCGGTAGAGGAGGGCGAAGAAGGCGCGCTGGGCGGCCTTCAGCTCCGGGGTCGCCTCGGCGTCGGCCGGCAGGCCCGCCTGGCGCTTCGGGACGCCGTACACCAGCGCCGTCAGCCCGTCCAGCGACCAGTCGTCCAGGCCGTCGGCCAGCAGCCGCAGCGACTCGCGCTCGCCCGGCCCGAGCGAGTCGAGCAGCTCCTCGTCGGGCTCCTCGCGCACCCGCGTGCGCTGGTCGGCGGGCAGGTGCAGCTCCACCCAGCGCCCCGCCCGGTCCAGGCGGGGGCGGGCGGCGGCGGGGTCGTCGATGCCGTCGAGGTCGCGCAGGATGCGCCGGGTCTGCTCGGCGTGGCCGGTGGTGATGTCGGCGATGGAGGCGAGCGTCCGGTAGGGCACCGGGCGCGGGGTGAGGGGCAGCGGGCCCTCGGCGGTGGTGACCGCCCGGTCGTAGGCGGCCAGCTCGGCGGGCTTGGCCTGCCCGGCGGCGATCTTCCTGCCGAGGGCGTCCCACTCGTCGTAGAGCCGGTGGATCTCCTGGTCGAAGGCGATCTTGAAGGACTGGGCGGGCTTGCGGCGCGCGTACAGCCAGCGCAGCACCGGGGCCTCCATGATCTCCAGGGCGTCGGCGGGGGTCGGCACGTCGCCCTTGGAGCTGCTCATCTTGGCCATGCCGGTGATGCCGACGAAGGCGTACATCGGGCCGATCGGCCGCTCGCCGCCGAACACCTCGCCCACGATCCGGCCGCCGGCCGTCCAGGCCGAGCCGGGCGAGTGGTGGTCCACGCCGGACGGCTCGAACAGCACGCCCTCGTACGCCCACCGCATCGGCCAGTCCACCTTCCACACCAGCTTGCCCCGGTCGTGCTCGGCCAGGCGCACGGTCTCGCCGAAGCCGCACGCGCAGGAGTAGGCCAGCTCGGTGGTCTCGTCGTCGTAGGCGGTGACGGTGGTGAGGTCGCGCCCGCACAGCTCGCAGTACGGCCGGTACGGGAAGTACTCCCCTTCCTGCCCGCTCCCGGCCCGCTGCCTGGTGCGGTGCCGCGACAGCACGGCGTCGATGGCGGCCCGCTCGCGCACCGCCAGCAGGATCTGCTCGCGGTAGGCCCCCGAGGTGTACTGCTCGGTCTGGCTGATCATCCGGCACCGCACGCCCAGGGCCGTCATGGCCTCGATCATCGGGGCCTTGAAGTGCTCGGCCCAGTTGGCGTGCGGGCTGCCGGGCGGCGCGGGCACCGCGGTCAGCGGCTTGCCGACGTGCTCGGCCCAGGACTCGTCCACGCCCGCGGGCACCCGGCGGAAGCGGTCGTAGTCGTCCCAGGACAGCAGGTGCACGCAGGGCACCCCGCGCCGCAGCAGCTCGTCGGCCACCAGGTGAGGGGTCATGATCTCGCGCAGGTTGCCCAGGTGGATCGGGCCCGAGGGGCTGAGGCCGGAGGCGCAGACGATCGGCCCGCCGGTGCCGCGCCGCTCCGCCTCGGAGATCACCTCGTCCGCGAACCGGGACACCCAGTCGCCTTCACCACGTTCAGCCATCGGGCCATTGTCGCGGTTCGGGACAGTTCGGGCCAACGCCTCAGCCGGGTTCGATGGGCGGGTCCGCGAAGACCTGCCCGTCGGCCCGGCGGCCGGCCTCCTCCGTGACGCGCAGGACGTACAGGCCGGCCTCGGGAAGGACGGCCACCAGCCCGTAGCCGAGATCGACGTCCTCCTCGGACAGGCCCAGGGACCGCAGCGCCTCGGAGAGGGTGGCGCCGGGCGGCAGGTGCACCTGGAGCAGGACCATGTCAGGCGGCGCGCTCTCCACGGGCGCGGCCGAGGGCGGCCAGCACGGCGGGCGGGTCGATGATGCCCCAGCCGTAGTCGTAGTCGTAGCCCACGGTGCTGCGGTCGTCGGCCGTGCGGTTGAGCTGGGTGCGCAGTTGCTCGGGCGAGAGCTGGACGGCGGTCCGCCGGGTGCGGACCGCGGCCACCACGCCGGCCGCGGTGGGGCAGGCGGCCGAGGTGCCGGTGTCGGCCTCGCCGACCGCGCCGGAGCCGGCGAAGTGCGTGTAGGAGCACAGGTCGGGTTTACGGTCGGCGAGCCTGGCCGGCCCCTGCGAGGAGTAGCCGACGCGCTCGCGGCGGGTGTCCACGCCGCCCACGGACAACACGTCGGGATGGCCGTTGGCGCCGACGATGGGCCGCTCGCGGAAGCCGCAGCGCTGGTCGGGGCAGTCGCGCCCGCAGTTGCCCGCCGCGAAGACGACGTCCGCGCCCGCGTCGGCCAGGCTGCCGACGATGAGGTTGAAAGGGTGCGAGGGGTTGTCGGAGTAGTTGCCGGGATGGCCGGGCGGCAGGTCGCCGAGAGGCGAGAACAGGCCCCAGCTGTTGGAGACCACCAGGGCCCGGTGCTCCTCCGACATGGCGTTGAGCACCCCGCGCAGGTGGGAGTAGGCGGCGACGGCGTCGGAGAGCAGGCCCTGCACGCTGCCCTGCTGCGACAGCAGGATCGGGATGTCCAGCAGGGTCGCCTTGGGAGCGGCCAGCAGCACGTCGAAGGCGCACATCGTGCCGTGGTTGACCGGATACGCCCCCGGCCTCTTGGGCACGCCGGGCGGGGCCCAGCTCCGCCCGGCGTCGACCTCGACGTCCTCGCCGAGGGCCGACCGCACGTGGGCGGCGTTGATGCCGGTGTCGCAGACGGCGACGGCCACGCCCTCGCCGTCGTGGCCCTCCTCCCACAGCTCGGAGGCGTGCAGCAGCCGCCTGACGTCGTGCCAGTCGCCGACCGGCCCGTCGCCGCCGCAGGTGGGGCCGGAGGGCTGGATGAACGGGTCGGCGAAGATCCCGGTGACCTCGGGGACGGCCGACTGGAGCCGGGAGAGCCGGGTGGACAGCTCGGCGTCGGGGATCTCGCCGCGGACGAGCACGGAGGCGTGCTCGGGGGACAGGGAGAACTCCACGCGCGGGGAGAGCGAGAGCGCCCCGCCGTGGGCCGCGCTGGGACGGGCGCGCGGGACCGCGACGGGGCCGAACGCCGCGTCGAGCGAGACGCCGGGCAGGTCGGAGACGACGTCGGCGACCGTGCTGGCGACGCGGGGGTCGAGCACGGACGCCACGACGTCGGTGGCGGGCCGGAGCTGGATCAGGACACGCATGGGATCACCCTCGTTCGGGAGTCGCGTAACCGTACGATGACGCTTCCCGATACATGCCCGGCCGAGCTGTGAAGATGACTTTGAGTAAGGATGATGTAACTTATCGTGTTCGGATCGGCCGGTTCACGTGAGAGTGGCGGCGTACGGGTCCCAGCCGTCCGGCAGCGGCTCCGGCGCGGTCAGGGTCGAGGCGACCGTCCTGAACTCGGCGCGCTCGCCCGCCAGGGCGATGGCCGCCATCAGGTCGAGCACGTGGTACGCCAGCTCGCCGGAGGCCCGGTGCGGCGTGCCCGCCCGCAGCGACCTGGCCATGTCCAGGACGCCGATGCCCCGGCTCGCGGTCGTGCCCGACACCGGCAGCTCGCGCCAGTCCGTGTCGTGCGCGCCGCGGGCCAGCAGCGGCCCCTCGAAGGTGTTGGGATCGGGCAGGGACAGCGCGCCCTCGGTGCCGATGATCTCGATCATCCGGCGGTTGACGGGCGAGTCGAAGCTGAACGTGGCCGCCGCCGTCGCCGTGCCGGGGAAGTCCAGCAGGGCGTTGACGTGGGTCGGCACGTCCACGGGGAACGTCGTGCCCGCCTTGGGGCCCGAGCCCACCACGCGCCGCGCGCGGGCCCTGCGGGTGCTCGCCGCGACCCGGGCGACCGGGCCGAGCAGGGACACCAGGGCGGTCAGGTAGTAGGGGCCGAGGTCGTACAGCGGCCCGCCCCCCGGCTGGTAGAAGAACTCGGGATTGGGGTGCCACGACTCGGGCCCCAGGCTCTGCGTGGCCGCCGTGACGGCGACCGGCTCGCCGATGAGGCCCGAGCGCAGCGCGTGCAGCGCGGACTGGAGCCCGGCGCCCAGGAAGGTGTCGGGAGCGCCGCCCACCCGCAGGCCGAGCCCGGCGGCCTCGGCCATGACCTTGGCGCCCTCGTCGGGGTCCATGGCGAACGGCTTCTCGCCGTACACGTGCTTGCCGGCGCGCAGCGACTCCAGCGCGACGGCCGCGTGCGCGGACGGGACGGTCAGGTTGACGACGATCTCCACCTCGGGCAGGCCGAGCACCGTGGCGAGCGGGCCGGACACGGGCACGCCGTGCTCGCGCGCGACCGCCGCGGCCCGCTCGGTGTCGAGGTCCGCCACGCCGAGCACGCGCACGTCGGGGAACGAGGTGAGGTTGCGGAGGTACTGGCCACTGATCACTCCGGCGCCGACCAGGGCGACGCCGACGGGGCCTTCGGTCAAGAGACCTCCAGGGAGGTGAGGTAGGAGTGGCTGTCGGCCAGCGCGGCGAAGACGTCGGTGGCGCACTCGTCGAGCTCGACGGTCCGCCAGGCGTCCGGCGCGGCGGCCAGGATCGCGGGCACGTCCATCGCGCCCGCGCCCACCGCCGTGTGCGGCTCGCCCTTGACCACCGGGCCGTCCTTCACGTGCAGCGCCGGCGTGCGCCCGGCCAGGCGGCCGAGCAGGGCGGGCACGTCGGCGCCGCCGACCGCCGCCCAGTAGGTGTCGATCTCCAGGAAGACCTCGGGCGCGAGCAGGTCGGCCAGCGCCTCCAGGGCGTGCCGGCCGCCGACGCGCGGCTCGATCTCCCACCAGTGGTTGTGGTAGCCGATCCGCACGCCGTGCCCGGCCGCCCGCTCGGCCAGGCCGTTGAGCAGGTCGGCCGTGCGCCGCAGGCCGTCGGGGGTGGTGAACTCCTCCTCGGCGACGCCGCCGGGGACGATCGCCAGGTCGGTGCCGATCGTGGCGATCGCGTCGAGGACCTTCGTGGTGTCCTGGCTGAGCAGGGCGTACGCGTGCGTGGCGGACACCTGGAGCCCGAGGTCGTCGGCGACCCGGCGGAAGCCCTCGGGATCGGTCATCGGGTCGTACGGCTCGACGGCCCGGTAGCCGATCCCGGCGATGCGCCGCAGCACGGCGTCGCGATCGGCGGCCAGCGCATCCCTGACGGTGTAGAGCTGGACGCTGATCGGCTTGCTCATCCGCGCACCCCCAGCAGGTGCTCCAGCGCGAGCTGGTTGAGCCGGGTGAAGTGGAAGCCGCGGGCGGCGGCCGCCTCGACGTCGAAGTCGTCCTCGGCCAGGCTCTGCCAGGTCTCGCCGGCGGCCAGGGTCGGCTGGGCCAGCTCGGTCACCCGGCTGGCGGCCAGGGCCTCCTGGACCTCCGGGTCCTGGCGGAACTTGGCGGACTTGTCCTTGAGGATGAGGTAGGTGCGCATGTTGGCGGCGGCCGAGTCCCAGACGTCCTGGGCGTCCTCGGTGCGCAGCGGCTTGTAGTCGAAGTGGCGGGGGCCGTCGTAGCCGCCGTTCTCCAGCAGGTCGACCAGGAAGAAGGCGCTCTTGAGGTCGCCGTGGCCGAAGATCAGGTCCTGGTCGTACTTCGGGCCGTGCTGGCCGTTGAGGTCGATGTGGAAGAGCTTGCCGTGCCACAGGGCCTGGGCGATGCCGTGGACGAAGTTGAGCCCGGCCATCTGCTCGTGGCCGACCTCGGGGTTGAGGCCCACCATCTCGGGGTGCTCCAGCTCGTTGATCAGCGCCAGGGCGTGGCCGATGGTCGGCAGCAGGATGTCGCCGCGGGGCTCGTTGGGCTTGGGCTCCAGCGCGAAGCGGATGTCGTAGCCCTTGTCGATGACGTACTGGCACAGGAGGTCCAGGCCCTCCTTGTAGCGGTCGAGGGCGGCCTTGACGTCCTTGGCGGCGTCGGACTCGGCGCCCTCGCGGCCGCCCCAGCAGACGTAGGTCCTGGCGCCGAGGCTGGCGGCCAGGTCGAGGTTGCGCATGACCTTGCGCAGGGCGTAGCGGCGCACGTCGCGGTCGTTGCTGGTGAACGCGCCGTCCTTGAAGACCGGGTGGGTGAAGAGGTTGGTGGTGGCCATGGGGACCTTCATGCCGGTCTCGTCCAGGGCCTTCCTGAAGGCGGCGATGGCCTTGTCGCGGTCGGACTCGACGGCGAGCAGGTCGTCGTCGTGGAAGGTGACGCCGTAGGCGCCCAGCTCGTGCAGCTTGTGGACGGCCTCGACCGGGTCGAGCGGAGCGCGGGAGGCGTCGCCGAACGGGTCGCGCGCCTGCCAGCCCACGGTCCAGAGGCCGAAGGTGAAGCGGTCGTCGGGGGTCGGGGTGAATGCGGGCATCTTCCTGCGCTCCCTGCGTTTAGTCCATAATCTGTACTAATCCTGAGGAGGTGGGCGGGGTGCCGTCAAGAGGGGTCCGGCATGATTCCATGCGCGCCCGTAACCTGGCCGTGGTCCTCGACGCCATCCACCGCACGGGACCGCACACCCGCGCGGCGCTCGCCGAGCGGACCGGGCTGACCAAGACCACCGTCTCCAGCCTGGTCGCCGACCTGCTGGAGGCCGGGGTGGTCGCCGAGGGCGGCGCCGTACGCGGCGGCGAGCGGGGACGCCCCGGCGTGGCGGTCGGCTTAAGTGGGCACCGGGTGGCCACGCTCGGCCTGGAGGTCAACATCGACTACCTGGCGGCCTGCGTGGTCGATCTGACCCGCGCCGTACGGCTGCGCCGCACCCGCCCCGCCGACAACCGCAACTCCGACCCCGCCGAGATCCTGGGCCGGCTGCGCGCCCTCGCCCAGGAGATCACCGCCGAGGCCGAGGCGGGCGGGCTGCGGGTCATGGGGGCCGCGCTGGCCGTGCCCGGCACCGTGGAGGACACCGGGGCGGGCGGGCTGCTGCGCAGCGCGCCCCACCTGGGCTGGCGGGACGTGCGGGTGGAGGAGCCGGCCGGCGACCTGCCGTTCGCGATCGACAACGAGGCCAACCTGGCGGCGCTGGGCGAGCTGTGGTTCGGCTCGCGGGAGCCGGACTTCCTGTACGTCTCCGGCGAGATCGGCATCGGCGCCGGCCTGGTGGTCGGCGGCACGCTGTTCCGCGGCACCTTCGGCCTGGCCGGCGAGCTGGGCCACGTCGTGGTCGTGCCCGACGGGCCCGGGTGCCGGTGCGGCGGGCGGGGCTGCCTGGAGGTCTACGCCGGCCAGGACGCCCTGCTCGGGCCGCTGGAGTCGGTGACCGCGCTGGTGGAGCGGCTGGAGGCGGGCGAGCCGCGGGCGCTGGAGACGTGCGAGCGGGCCGGTCACGCGCTGGCCGTGGCGCTCACCTCGGCCGTCCACCTGCTGGACCCCGGCCGGATCGTGCTCGGCGGCGTCTTCGCGCCGCTGTTCCCCTGGCTGGAAGGGCCCGTCGCGGACGGGCTCGGCACCCGCCTGGCCCAGATGCGCGGCGCGCCGCCCCCGCTCGTGGTCTCGGGGACCGGCCCGGACGCGGCGGTGCTGGGCGCCGCCGGGCTGGTCATCCAGCGCATCCTCGCCGACCCGGCCCAGGCGCTCGGCCTCTGACCGACATTTCCTACGATGTCGGGCATGCTGATCGAGGAACGGGACCCCGCGGACGGAGAGCTGAGCGCGCTGCTCGACGCCGCCTTCGCCGAGCTGGTGGCCCGCTACGGCCCTGAGGGACGCTCCCAGGTGCGCGACGGGGCGCGGTTCCTGGTGGCGGTCGTGGACGGGCGGGCGGTCGGCTGCGGCGCCGTCCAGCCCGTGGACGCGCTGACTGGCGAGCTCAAGCGCATGTACGTGGCCCCCGCCCACCGCGGCCAGGGCATCGCGAAGGCGCTGCTCGGCGCGCTGGAGGAGCTGGCCAGGGACATGGGCCACCGGCGGATGCGGCTGGCCACCGGGCTGCGGCAGCCGGAGGCCATCAGGCTGTACGAGCGCAGCGCGTACACGCTGACGCCGCCCTACGGCAAATACGTCGACGCGCCGCTGACCCGCTGCTACGAGAAGCCGCTGGCCTCCAAGTAGACGCCAAGAGACGGCTAAGAGCCGCGGCGCACCCTGGTGCCATCCCCTCATGACGAAGGAGCGACCATGGCACCCGACACCCTCGGCTTCCGCATCGCCCACCGGGCCATGCGCGGCGACACCCGCCGCCTGGCCCGCCTCATGGACGGCGTCGCCGCCGGCGACGAGCACGCCGGCGCCGCCCGGCTCAAGGCGATCGCCACCTTCACCAGGAAGCTGTGCGCCGGCATCCACCATCACCACCAGGCCGAGGACAACGTGCTCTGGCCGGTCATCGTCCGCTCGGCCGGCGCCGAGGTGGACCTGAGCGACCTCACCGACGACCACACCCAGCTCGACCCGCTGCTGGCGGAGATCACCGGCGCCGCGGACCGGCTCGGCACGGACCCGTCCGCCGCCAAGCGCATGGCCCAGGGCCTCGGCACCCTCGCCGACCTGCTCGACGAGCACATCGAGGAGGAGGAGCGGCTGCTGTTCCCGGTCATCGACGCGTACGTGTCGGAGCAGGACTGGAAGACCGTCGAGAACGAGGTGCGCAAGGGCGGCGACATCGCCTTCGACCTGCCGCGCATCGCCCAGTACGCGCGCCCGGAGGAGATGGCCGCGCTGCGCAGGGCGGCGGGGCCGGTGCTCCTCGCCCTGCTCACGCTGCTCAACCGGGGGCACCGGCGCCGCCAGCGGCTCATCTTCGGAGCCGCGTGAGGCGCTCGGCGCGCTCGCGGGCGGCCGCCGCCCAGTGCGGCGAGCCGATGCCGGCGGCGACCTCGGCCGCCCGCGCGTAGTGCGCCCCGGCCGCCGGCAGGCCCAGCAGCCCGGCCAGGTCGCCCAGCACCAGCGCGACCGGCCCGAGCGTGACCGAGCCGCTGTTGAGGCCGGCCACCCGGTCCTCCCACGGCAGCAGGGCCCCGTAGCAGCGCCGGGCCACCTCGCGGTCCGCGAGCGCGACGGCGGTCTGCGCGCGCAGCGCCTCCCACAGCAGCCAGTAGTAGTCGCGCGGATGGTATTGCCCGGGCCGCCAGACCCGCCGGGCCGCCTCCGGCTCGCCGGCCGCGGCCAGGGCGCCCGCGTACAGCTCGTGCGTCTGCTCGTTCGGCAGGCGCTCGTGCAGGGCGGCCAGCTCGGGCAGCGAGTCGCGGACGTTCCCCCGGGCCAGGCGCACCACGAACCTGCCCAGCATGCCCATCGCCTCGGCGTTCACCGCGCCGCGCTCGGCCATCTGCCGGGTGACGTCGGTGTAGGTCGCCTCGGCCGCGTCGAAGTCGCCCTCGACCAGCTTCCGCAGCGCGCCGAACAGGCTCAGGATGACCAGCGACAGGCCGAGCTGGCCGCTCGTGGAGACCGCCAGGCCGCTGTCGGCGTGCCGGCTCGCCGTCTCCAGGTCGCCCCGGCCGAGCGCGGCCATGAGCAGGGCGATGTGGCCCAGCGTGAGGTAGCCGACCAGGCGGTGCGCCCGGCCCAGCTCCAGCAGCTCGCCGCCCAGCGCCGCCAGCTCCTCGCGCCGCTCGGGGGCGAGGACGGCGAAGTAGCGGGCGTTGAGCGCCAGGCACAGCAGGTCGGGCCGGCCCAGCCCGCGCGCCAGCGCCACCGCCTCGGCGCCGGCGGCGTCCACCCGGCCGTCGTCGTGGCCCTCCACGGCGAAGACCAGCGCCGCCAGCAGCCGGCAGCGCGCCTCCGGGCCCGGCCCGGCGGCCAGCTCCCGCTCCACGGCCGCGACGAACTCCTCGTCGTAGCGGGTGTCGGGCTGGATGGTCCAGATCACCGGCGCGTCGTACGAGGTCAGCGCACGCACGCCGGGTGACAGCCGGACCGCCTCGGCCCGCGCCGCGAGCGCGCCGGACACGTCACCCGCGTGGCCGAGCGCCGACACCAGCCCGCACAACAGCTCCAGCCGGGTCCCGTCGTCGCCGGCGAGCGGCAGCGCCGCCCGGTACAGGGCCGCCGCCTCCCGGTGCGCGTGCAGCCCGGACGCCTGCGCCGCCGCCGCCCTGGCGTGCGCGACCGCGCCCGGCGAGCCGGCCTCCAGCGCGTGGTGGGCCAGCGCGGCCGGCTCGCCGGGCCGCAGCCGCTCCAGGGTCGCCACCACGCGCCCGTGCAGGCGGGTACGGCGGATCCGCGCCGTGTCCTCGTACAGCACCTCCCTGACCAGGACGTGCGTGAACCGCACCCGCCCCGGCCCCGGTTCGGACAGCAGGCCGGTCATGACGCCGGCCTCCAGGCCGTCGAGCACGGTGTCCTCGTCGCCGTCCTGCACCGCGACCAGCACGTCCACGTCCGCGTCCCGGCCGACGACGGCGGCGTTGCGCAGCACGGTCTGCGCGGTGGCGGGCAGGCGGGCGATCCTGCGCCGGATCAGGTCGCGCACGCCGGGCGGCAGCGCCCGGGCGGCCCCTGGGCCCTCCGAGGCCAGCAGCCGGGCGATCTCGGCGACGAACAGCGGGTTGCCGAGCGTGCGCTCGCGCACGGTGCGCACGGTCGCGGCGTCGGGGGCCCGCCCGGTGTGGCGTTCGAGCAGCTCGGCGACCGCCTCCTCGGCCAGCCCCGGCAGCTCCACGTGCCGGCTGACCGCCGCCAGCGCGGCGAGCGTGGCGGCCAGGTCCTCGGTGGTCTCGTCCGGGCGGTGGGTGGCCACCACCAGCAGCCGGGCCGCCTGCGGCAGGTGGCGCAGCAGGTGCAGGGTCTCGCCGTCGGCGCGGTGCACGTCCTCCAGCACCACCAGCAGGGGAGCGCGGGAGGCCAGGTAGCCGGCCACCGCGCGGGCGAGCTGGAACTGGTTGGGGATGGGGACGCCGTCGTGCAGCAGCGGGGCCAGCCCCGCCGGGTCGTCCGGCGGGGACCCGGCGGCCAGGTGGCGGACGATCTCGCTCCACGCCCAGGCGGGCGGCGCGCCGCCGTCGATCTCCGGGCAGCGCCCGAACGCCACCCGCCAGCCGCGCCCGGCCAGCTCGGCCGCGAACGCCTCGGCCAGCGTGCTCTTCCCGGCGCCCGGCTCGCCGCCGAGCCAGACGGTGCGGTGCGCCGGCTGGGCGGCCTCCTCCCGCAGCACCGCCAGCTCCCGGGCCCGCCCCACCAGCAGCGGCCCGTCCGGCACCGGCCCGTCCGGCAGCGGCCCGTCCGGCACCGGCCTGTCCGGCACCGGCCCGGCCGGCTCCTGCGAGGGGGCGGGACGCTCGTCCAGCCTGACGGCCGCCGCCGGGGCGTTCAGGGTGTCGGACTGGTGCAGGATGTCCTGCTCCAGGGCCCGCAGCTCCGGCCCGGGATCCACCCCCAGCTCCTCCGCCAGCCGCTCGCGCGCCCGCCGCAGCACGGCCAGCGCCTCCGCCTGCGCGCCGGCCCGGTAGCAGGCCAGCGCCAGCAGCCGCACCCCGCTCTCCCGCAGCGGGTGCCGCTCCACGTGCCCGCGCAGCTCGGGCACGACCTGGGCGTGCCGGCCCAGCAGCAGCGCCGCCTCGGCCCGGTGCTCGACGGCCAGCAGCCGCAGCCCGGCCAGCCGCTCCGCCTCGGGGGCGGCCCACTCCTCGTCGGCGAACTCCCCGTAGGCGGTGCCGGTCCACAGCCCGAGCGCCTGCTCCAGCAGCCCGTACGCGACCTGCCCCGCCCCCCGGCGCAACGCGGCCCCGGCCTCCTCGATGAGCCCGGGCAGCCGCCAGGCGTCCACGGCGTCGTCCGGCAGCCGCAGCCGGTAGCCGGGCGGGGCGCTCACCACCACCCGGGCCGGGGCGCGCGGCGGCCGGTCCGGCTCCAGGGCGCGGCGCAGGTTGGAGACGTACACCTGGAGCGCGGCCAGCGCCTTGGGCGGCGGTTGCCCCCGCCACAGGTCGTCGATGAACCGGTCGGTGGACACGACCTGCCCTCCGGCGGCGGCCAGCCGCGCGAGCACCGCCCGCTGCCGGGCCGGGCCCAGGTCCACGCTCCGGCCGCGCAGGTCGGCCTGGAGCGGGCCGAGCACCCGCAGGGACGGCTCGGGCGCGTCCCGACCGGTCACGAGTTCCCCCGGCCAGGCGGGGCGGGAACGGTCCAGGCGATCCACCGATGAGTCACCCGCACAGAGTGGGGCAAAAACCATGCCCCTGACAATGGGCGGGCCTCAGGCGCAGCTGTAACCGGACGGGAGCCGGGAGTCGCCGGGCCGGCTCGCCTGGAAGCCGAACGTCGTGCTCTGCCCCGGGCCGAGCGCGCCGTTGTGCGCGGCGTTCCTGGCGGTGACGGTCTGGCCGCTCGTCGTCAGGGTGGCGTTCCAGGAGCCGGTGACGGCGTGGCCGGCGGGCAGCGTGAACGTCACCGTCCAGCCGCTGATCGCCGAGGTGCCGGTGTTGGTGACCGTCACCGGCTGGATCACGTAGCCGCCGCCCCACTGGGTCTGGACGGTGGCCGCCACCGTGCAGCCGCCGCCGCCCTGCGCCGCCGTGGTGACCGTGACCGTGGTGGAGACGGGGGAGAGGTTGCCGGCCGCGTCCCTGGCGCGCACCTGGTAGCGGTAGGTGGTGGCCGGGGTCAGGCCGGAGTCCGTGTAGGAGGTGGTGGCCGTGGTGCCGACCTGGGCGAACGTGCCGCCGGACGCGCCCGCCGCCCGTAAGACGTCGTAGCCCGTCACGCCGACGTCGTCGGTGGCGGCCGTCCAGCCGAGCGTCGTCCCGCTCGCGGTGGTGCCCGAGGCGGCCAGCCCGGTGGGCGCGCTGGGCGGCGTGGTGTCGTCCTGGCCGCCGCCGGACGGCGGGACGCGGACGATCCGGTCGTCGGCGGCCACCGGCGTGCCGCGCCCGTCCCGGTTGCTGGTCGACAACCACAACCATCCGTCGGGACCCACCGCGGCGGCGCGCAGCCGGCCGTACGCGCCCTGCAGCTCGGCGACCGGCGTCCCTGCCGTGCCGCTCGCGGTGAGCGGCACCGCCCAGACCCGCTGCCCGCGCAGCGCCGCCGCGAAGAGCGTGCCGTTGGCGTACGCCAGCCCGCTCGGCGACGCCTCGGCCGTGGACCAGGTGACGATCGGGTTGCGGAAGGAGGAGCCGGAGCAGACGCCCTCGCAGGTCGGCCAGCCGTAGTTGCCGCCCGCCACGATCTGGTTGATCTCGTCCCAGGTGTTCTGGCCGAACTCGCTGGCGTACATGCGGCCCTGCGCGTCCCAGGCCAGCCCCTGCACGTTGCGGTGGCCGTAGCTGTAGACCCGTGACCCGGGGAACGGGTTGTCGGACGGTACGCCGCCCGCGGGCGTCATGCGCAGGATCTTGCCGGCCGGGCTGTTGAGGTTCTGGGCGTTGGCGCTGTTGTTGGCGTCGCCGGTGGACAGGTACAGCATGCCGTCCGGCCCGAACGCGAGCCGCCCGCCGTCGTGGATGGTCGCGCTCGGCACCCCGCTGAAGATCACCGTCTGTGTCTGCGGGGCGCTGAGCTGGAGCCTGACCAGCCGGTTGTCGCCGGCCGTGCTGGTGAAGTAGGCGTAGACCCAGCCGTCCTGCGCGTACGTCGGCGAGACCGCGATGCCCAGCAGCCCGCTCTCCCCCGACGCGCTCAGCCCGCTGATCGTGGCGACCGCCGTGGCCGCCTGGCCGGGCCGCACCCGCAGGATCCGCCCGGTGCCCCGCTCCGACACCAGCGCGTCGCCGTCCGGCAGGAACGCGATCGCCCACGGCACCTGCAGCCCCGTGGCGGCCACCTCCGCCCGGTCGAAGTCGAACCCGCCCACCGCCTGCGCCCGCGCCTGCGGAGCGGCCACGACGAACGCGAGCAGGGCCAGGACCAGGGAGGGGATGACGCGGCTGCGTCGCATGACGGGCTCCTTGACCGGATCGGGGTGCGCCGATGTCAACACGGTAGGCGCCCCGGCGGCCCCGGCTCAACGCGTCCCATCGGGAAAGCGCGCCTGCCTGCGGCGGTGCCCGGCGAACCGGTGAAAGTTTCACCACCGGGCCCGGCGGGCTCAGCCGCCGTCGTCCAGGCTGAGCAGGCCGCGGCGGAAGGCGGTGGCGACGGCGGCGGCCCGGTCGTTGACGCCCAGCTTGGCGTAGACGTGCAGCACGTGGCTCTTCACCGTGGCCTCGCTGATGAACAGGCGCCTGGCGACCTCGCGGTTGGTGGCGCCGTCGGCGATGAGGCGGAGGATCTCCAGCTCCCGCGCGCTCAGCGGGTCGGCCGGCGCGCGTACCTGGCCGAGCAGGCGGGTGGCGACCGACGGCGAGAGCACCGCCTCGCCGCGCGCGGCCGTCCGCACGGCCCGGACCAGCTCGTCGCGGCCGGTGTCCTTGAGCAGGTAGCCGGTGGCGCCGGCCTCGATGGCGGGCAGGACGTCCCGGTCGGTGCCGTAGGTGGTGAGCACCAGCACGCGGGCCGGGCTGCCCAGCCTGGCCAGCTCCTTGATGGCGCCGACGCCGTCCAGCCCGGGCATGCGCAGGTCCATGAGGATCACGTCGGGGCTCAGCGCGCGCGCCAGCTCGACGGCCCGCCGGCCGTCGCCCGCCTCGCCGACCACCTCGAAGCCCGGGTCGCCGGCGAACATGCCGCGGATGCCGTCCCGGACGATGGGGTGGTCGTCGGCGATCAGCAGCCGGACGGGGGTCTCAGTCACGGGACACCGCCGGGACGCTCGCCGAGATCGCGGTGCCCTCGCCCGGCTCGGACTCGATCTCCAGCGTGCCCGCCAGCCGGCTCACCCGCTTGCGCATGGCGGTCAGCCCGAACCCGCCGGCCTCGCCGGCCCGCTCGGGGACGAACCCGGCGCCGTCGTCGCGCACGTCCAGGGTGACCACATCCTCCATGTACGACAGGGTCAGGCCCACCCGCGAGGCGCCGGCGTGCTTGGCGGTGTTGGCCAGGGCCTCCTGCGCGGTACGCAGCAGCGTCTCCTCGACCTCCGGATGCATGGGACGGACCGTACCAGTGACGGTGAAGTCAGCGCGTACCCCGTTGAGCTCGCCCCACCGGGCGACGACCTCCTGGAGCGCCTCGGGCAGCGGCGCCGCGGCCAGCTGGCCCGGGCCCACCGCGTGCACCGAGCGCCGCGCCTCGGCCAGGCTCTCGCGCGCCAGCCCCGTGGCCAGGTCGAGGTGGCGCCCCCGGTCCTCGGCCCGCTCGGCCCGCTTGGCCGCCTGGAGCTGGGTGATGATGCCGGTCAGGCCCTGGGCGAGGGTGTCGTGGATCTCGGCCGCCATCCGCTGCCGCTCGTCCAGCACGCCCGCCTCCCTGGCCTGCACCAGGAGCTGGGCCTGCAACCCCGCGTTCTCCCGCATCGTCTCCTCCAGCCGCGTCACCATGCGCTTGCGCTCGGCGCTGCGCTCGCTGGTGACCTCGCCGACGAAGCTGAACAGGCCCACCGCGGCGACGACGGCGGCGGTGAAGAACAGGTAGGTCAGGACGCCGGACGGGGTGGGGTCGGGCAGGCCCCCCTGGTAGGCGGCGACGCTGATCGCCGCCGTGGCGCTCACCCCGGCGAAGCGCCACGCGCCCTTCAGGTACTGCCAGGTGTGCAGGTATCCGACCAGCGAGAAGAAGCTGGCGAACCACACGCTCCGCCCGCACAGGACGCCGATCAGGACCACCAGCCCGGCCACGTACGCCGCGCGGCGGGGCACCAGCCACATCCAGGCGGCCGTCAGCGCCACCAGCCCGGCCGTGAGCCACGGGGTGCCGCGGCCGTCCAGCAGGGCCAGCACCGCGGAGACCGCCAGCAGCGCGTACGGCGCCACCGCGAGCTGCCGGTCCAGCAGTCGTTCCCATCGGTCGAGCCGGCCGGTCATCCCTCACTCACTCCCAGCGGAAGAGCCTGGCCGCGGCCACGCTGACGACCACGGCGTAGGCGGCCATGACGCCCAGCGGCAGCGGGCCGGGAGCCGCCCCCGCCCAGACGTCCCGCAGGCTCTGCCCGAAGGCGCCGAGCGGGGTGTACTCCCCGACGCGCGCCACGATATCCGGCATCTGGTCCACGGGCTGCATGAGCCCGGCCAGGTAGGCCATCGGGAAGTACAGCAGCACCCCGATCCCGTTGGCGGCCCGGCCGTTCGGCGCCGCCGCCGCGATGAGCAGGCCGATCGCGAACATGGCCGCCGTGCCCAGGGCGAACACCAGGACCACCGCCCCCACCCGGGCCGGCAGGCGCGCGCCGAGCACGGTCCCCGCGACCGCGACCAGCAGCGCGCAGGCGGTCACCGCCAGGACGAGCTGCAACACGAGCTGCACCAGCAGCAGGTTGCCCGGGCGGACCGGCGTGGCCGCCAGCCGGCGCAGCACGCCCCGCTCGCGGTAGGTGGCGAGGGTGGTGGGCACCATGTACAGGGCCACCAGCCCGACGGCGATCGCCACCGCCATCGGCAGCAGCACGGTGTCGCCCGGCTGGATCGTGCTGCCGAACACCACCAGGATGAACAGCGGGATGAGCAGCGAGAACAGCGCTCCGGGCTCCCGGATCAGCAGCTTGGTCTCGACGACGACGAGCTTCCTCATGATGGGCCTGCTTCCAGTCGAATCTCGGTCGGGTCCCGGTCCGGATCTCAGTCGAACGAACGGCCGGTGAGGGCGGTGAAGGCGTCCTCCAGCGTGCGCTTGTCGATGCGCAGCTCGCTGACCAGGACGTGATGGCGGGCCAGGTGCGCGGTGACCGCCGTCGCGAAGTCCCCCGTGCCGGTGACCGTCATCCGCCGGCCCGTCCTGGACACGCCCGTCACGCCCGGCACCCCGCCGAGCTCCACCTCGTCGTCGCCCATCAGCGTGAACCGCATCCGGTGCTCGTCGCCGACCAGCCCGCCCGGCGTGTCGATCGCCACCACCCGGCCCCGGTCGAGGATGGCGACCCGGTCGCACAGCTCCTCCACCTCGTCCATGAAGTGGCTCACCAGCACGACCGTCACGCCGCTCGCCCGTACCCGCTTGATCAGCTCCCAGGTGGCGCGGCGCGCCTGCGGGTCCAGGCCGGTGGTCAGCTCGTCGAGGAAGGCCACCTGGGGCTTGCCCACCAGGGCCAGCGCGATGAACAGCCGCTGTTTCTGGCCGCCGGACAGCTTGCCGAAGCGGGCGTCGCGCTTGTCCGCCAGCCCCCACTCCACCAGCAGCTCCCGCCAGTCGCGCGGGTCGGCGTAGAAGGAGGCGTACAGGTCCAGCGCCTCCCGCACCTTGATGGTGTCCGGCAGCATGGTCTGCTGGAGCTGCACCCCGATGCGCTCGCGCAGCGCGCGCCCGTCCTTGATCGGGTCGAGCCCGAGCACCCTGATCGTGCCCTCGTCGGGTCGCCGCAGGCCCTCCACGCACTCGACGACGGTGGTCTTGCCGGTGCCGTTCGGGCCGAGGATGCCGAAGATCTCGCCCTCGTCCACCGAGAACGACACCCCGTCCAGGACCGTCAGGTCCGCGTACCTCTTGCGGAGGCCGGTGACTTCGATGACTGCCATGCCTCAAGCATTCCGAGCCGCCGCCTTCCGCGAATCGGCCCGCCGGTCATCCCTGGCGCCGTATGGTGCTGACCGCACAATCCACCGAACGGTGGATTGCGGGCCTCGCCCATTGCGAACAGTCACCTGCCTGGACCTCCGCGTGAACCAGCGGGATCATGTGATTGCCGGAGAAGTGGGGACAGGCATAGGAGACGGGACATATGCGGAGGGGGCGAACATTTCAGGCTGCGGGCCTGACACTCGCGGGATTTACAGCTTTTATGCCTTTCTTTCGTACGCCTGCCGACGCCGACGACACGCTGGCCGTTTATTGCCTGGCGCCGCCGATGCGGAGCGAGCTGGCCAGGTCCGCGGTCGTCTTAGGATTGGGCAGGCACGACACCGCCGACCGGTTATCCGTGAACGGCCGCTCCCTGGCTCTCGAAGACTGGCGCGCCTCCCGCCCCGCCGACTTCAAGCGGGCCTGCCAGGCGCTCTACCAGGCACGGCCGGAGGGCAGCCTGCCCCAGTCCACGTCCTGGTGGCAGAAGCAGGCGGAGCTCCTGATCCCGGTGCTGATCGGGGCGCTGCTCGGCTTCCTGCCCACCGGCTGGCGGGCCGCCGTCGACCGGGGGGCGCGTGACGCGACCGCGCTGCGCACGGCCTTCGCCGAGTTCCAGCGCTCGGTGGTGACGTTCGTCGCCGACGGCGGCGACGGCGGCGGCGGCGGCGAGGTGACCGTCCGGCGCGGCGAGCTCCAACGGCAGCTCTCCCTCGTCGCCGTGATCCACCCGTCCTGGCCCGCGGCCAGGGGCCTGGCCGACCGGCTCGACCAGGAGCCGCTGGCGGAGCCGTCCTTCCTGGGCTGGCGCGGCGCGTCCCCCGGCTACCGGGAGCGGGCCGGGAAGGCGATGACCACCGCACTCTCCGCGTACGCCGCGGAGCTCGACCGGCTGGCGCTGGCCCTCACCCGGCCGGTCCGCAGCGCCCTGCGACGGGGGCGGGCGTGATGATCGAGAACCCCTTCCGGCTGCCCACGGACACCCCCGTCTGGGAACGTGACATCCCGCTGTGCGAGTGGCAGGCCGCCGCGCACACGCAGCTCTACGTCCCGATCGACAACACCGAGCAGGCTTACCAGAAGTTCAAGGAGTTCTTCGCCTTCCCCGGGCTCGACCTCACCGGCGGGCGCCTGATCACCATCGCCGGCGAGTCGGGCTACGGCAAGACCTCGCTCGCCAACCGGTGCGCGCACTGGCTGACCGAGAACCGCCAGCGCAGCCCGGGGGTGGTGAAGATCGACGCGCGCGGCGAGAGCCCCGACGACCTCCTCGCGGTCTACCGGACCGCCGCCACGAAAGTGCACGCCTCTCTGGGCGTTCCCCTGGCCGAGGGGGCCGCGCGGGCCCACGACGCGCGTGCCGGTTACCAGGACCTGTCCGGCCGCATGCTCCAGGACCTCGTCGCCCTCGTGCTGCTGCCGCCGATCTCCAGCAAGAGGCAGCTCGACGAGTACGAATGGCTGGCCCGCCACCGCGGGAACTTCATCTTCCTCACCGAGACCGCGACGACCGAGATCAGCCGGCTGTGCACCACCGTCTACCGGGACAGCGCCTGGCACCTCCGGCTGGAGCTGGGCGAGGCCACCAAGAAAGACGCGCTGATGTTCATCGAAGCCCGGCTGGCGTCGGTCAGCTACAGCCTCGACACCATTCTCGAACCGGGCCGAGAGGAAATCCGCGACATCATCGGCAACCGCCATGATCTCCGGTCCATCCGGTCCCTCCAGTGTTATCTCTTCGACACCTTCGAGCACGTCAAGAGTCAAGATAGGGACAGGGTGCTGAAGAGCGATTTCGAACGCACCTGGAACAGTAACGCGCTCTACAGGTGACGTGCGAAACGAGGCCAGGGACAGGAGCGAGATCGTGCATTCACCCCAGCCCCGCAGCTACGCCTTTCCGCAGGCGGCCGTGGCGAGGCTCTCGCCTTACCGCGCCTGGCCGGGCGACCTGCCGATCCCGCCCAGCGTGCAGACCGCCGCGCTGGCGCAGGCGGAGGAGCACCTGTACGGATACCTCGGCCAGGAGGTCCCGGCCGGGTGGCAGGCGCTGACGATCGTCGGGAGGCTGGGCATGGGCAAGACCCACGTGGCCCGGCGGCTGGCCGACGCGCTGCACCGGGCCGAGCAACGCGACCAGCTCCGCCTGGTCACGGTCGACAGCCCCGACCCCGGCTTCCACCGCAGCCGGGTCTCCAGCCAGCTCGACCGCTTCGACCTCTACGAGCGGATCAAGGACTACTACGCCGGCGTGGTCGCCGACACGCTCGTCAGCGCGCCCGGCGCCGAGGAGCTGGTCGACGGGCTGCGGTCGGGCAGCCTCGACCCGGAGAAGGTGGTGGACCACTTCGGGCTGGTGGAGAGCACCCTGCACGACACCCTGCACCGGCTGCTCGGCTCGGTCACGGAGCTGAGCCGGTTCAGCACGGCGCTGACGCTGGCCCTGATCCCCCGCCACGAGGAGGACGTCTGGCGCTGGCTGACGGGCGGCCCGCCGTCGGCGGAGCTGGCCGCGCGCGGCGTCACCCGGCTGGGCGAGGACACCACCACCGCCTTCGACGTCCTGGGCGTCCTGGCGCACCTGTACGGCCGGGCGGGATTCCGCTTCGTGCTGATCATGGACGAGTTCGACAAGCTGCTCGGCGGCGCCGACCACGAGCGGGAGCAGCGTACGTTGCAGGCGACCGAGCGCCTGGTCAACATCATGATCGAGAGCGGCGGACTGTTCGTCTTCTGCGCCTCGCCCCAGGCGCAGGAGATCATGCCGCCGAGCCTGCTGCAGCGGTCACGCACGGTACGGCTGGACCCGTTCAGCGGCGAGGACCTCGTGACCTACATCGTCCAGGCGCTCGGCCGCCAGGCGGCCCTGTTCCCCCGCGACGTCGCCGACCACGTGATCGAGCTGACCGGCGGCGTGCCCCGGCAGGCCATCGAGCTGTGCGCCGCGGTCTGGAGCGCCTCGGCGCGCGAGCGTCCGGTGACCGTCCCCGACGTGCACGAGGCCATCAGGCGCCGGCAGGCCGGCACCAGCGTGGAAAGCGTCACCGAAGCGGTGCGCGAGACCCTGCGCGCCGCCGGCTGGAGGTTCGTCACGGGGGAGCGGGGGGCGGACTTCTGGCTCCCGCTCGGGCATTCCGGCATCGCCGTCCTGATCGAGGAGAACCTGATCCAGCCGGACGACCTGCGCGCGCACCGGGACCGGGCCACGGAGCTGCGTAACGCCGAGCTCATCACCGTCGTGCGGGGGTTCCTGTCCGAGGCGTTGCGTGACGAGGTCGCCGCGGTCGCCGGCCGCCAGCCCCTGGCGTACGGCACGCCGGGATTCCGCGACTCCCTGCGCGAGCTGGTCCAGCAGGCGCAGGTCCGCCTGGAGGCGGTGGCCAGGGAAGGCGAGCTGGGGCGCATCCGCCGCCGCCTGGACGAGCTGAGCCGCATGCACTCCTACACCCAGGGCTTCCTGGAGCAGATGCGCAGCGAGGCCGAGCGCGCCAGCGACCTGACCGGCCAGCGCCTCGCCGCGCTGGACAGCGCGGAGCCCGGCTCGTCCGGGGCTCGTCCGGGCGTCACCAAGCGGCTGCCGGACGAGGTGCGCCGCCTGTTCGACGCCGCCATCATCGCCGTGGCCCGGCTGGCCGATCCCGGTGACCCGTTCGAGGCCGCCTTCGAGGGCGCGGGCGGCGGGCCCGTCCAGCCGCCCTCGCTCGGCCGCGCGACGATGGAGCTGGTCGGGGCCGTCGAGCTGTACGGCAGGCTGCTGGAGAGCTTCGCGACGGCGGTGGCCGACTGGATGGAGAGCGTCCGGGCCGCGGGCGGGCAGCCGGGGTTCCGCGAGCACGAGCTGCTGAGGCTGACCTGCCGCACCTACTCCACGCTGGCCGAGCGCCTGCCGCTGCTGCACCTGGAGGCCCAGGCCCGCCAGGCGCCCTTCATGCCCAGGCTCAGCCCGGCCGAGGAGACGATGCGCAGGGCACGCCGCAACGAGGCGGTCGAGGCCCTCGACGACCTGGGCCAGCGGGTGCGGACGGCGGCGGAGCAGATCGTCCTGGGCGCGGGCGGGCCGGCCTGAGCCGCCGGGACGGCTCGCGGTGGCCTACGGGGCGGTTCGCTCCGCTCCGCCCAGCACCCGGGCGGCGACCTCGTCGGCCACGATGTGGATCGTGTTGATCACCAGGATCGCCGGCGCGATGACGGTGGAGATCCGGGGGAACGACGGCTCCAGGGTCAGCGCGAGCACGATGGCGGTGATGCCGTTCTGCTGGCTGAGCGCGAGCTGGATCCGGTCCCTGCGCGGCAGCCGCCAGGTGATCGCCAGGCCCACCACCACCTGGGCGAGGAAGGTGGCCGCGCCGAGCACCAGCCCGTGGACCACCGCGACGCCCCGGACGAGCAGCATGCCCAGCAGGAAGGTGGCCAGCCAGAAGGCGCCCGTGGTGACGGCGCCGAGCCGTACCGCCGCGGGGGGACGGAAGAACAGGCCGACCAGCGCGACGCCCAGCATCAGGAAGGTCGCGGCGGCGAAGGCCAGGAGCGCGACCAGCGCCACCACGGAGACCGCCGTGCCCCAGCGGCGCCAGAACCGCCGCCGGGTCAGCCCCCAGCGCCGCGCCAGCCATCCGACGGCGAAGCACCCGCCCGCGAGGAGCAGGTTCGCCCCGAGGTTGAGCCCGTAGGCGGCCAGATCCGCGCCGGCGGGCCCGCCGATCACCTGCCCGCCGGTGCCGCTCCAGGCCAGAGCCAGCGCCGAGGAGTAGACGATCAGCAGGGCGGTGACCGGGTCGTCGAAGGAGGCCCAGGCCATCAGGATGGCCCTGGCGCGCGGCGACAGCCGCGAGCCGGCGGTCATCGCGGCGACCGAGAGGGGGTCGATCTGCGCGACGGCGACGCCGAGCACGATCGCGACCGGCTGTCCCAGGGCCAGCCACATCACCCCGGCGATCAGCGCCGCCTTGCACAGCACGCCCACGGACACGGCGACCAGCACCAGGCGCAGGTCGCCGACCACCTCGCGGGAGATGCCCGAGGCGCTGGCGTAGAGGCCCACCGCGAGCAGGCACGCGACGAAGAAGGGATAGTACGGCGCCGCCTCGATCCGCCCCGTACCGAGCGTCGCGGCGAACAACGCGCCCGCCGCCGCCAGCAGGACCAGCTGGGTCAGCCGCGCCATCGACGGCCGCGCCCGCACGACTGACCGCACGACTGACCGCGGAGCCATCAGCAGGAGTCCAGCACCCTGCGCAGCCGCCGCTCGGCGCGGTCCACCTCGTACTGGTCGAGGGTGAGACCCACGAGCAGGCCGCCGTCCGCACCGGCCGGGGCGAGCACGTAGAGGGCGCCTTCCTGCACGTCGAGGACGAGCCGCTCCACCGGGCCCTCCATGACCAGGCGCAGCGCGTGGCACAGGTGCGCGAGCTCCTGGCGCAGGGTCCTGCCGAACTGCTCGATGATCTCACGGCGCGTCTCGCGGGCGATGTCGGAGAACCACGTGCCCAGCTCAGGGAAGGCGTCCACGGCACAGGGCCGCCCGCCCTGCCTGAAGCAGCCGGCGTAGTGCAGGTCCTGGCCGTTGACCAGGCGGAGGAAGGCTTCGGGCGGGTCGCCGCCGCGGTGCAGCCGGATGCCGGGGGTCGGGTCGTCGTCGAGCGGGAGGTCCCGTCTGCCGCCCATCATCTCGTCGGGCAGGTGGTAGATCGCCCTGACGGCGACCGCGGCGTCGCAGACCCTGCGGTCGAGCTGGTCGTCCGCCGCGCTCACCCCCACGAGGTACTGGCCCGGCCTGATGCGGCAGCAGACCAGCGCACGATCGGGCGAGGCGACCACGAGGTGCATGAGATCGCCCATGTGCAGGCCCTGGAGCAGCCGGTCGTAACGTTCGGTCAGGATCACCAGCTGGCGGCAGCTGAGCTCGTACATGGACAGGGCGTCGGGGGAGGCGGCCAGGTCGCGGCTGAGGGAGACGTTGAACAGCCCGTTGCCGAAATGGGCGAGGTAGTCGATCCCGCCCCGCTCGAAGACCGCCGCGCAGGCTTCGATCAGCGCGTCGTAGCCCGACTCCGGGCTCTCCGCGTGCGGCGCCCTGCGCACATCCACCGTGGAGTTCACTCCCGCTCCTACATGCCCGGAATCTCGATGTCGATGTGGCCGCGCTCCCCCCGCTGCGCGGCGGGGTCGTCGAGCCGCGCGCGGATGTCGTCCAGGCTCCGTCGCGCCAGCCTGGCGTGCGGGTGCTCCTGGCCGAGCATGTCGGCGAGGAGCTGCGCGGCCCGCTCCTCCGCCTCGGCGGCCTCCTCCAGCCGGCCGGCCTCCACCAGCACCGAGGCGTGGTTGACCAGGGCGGCCAGCGTGTGCGGGTGACGCGCGCCCACCGCCCTGGTCAGGCCGTCGCAGGCCGAGCCGCTCAGTCTCAGCGCCCGCTCCTGGTGGCGGGCCCCGTCGCCGCACAGGTAGACGGCCAGGTTGCTCTCGGCGGCGAGGGTGAACGGATGCCTGCCGTAGAGCCGGTCGAAGGTGCGCGCGACCGTCTCGGCCTCCGCGACGGCCCTCGCCGTCTCCCCGCGGGCGAACAGGTCGGCGGCCAGGCTGGCCCGGCACATCAGGGTGCCGAGGAAGCCGTCGCCGTAGACGTGCCTGAAGCCTTCGAGCGCCTCCTGGTCGAAGTCGAACGCGTCGTCGGGCCGTCCCAGCAGCCGGTGGGAGACGGCGAGCCCGGCGCGGGTGCGCAACCACAGGCTCTGGTGTCGTTCGGGGTGTTCCTTCGCCACGAAGCCCAGGTAGTTCTGGACCTCGGACAGGACGCGCCTGGACTGCTCGTACTCGCCCGCGTCACGGAGGTAGGCGGCCAGGTTGCAGCGGGTCCACAGGGCGTCGGAGTCGTACTCGCCGAAGATCCTGGTGCGCCGCCTGACCCGCTCCTCGGCCAACCGGATCGCCTCGCGCGGGTTGCCGGTGCGCGCCAGGGAGACCGCCACGTTGTTCATCGCCCTGCCGGTCAGCGCGTGGTCGGCGCCGTACAGCTCGCGCAGCCCGATCAGCGCGGCACGGTCCCAGAGGTAGGCGTCGTCGAAGGCGCCCATCGCGCGCTGCGCCACGGCGTACGTCATGGCGGTCACCAGCGTCCGCGGATGCTCGGCGCCCAGGGTGCGGGACTGCTCCCGCAGGGCCGTCTGCGCCAGCTCCCGCGCGCGGGCGTGCTTGCCCAGCATGCGGTGGACGTCGGCCAGCACGGCGTGCAGCTCCCACAACACCCGGTCGTCGCCCGACTGCGACCACGCCTCCAGCGCCGGGTCGCCGATCTGCCGGGCCAGGTGCCAGTTGACCGTGTCGAACTGCTCCCAGTGGTAGGTGACCTGCGAGACCACCCAGTTGCGTACCGAGTGGCTGGGGCTGGTCATCGCGTCGACCGGGATGACGTGCGGGGCGAGCGCGAGGTGGATCCGCGGGTCGGTGGCGCCCCGGGTGGCGACGGCGGCGAGCACCTCCTGGATCTCCTGCCTGCGCCGTCCGGCCGTGCCTCTGAGCTCCAGCCGCGCGCGGACCAGCTCCTGCACCACCGGATGCATCCGCAACGGCTCGCCCCGGCCCAGGTCGACGCCCGCCAGGCCGAGGTGGTCGACGGCCTGCAACACCGCGTCGATCATGATCGGATCGGCCAGCCGGGACTCGGCCCGCTTCAGCGCCTGGCGCATCGGGTCGGAGCGCAGCAGCCGCAGGTCCACGCCGATCGGCGCGAGGAAGGCGCAGGCTTCGACCAGCCAGACCGCGCCCGGCCCGAACAGCTCCTCCAGGCCGCGCAGGGCCAGCTCGACCGTCACCCGGTGGGCCCGGCAGCCGGCGTCGACGACGTCGGGGAACTTGGTGGACTCGGCTTCGTAGGCGATCAGGAAGTCCTTGGCCGCCTTGCGGGCCGCCTCCGCGACGTGCCGGTCGAGCCGCCGCTCGCCGGCCGCCGCCTGCCGCAGCCACGCCCCGGCCAGGTGCACGGCGATCGGCCGCGCCAGCACGGTGTCGACCACCTCCGCCGCGCCGGTGGCCGGCGCGGCGGGCAGCAGCTTGCGGATGAGCGCGGTGCCCTCGCCGAGGGTGAAGGGGCCGACCTCGAACTCGGCGTCACGCGGGCTCCAGTGCTCGCGCTCGCGGCAGGTGACGAGGAGGTGCCCGGTCGCGGGAGCCTGGGGGAGCCGCGCGAGGTCCGGCACGTCGTCGTAGACGAGCAGGAACCGGCCCGCCGTCGAGTCCAGGTGCCTGAGCACGGCCGTCACCGGGTCGCTGGCCGCCGGCAGGCCCAGGGTCGTGGCGAGCGCGGCCAGGTCGCGCCGGTGGAGGTCGCCGGAGCCGCACGACACCCACCACACCAGGTCGTAGACGCCGCCGAAGCGGTGGCAGTACTCCAGTGCCACCTGTGACTTGCCCAGGCCCGCCGGGCCGTGCAGCAGGCAGCGCCGGACCGGGTCGGCCGCCAGGTCGTCGCGGAGCCGTTCGAGCAGGTCGTCCCGGCCGACGAAGGACAGGTTGCGGCCGCGGACGTTGGTGGTCGTGGGGTCGCGCGGGAAGCGCGGCGCGGCCGGCTCGGCCAGCCGCATCGGCTCCGGCCCGGTCAGCCCCAGCCGGCGCCGCAGCTCCAGGGCGGCGTCCTCCTCCAGCAGGCCGCGCAGGTCCACGGAGGGCACGTCCGCCAGCTCGGCGGGGAACTCCTCGTCGTCCAGCCGGACCGGCCACACCTTCGGCCGGGACCGCAGTGACGGGCCGAGCAGCGCCCGCACGCGCTCGGTCTCGTGCTGGTCGAGCCCGGCGGGCGAGACGACCAGCACGGCGTGCCCGCTCTGCCGCGCGCCCTCGACGGGTGCGCCCAGCCGGGCGCGGGTCACGGTGATGCCGTGCCGTTCGATCCGGTGCTCGATCCACTCGGCCCAGTCGCGGTAGGCGGGGTTGTAGAGCACGGTGACGTCGGCCAGCGCGGTGTAGCGGCCGTCGGTCAGCGCCCGGGCGAGCTGCTCGAAGGCCGGTTTGAGCCCGTCGGAGCGGCCGGGCGGCTCCGTGACGGCCGCCAGTTCCTCGCTGTAGGCGTATCTGGCCACGTAAGGGATCTCGACCGGCAGCACGGCGCCGGCGAGCGCGCCGAACTCCCGCTGGCAGGTCTCCCTGGACCGCCGCAGCTCCTCGACGGCGCGGCTGTCGGCGCGCAGGAGGACCGGCACGATCTTCGGCCCGCCGGAGGGGCGCCGCAGCTTGCGTGCCGCCGCCGCGCCCTCCCTGATCGCCGGCCCCGGAGGCGGCACGCACACCGCCATCACGTCCGACAGCTCGGCCACCAGCTCCAGAGCCGGCCCGTGCAGCCCCGCCGGGCAGTCGACCAGCACGTAGTCGAACTCCGCCGCGCGTACGCCCTCGCGCAGCCACTCGACGAACGTCCGCTCTCCGGCGGCTCCCAGCTCTTCGGCCAGGCCGGTTGATTGGGTGTCGAGCCGCAGATATCGGACATTTCCGGGAATGAGGGGAACGGGCACCGTGATCTCGCCGATCAGGCGCGCCAGGCGGGTGGCCTCGTGCCGGTTCTCGCTGCCCAGCGTGTAGACGTCGCGAAGCCGCACCCGATCCGGCAAACCGAAATTAAGGGAAAGATAGCGCTTATATGCCGTCTCGCCGGAATCGGCGTCCACGACCAGGACGCGCATGCCGCCCGAGGCCAGCAGTACGGCCACGTTGGCCAGCGCCATTGTGCGGCCGATTCCCGTACGCGGAGAATGAAAGGCGATTACCACCCCAGGGTGGCTTGGCGGCTCAACCATCATCACCCCGGCGCGCTCGACTGGTGATCGACGAAGTACGGATCCTCGAGGGAATCGAGTTCGAGGAGCAGGCGACCCAGCACGGCCAGAAGCGCCGGGGACAAATCCTTCACTTCCGCGAGGCTCAGGCCGGTGAGATCGACGAGATCCGAACGAAGTCTATCGTCACCCGTCTCGCCCACGGTGCCGCCTCCGTTCGCCAGGCGCCTGCCCTCCGAGAATAGATCAATGATTCTGGTCAAAGAAGGGCCTGTGTAATACGCTTCGGTGAGGTGTGCGGCGAGGGGTATCACACTTGTCTGATGCTGGCCATTTACAGGACATAGTGCTCAAAATACACAGCCGTTGTGACCTGGCATGTGACTACTGCTATATGTATTTCTCGGCGGACCAGCGCTGGCGTTTCCGCCCGCGGCACATGCCCGACGACGTGGTGAGACGGACCGCGGAAAAGATCGGCGAGCACGTCCGGGCCCACCGCCCGCCCTACGTCAACGTCATCCTCCACGGCGGCGAGCCCCTCCTGGCCGGGCCCTCGCTCATCGAGCTGGCCGTCACGGAGATCCGCCGGGAGGCCGGCGCGCCGGCCAGGATGCGTATCCAGACCAACGGGGTGCTGCTCACCGAGCCCTACCTGCGCCTGTTCGACCGGCTGGGCGTCCGCGTCGGGGTGAGCCTCGACGGCGACCGGCTCGCCCACGACCGGCACCGCCGCGACCACGCCGGGCGCGGCAGCCACGCGGCGGTCACCCGCGCCCTGGGCCTGCTCGGCTCGCCCGCCTACCGGCACCTGTACGCCGGGCTGTTGTGCGTCGTCGACCCGGCCAACGACCCGCTCGTCACCTACCGGGCCCTGCTCGCCTCCCGGCCGCCCGCGCTCGACCTCCTGCTGCCGCACGCCAACTGGGGGAACCCGCCCCGCGCCGGTTACGGCGACTGGCTGGTCGCCGTCTTCGACCACTGGTACCGGGCCGACCGGCTGGAGACCCGGATCCGGATCTTCGAGGAGATCATGCGCGGGCTGCTCGGCGGGCGCCCCCACGCGGAAGGGCTGGGCGGCGCCCCCTCGCGCGTCGTCGTGGTCGAGACCGACGGCGAGATCGAGTGGTCCGACTCGCTCAAGTCGTCCCACGAGAGCGCCGCCGCCACCGGCCTCACCGTGCTGCGGCACTCCTTCGACGACCTGCCCCGCCTGGCCCCCGAGCCGAGCGAGACCTGCCTGCGCTGCCCCGTCCACCGGGTCTGCGGCGGCGGCCTGCCCGCGCACCGCTACCGGCCGGGCAGCGGGTTCCGCCACCCCTCCGCCTACTGCCGCGACCTGTTCCAGGTCATCACCCACATCCGGGACACGCTCGCCCGCGACCTGGACGAGCTGCGGACGGGGGCGAGATGACGCCTCGCCCGCTCGCCGTGCCGTCGCGGGTCATCACCGACCTCTCCCACGGCCGCGGAACCTCCGAGGCGTGCGACCTGCTCCTGCGGGCCCAGCACAGCAAACACCTGCTCCTGCTCGGGCTCGTCCTGGAAGAGGCGGTCCGCCGGCGGCATCCGCAGGCCGCGGCCACCCGCGACGCCTACGACCTGATCACGGCGGTCGAGCGGGCCGCGCCCGACGCCGCCGCCCGGGTGGTCCGCTATCCGGCCGTGGGCGCGTGGGCCGTCCGCACCCTGTGGCACCTCCGGCGGGGGGACCCGCCGGAGCGGTGCGGCGGGGCGCAGCCACGGCGCATGGCGGCCCTGGCGGCAGGCGCGGCCCTGCTCGGCGAGGTCGAGCTCGCCGTGGACCTGCCCGCCGGGAGCGGCGTGATCCACCTGCCAGGCGTGGGCCGTCTCACCCTGCCCCGGGCCCGCACCGCCCGGCTGCGCATCCGGCCCGGCGGCGGGGTGGAGGCGCGCGGCCGCTCCGCCCAGGTGAGCCGGGTATGGCCGTTGGACGCCCCGCCCGGTGTCCTGCTCGACGACCTCGACCCCTTCCGCTTCCCGCCCGGCGCCCGCCTCGCCCGCCGCCTCACCCCGGGTCGCCTCGCGGGCTGGACCGGGCCACTGACCGCTGGCTGGAACCTCCTGCTCGCCCACCACCTGGCCGTCGCGGCCGAGGTCGGCCGCCTGGTCTCCGTGCTCGTCCCCCTCGCCCCGGCCGGGCGACGGATGCGCAGCGCCTCCAGCCGGGCCTGCTTCGGCGGCATCGCGTTGTCGCGGCCCCCCGGCGCGCTCGACGCGGCCCTGACCCTCGCCCACGAGGTGCAACACGTCAAGCTCTCCGCCCTGATCGACCTGTTCCCGCTCGTCGCCCCGGACACCGGGGAGCGCTACTACGCCCCCTGGCGTGCCGACCCCCGGCCGCTGCGCGGGCTGCTGCACGGCACCTACGCCTTCATGGGCGTCGCCGCGTTCTGGGAGCGGCAGCGGCACCTGGACCCGAGGCCGAGCGCGCACGTCCAGTTCGCCCGCTGGCGGGAGGCGGCCGCGGAGACCGTGCCGGTGCTGCTCGGCAGCGGTCGGCTCACCGAGCTGGGGCGCACCTTCGTCGCCGGCATGGGCGACCGGCTCGCCGAGCTGGCCAAGGAGAGCGTGCCGCCGCACGCGGTCACGCTCGCCCGCCGTGCGGCGCTCCGCCACCGGACCCGCTGGCTACGGGAGCACGCCGGTGGCTGACGCGGCGCGGCGGGGGAGCCGGGCACGCGGTTCTCAGCCGGCCGCCCGCTTCACCAGGGCGGCGACGCGCTCGGCGGCCTCGTCGGTCAGCTCGGTCAGGGCGAAGGCGGAGGGCCACATGGTGCCCTCGTCCAGGGCCGCGGCGTCGTTGAAGCCGAGCGTGGCGTAGCGGGTCTTGAACTTGCTCGCGGGCTGGAAGAAGCAGACGATCTTGCCGTCCCTGGCGTACGCGGGCTGCCCGTACCAGAGCCTCGACGTGAGGTGCGGCGCGTTCTCCCTGACGATGGCGTGGATGCGCTCGGCCATGACGCGGTCCTGGTCGGGCATCTCGTCGATCTTGGCGAGCACGTCCTGCTCCCCGTCGGCCTTGGACGCGCGCGAGCCGCGGCGCGCGGCGGTCTTCAGCTCCTGGGCGTGCTCCTTCATCGCCGCCCGCTCCTCCTCGGTGAAGCCGTCGAACGTGCCGCCCTTGTTGTTGCTCATTGCGAGGTTCCTCCTGATGCGTACCTTGTTGGTGATGAATCTCATCGTAGGGAACTGTTCGCGGCATTGGCTTCTTGAAAACTGACCGATGCCGGAGGACGAGAAAAGGCCGCTCCCGGACGTCGCCGGGAGCGGCCTTCCTCGCTGCGGTCAGTCAGGCAGCGGCTGCCTGCGTGTGGTTGTCTGGGCTGTGGTTACCTGGTCCAGGTCCACTTCTGGTTGTTGCCGCCGCTGCAGGAGTACATCTGGAGCCGGGTGCCGTTGGCGGTGCCGGTGCCCACCGCGTCCAGGCACAGGCCGGACTGCACGCCGACGATGCTGCCGTCGGAGTTGAGGCGCCACTTCTGGTTGTCGCCGCCCCAGCAGCTGTAGATCTGCGCCTTGACGCCGTTGCTCGTGCCGGCGGCGTCCAGGCACTTGTTGCCGTAGACCTTGATCTCGTTCGCCGAGGTGTAGGTCCACTGCTGGTTGCTGCCGCCGGTGCAGTCCCACAGCTGGAGCTGGGTGCCGTCGGTGGTGCTGGCGTTGGGCACGTCCAGGCAGCGGCCGGAGCCGACGCCCTTGATCGGCCCCGTGCCCTCAGGCGTCGTCGGCGTGGAGGTCGGGGTGGAGGTCGGCGAGGTGGTCGGGCCGGGCCCGGCGTTGTTCAGCGCGTCGAGCACGGCGTTGTAGGCCGGCTTCTTGTTGCT
>NZ_JBFAHK010000023.1:0-142912 GCF_040802095.1 Nonomuraea sp. NPDC050783
TGCCCTTGTAGTGCGCCATGACGCCGTTGATGTGGTCGATCATCGCCTGGCGCAGCGAGCTGCCCGACAGCGCCTGCATCCAGCCCGGCTGCTGGGCGTACCAGGCCAGGGTGTGGCCGCGGACCCGCTTGCCGTTCTGCACGGCCCAGTTGTAGACGCGGTCGCCGCTGGAGAAGTTGAACTGGCCGCGGTTGGGCTCGGTGGCGTCGATCTTCATCTCGTTCTCGGCGGTCACCATGTCGAACTCGCGGGCGGCGATGGTGGTGTAGGCCGAGTCGCCGAGGCGGCCCGCGGCGATGGCGGTGCCGAAGTAGCGGCCGCTCTGCTCGGCGGCGGCGCCCAGGGTGCTGGCGGCCGCGTCGGCGGGCGGCTGTACCACCAGCGCGGTGACCGCGACCAGGACGCCGAGCGCGGCGGCTATGAGGGGTTTGCGGGATCGCTGTATCGGGGGTGGGGGGAAGGCGTTGGTGCCCATGCCTGAGCCTCCATCACATGATCGGTAACGCCGGTGACTCAGTGTGGGAACACTGCCCGAAATGTGTCAAGGATTGCGAAAAACTTTCGGACATCATTACCCGTTACCGGACATGTGAAGAGTGCTTGAGCAGCGTTTTCAGGCTACGGAAAGTTTCGGAAGGCATGTTCGCGCCTTCCGGAGTGATGAAAGTTTCATCCACCCGGTGGTGGCTCGCAGCCTACCGCTGCCGGGCGACACGCCCGGCCGATGATCGGCGGCCTTCGCGGGCCCGTGAGCTACAGTCGTCCGCCATGGCCGAATCCTCCTCCTATCTGACCACGACCGCGGACGCCTACGACGCGGTCGCCGGCCTCTACGCCGACCTCGCCCGCGGCTCCCTCGACCGCCTGCCGCTGGATCGCGCGCTGGTCGCCGTGTTCGCCGAGCTCGTACGGGCCGCCGGTCCCCGCCCCGTCGTCGAGGCCGGCTGCGGCCCCGGGTACATGACGGCGCACCTGCGCGACCTCGGGCTGGACGCCTTCGGCGTGGACCTGTCCCCCGCCCTGCTCGACATCGCCCGCGCCGACTACCCCGACCTGCGTTTCGAGCTCGGCTCGATGGGCGCCCTCGACGTGGCCGACGGCGAGCTGGGCGGCCTGGTCTCGTGGTACTCCATCATCCACGTCCCGCCGCCGGAGCTGCCGCCGTACCTCGCCGAGTTCCGCCGGGTGCTGGCCCCGGGCGGCTACCTCCTGCTCGGTTTCTTCGAGTCGGAGGGCGGCCCGGTACAGGAGTTCGACCACAAGGTCACGACGGCCTACCGCTGGCCGATCGACGAGCTGGCCGACCTGGCGGGCAAGGAAGGGTTCGCCGAGGTGGGACGGATGTTGCGCGAGCCCCTGGAGGACGAGCGGTTCCGCCGCGGCCACCTGCTGATGCGGGCCCTGTAGTGCCCGCGGCTCCCGGTGTAGTGCCCGCGGCTCCCGGTCACCCCGCGGGCCGGACATGCGCGATCATGACGGGCATGGACAGCCGTTTCCTCGGCATCGCCGACCTGGCCGGGACCCCGCCCGTGGCGGTCGTGATCGACGTCATGCGCGCGTTCACCGTGGCCGCCTGGGCCTTCGCCCAGGGAGCGGACAAGATCGTTCTCGCCGAGTCCCTGGACGCGGCCCTGGCGCTCAAGGCCCGCCACCCGGAGTGGGTGGCACTCAAGGACGGCCCGCCCGCGCCCGGCTTCGACCTCGTCAACTCACCCGGCCTGCTGCGCTCCGCGGACCTCGGCGGGCGGACCGTGGTGCAGAAGACCACGGCGGGGACGGTCGGCGCCCTCGCCGTCAAGGACGCGCCACTGGTGTTGTGCGCCGGCTTCGTGGTGGCGGAGGCGACGGCCCGGCTCCTGCGGGCGCGCGGGAGCGACAGCGTCACGTTCGTGGTCACCGGCGAGGGCGGGCGGGCCGAGGAGGACCTGGCGTGCGCCCAGTACATCGCGCGCAGGGCCGCCGGCGCCGGGACGGACGCCACCGAGTTCCTCCGCCGCGCCGCCGCCTCGCGCGCCGCCGCCGAGCTGGCGGAGGGGATGCGCCAGGGCGCCCATCCCGACGACGTGGCGCTCTGCCTCGAACTCGACCGCTTCCCCTTCGCCATGGTGGCGACCCCGGAAGGCTCGCTCATGGTCCTGCGCCCGCACGCGCTGCCTCCCCCTCCCTGACCGCCCCTCCCCTGACCGCCTGACGTTCCTCAGGCGCTCTTCCCTGACGCCCCGGGGCGGACCGCCAGGTCATCGATCTGGAACGCGGGCCCGGGGGCGCTCGCGTTCCACACGAAGGTCCAGTCCACGCGGGTCGTGCCGGCGGGCGCGGTGAACGTGCCGGCCGCCTCGGTCCAGGCGGTCGTCCGGGCCAGGGGGATGGCGTCGGTACGCAGCACCGTGCCGGACTCGTCGCGCCAGCGCACGTTCCACGTGACGGCGGGCATGGTCGCCACGGCCTCCCGGTACCACAGCGACACGTGGTAGCGCGTGCCGGCGACCACCCCGCTGTAGCCGGGGAAGTTGTCGAGCGCCACCGCGCTGCCGGACGCCTGGGCGCTGGTCAGCTGCAGCGAGCCCGTGCCGCCGTGCGCGCCGCCGGTCCGGTGCGCCACGGTGGCGCCGTACCACGGGCTGTACGGCGAGGTCGTCGAGCCGGACTCGAAGTCCTGCTCGGTGATCGCCGGCGGGACGGGCGTGGCGCCGTCGAACGTGCTGCCGGCGTCCTGGCCGTACTGGGGGCCGGCCCACTGCCCTGGCGAGACGCGGGTGCCCATGTCGGTGACCCTGAACTGCCACGGCCCCGTGTAGGTGTTGTCGTGCCAGGAGTTGTTCGACTCGTGGACGATCGACCGCTGGATCACCGCCCCCTTGTACGGGGACCAGTCCGGGTACGTCCCCCAGTTGGACAGCAGGGCCATGTGCCCGCAGTACTGCGTCGGGCAGCCGCCATCGACGGCGCCGGGGTCGAAGGCGAACGTGTTGTGGTGGACGTCGACGTTCTTCGTCCACCAGCGGCAGTCGGTGTAGAGCGGCTGGTCGTTGATGCCGGGAGCCGAGCACTTCGCGGTGTTGGTCGGCCCCACGATCAGCGTGCAGTCGCCGGTCGTCGAGGCCGGGCTGTTGCAGAACCGGTCGGCGTTCGCCCACGCGGTGATCCCGCCCCAGTTGTTCTCCAGCAGGTTGCCGGTGATCTCGATCTTGCTGGTCCGCGCCTTCACCCGGGGCTCGCCGTCGGCCTCGGACAGGTAGATCGCCGACTCGGGGAACGGGTCGCCCTTCGCCGCGCGCTCGGCGCCGGAGGCCCAGGCGTTGCCGCGCAGGGTGTTGTTCCTGATCACGGCGTTGTAGCTGATCTCGTAGAAGATGCCGAGCGACTCGTTGTCCTCGATGAGGTTGTCCTCGATGAGGAAGTCGTTGTTGTTGGTGTCGGCCCAGACGCCCGGCCCGTGGTTGTGGTGCACCCAGTTGCCGGTCACGTCGGCGCCGTTGACGGCCCAGAACTTCATGCCGCCGGTGCAGCCGCAGCCGGGCTTCTGGTGCTCCCAGTCGCCGGTGTTGTTGCCGGTGAACTCGTTGTCCGCCACCACCAAGCCGGTGATGGTGTTGCCGGACTTGTAGGCGTTCAGCCCGTACTGGCCGTTGTCCTTGAGGCAGTTGCCGCGGATGGTGTTGCGGGCCCCGGCCATCAGCGCCGCGCCGTCGTTGTCGCGGATCGTGGTGTGCTCGATGACCCAGCCGTCGCCGGAGTCGTGGTTGACCACGCCCTCGTCATGCGGCGGGACGAACCCGGTGATGGTCAGGTACCGGATCGTGACGCCGCTGGCGTGCTCGCCGAAGGCGTACTTGTTCAGCTTCTTCCCGTCCAGCACCGCGCCGGGCGCGCCGATGAACGTCGCGCCGTCGCCGGGCTTGATCTGGGCGTACTCGCCGGCGTTCAGCGTGTGGGTGCCGGTCTGGAAGTAGTACGTGGTGTTCGCCTGGCTGAAGTTCACCCCACTGTTGTCACCCTCGGGGACGATGACCGCGCCGGCCGGCGGCGTGGCCGGACCGTCCAGCGCCGAACTGCCACAGACCGCCGCTTTCGCCACGGCCTTCGCCCCGGCACCCGCCGCCGGACCGGTCGCCCGATCGCCCGCGTCACCACTCGCCGGCACCGCGCCACCCATGACCACCGTGGCGATGACCGCTAAGGCCGCCGGCCAAGTTCTCCGCATCCCTGCTCTCCTTCAGGTCTGACCATGCCTTGACACGCTCTGACCGCACTTGACCATCGGCCGCCGCCACTGTAGCCAGAACCCGCACCCAACCTCAAGATCGAATGTCGGCCGCTCCTGGAGCAACGTCGCAATTGATCATCATCGCGCCGGGTGGCCCGGGTTCGGGTCCCGGCCCCGCATGAAGGCGGGTCGGCGTAGTGGCAGCACGCCCCGTGGCCTGGCCGATCACCTGGCGTCGGCCCGCGGCACGATGACCCGCGCCCATGCGGTGAGCTTGTCCACAAGCTTGAGGACGAACTCGCGGCCGCACGCGAAGAACGGCAACACCACGAAGGCCGGAGTCATGAGAACAATGGTCGCGGCCAGCGGCAGGACCAGCAGTGCACACAGCGCTACGCGCTGCCAGGTGGCGTTTGTCGAGATCATGACCCGCTCCCCGCTTGCCCGTTCAAGTGTTACCAGTGTCCGACCGGTAGACCACTTGCCAGTTACTTGCCCATGACGTGCTGAAACGCACCCATATTCAGTAGACCAATCGGGCTGAGAAGGAGGTGCGCCGATCCTGCCGGCTCCATCGCGCTCACCTCCGACGCCGTGGTGAAGGCTCCGAAGCTTCCGGCAGCACCACTTCCAGAAACGGAAAAGGGCCCGACCCGCTTTGCGGATCAAGCCCTCTACCTGGTCGAACTCTGTCGGGGTGGCGGGATTTGAACCCACGACCTCTTCGTCCCGAACGAAGCGCGCTGCCAAGCTGCGCTACACCCCGGTGCACGCCCCGCTTGGTGCGTACCTGGAAAAGTCTAGCGGACTCCCAAGGTGGTTGTGACCGTCTTTAGGGGCGGCGCGGGACGAGGGTGAGGAGGGAGGCCTCCGGGAAGCAGGCGAAGCGGGCCGGCGCGTACGGTGAGGTGCCGAGGCCGGCCGAGACGTGCAGCCAGGCGCCGTCGTGGCGGCTCAGGCCCTTCACCCGGGCCCGGTCGATGCCGCAGTTGGTGACCAGGGCGCCGTAGAAGGGGACGCAGAGCTGGCCGCCGTGCGTGTGGCCGGCCAGCAGGAGCTGGTAGCCGTCGGCGGCGAAGAGGCTCATGTTGCGGGGCTCGGGGGAGTGCATGACGCCCAGGCGGAGGTCGGCCTCGGACGGGGCCGGGCCGGCGACCAGGTCGTAGCGGTCGCGGGAGATGTGGGAGTCGTGGATGCCGGCCACCGCCACGTCGAGGTCGCCGACCTTGACGCGGGCCGTGGTGTTGTTCATGTCGAGCCAGCCCTCGGCGGCCATGCCGGCGCCCAGCTCCTCCCAGGGGAGGTTGGGGACGTGCTGGCGGCGCTCGTTCTTGGAGGTGCGCCAGAGGTAGCGGGCCGGGTTCTTGGGCTGGGGCGCGTACAGGTCGTTGGAGCCGTAGACGAACAGGCCGGGACGGGTCAGCAGGGGCTCCAGGGCGTGCAGGAGCGACGGGACGGCGTCCGGGTGGGCGATGGAGTCGCCGGTGTTGACCACGAGGTCGGGCTTGAGCGTGCCCAGCGAGCGCACCCACGTGATGAGCATCGAGCGGCGCGGCGTCAGGTGCAGGTCCGACAGGTGGAGGATGCGCACCGGGCGCTGCCCGCGCTCCAGGACGGGCACGTCGAAGCGGCGCAGCCGGAACCAGTTGCGCTCGACCACGGAGGCGTAACCCAGCCCGGCCACGCCGAGACCGAGCATGGACAGGGGCACTGCGACGGCTTTCCTCACCCATTCATGATGCCCGACATCCGGCACGAGGTGTCCCCGCAGGCGGCAAGATGGAGCGCATGAGCGCATTGAAGGAGAAGCTGAAGGCCGACCTCACGGCCTCGATGAAGAGCCGGGACGAGGTCCGTCTCCGGACGATCCGGATGGCACTGGCCGCGATCAACGTCGAGGAGGTCTCGGGCAAGGAGGCCAGGGAGCTGTCCGACGACGAGGTCCTCAAGGTGCTGGCGAAGGAGGCCAAGAAGCGGAAGGAGGCGGCCGAGGCGTTCGGCAACGCCGGGCGGGCCGAGCAGGCCCAGGCCGAGCTGGACGAGCAGGCGGTGCTGGAGGAGTACCTGCCGGCCCAGCTCTCCGACGAGGAGCTGGCCGAGCTGGTGGACGCCGCCATCGCGGAGACCGGCGCGTCAGGGCCGCAGGCCATGGGGCAGGTCATGAAGGCCGTCAACCCGCGCGTGGCGGGGCGGGCCGAGGGCGGCCGGGTGGCCGCCACGGTGCGCGCCCGGCTCGCGGCGTCCTCCTAGAACCACCGGGGCCCCGCGTGGCGGGGCCCGGGGCGGCTCAGTTGCCGCCGAAGCCCGGCACGACGATCGGGCCGGCGATCGGGCCGGCGGCGCCGCCGCGTCCCCGGCCGTCGCCGGGCCCGCCGCGCCAGCCGCGGTCCCCGCCGTCCGGCGGGTCGAAGATGTCGAACGGATCCCGGTCGCCGCGCGGCCACTCGTCGGACTTCTTCTTCTTGGGCTTGGGCGCGCAGTGGTCGGTGCAGCCGCCGAAGCGCGAGCGGTCGACCGGCGTGAAGTCGACCGCCTCGATGCCCTTCAGCGCCGAGAGCATGGAGTCCTTCCAGATCCGGCCGGAGATCGTCGCGCCGTACACGTACGAGTAGTAGCGCCCGCCGATGGTGACCCCGATCAGCTCGTGGTCGGCGGCCCCTCGCGGGTCGCCCAGCGAGACGGCGGAGGCCAGGTTGGGGGTGTAGCCGGCGAACCAGGCCGACATGTAGTTGTCGGTGGTGCCGGTCTTGCCGGCCGCGTCGCGCCCGATGCCGCCGACCTCCGTCATCGTGCCCTTGGTGAACACCCCGGACAGGATGCCGCTGACCGCGTCGGCGACCTCCTCCTCCAGCACCTGGGAGCACTTCGGCTTGTACTGCTTGGCCTTGCCGTCGCGGTCCTTGATCTCGGTGATGGCGAGGGGCTTGCAGTACTTGCCGCGCGAGGCGAACACCGCGTACGAGCTGGCGATCGTCACCGGGTCGACCTCGTTGACGCCCAGCGTGAACGTCTCCACCTCCGACAGCTTGTTGCCGTCGGCCCGCTTGACGCCCAGCTTCTTGGCCATCTTGACCACGTCGCAGAGCCCGACCTGCTGCTCCAGCCGCAGGAAGAAGGTGTTGACCGAGCCCCAGGTGCCGGTCTCCAGGGTCTTGAAGCCGCCGCCGCCCTCGCTGGAGTTCATGACGGTGTGCGAGGGGTCGCCGACGCCCTCGCCCTTGCAGTTCTTGAACGTGCCGTAGCCACTGGCCTTGTAGCCGGCGGGGGCGGGGAAGCCGTCGCCGTACTTCAGGCCCTCCTCCAGGGCGGTGGCCAGCGTGTAGACCTTGGCCGTCGAGCCCTGCTGGAACCCGCGGCCGCCGCCGTGCGCGGCGTCGGCCACGATGTTGTAGCTCATCTCGTTCTTCTTCTTGCTCCCGCCGAACTTCCGCGAGGCGGCCAGGGCCTTGATCTCGCCGGTGCCGGGGACGACCATGGCCTGCGCGGCCACGGGCTTGTCCTTGGTGGAGACGTACTTCTTGATCGCCTTCTCGGCGGCCTTCTGCATCTTGGTGTCGAGCGTGGTCTTGACCGTCAGGCCGCCCCGCTGCAACAGCTTCCTGCGCTCCTCGGGGTTCTTGCCGAACTCCTCGTTGCCGAGGATCTCGTACTGGACGTAGAGGCAGAAGTACGGGTAGTCGCTCTCCTCGCAGCCGCCGGGGAACTCGACGTCCTTGTAGCCGAGCTTCTTCTCCTTGGCCTCGGCGGCCTGCTGCGGCGTGATCTTGCCGATCTCGGCCATGCGGTCGAGGACGGTGTTGCGCCGCAGCAGCAGCTGCTCCCGGGACTCGGGGCCGACGTTGGGGTCGGTCCTGGCGGGGTTCTGGACGGCGCCGGCCAGCGTGGCGGCCTCGGCCAGGTCGAGCTTGGAGGCGGGCTTGTCGAAGAAGCGCCTGGCCGCGGCCTGGATGCCGTGGGCGCCGGCGCCGAAGTAGGCGATGTTGAGGTATTTCTCCAGGATCTGGTCCTTGGTGTACTTCTTCTCGATCGCCATCGCGTAGCGCAGCTCGGCCAGCTTGCGGGAGACCGTGGTCTCGATGGCCGCCGCGCGCTCCTCGTCGGTCTCGGCCTTGTTGAGCAGCACCTGCTTGACGTACTGCTGGGTGATGGAGGAGCCACCCTGCGTCACGCCGCCGTTGGAGAGATTCTTGACGAGCGCTCTGGCCGTTCCCTCCACATCGATCGGTCCGTGCTGGTAGAAACGGAAGTCCTCGATCGCGATCAGCGCTTCCCGCATGATGGGGGCGACCTGGTCGAGGCGCACCGACTGGCGGTTCTCGTAGTAGAAGAGCGCGATCTGCTTGCCGTCGGCGTCGACGATCTTGGTGCGTTCGGGAAGGGGCGGCTCGTCCAGCTCCTCGGGCTGGAGGTTGAGCCCTTCCAGCGCGCTCTTGGTCGACATCCCGGCTCCGCCGACCGCGGGCAGGGCCACGGCGGCCGCGAGCACCCCGGCCGCGGTCGCCGCGATGATCAGTCGCACGACGGCCAGGACGGGGTTGGAGCGATCTTTGCGCTGCGCTTGCACGGTACCAAGGGTACGTCGAAAGGCTGACCGAATCGGTAGCCGCGCCACATTTCACCTTGACTGGCGCGGGTGACTAGTCATTCCCGGTCAACACCGGCGCGAGAATTTGGTCCTCTGGGGTCTGTCGGCCCGAACGTCTCGTTGCGTACGTTCTCCTCTGCGGCAACTGAATACGGAGGCTCGGCGCCCGCGCCCGTCGGCCCCAAATGACGACTGACCACCTAAGGGGAGTGGGGTCGAAGATGTGGATCACGGATTGGACCTCCCGTGCCGCCTGTAAAGGTGCGGATCCGGATGCCCTGTTCGTGCAGGGCGCCGCGCAGAACAGGGCGAAGCTCATCTGCCGGGGTTGCCCGGTCCGTACCGAATGCCTCGCCGATGCGCTGGACAACCGCATCGAGTTCGGGGTGTGGGGCGGGATGACCGAACGGGAACGACGCGCGCTGCTGCGGCGGCGTCCCGACGTTGACTCGTGGCGAGAGCTGCTCGAGTCGGCGAAGGAAGAGTACGAGCGTACGAACGAGCTGATCGCGGGCTGACAGGGCCCGGCGAGCCGAGAGCGTGAGCACGGCCGGCGCCGTCCGCCGGCCGTGCTTCCATGAGCCCTTCCGAGAGGCCGCTACGCGCTCGCCAGCAGCTCCCCGATCTGCCGCAGACCGGCCAGATCGTGGACGTCCTCGGACATGGCGCGAACCTTCGCCACCGGCACCGTGGGATGTGCCGTGACGAAGTGCTCCCGCTCGCGGTTCTCGCGGGCGGCGAGCTGCATCCGACCGGCGTGCAGCCGCAGCACGGCGGCGGTCAGCTCGTGCTCGCCCCTGGACTCCAGGTCCTCCGCCGCGGCGGTGCTCCGCGCCGCCGAGAGCGCGGCGGCGGGGGACGTGTGCACCCGGTTGACCACCAGGCCGGCCAGGGGCATGCGCTCGTCGGCCAGCCGCTCCACGAAGTAGGACGCCTCACGCATCGCATCACGCTCCGGCGCGGCCACCACCAGGAAGGCGGTGCCCGGGGCCTGCAGCAGCCGGTAGGTCATCTCGGCCCGCTGCCGGAAGCCGCCGAAGACGGCGTCGAGCGCGGAGACGAACGTCTGCAGGTCCTTGATGACCTGGGCGCCGAGCAGCTTGGTCATGGCTCCGGCCATCAGCCCGAACCCGGCGTTGAGCAGCTTGAACGCGCTGCGCCCCCCGGCCTTGGCCGGTGCGGTCAGCAGCCGGATGAACCGGCCGTCCAGGAACCGCCCGAGCCGCTCGGGCGCGTCCAGGAAGTCGAGTGCCGAGCGCGACGGCGGGGTGTCGACCACGATGAGGTCCCACTCGTCGGAGCGGCGGAGCTGGCCCAGCTTCTCCATCGCCATGTACTCCTGCGTGCCGGAGAAGCTGGAGGACAGCGACTGGTAGAAGGGGTTCGACAGGATCTGCCGGGCCCGCTCGGGGTCGGCGTGCGCCTCGATGATCTCGTCGAAGGTGCGCTTCATGTCGAGCATCATGGCGAACAACTGCCCGCCGCCCGCCGACTCCTGGACCAGGCGCGGGGTGTTGTCCAGCTCGCTGAGCCCCATCGACTGCGCCAGCCGCCGCGCGGGGTCCACGGTCAGCACGACCGCGCACCGGCCGCGCTCGGCGGCCCGCAGCCCGAGGGCGGCGGCGGTCGTGGTCTTGCCCACGCCGCCCGCGCCGCAGCAGACGATGATCCGGGTGCCGCGGTCGTCGAGGATCGCGTCGATGTCCAGCCTGGCGGGCTCTTTCACGCTGCTCCCTGGGTGCGGATGCTCTCGGCCAGCTCATAGAGGCCGGCCAGGTCGACGCCGTCGGCCAGCAGCGGCAGCTCGAAGCTGGGCAGGCCGGCGGCGGCCAGCGACTCGCGCTCGGCGCTCTCCAGCGCGGTACGGCGGGCGTGCTCGACGATCTCCTCGGCCAGCGCCTCGGCCAGCGCGTTCGCCTCGGCACCGTCGGCGACCCCGGCGGCCTTGAGCCCGAGGACCAGCTCGCCGGCGTCGAAGCGGCCCTTGACAGCCGTGTCAAGAGCGGCCTGGGGGAGCTGGGATTCGCGCACCATGTTGACGAAGATTCCGCCGGGCGGAAGCCCCGCCGAGCGCAATTCGGTAATGCCGTCGAGGGTTTCCTGGACGGGCATCTCCTCCAACAAAGTCACGAAATGTACCGCTGTTTCCGGACTTTTCACGACGCTGCTGACCAGCTCGGAGTGGTTCTTGATCGGGCCCACCCTGGCCAGCCCGGCGACCTCCTGGGTGACGTTGAGGAAGCGCGTGATGCGGCCGGTGGGCGGCGCGTCCAGCACGACCGCGTCGTAGACCCGGCGGCCGTTCTTGTTGCGCCTGCGCACGGCCTCGGTGGTCTTGCCGGTGACCAGCACGTCGCGGAAGCCGGGGGCGATGGTGGTGGCGAAGTCGACCAGGCCCATCTTGCTCAGGGCGCGGCCGGCCCGGCGCATGCCGTAGAACATCTCCAGGTACTCCAGCATGGCGGCTTCGGGGTCGATCGCCAGCGCGTACACGTCCCCGCCGGAGGGCGCCACGGCGATGCGGCGCTCCTCGTACGGCAGCGGCGGCAGGTCGAAGATCTGGGCCAGGCCCTGCCTGCCCTCCACCTCGACGAGCAGCACCTTCTTGCCGCCGGAGGCCAGGGCGAGGGCGAGGGCGGCGGCGACGGTCGTCTTGCCCGTGCCGCCCTTCCCGGTGACGACGTGCAGCCGCACGTCCGCCCAATCGGTGTGCGGAGAGTCCACCATTCGAGGCTACCGAACGGTCACTTGTCGAAAGCCGGTGACCACCCTTTGAGATTGCTCACACTACTCTGGCCCTCATGAAGAAATGGGAGTACCTCACCGCCCCCGTGCTCATCCACAACACCAAGATGATCCTGGACAACTTCGGCGCCGACGGCTGGGAGCTGGTCCAGATCGTGCAGGGGGCCTCGCCGGAGCAGCTCGTCGCCTACTTCAAGCGGGAGAAGCCGTGACCCCCGAGGAGAAGCTGAGCGAGCTGGGGCTGACGCTGCCCGAGGTCGCCAAGCCGGTGGCGGCGTACGTGCCGGCCGTGCGGACGGGCGACCTCGTCTACACCTCCGGCCAGGTGCCGGTGGTCGAGGGCAAGCTGGCGGCCACCGGCAAGCTGGGCGCCGAGCTGACCGTCGAGCAGGGCTACGAGATGGCCCGCATCTGCGCGCTCAACGCCCTGGCGGCGCTGAAGGCCGAGGTGGGCGACCTGACGAAGGTCGTACGCATCGTCAAGGTCGTCGTCTTCGTGGCCAGCGACCCGTCCTTCACCGACCACCCCAAGGTCGGCAACGGCGCCAGCGAGCTGCTGGGCGAGGTCCTGGGCGAGGCGGGCAGGCACGCCCGCAGCGCGGTGGGCGTGGCGGCGCTGCCGCTGGACGCGCCGGTCGAGGTGGAGCTGATCGCCGAGGTCGGCTGAGAGGCAATATGTCACCATGACCGAGTGATGTTCTACTAGGAGGTCATGTGACCGGATTGCCGCTCCCAGCCGAGCTCGCCGCACGGGCCAGGGACCTCATCGCCGGCCGGATCGAGCCGGTGACCCCGCGGGACGCCGCCACGGTGGCGATCCTGCGGGACGGCCCCGCCGGGCCGGAGGTCTACCTGCTGCGGCGCAAGGCCACCATGGCCTTCGCGGCCGGCGCGTACGTCTTCCCCGGCGGCTCGGTGGACGCCCGCGACACCGACCAGGCCGTCGCGTGGGCCGGGCCGTCGCCCGCCGAGTGGGGCGCCACCTTCCACGCCGGCGAACGGCTCGCCCGCGGGCTGGTGTGCGCGGCCGTACGCGAGACGTTCGAGGAGTCCGGGGTGCTGCTGGCCGGCCCCGACGCCGGCTCCGTGGCGGCCGACACCACCGGCGACGACTGGGAGGCCGACCGGCTCGCGCTGATCGGCCGCAGCCTCGCCCTCGCCGGCTTCCTGGCCCGGCGCGGGCTGGTGCTCCGCTCCGACCTGCTCAAGCCCTGGGCCCACTGGATCACGCCGGAGATCGAGCCGCGGCGCTTCGACACCCGCTTCTTCGTCGCCGTGCTGCCCGCGGGCCAGCGCACCCGCGACGTGGGCGGCGAGGCCGACCACGTGGCCTGGACGCGGCCGGCCGAGGCCGTCGAGCGGGCGCACCGGGGCGAGATCTTCCTCATGCCGCCGACCTACCGCACCCTGAGCGAGCTGGCGGCCTACGGGAGCGTGGCCGAGGTGCTGGCCGCGCACCGCGACATCGTGACGATCCTGCCGAGAGCCGTGGAGGTCGAGGGCGAGATGCGACTGGTGAACACATGAGCGGCCTGCACATCCCGATCGACACCCCCGACGGCTCCCGCACGGAGCACGCCGTGAACGTCCTGGCCCCCAACCCGGGGATCATGACGCTCGACGGCACCAACACGTGGGTCATCGGCGCCGGCGAGGAGGTGATCGTCGTCGATCCGGGCCCGGACGACCCCGCCCACCTGCACCGCGTACGCGACCATCTCGACGGCCGCCACGTCACGCAGATCCTGCTGACCCACGGCCACTTCGACCACAGCGGCGGCGCCCGGAGCTTCGCGGCCCTGGTGAACGCCCCCGTCCGCGCCCTGGACCCGCGTCACCGGCTCGGCGAGGAGGGGCTGGCCGACGGCGACGTGCTGACCGTGGACGGCCTGGAGCTGCACGTGTACGGCACGCCGGGCCACTCGTTCGACTCGTTGTGCTTCTGGCTGCCGAGCGACCACGCGATGCTGACCGGCGACACCGTGCTCGGCCGCGGCACCACGATCGTCGCCGGCGACGGCGGCCTGGCCGACTACCTGCGCAGCCTGGACCGGCTCCGGGCGGCGGCCGAGAGCCTGGAGGCGCGGGCGCTGCTGCCGGGCCACGGCCCGGTGCTGCCCGACCCGATCGGGGCGCTCGACGGCTATCTCGCGCACCGGCGCGAGCGGCTGGACCAGATCAGGGCGGCGCAGGCGCAGGGCGCGCGCACGCCGCGCGAGATCGTCCGGATCGTCTACGCCGACGTGGACCGCTCGCTCTGGGCCGCCGCCGAGATGTCGGTGCGCGCCCAGCTCGACTACCTGGAGCGGTTGTAGAGCCGGTCCATGTCGAGGATCACCACGGCCTTGGCCTCGATGCGCAGCCAGCCGCGCTGGGCGAAGTCGGCCAGCGCCTTGTTGACCGTCTCGCGGGAGGCGCCGACGAGCTGGGCCAGCTCTTCCTGGGTGAGGTCGTGGTGGACGCGCAGGCCGTCGTCGGTGCGGGTGCCGAACCGCTCGGCCAGGTCGAGCAGCTGCTTGGCCACCCGTCCAGGCACGTCGGTGAAGACCAGGTCGGCCAGCACGTCGTTGGTGCGCCGCAGGCGCTGCGCGAGCGCGCGCAGCAGGTGCAGGGCCACCTCGGGCCGGCCGGTGAGCCAGGGCCGCAGGTCGTCGTGGCCGAGGCCGGCCAGCCGTACCTCGGTCAGCGCCGTCGCCGTGGCCGTGCGCGGGCGCGGGTCGAACAGCGACAACTCGCCGAACATCTCGCTCGGGCCCAGCACGCTCAGAAGGTTCTCCCGGCCGTCGGGGGACGTGCGCGACAGCTTGATCTTGCCTTCGAGCACGACGTAGAGCCGGTCGCCGGTCTCGTTCTCGTGGAAGAGCGTCTGCCCCTTGGAGAGCTGGACCTCGGTGATGCTCGTCCGCAGCGCCGCGGCGCTCTCACGGTCGAGCGCGGCGAACAGGGGGGCCTTGCCCAGCACATCGTCGGTGTTCACTCTGCCTCCTCTGCTGCCATTGTGACTCACCCCACTCAAGGCGGCACACACAGGTTATGGGAATGCCGGAGTGTTCTGGCTCGTCCGGGTATGTCGAGCCCAGGGGAAAGGTACCGGAAGCGCCGGACAGCCAGGTGAGCAGGTCAGGCAGGGGGGAAGGGGCTCAGCAGGCGAGCAGGTCGTCCACGCCGGCCACGGCGGCCGCGACGGACTGGCCGAGCAGGACGCGCAGCAGGTCCGCGGCGCGCGGGCGGGCCTCGTGGTCGGGGCGGCGGCACTGCGCGACCGCGAGGCGCAACGCGGGCGGCAGGACCGCGGGGTCGCCGTCCCGGGCGCCGGTCGCGGCGAAGACCACCAGGTCCGCCCAGGCGCGTACGTCGTCGGCCACCGCGCCCTCGTACGCCGCCGCCGAGGGCCGCCAGCCGATGAACACCTGGCCCCGCGCGCCGAGCGCCACGCTCTCCCGGCTGAGCCGCAGCCCCGCCATGCCGCGCGCGTGCAGCCGGGCCATCGTCGCCGCGCAGGCCAGCGCGAGCCGTTGCAGCGCCGCGCCGCGCAGCGGCCCCGAGGTCCGTACGAACTCCGCCACCGTCGCGCCCTGACCACCCATGGTCGTCCCTCCTTCGTCGCCCGTTGTACGACCCGAGGCCCGCCCCCGGTTCAACCGCGTCCCTGGCCCAACCACGGGCGGAACCTTCTACTCTTGCGGTCATGGCGACGAAAGCGGCGGCGGGGCGCAAGCCGGAGACCCAGCTCGCACTCGTGCGGCGGGCGCGCAAGATGAACCGCATCCTGGCGGAGACGTACCCGGACGCCCACTGCGAGCTCGACTTCCGCAACCCGCTGGAGCTGCTGGTCGCCACCATCCTGTCCGCGCAGTGCACCGACAAGCGCGTCAACATGGTCACTCCCGTCCTCTTCGCGAAATATCCGACGGTCGAGGACTACGCCGCCGCCGACCGGACGGAGATGGAGGAGATCATCCGCCCGACCGGCTTCTTCCGCGCCAAGACCAACAGCATCATCGGCATGGCCCAGGCCGTGTGCGAGCGCTACGGCGGCGAGGTGCCGGCCCGGCTGAAGGACCTGGTCACGCTGCCCGGCGTGGGCCGCAAGACCGCCAACGTGGTGCTCGGCAACGCCTTCGACGTCCCAGGGCTCACCGTGGACACCCACTTCCAGCGCCTGGTGCACCGCTTCGGCTGGACCGAGGAGACCGACCCGGTCAAGATCGAGTACGTGGTCGCCGAGCTGATCCCCCGCCGCGAGTGGACGATCTTCTCGCACCGGGTGATCTGGCACGGCCGCCGCATCTGCCACGCCCGCCGCCCGGCCTGCGGTGTCTGCCCGCTGGCGGCGCTGTGCCCCTCGTTCGGCACCGGGCCCACCTCCGAGGCCGAGGCCGCCAAGCTCGTCAGGCCCGGCCCGTTCTCCTGAGTGACGGGAAGCGCGGGAGGGCCCGGCGTGTTGGAGGAGGCGTGAGCGAAGTCCCCGATTGGCTGGTCCGTCTGGCGGAGCGGGCCCAGCGGCTCAGCGTGCCCCCCTCCATGCGGCCTCCCGACGGGCGCGGCCGGCTCGCGGCGGTGCTGATGTTGTTCGGCGAGGGGCCGCTCGGTCCCGACGTGCTGCTCATCCAGCGCAGCACGCGCGGGCGCAGGCACGCCGGGCAGCCCGCCTTCCCCGGCGGCGGCGTGGACCCCGAGGACGACGGCCCGGTCGAGGCGGCGCTGCGCGAGGCCGAGGAGGAGACCGGCGCCGACCCGCGCGGCGTGCAGGTGCTGTGCGCGCTGCCGGAGCTCTACCTCAGCCACAGCGACAACCGCGTCACGCCCGTCGTCGCCTGGTGGCGGGAGCCGTCGGCGGTGCACGCGGCCTCGCCCGACGAGGTGGACTCCGTCGAGCGGGTGCCGATCGCCGAGCTGGTCGATCCGGCCAACCGGGTCACGCTGCGGCTGCCCGGCGGCGCGCAGGGCCCGGCGTTCCGGGTGCGGGGGATGCTCGTGTGGGGGTTCACCGCGATGGTGCTGGACTCGGTGCTGCGCGCGGGCGGGCTCGACCGGCCGTGGGACTCCTCTCGGGTGGAGGAGATACCGCCGGACGTCCTCGCGTCCCGCTGACCAGCGGCCCCAGCGGAGGGATCAGCGGCCCGACCAGAGGGAGACCCCGAGCGCGGCCCAGCCGGCCACGTCGGCGTCGCTGTCGCGGGCCAGCGTACGCAGCGCGGCCAGCCCGGACGGGTCCGGCGGGTCGCCGAGCACGTGCTGCAACGCGTACGCGGCGCCGTACCTGACCCGGGCGTCCCGGTGCGCGGCCAGGTCGATCACCGACGGCAGCGAGCGCGGATCGGCCAGGTGGCCGAAGGCGATGAGCACCGAGTAGAGCACCATGGCGTCGTCCTCGCTGGCCGCCAGGTAGCGCAGCACCGGCAGTGTGCGGTCCGCGAACGGCCGCAGCATGCCCATGATGTCCACCCCGAGCAGGCGCTCGGCGACGGTGTCCGCGGCGCAGAGCCGGCGGGCCTCGATGAACGACTCCAGGTCCCCGCGCTGGCGCAGCACGGAGATCACGTGCCAGCGCAGCGGGCCGTCGGGGTCGTCGTCGCGCAGGGCTGCCTCGATGAGATCGCGAACTGTTCCCTCGACCGGCGGCATAGCGCCCAAGGTAGCCAGCGGGGTGACGCCGTCCTGGTGCAAGACGTGCACGCTTGACCATATCCCTGGCTACCTTTGAAGCGTGCGCGGTGATCTGCTTGACCTCATTCTGATCGGCCTCGTGATCGCCTTCGGCGTCTCGGGATACCGGCAGGGCTTCATCATCGGGGCGATGAGCTTCGTGGGGTTCGTCGGCGGTGCCGTGCTGGGCGTCTTCATCGCGCCGCCCGTCTCCAGGGCCGTGGTCGACGGCGACACGCCGCAGGCGCTGCTCGCGATCGTGATCGTGTTCCTGTCCGCCACGATCGGGCAGTTCGCCTCCTCGACCATCGGCGCCGTGGTGCGCAGCCACGTCACCTGGGAGCCGGCGAAGGTGGCCGACGCGGTGGGCGGCACGTTCGCCAGCGCGCTGTCGGTGCTGGTCATCGCCTGGGTGATCGGGTCGCTGATCGTCTCCACGTCCTTCTCCCCGCTGGTCGACCAGGTCAAGAGCTCGGCGCTGCTGACCACCGTCGACGACGCGATCCCGCAGGCCGCGCGCAACTGGCAGGCGCCGTTCAAGAGGTTCATCGACCGCTCGGAGTTCCCGCCGGTCTTCGACGCCATCGGCGCGGGCCAGCTCATCGACGTGCCGCCGCCCGACCAGAGCGTGCTGCAGGGCGACCGGCTCGGCCGCGCCCGCCGGGCCATCGTCAAGGTGCAGGGCGACGCCCAGAGTTGCAACAAGCACATCGAGGGCACCGGCTTCGTCTACGCCCCCGGCCGCATCATGACCAACGCGCACGTGGTCGCCGGCGTGACCCGCGACCTGGAGATCATCGACTACAACAACGTCCGGCACGAGGCCGTGGTCGTGCGCTACAACCCGCGCCGCGACATCGCCATCCTGTACGTGCCCGGCCTCGACCTGCCCCAGCTCACCTTCGACGGCGAGGCCTCCCGCGGCGACAACGCGATCATCGCCGGCTTCCCCAAGAGCAAGGGCTTCACCGCCGAGCCGGCCAGGATCGGCGGCAAGATCGACGCCGAGGGCCCCGACATCTACCGGGACACCACGGTCGTCCGCAAGGTCTACCAGATCCGCGGCGTGGTCCTGCCCGGCAACTCCGGCGGCCCGCTGCTGACCGTGGACGGCCGCGTGTTCGGCGTGATCTTCGCCGCGGCCGTCAACGAGAAGGAGGTCGGCTACGTGCTGACGGCCGATGAGGTCGCCCCCGACGCCTCGCTCGGCCGTACCGACACCTCGCCGGCCAGCACCCGGCAGTGCGACTGACTCGCTGACCCGCCGGTCCGGGTGTCACGTCATTCCCGGGCACGGTCGGGCTGGGCGCAGTCGGGCTGGGCGCGGTCGAGCTGGGCGCGGTCGAGCTGGGCGCGGAACCAGTCGAGGGCGAAGCGATGCGAGGCGATGCCGTAGTCGAGGGTCGCGCGCTGGTAGGTGACGAGGTCGCGGTGCCGCTCCGGGATGTCCAGCGTGTCCAGGTGCGCGTCGAGGGCCGAGAGCGTGGCGAGGTCGGCCTCGATGCGGGTCATGATGCGGTGGAGCACCGGCGCGCGTTCGCCCGGCTCCAGGAGGCCGAGGAAGTAGAGCCTGGACAGGGCCGCGGTCTCCAGGTCGGGACCGGCCGGGGCCTGGGTCATCCACGTGCGGAACTCCTCCCGCCCGGCGTCGGTCAGGCGGTACACCTTGCGCCCCCTGCCCCCGGCCTCGACGCTCGCGACCTCGATGAGCTCGCGCGCGAGCAGGGTGTCCAGGGCGCGCCGAGCTGCCCGGCATGATCGAGTCCAGCAACGACCTGTGCAGCACCACCGCCGACCTGCTCACCTTCCAGCGGGCGCTGCTCGCCGGTCAGCTCTTCGACGACCCCCGCACGCTCGGGTTGCTCACCGAGCGGCGCAACCGCCTGCGCAACATCCCCGTCCTCCGGTACGGCCTGGGCACCATGTTCTTCACCCTCGCCCGGTACATGGCGGCGGGACGCGGCCCGGTCACGCTCGTCGGCCATTCGGGCGTCACCGGGACGTGGCTCTTCTCCTGCCCCGAGCTCGACCTCCACCTGACCGGCACGGTCGACCAGACCAAGGGACAGGCCGTGCCGTTCCGGTTGATGGCGCGCTTGGTGCACGTCTGGCGGACCACGTCGTAAGGACGGACGCTAGCGGGGCAGCTTCTCCAGGATCAGCGCGACGGCCTCCTCGGGGTCGCTGTCCTGGCTCAGGCCGGAGGCGGCCTTGCCGACCGCGTCGTACGCGCCGCCGTACGCCTGCGCCCTGGCCGCGCCGCGCGCGAACAACGTCAGCGCGCCGCGGCCGTTGCCGCGCTGGAGGTGGGTGAGCCCGACGCAGATCTGCGCCAGGCCCTGCCACAGCTCGCGCTCCTCCTCGGGGGCGCACTTCCAGCGGCCCTCGAACACCTCGTGCGCGTTGAACGGCAGCCCCTCGGCCAGGAACCGCCGCCCGTCGGCGAGGGCCTGCTCGCTGGTGGGCGCGTAGTCGTCGGGGACCCTGGGCACGCCGGGGGAGCCGTAGGGGAGCGGGCGGCCGTACGCGTCACGCGGCCGGGCGTTGCGCGGCCTGCCCTCGGGGTCGCGATCTCTCATCTCGTCTCAAGCTCTCTCAGCGGTCGGGCTCGGGGTCGGCCAGCCAGCCCAGCAGCTCGGTGTCGAACACGTCGGGGATCTCCTCGTGGGGGAAGTGGCCGGCGCCGTCGAACAGCCGCCACCGGTAGGGGGCGGCGACGTACCGGCTCGACCCCTGGGCCGTGCGCGGCAGCACCCGCGGGTCGAGCGCGCCGTGCAGGTGCAGGGTGGGGACCTCCACCTCGGTACGCATGGCGCGGGCGAAGCGCCGGCCGTCCGGCCGGAACTGGGAGCGGCCGAACCAGCGGTGGTACTCCAGCGCGCAGTGGGCCACGGTCGGGATGCGGAACGCCTCGCGGTAGACGCGCGCGTCCTCGGCCTCCGGCCAGCCGGGCCGGGACCACTCGCGCAGGTAGCGGCCGACCAGCGCGCCGTCCTTGCGGGTCAGCCGGTGTTCGGGCAGCAGCGGCACCTGGAAGCCCAGCGCCTGCCTGCTGGCCTTGAACTGCCCCAGCGGATCGGTGAGCAGCGCCCCGCGCATCCGCAGGGGGTGCGGGGCGGACACGGCCACCAGCCGGCGCACGCACTTGGGGTCGAGCACGGCCATCGTCCAGGCCAGCAGCCCGCCCCAGTCGTGCCCGACCACGATCGCGCCGCTCTCGCCCAGCGCGCGGATCAGCCCGGCCGCGTCGGCGGCCAGCGTGGGCAGGTCGTAGCCGCGCGGCGGCTTGTCGCTGCCGCCGTAGCCGCGCAGGTCGGCCGCGACCGCCCGGTAGCCCGCCTTGGACAGCGAGGCGAGCTGGTGCCGCCAGGTCCACCAGAACTGCGGGAACCCGTGCAGCAGCAGGACCAGCGGGCCCTCCCCGGCCTCCACCACGTGGAAGCGGGTGCCGCCCGCGTGCACCGCCCGGTGCGTCCAGGGGCCCTGGATCTGGACGACCGACTCGTCAGGTGACATCACGGGTCACCGGCTCGGGGGTGGCCGGATCGCGGGTCACCGGCAGGCCGTCGGGGCTCGCGGTGGCGGCGGGCAGCCCAGGGCCCTCGTCGGGGGTGGCGATCTCCTTGAGGCCCTTGATCGACCTGGCGGTGCGCTTCATGCCCTGCAGGCCCTTGAGCCGCCGGATCCCGACGAACACCAGCAGACCCGCCACCAGCAGGTAGAACACGGTCACGATGAGGAAGGCCGCCCACGTGGGCAACCACTGGGCCAGCACGTAGGCGATGGTGAACGAGGCGAGGATCAGGCACAGGTGCGCCATGAAGGCGGCGGCGGCGAACAGGCCGCCGGCCATGCCCACCCTCTTGGCGTCGAACCTGAACTCGGCCTTGGCCAGCTCGATCTCCGAGCGGACCAGGGTCGAGATCTGGCTGCTCGCCTGGGCGACCAGGGAGCCCAGGGATTCTTCCTCGGGAGTCTGCGGCATGAACGTCTCCTATCGAGGCCCGGTGGCCGTGTCAATCATCATTAGCGCATTGCGATGGTCGCGTACCCGCGTGAGTCGCGGCACCCGCGCGGGGGCGACGCGACCGGGCCGGTCGCGAGGATCCCCGCGGTGACGGCCTCGGCGCGCCGCCGGTGATCACGCCGAGGAACTTCCCAAGGAAGAGTCCCGCTATCACTCCCAGGACTACCCGATCGGAGAAGATAGCGCCGAGGGCGGGGGCACCCGGCGGCGGCCCCCCGGCTTCTCCTCAACACGGACAAGGGGGCGTATGTCAACTTTCGTGGCATACGCCCCCTTCCGGTGTTCGGCGGTCAGTCCTCGGACTTGGCCGAGGGCAGCTTCTCCGAGATCAGGTTCATCACCGTGCTGTCGGCCAGCGTGGTGACGTCGCCGATGCTGCGGTTCTCCGCCACGTCGCGCAGCAGGCGGCGCATGATCTTGCCGGAGCGGGTCTTGGGCAGCTCGGGCACGACCAGGATCTGGCGCGGCTTGGCGATCGGGCCGAGCGTCCTGGCCACGTGGTTGCGCAGCTCGGTGGCGATGTCGTCGTTCTCCTCGGCGTCGCCGCGCAGGATCACGAACGACACGATGGCCTGGCCCGTCACCGGGTCCGTCGCGCCCACGACCGCCGCCTCGGCCACCTTCGGGTGGCTGACCAGCGCGCTCTCCACCTCGGTGGTGGAGATGTTGTGCCCGGAGACCAGCATGACGTCGTCCACGCGGCCGAGCAGCCACAGGTCGCCGTCCTCGTCCTTCTTCGCGCCGTCGCCGGGGAAGTACATGCCCTCGAACCGGCTCCAGTAGGTGTCGATGTAACGCTGGTCGTCGCCCCAGATCGTACGCAGCATGGACGGCCACGGTTCGCGGACCACCAGGAAGCCGCCGCCGCCGTCGGGGACGCTGTTGCCCTGGTCGTCCACCACGTCCGCGGTGACGCCGGGGAGCGGGCGCATCGCGGCGCCCGGCTTGGCGGCGGTCACGCCCGGCAGCGGGCTGATCATGATGGCACCGGTCTCGGTCTGCCACCAGGTGTCGACGACCGGGCAGCGGTTCTGGCCGATGTGCTCGCGGTACCAGACGTACGCCTCGGGGTTGATCGGCTCGCCGACGGAGCCCAGGACGCGCAGGCTGGACATGTCGTACTTGGCGGGGATGTCGTCGCCCCACTTCATGAACGTCCGGATCGCCGTCGGAGCCGTGTAGAGGATCGTGATCTTGTACTTCTGCACGATCTCCCAGAACCGGCCGCGGTGCGGGGTGTCGGGGGTGCCCTCGTAGATGACGCTGGTGGCGCCGTTGGCCAGGGGGCCGTAGACGATGTAGGAGTGGCCGGTCACCCAGCCGATGTCGGCCGTGCACCAGTAGATGTCGGTCTCGGGCTTGAGGTCGAAGACCGCGTGGTGCGTCCAGGCCGTCTGCGTGAGGTAGCCGCCGGTCGTGTGCAGAATGCCCTTGGGCCGGCCGGTGGTGCCGCTGGTGTAGAGGATGTACAGCGGGTCTTCGGCGCCGTGGGGCTGCGGGGTGTGCTGGTCGCTCTGGCGGTCGACCACGTCGTGCCACCACAGGTCCTTGTCGCCGAACGCGACGTCCTGGCCGGTGCGGCGTACCACGAGGACGTTCTCGACCTGCGGGCACTCGGCGACGGCCTCGTCCACGGTCGGCTTGAGCGCGCTCGGCTTGCCCCGGCGGTAGCCGCCGTCGGCCGTGATCACCAGCTTGGCGTCGGCGTCGTCGATGCGGCTCTTCAGCGCACTGGCGGAGAAACCGCCGAACACCACCGAGTGGACCGCGCCGATGCGGGCGCAGGCCAGCATCGCGATCGGCAGCTCGGGGATCATCGGCATGTAGATGGCGACCCGGTCGCCCTTGCCCACGCCCAGCTCGGCCAGCGCGTTGGCGGCCTTGCTGACCTCGGTCTTCAGGTCGTTGTAGGTGAGGACGCGGGTGTCGTCGTCCGGCTCGCCCTCCCAGTAGTAGGCGACCTTGTCGCCGCGGCCCTCCTCGACGTGGCGGTCGACGCAGTTGTAGGCCACGTTGAGCTCGCCGCCGATGAACCACTTGGCGAAGGGCGGGTTCCACTCCAGGGTCGTGTCCCACCGCTTGGCCCAGGTCAGGCGCTCGGCCGCGCGCTCCCAGAAGGCGAGACGGTCGGCGGCGGCCTCGTCGTACGCGGCGGCGGTCACGTTCGCGGCCGCCGCCAGGTCCGCCGGTGGTGCGAACCGGCGGTTCTCCTGCAGCAGGTTGGACAGCGCCTGGGTCTCGTTGCCAGAGGTCTCCGGGGCCACCTCGTGCTCCTTCTATGGCCAGGTTGGATAGGTCGTGTCCCACTTCACCAGCTCACGGCCTCCGCACACAAGAGGTCTAGACAGGTCTGTACCTCGGGGCGCGAGGGCGGGCCACGGCTTATCACCGACGCTTACCAACGCTATGGAAATGTTGTCATCCTGAAATCAGGAGAATATGCGGGCGGGGCACGGCAAGGGTTTATAGGCCCCCGCGAGATCGTTCTTCGCGCGGGGCGGATTGGTCGTCAGGATTGCCGCCCGGGATTGCCCGCCGCCCGTTTCGGGGCCTCCGGGCCCGTCGTCGCCGGGCTTTCTTCCCGGTCGCGCGGGTGCCTGCGGGAGGTGGACCGTACCGGCCGGTAGGGTCAGGTCTCGTGAGTGACCCCTTGGCCGTCATCGCGAGCCTCCCCGGTGTCCGGGAGGCCGTGGACGAGGCCCGCCAGGCCGTCGACAGGCTCTACCGCCACCGCGTGCTGCGCCGCGCGAGCCCGGCGGTCTCCGCGGAGTCGTCCCTGCGCGGCGCCCGCGCCTCGGCCGCCATCGAGGGCGTGGACGTCCCCCTGGACGCCCTGCGCCGTGACGAGATCCACGACCCGCTGGTCCAGGGCGCCCTGCGCGCGTCGGCGGAGATGGGCCGGCTGGGCGCCACGTGGCGCCGCGCGCCGCGGCAGGTGCTCGCCCGCCTGCACACGGTCGCCGCGGCCGGGCTCGTCCCCGAGGCCGCGCTGGGCCGCCCTCGGCCGGTGGACGCCGGGTTGATGGACTCCGGGTTGATGGACTCCGGGCTGGTGGGCTCCGAGCCGGGGGAATCCGGGCTGGTGGGCGCCGCCTCCGACCCGTTCGGTCTCGGTCCCGCTCCGGACGCCAAGGAGACGGCCGCGCGCATGGACGGCCTCATGGGCCTCCTCGAACGGCCCACGAAGGCCCCCGCGATCGTCCTGGCGGCCGTGGTGCACGCCGAGCTGGTGGTGCTGCGGCCGTTCGGGACCGCGGACGGCGTGGTGGCGCGCTCGGCCGAGCGGTTGACGCTGGTCGAGTACGGGTTGGACCCGAAGTCGCTGGTGGCCGTGGAGGTGGGGCACCGCGAGCTGCCGTACGCGGAGGGGCTGCGGGCGTACCTGAGCGGCACTCCCGAGGGCGTCGCCCAATGGGTACAGCACTGTGCCTCCGCGGTAAGCCTCGGTGTCCGCGAGACGACAGCCGTCTGCGAGGCCCTGCAAAGAGGCTGACCCGTACCCCCGAGGGGCCGGGCGGCGATCCGGACATGACGGACAATCGCCGCGAAGAGCCTGGTGGAACGGGGGGCGGACATAGCTGACGGCGTCTCAATCCTGAGACGCCGTCCGCCGGCGCATCACGCCGGGTTACCAAGCGTGCACCTCTATTCGTCGGAACGGGTCAAGCCCGCCACGACGCGCCTCCCGCGGCTGGTCGCGCGTGGGTACCTGGCTGATGCGCCCGGACAAGTGGTCCGTGACACCTTTCTACGACGGATCCGCGCTGATGGGAACCCCTCGGACCAAGACCTTTACCCATCCTCGCCCGCGCCCGCCCGCCCTCGCCCGGCCTCGCCCGCTCCGGCGTCCCGGCCGCGGGCCGGCCTCCGCGCTGCCCGGGTTACCTTCTCGTGACGATCACTGTCCGTGATCGTCTTTATGTGATCGTTATGGGTTCGCGAAAAAACTTGGCGGAAATGCGAGATTGCTGCTCGACGAAACTCGATCTGATCGGGCAGCATACGGTGGTATCGCCCGAAACTGGAGCGCCCCTGTGCGGGATAGCTTTGCAAGTCCCTTGCCAGGCTCCGGTGAAGTGATGAAAGCTTTCTTCTGAAACGGGACCGGCTCTACCCCCCCGGAGCCGGACCGATCAGGCGACCCCCGCTCTCCCCCCCGGCGGGGGTCGCCCCTTTTCCCGGCCTCCCCGGCCCCCGCCCTCTGCGATCTGCAAGCCCGGGCCGGTGGGCCCCCGAGGTCCGAGCCTCCGCACGTCCCAAGGCGGCGCCCGCGCTCATCCGTTGTCCACAGGAAGCCCCTCGCCCGGCTCCGTCATCCACAGAATCCCGTTCGGCCCCTCGCCGCACCCGCCTTCCGCGTCACCCTGGACCTCCCACCGCCCAGCAACGGGAGGCCCCCATGCACCGCCCCCTGGTCATCACCGACGACCACGCCCTGCTCGACGACCTGGTCCGCATCGCGGCCGCCGCCGGCGCCCAGCTCGACGTCGCCCACCTCCCCGCCCACGCCCGCCCTTACTGGAGCCTCGCCCCGCTGGTGACGGTGGGCGCCGACCAGGCGGACGCCGTCGCCGCCACCGCCCCCTCGCCCCGCGACCAGGTCCTCCTCGTGACCCGCACCCCGGACGACCCGGACACCTGGCGAAAATGCGTCGCCGTGGGCGCCCAGGCCGTCATCACGCTCCCCGGCGACGAGCGCTCCCTGGTGGATCGCTTCGCCGACGCCATGGAGCCGGAGCCCCGCTCCGGCCCGGTCCTCTGCGTGCTGGGCGGCCGAGGCGGGGTGGGCGCGAGCGTCCTGTCGGCCTGCCTGGCCCTGCACGCCTCCGGCAGCGCCCGCCTGCGCACCCTCCTCGTGGACGCCGACCCTCTGGGCGGCGGCATGGACGCGCTGCTCGGCCACGAGGAGACGGCGGGCGCTCGCTGGGGCGACCTGGTGGCCAGGGAGGGCCGGATCGGCAGCAGCGCCCTCCAGAAGGCCCTGCCCGCCTTCGGTGACCTCGCGATCCTGTCCTTCAACCGGGGCGAGGCGGCCCCGATCCCCGCCCGGGCGATGCGCTCGGTCCTGGACGCCGGCCAGCGGGGCTTCGACCTGGTGGTCGTGGACCTCCCGCGCCACTTCTCCGAGGCCGCCGTCGAGGCCCTGGCGCGGGCGCGGGCCACTCTGCTGGTCGCCGCGGCCGACGTACGCGGTGTCCTCTCCGCCGTCCAGGTCCTCGGCGAGGCCGGCAAGCACACGACGGACCTGCGGGCGATCCTCCGCCCCGGCATCGTCGACCCCGACACCGCCACCGCCTCCCTGGGCATCCCGTACGCCGGCACCCTCCCCGACCAGCCCCGGCTCACCGCCACCCTCAACCGCGGCGAGTTGCCCAAGCTGGGTCCCCGCACCGCGCTGGGCACCCTGTGCGCCTCCCTCCTCCAAGACCTCCTCCCCGCCGCCTGAGAGGAGCCGGCCTCACCCGGCCCTCCGCGTCCGTAGCCCCAGCCACCCAAGAGGTGATCACCTTGTCCTCGCATGCCGCACGGCCCGACCAGCCACCACAGTCACCAGTGACCCCGCCCCCACCACCCGTCTCTCCCGAGTTGGTGGAGGCCGTTCGGGTCCGCCTCGCCCGCACCGGCGCCGAGCCCAGCGCCGCCCAGGTCGCCGTCGCCCTGAGAGCCGAGAGGGCGGTCTACGGCGACGCCGAGATCCTCGCCGTCGCCCGCGCCCTGTGCGCCGACCTGATGGGCGCCGGCCCCCTCGAACCGCTCCTCGCCCGCCCCGACGTCACGGACGTCCTCGTCAACGGCCCTCACGAGGTGTGGCTGGACGACGGCACGGGCCTCAGCCGCACGTCCACGAGCTTCACCGACGACGCCGCGGTCCGCCGGCTGGCCCAGCGCCTGGCCGCCGCGGCGGGCAGGCGCCTCGATGACGCCTCCCCCTACGTGGACGCCAGGCTGGCGGGGGGCGTACGCCTGCACGCCGTGCTCCCGCCCGTGGCCCCGGAAGGCACCTGCCTGTCCCTCCGGTTGCCGCCGCGCCGCACGTTCACCCTCCACGACCTGGCCGAGGCCGGCACGATCACGCGACCGGCCATCGCGGTCCTCACCGCGATGGTCACCGCCAGGCTGGCCTTCCTGGTGACCGGCGGCACCGGCACCGGCAAGACCACCCTCCTGTCGGCCCTGCTGTCCCTCGCCGACCCGGGCGAGCGCCTCCTCCTGGTGGAGGACTCAGCCGAGCTGCGCCCCCGCCACCCCCACGTGGTCCGCCTCGAAACCCGTCCCCCCAACCTGGAGGGCGCCGGCGGCGTGGGCCTGCGCGACCTCGTACGCCAGGCCCTGCGCATGCGCCCGGACCGTCTCGTGGTCGGCGAGGTGCGCGGCGCCGAGGTGGTGGACCTTCTGGCCGCGCTCAACACGGGTCACGAGGGCGGCTGCGGCACCCTGCACGCCAACACCGCCGCCGACGTCCCGCCCCGGCTGGAGGCCCTGGGCTGCGCGGCGGGCCTGAGCCGCGAGGCCGTCCACAGCCAGTTGGCCGCCGCCCTCGGCGCCGTCGTCCACCTGACCCGCGACCGCCGCGACGGCCGGAGGCGCGTAGCCGAGATCTGCCTGCTCGCCAGAACGCCGGGGGGCTTCGTCGAAGCACTTCCCGCCCTGACCTTCGACCCGGCGGGCACCACGCATCCCGGCCCGGCCCACGAGCGCTTCGTCCACGCTGTGGGCCTCGACCGGCACGGGGAGGCGTCTTGACCAGCGCCGCCGTCTGGCTGGCCGCGTCGTTCACAGCGTGCGCCGTGTGGCTGTGGACAACCCCGGCCGTCGCCATCACCCGTCTGACCAGGCTCACCGCGCCGCCCCGTTCCCGTCGCCCGCGACGGCGTCATCTGCGCGAGCTTCTCGCCGCCTACCGCGGCCCGAAACGCCGCGCCGAGGCGTGGCGGCTGGCCTCCATCGAGCTCTGCCAGGCCCTCTCCGCGGAGCTGTGCGCGGGACGCCCGCCGGGCGAGGCCCTGACCAGGGCGATGGCCGCGGTCGATCTTCCCGACCCCGACCTCCTGCGCCCCGTCGAAGCCGCGGCCAGGAACGGCGGCGACGTCCCTGCCGCCCTGGTCACCGCGGCCCCACGTCAGGGCGGCGACGGCCTGCGCCGGCTGGCCGCCTGCTGGCAGGTGAGCACCAGCGCCGGGGCCGGTCTGGCAACCCTGGTCGAGCGCGTCGCCGTCACGTTACGCACCACCCAGGCGCACCGCCAGGACGTGGCGGCCCAACTGGCGGGCCCGCGCACCACGGCCAGGATGCTCGCCGTGCTGCCGGTCCTGGGCCTCCTCATGGCCGCCGCCCTGAACATGCACCCCCTGCGCTTCCTCCTGGGCGGCCTCCCGGGCTTGGCCTGCCTGGCGACAGGCATCACCCTCAACGCCTGCGGCTTGTGGTGGACCAGCCGCATGTCCAACCAGGCCGAAGGCTGACCTCCGCTCACTTCGACCGGCCTCGACCCTGCTCACTTCGGCCGGCCTCGGCCCTGCTCACTTCGAGCCGTCCCGGCCCTGTTCACCCGGGGTTGTCCCGGCCCGGTGCGCCTGAGGCCGTCCCGGCCTTGCTCACCTCGACTCGCCACCTCGACCCTGCCCAGCCCAAGCCGTCCAGCTCAGGTCGCCCCTCGCGACTCCTGTCGTCGCCTTCCCTGACGTCGCCTCCCGGCACCGCTTTCCTCGACGTCGCCTCCCGGCACCGCTTTCCTCCGGTCGATGGAGACCATCCCGTGCTGCACCTGCTCTCCGCCCTGTGCGCCGCCACCGCCACCTGGCTCTGGCTGCCACCGCGCACGCCACACGAACGCCTGGCCGACCTGTGCCCTCCCCGCGATCCCGCCCCGGAACGCGAAGAACTCCCCGGCCCCCCGGCCCGCTCCGCCATCGCCCCCAGAACGGTCATCGCCGCCGCGTCCGCCGGATTGGCGATCGCCCTCCTGATCGGCGGCACCACCGGCACCCTCGCCGGCCTCCTGACGGCCCCCGCCACCGGCATCTACCTGCACAGGAAGCAGCCGACCCGCACCCAGCACGACCGGCGCCAGATCCTCCTCGACCTCCCCTTCGCCGCCGACCTGCTGACCGCCTGCCTCCTCGCCGGCCGCCCGATCAGCTCCGCCACCGAGATCACCGCCGAAGCGGTAGGCGGCCCCCTCGGCGAGCGCCTGACCTGGGTGAGCAGCCGGCTCCGCCTCGGCGCGGACCCGGAGCCCACCTGGGCCCTCCTGGCCCGGGAGCCCGAGCTGGGCCAGCTCTCCCGGACCATGGTCAGAGCCATGCAGAGCGGCACCCCAGTGGCCGACGCCCTGACCCGCCTCGCCGATGACGCCCGCGAAGCCGCCCGGGCGAGCGCCGCCGCAGCCGCGAGACGCGTCGGCGTGAAGGCGGTGGCGCCTCTGGGCCTGTGCTTCCTCCCGGCATTCGTCCTGCTGGGAATCGTCCCGGTCGTCGCCGGCCTCGCCTCCGCGATCGTCCTCCCGTGAACCGCCCACCCCGCCGTCCTCAGGCGTCCTGCCCTGTCCCCTGGGCGAGGTCGTTCTGAGCTCGTCCACGGCACCACGCGGCGGGAGCCCGGCACGCCCTTCCGGTCGGCAACCGTACGGGCGGCGTCAGCAGCGGGCGGACGGCCGCACCACTACGGGATGCCGCTTCCCCGTCACTCGCGCAGGTCCTGGTAGGGAAGATCCCTGATCACGACAGTGCCGTCCCGTCCATGGCCTCGACCTCCAGCCGCCCTGACCTCGCGGCACGGCAGTTGCCGGACACCGGCTTGATCGACTCGAACTCCGCGCTCAAACAGGTCGTCCGGTACCGCGGGGTCCCGCAGGGACGCGCCCTTTACGCGGGACGGGTTGAGTGATTTCCCCGCTCGCCCTCCAGCCCGGGAATCGGCTGTTCCTAGGCGTCGACCCAGCGGTAACGGACGGTCTGGGCGGCTTCGGAGTCGATCCGCGCGCTGAGCATGTACGTCACGTCGGAACCGCAGCGGCCGGCGTGGTCGGTGACGGGTGTCAGCCGGGGCGTCTGCGGAACGGCGTCCGTCCACGACTGCTGGAAGGTGCCGGTTGCCTCCGCCTGGCTGGCGCCGGACACGGTGAGGGTCCGGCTCTTCGTGCCGCTCTTGACCGTGTGGTCGTGGAGGACTTCGGTGATCGTCCGCGTTCCGGTGGCGCTGATCTGCACGGTGACGGTGGCGAGCAGGTGCCGGTGCAGGGGGAGGCGTGATGACACGAGCCGCCAGAGGCAGAGCCCTGTGCCACCGCGCCGGCGGACGGGTATGGCGGCGCGGAGCCGCCGGGGGGAGGCGTTCGTCCTACCTGGTGATCACCAGGTACCAGCGGCCGTCGCGCAGCGTGCAGTAGGCGCCCGCCGTGGGGCCGCCCGCCTGCAGGGCCACGCTTGAGCACGTGCGCCAGTCGTACGGGCCGTACCAGCCGGGCGCCCTCTCGGCGTGCGCGGCCGTGGGCAGAGCGACGGCGGCGAAAGCGAGACCGGCAATAGCGACAAAGCGTCGGAAAACGTTCTTGTTGGATTTCATGGGCGAAACGGTACGGGTCTGGCTCCCCTTCTGGCGTCATCAGCACGCTCGATCGTTGGGTCCATCGCGAGAGGGACATTCCCTCCCGGCGCGTACAAGCCAGGTTTGACGGCCCCTTCGGGCAGGTGATCGCTCCGGCCGTTACCCGAGGTCGAGCCGGGCGTGCGCACGCGCTGCCCCCGCCTCGTGCCGCACTATCCACAGAACGCCGCTCGGCCGCTCCGGCGCGCTCGATCCAGGCCAACCTAGGAATCCCGCCGGACACGGCTCCGGCCCACCGAGCACCTGGAGGCACGATGCCCAGCCCCACCATCGCCACCACGCGACAGGACACCGGCGACGCCGCCCCGGAAATCACGGCCCTCGCCGCGAATCCCGGCCCTGCCGATGCGGCGAAGAGCGCGGACACCGGCTCTCGGACCGTTCGCCCCGCGTCCCGCCGCCGCTTCAACAAGTGGCTGCACTACGCGAGCGTGCACCGGGAGCGCGGCATGTCCACGGCCGAGTACGCCGTAGGCACCATCGCGGCCTGCGCGTTCGCCGCGCTCCTCTTCAAGATCGTCAATAGCAGTGAGATCTCGGAGCTGCTGTCCGCCATCATCGGCCGAGCGCTCAACACCAACACGAACGCATGACCCCCTGCCCCCGGCGGCTCCTCAAGGGCGTACCGGCGGCGCGAGGATCGGTGACCGCCGAGACCGCCGCGGTCCTGCCGGCCCTCATGGTCGTCCTGGCGGCCGCGCTCTGGGCCGTCCAGGCCGTCGCCGTCCAGCTGGAATGCGTGGACGCGGCCCGCGCGGCAGCCCGGGCCGCCGCAAGGGGTGAACCTTTGGCCGCGATTCGCGACATCGCGCGCACGGCCACGAATCCACACGCACAAGTAGACATAACCCGCGACACAGAGACGACGACAGTGCAGATAGCGGTTCACGTGCGACCAGCATGGGGTTCTTCACTACCGGCAGTACGCGTATCCGCCGCCGCCACCGCGAACACAGAGCCATAATCCCCACTCCCCGATTCCCGATGCCCTGCCCCTTTCTCCAACCTTGTGGCACTGGCGGTCGCGGGCCGTGCGATGCCTGCCGGTGCCGTCCATCCACCTGGCCCGGCGGGCCGCCCCGGCCCGTGGCCCCCATCGCCACGCGACCGAACACGGACACGGGCACGGACACGGACACCGAACACGGACACGATTCAGGAGGCCGCCATCACTCCCGAAGAAGGATCACCTCAGGGCCACTCGCTGCGGATCAGGATGAGAAGACGGCCGCGGGCGTCCGGGTGCCGGATACCACGGGCTGCGGCCGGGGAGCGAGGGTCGGCCACGTTGTGGGGAGTGGCCCTGATGGGGCTCCTGATGGCCGTCGCCACGGCTCTGGCCACCGCGGGCGCCGTACGGGTGGCGCGCCACCGGGTGAACGACGCGGCCGACCTCAGCGCCCTGGCCGCCGCCCGGCTCGCGCTGGCCGACCCGGAGGGGGCCTGCGCCAGGGCAGGTGCACTGGCGGCCGCGAACGGCGTCCGGCTGACCGGCTGCGAGATCGTCGACGAGGTGGCCGACGTCTGGACCTCGCTGTCGATCTCGCTGCCGGTCGTGGGCACGCGAACGGTCATAGGCCGATCGCGGGCCGGCCCGGTGACGCTCACGAACCAGGCCGGAAACGCGGCCGGTCGAGAAGGATGACGTGCTGGAACGCCACCCGAAAGCCATTCCAGGGAGAGCCGGCCGCCCTCATTGCTGATCTTCGGCTGGACCTCCACCGATATGCGACGTTCCGAAAGTGTTGTTTTGGCTGGGCTGCTGGAGAGAGCGGGTTAAACGGCATTTGCGCATGCCACTGGCTGGGAGTCGGCCGACATGTGAAGAACGATGATTTTGGGTTTTATGAGGCTAGGTCGCAATCAAGTCACGACTTCTTGGACGTGGTGTCCAAGAGCGAGATGTCTCACGTAACGTTCCGCTTACCCTCGGTCCATGCCGTTCGTGATGAAGGGTCTGGGAGAGCCGGGACGGAGTCACTAGGGTGCGGGTCCGGGGGCGGTCGGTGACCGTATCGCCGGGCGGACTGCACTTCCGGTCGCCGCTCCCACCCCGACAGGGTGGCCGGGCGGCGCGAGGCTCTCGATGGAGGGAAGCGTCGTGACGGTAGTCGGCAGAGTGGTGGCCGCGGGAGTGGCGGCCGCGGGAATCGTCGCGGTGGGATCACTGGCGCTCGGCGGATCCGCTCATGCGACCGTGACGGTGGAAGCGCACTCTTCCGGACAGATCACCTCGCCGTCGGACGGCCAGGTGGTGTCGGGGTCGTCGGTGACGATCTCCGCCCGTACCGGGCTCATGCAGTTGCGTATGGGGCTGTACGTCGACGGGCCTTCGACGTCCTCCACGAAAGTGGTCGGCGGGGGCGCCAACCAGACGATCTCCGGGACGTTCGACGCCGGGGACGCGCCGAACGGCACCTTCACCGTGACGCTCAAGGGCGAGATCACCGGCACCAGGTACGACAGCGTCACCTTCAAGCTACGGCGGCCCGCCGAGACGCCGAGCAACGTGAACGCCAGCCTCCAGGGCACCCAGAAGGTCGTGGTGACCTGGAGCAAGGGAGCCGAGCCCGATCTGCAGGCGTATCAGGTGTCCAACACGCAGTCAGGCGTCGTGGGGAGGTTGTCGGCGGACAGCGCGTGCGGTGGCGGCTCGTGCAAGGCGGTGCTGGCGGTGCCGGCCAAGGCGGCCGGGCAGAAGGTGGGGTTCACGGTCAGGGCCTTCCGTGGCGACGGTGACGGAGGGTCCGTGGGGTCGGGCGAGTCGGGTGCCGCCTACGTCAGCGTGCCTGCCCCGCCTGCCGCCCAGCCGAGGAAGACGGCCAACAGGACGCAGACGCGGCAGCGGCCCAAGGAGGCCGAGAAGGTCGATCCGCTGCCGACGTTGCCCGCCAGGAAGCAGCAGCAGACCCAGCCCTCCAGCAGGCCCACCGCCCACAAGCCGAAGGCGACGGCCAAGGTGCCGGCGATTCCGGACACAGACGCCAAAGGCAACCTGCCCATACCGACCGCCGATCCGCAGCAGGGGGAGCCGGCGGGCCTGGTGCCGTCGGGCAGCGTCGAGGATGACGGGTCCGGCGGGGCCGGCGAGAGCCGGGACGAGCGAGGCGATGGCGGCGCGGATTCCGCGTCTGTCCAGGTGGACGGGGTGAAGGCGCAGTCCGGTGAGTCCGCGTTGGGGGACGTCGGCCAGTACGGGCTGTATGTCGCGGGCGGGCTGCTCCTGCTGCTGCTCGGGGCCCATGTCGGGGCCTGGGCGCGCCGGCGGGCGCTGGTCGCCGAGGCGGGAGGGCGCTCGCCGTCCCCGAGGGCTGCCTCGGCGACGGTTGCTCCTGGTCCTGGTTCTGCTCCTGGTTCTGCTTCCGCTACGGCCTCGGCGGCAGCGGGTGCGGGAGTTCCGCGATCTGGGGGCGGGAGTGCTCTCGCGGAGACAGGGGCGGTGCGGGGCGTTGCGGGCGGGGCACCGGCGGCCGTGACCGGGACGGCGGCCACAGTGCGGCGCAGACCTGCGGTGATTCTCGCGGTGGCCAAGACCCGGATGCCGCAGGAGCCTCAGGCGGGCGGCCGGACGCCGTCCCCGGTGGATGGTCAAGTGCGGTCTGTGGGTGGCCGGGTGCCGTCTCCGGCGGGAGGCGATCCGGGTGGTACCGAGGCGGCGGCCGGGCGTTCGGGAGCAGGAGCGTCCTTACCCGCAGGCGGGCGGACGCCTGTGGACGGGCGGGGGGTCGTGCTGCCGGTAGGTGGGGCCGAGGGGCAGGTCGCTGCCGCTGCGGTGAAGGGAATCGGCGCGTCCGGCCGAGGTGACGGAGACGCGGGTGACCGGGGCGCGGGCGGCCGGGGCGCGGGCGGCCGGGGCGCGGGCGGCCGGGGCGCGGGCGGCCGGGGCGCGGGCGGCCGGGGCGCGGGTGACCGGGGCGCGGGCGGCCGGAGCTCGGGTGACCGGGGCGCGGGTGACCGGAGCTCGGGTGACCGGAGAACGGGTGACCGGAGAACGGGTGACGGAGACGCCAGTGGCCGGGGTGCAGGTGGCCGGGGCGCGGACAACGGAGGCGGGGGCGACGGAGGCGCACGTGGGCGGGGGGAGCGTGGAGGGCGGCAGGAGCCGGTGCGCATCGCGTTGCCCAGCTCGGCTGTGATCGACGTGCCTGAGCCGTCCGAGGCGGCACCACGGCCTGCCGCCCGGATCATCGAGGAGCGGTGGGACGACTACCTGCCGCCTTCGCCGAGATCGATGGAGGACAGCGGGTTCTGGGAGCGGCCGCAGCCGGGGGCGGCGGATTTCTGGGCGCCGGATGACGACACGGCGGCCGATGAAGGAGGCAGCGAAGGGACGGGCAAATCCGCTTACGCGGCGCGCCGGCACACGGGCGGCCTCAGCTAGCAGCGGCTGACGAGGGCGGCATGAGGGCGGCAGGGGGGTGCCTGGGCCGCCGGGGCGATGGGTGTCAGCCGGTGGTGAGCAGTCAGCCGGTGGCGAGCAGGGCGTTCAGCAGGCGGATGGCGCCTCGCTTGTCCAGCGGTTCGTTGCCGTTGCCGCACTTGGGCGACTGGATGCAGGAAGGGCAGCCACGCTCGCACTCGCAGGAGATGATGGCCTCGCGGGTGGCCGTCAACCAGTCCGTCGCCCGCGCGTAGCCACGCTCGGCGAAGCCCGCGCCGCCCTCGTGGCCGTCGTACACGAAGACCGTCAGCAGGCCCGTGTCGGCGTGCAGCTCCGTGGAGACGCCGCCGATGTCCCACCGGTCGCACGTCGCGAACAGGGGGAGCAGGCCGATCGAGGCGTGCTCGGCGGCGTGTGCCGCGCCCCCGAGGTCGATGCCCGCCTCCGCGAGCGGGGCCACGGCCGAGGCGGGGAGGGTCCACCAGACGGCGCGGGTGCGCAGGGTGCGCGGGGGCAGGTCGAGAGGTTCGTCCCCGAGCATCTCGCCTGACTGGAACCGCCTCTTGAGGTACGAGACGACCTGCCTGGTCACCTCGACCTCGCCGAAGTGCAGGGTGCCTGGACCCAGCGGCCGGGAACGCTGGGTGCCGAGGATGGAGATGTCGGTGATGTCGCGGGCGAACGTCGAGTAGTCCGGGTCGGCGGCGGTGACCAGGGCCACCCCCGCCTCCAGGTCGAGGAGATCCACGAGGAACGTCTCGCCCTGGTGGATGTAGATCGCTCCCGTGTGGACGGTGGTGTGGGCGGAGGGCTCGTCCACACTGCCCAGGAGGCGGCCGGTGGACGCCTCCACGACCTGGATGGGAGCTCCGCCGCCGCCCCGGATGTCGGCGAGGTCGGTGGCGCGCTCGCGCTTGGTCCAGAACCAGCCCGCCGGACGCCGGCGCAGCATGCCCCGGCTCGTCAGGTCGTCCAGGAGATGGGCGGTGGTCGGGCCGAAGATGGGGAGGTCGGCCTCGGTCAGCGGGATCTCGGCGGCGGCGGCGCAGAGGTGGGGCCCCAGGACGTACGGGTTGTCGGGATCCAGGACGATCGCCTCCACCGGCTGGCCGAACAGGGCCTGCGGGTGGTGGACGAGGTAGGTGTCCAGGGGGTCGTCCCTGGCGATCAGGACGGCCAGGGCGTCCCGGCCGTCGCGGCCCGCGCGGCCCGCCTGCTGCCAGAGGGAGGCCCGGGTGCCGGGCCAGCCCGCGATCAGGACGGCGTCGAGGCCGGAGACGTCCACGCCGAGTTCGAGGGCGTTCGTGGTGGCGAGGCCCATGATGGTGCCGTCGCGGAGGGACTTCTCCAGGAGGCGGCGGTCCTCGGCGAGGTAGCCCGCCCGGTAGGCGGCGATCTTGTTGGGGAGGTCGGCCAGGCCGGGGAGGGGCCAGGAGAGCGAACTGCTGCTCGGCACGCCGGTGGGGGAGGTGACGGGGCGGGCGCTTGAGGGCGCCGAGGAGCCGGCGCCAGTACCCATCGCGCCCGAGCCGTCTGGACCCTCCGGACCCTCCGGACCCTCCGGACCCTCCGGACCGTCCGGGCCGTCCGGGCCGCCTGGGCTGCCTGGGCCGTCCGGACTGCTCAGGCCGTCTGGACGGCCCGGAGTGTTCGGGGTGTATGGACGGCTTGAGGTGTTGGGGACTGTCTGGGTGGTCGGGGTATCCGGGGCGCCCGGAGGGTCGGGAGTGCCGTCCGCCGGAGTGCCGTTCGTTGGAGTGCCGTTCGCCGGAGTGCCGTCCGCGGGGGTGCTGTCTGCGGGTGTGGAGGGCTTGTTGGGGTGGGAGGTGGGGGTGTAGGGCGTGGAGAAGGCCACGTCGGCGAGTTTCGCGCGGGCGGTCAGGGCGACCGTCTCGGCGCCACGGCGGGAGCGGACGAAGGCCAGGGTGCGGACGTCGGCCAGGACGAGATCGGCGAGCAGGTCGGCGGCCTCCGCCGTGGCGGTGCGCCGCACAGGCGCCCCTCCCTCGCCCCGTAGCTCGGTCAGAGGCGGCTCCCACAGCGCCACCGTGGTGGAACCCTTGGGGGAGGCGTCCACGGTCACCTCGTCCATCTCAAGCCCCGTCAGCCTCCTCGCGAACGTCCCGGGCTCGCTGGCCGTCGCCGAGGCGAGCAGGAACGTGGGCTGCGAGCCGTACCGGGCGCACACCCGGCGCAGCCGCCGCAGGATCTGGGCGACGTGGGAGCCGAAGACGCCGCGGTAGCCGTGGCACTCGTCCACGACCACCATGCGCAGCCGGCGGAAGAACGACGACCACCGGGCGTGTCCGGGCAGGATGCCGCGGTGCAGCATGTCGGGGTTGGTCAGGACGTAGTTGGCGTGCTGGCGTACCCAGGTGCGTTCCTCGAACGGCGTGTCGCCGTCGAACGTGGCCGCGCGCACCTGCGTGATGCGCAGCTCACGAAGCCCGCGCAGCTGGTCGGCGGCCAGGGCCTTGGTCGGCGTCAGGTACAGGACCGTGCCGCCGTCGAGACAGGAGGCGACCGCCGGAGTGAGGTACGCCAGGGACTTCCCCGACGCCGTGCCGGTGGAGATGATCACGTTTCGGCCACGGAATGCCAGGTCGGCGGCCTCGTACTGGTGAGGCCAGAGTCCTGTGACCCCACGGTTCGCCAAGCGCGTAACGAGCACGTTCGGAGCCCAGTCGGGCCAACGGGCTTGACCCGCCTGACGTGCTGGAACATGCTCCACATGGGTGACCCGCTCATGACGTGCGGGAACACCGAGCAGGTGGCGGAGGAGTGGACCTGCCTGTTCTGGGGAGGATGCGGAGGAAGTCACTGTTTCCAGTCTTGCATCAGTGGGCAAAGTCGCCGGGAATCGTGATTTCGTATAGACACAAGCCAGGCGCGTGGTTGAATGCCGCGCGTCAGGGTCGGACAGTCTGGGGCCACGCTCCAGATTGCCAGGCCGGCAAGAGTACTTTCGCAGGCGAGGCGCTGGAGGATCTGTGGATCTGAAGTTGGATCACCACAACGAAGACCGACTCACCATCGTCGAGGTCGAGGGTGAGATCGATGTCTACACGGCGCCGAGATTGCGTGAACTCCTCATCGACCTGGTGAACAAGGGCAACTTCCACCTTCTGGTCAACATGGAGAAGGTCGACTTCCTCGACTCCACGGGCCTCGGCGTCCTGGTCGGCGGGCTCAAGCGGGTCCGGGCGCACGACGGCTCCCTGGAGCTGGTCTGCACGCAGGAGCGCATCCTCAAGATCTTCCGGATCACCGGTCTGACCAAGGTCTTCGGGATTTACGCTTCGGTCGACGAGGCCAAGGAAGCTCACGGCAAAGACAAGTAGCATGGCTACCGTCGAGCTGACATTCAGCGCCCTTCCCGCACACGTGCGCACCGCCCGGCTGGTGGCCACGGCGATCGCGCGTCGCACCGGTGTGGAGGAGTCCCTGCTGGATGAGGTCAGGCTCGCCGTGGGTGAGGCGTGCTCCCGGGCAGTCGAGGCGCACCGCGCTCACTGCCCGGGCGAGCCCATCCGCATCGAGCTTCGTGACGATTCCGGACGATTCGAAGTCACCGTCAGCGACCAGGCCCCCAGCGACGAGATCCATCAGGAGCAGCCGCTCGACCTGGGCATGCTGTCCGACTCGTTCATGACGGGCTTCGGCCTCGCGGTCATCTCGGGGCTGGCCGACGACGTCGAGGTCTTCCCCTCTCCCAAGGGGACCGACATCCGGATGAGCTGGCCCGCCTCCAATGGGATCCCGACGCCGTAAGCCGTCAGGGGTGGTTCTGGCCGGGGGCCCGAACCCCACGGCCCCAACCACCCTGTACGGCGAGCCGCCGAGGCGCCCTCCGCTGATCCGTGTTCCGGGCCGATCGGGTGTCCTGGCGGTGCCCGGGCGTGGGCTTTGAGGCCGCATGGTCGATCGCCTCTTGCTGCTCGGTGCCCCGATCGTGTGTGAGGTCGGTGCGCGAGCATCGGCGTGCCGCCATGCCGTAGCTGGTTGCGCCGTGGGTGACCGTACGGTCCCGTGGTGGGGGCTTGCACGGTTGTGTGCTCGGTGGTGCGTGCCGGGAGTCCTCCTGTCGCGACATCTTCCGGTTCGGCCTGCCGGTGGAACGGCGGAACGTCCGGAACGGAGAGGCGGGCGCTCACCGAGATGCGGGCGCTCACAGCGACGCGGGCACTCGCACCGGTTCGCCACCCCCACGCCTGGTCAAAGGCTCAGGCTTCGTCGAACGGATCGGACCGAACACACGGCGAGGGCCGTCAGCGAGGCGTGCCGTTGGAAGGCAGGGAGGGATTCCAGGCGCACGGCCGGGCCATTGGGCTTGGGTAGATGGGTGCGGGCCGGCGGAAAGGACCCCGGACGAGCCGAGAGGCCCTTGTGGTCGATGGGGCCCAGGGCGGGCCGACAGGCGCTCGTGGGTGATGGCCCAGGGTGGGCTGGCGGGCGCTTGTGAGCGACGGCCCCGGGCGGCTACAGACGCTTCTGGCCGGTGGTCCCAGATGGGTAGCAGGCGCTTGTGGTCGATCGCCGGGTCGATGGCCGGGCGGTGTTCGCGGTGGGTGGCCGTTGTGGTGCTCGCCGGCGTTGTGCGGCGGCCCGAGGGCTGAGGGCCGGGGCCGTGGACCGAAGGCCGTGAACCGGCGCCACGGATCGTGGACCGGGCTCTGGACGGGCCGTGGACCGGGTCGGGACAGTGGACTCAGGGCCCGGGGTGGGGTGGATATGGGTCGGGGGTTCGGGGTTCGGGGTGGGCTTTAACTCGGGGGTTCCGGGGCGCGCGTGGGTCCCCTTGGTCCGCTACTAGGCTGATCAGTGGCATGTGAGGTGATCTGACAAGTGTCCCTCCATCCCCATTCTGGGCCGTCCGTAAACCGGTCTTGTCACGACCTTAAACCGGCGGAAATACCGCTTGTCAGAACGCAAACCGGGCCGCTGACCGGCCTCTACTGGACGCGCGCATAATTAGTGACCTTCGGAGCCTTCATATCCGTTCACTGCCTGCGTAGACTCCCGGCACCGGCCAAGGTGATCCTGCGGAACAGCGGATTCAACCGGAAGCGGCACCCACAACCCGGATGGTGCCGCAACACCCGCCGAGGAGGGGCGCAGCACCGCCCGGGCAGGACGACCGGTCTTGCCGAGGAGAACGATGAGCAGGCACATGCTGGCAGCGGAGCCAGCACAGAATCTGGCCCTGAGCGGAAACAATCTCACCATCGTGGTCGTGGTCGCCGCGGTCGCGCTGATCGCGCTGGCCGTGGCAGGTGGCCTGGTACGGGAGGTGCTGGGCGCGGGCCAGGGCACCGAGCGCATGCAGAACATCGCCCGCGCCGTACAAGAAGGCGCCGCCGCCTATCTCGCGCGCCAGTTCCGCACGTTGGCGATCTTCGTCGTCGTGATTCCCTTCCTTTTGCTGCTGTTGCCGGGGGAGACCGACGTCCGGATCGGACGCTCGATCTTCTTCGTGGTCGGGGCGGTCTTCTCCGCGCTGACCGGGTTCATGGGCATGTGGCTGGCGGTGCGGGGCAACGTCCGCGTGGCCGCCGCGGCCAACGAGGCGGGCGAGAAGCGCGCCATGCGGATCGCGTTCAGGACCGGCGGCGTGGCCGGCATGTTCACGGTGGGCCTCGGCCTGCTGGGCGCGGCCGTGGTCGTGCTCCTCTACCAGGGCGAGGCGCCCGGCGTGCTCGAAGGCTTCGGCTTCGGCGCGGCGCTGCTGGCGATGTTCATGCGGGTCGGCGGCGGCATCTTCACCAAGGCCGCGGACGTCGGCGCGGACCTGGTGGGCAAGGTCGAGCAGGGCATCCCCGAGGACGACCCGCGCAACGCCGCCACCATCGCCGACAACGTGGGCGACAACGTCGGCGACTGCGCCGGCATGGCGGCCGACCTGTTCGAGTCGTACGCGGTCATGCTGGTCGCCAGCCTCATCCTGGGCCGGGCGGCGTTCGGCGAGGAGGGTCTGGTCTTCCCGCTGATCGTGCCCATGATCGGCGTGATCACGGCCATCATCGGCATCTTCGTCACCGGCATGCGCGACCGCGACCGCAACGGCATGGCCGCCATCAACCGCAGCTTCTTCATCTCGGCCGCCATCTCGGCGGTGCTGGTGACCGCGGCGGCGTTCTGGTTCCTGCCGGGCGACTTCGCCGGCCTGACCGGCTCGCGCGTGCAGTCCGACGCCGACCCGCGGCTCATCGCGATCGGCGCGGTCCTCATCGGCCTGGTGCTGGCCAGCGCCATCCAGCTGCTGACCGGCTACTTCACCGAGACGACCCGCCGGCCCGTACGGGAGATCGGCGAGAGCTCACGCACCGGCCCCGCCACCGTCATCCTGTCCGGCATCAGCGTCGGCCTGGAGTCCGCCGTCTACTCGGCCCTGATCATCGGCGCCGCCGTCTACGGCGCGTTCCTGCTCGGCTTCGGGAACGTGACGCTCGCGCTGTTCGCGGTGGCCCTGGCCGGCACCGGCCTGCTGACCACGGTCGGCGTCATCGTCTCCATGGACACCTTCGGCCCGGTCTCGGACAACGCCCAGGGCATCGCCGAGATGTCGGGCGACGTCGAGGGCGAGGGCGCGCGCGTGCTCACCAGCCTCGACGCGGTCGGCAACACCACCAAGGCGATCACCAAGGGCATCGCGATCGCCACGGCCGTCCTGGCGGCCACCGCGCTGTTCGGCGCGTTCCGCACGGCCGTGGAGAGCCAGCTCGCCGAAGCGGACGCGTCGATCAAGAACGCGCTCGGCCTGTTCCAGAACTTCAACCTCAGCATCGACAACCCGAACGTCCTGGTCGGCCTGATCGTCGGCGCCGCGGTGGTGTTCCTGTTCGCCGGGCTGGCGATCATGGCGGTCGGGCGGGCCGCGATGCGGGTGGTCTTCGAGGTACGCGACCAGTTCCGCAACAACCCCGGCATCATGGACGGCACCCAGAAGCCGGAGTACGGCCGGGTCGTGGACATCTGCACCCGCGACTCCCTCCGCGAGCTGGCCACGCCCGGCCTGCTGGCGGTCATGACGCCGATCGCGGTCGGCTTCGCCCTCGGGTACGCCCCGCTGGGCGCGTTCCTCGCGGGCGCGATCGCCTGCGGCACGCTGATGGCGGTGTTCCTGGCCAACTCCGGCGGGGCCTGGGACAACGCCAAGAAGCTGGTCGAGGACGGGCACCACGGCGGCAAGGGCTCCGAGGCGCACGCCGCCACGGTCATCGGCGACACGGTGGGCGACCCGTTCAAGGACACCGCCGGCCCTGCCATCAACCCGCTGATCAAGGTGATGAACCTGGTGGCGCTGCTGGTGGCGCCCGCGGTGGTGCTGTACGCGGGCAACCCGGCGCTGCGGATCGGGGTCACGGTGGTGGCGGTGGCCGTGGTGGTCGCCGCGATCGTGGTGTCCAAGCGGCGGTCGGTGACGTCCGAGCCGGCCGGCGACAACAACAACAACGACCGCAAGCAGGAGCCGGTCGCGTCCTGACCCCGTCCGGGCCCCGGCACCCGGCGAACGCCCGCTTCTCCCTCGTGGGAAGCGGGCGTTCCGCTGCCGGGGCGCGGACGGGGAGACAGGGAGGACAGGGGCGCGGGCGGGTGGGGCGCGGCACCGCGCGGGCACGGGCGCGGGCGCGGTGGCACACTGTCCGCGTGGAGAGCGACAAGCAGCCCAACGGCGCGAGGACCCTGGGCGTGATCCTGCTGGCCATGATCGTCATCCTGGCCGTCCTGGTGGGGTTGTCGGTGTGGGCGTCGAGGACAGGGTGATCCGGTGCGGACGTTGATCGTGCTGAGGCACGCCAAGGCCGCCCACGTGCCCGGCCTGGCCGACCGGGAGCGGCCGCTGACCGACCGCGGCGAGCGCGACGCCAGGCGGGCGGGCGAGGAGATCAGGGCGGCCGGCCTGGAGCCGGACGTGGTGCTCTGCTCCCCGGCGGTCCGGACCAGGCGCACGGCGGAGCTCGCCTTCCCCGGCACGGAGATCAGCTACGAGCGTGAGATCTACGAGGCATACCCGGAGGATCTGCTGGCGCTGCTCCAGCGCGGCGATCCTGGCCTCGGCACGGTCGTGTTGTGCGGGCACAACCCGGGCGTCCACGAGCTGGCCCTGGCCCTGGCCGGCGGCGACTCCGGCGGTGACCTCGGCGGCCTCGGCGGTGACCACGCCTTCCGCCCCGGGGCGTTCGCGGTGATCGAGGTGGACGCGCCCTGGACGGACCTCCATCCGGGCGAGGGCCGCCTGATCAGCCGCTGGGACCCGAAAAGCGAGGATTAGCGCGACCCCGGGGGCTAGCGCGGTGTGAGGACGCCGTCCTCGGCGTCGGCGGCCTCCACCTCGTCGCGGGAGATCCCGAGCAGGTAGAGGATCGAGTCGAGGTAGGGCGTGTTGACCGCGGTGTCGGCGGCCTGCCGCACGACCGGCTTGGCGTTGAACGCGATGCCGAGCCCGGCCGCCGCGATCATGTCGAGGTCGTTGGCCCCGTCGCCGATGGCCACGGTCTGGGAGATCGGCAGGCGGGCCGCGGCGGCGAAGCGCTCAAGGGCGCGCGCCTTGCCGGGGCGGTCGACGATCTCGCCGACGACGCGGCCGGTCAGCCGCCCGTCCACGACCTCCAGGACGTTCGCCGCGGAGTAGTCGATGCCCAGCTCCTCGACCAGCGCGTCGGTGATCTGGGTGAAGCCGCCGCTGACGATGGCGAAGCGGTAGTCGAGCCGCTTGAGCGTGCGGACGAGCGTGCGCGCGCCGGGCGTCAGCACGACCTCCTTGCGCACGTCCTCGAACACCTCTTCCGGCAGCCCCTCCAGCAGCGCCACCCGCTTGCGCAGCGACTCGGCGAAGTCGAGCTCGCCGCGCATGGCCTGCTCGGTGACGCGGGCGACCTCGTCCAGGCAGCCGGCGTGGGCCGCCAGCAGCTCGATGACCTCGCCCTGGATGAGCGTGGAGTCGACGTCCATGACGATGAGCCGCTTGGCCCGGCGGGACAGGCCCGTGCGCTGCACGGCCACGTCCACCTCCTGGGCGGCGGCCTCGGCGGCCAGCTCGACGCGGAGCGAGCCGGGGTCGGCGCCGGAGACGGACAGCTCGATGCAGGTGACCGGCCACTGGGCCAGGCGCTCGATGCGGTCGATGTTGGCGCCGGCGGCGGCGATGCGCCCGGCGATGCCGGCGATCGCGGCGGGCTGCAACGTGGCGCCGAGCACGCTGACCGACAGCCGGCCGCGGCGGCGCTGCTCCTTGGTGAGGGAGCCGGTGGAGAGCTCGACCTCCATGCCGAGGTCTTCCGCGACCCGCTCGACGGCGGTCCACATGGCGCCGAGCGTGGTGCCGGTGCCGGTGGGCGGCCCGCCCGCGTAGGTGACGAGCACGCCGAGCGTGAGCCTGCCGCGGATGACGACCTGCTCGATGTCCGCGACCGTCACGGGGAAGCCGGACAGGACGGAGAAGAGGCGCGAGGTGACGCCGGGCCGGTCGGGGCCGGTCAGGGTGATCAGGAGGGTGCGCTGGTCCACATCCAGCCACGGTACTGCGCCCGGTCCGATGCTCGCGCAGCAGGCTCGCCATTCGGACGCGGGCGCAGCGGCCGGAGCCGTCAGCGCACGACCGTGGTCCTCACGGTCTTGGAGAAGACGTAGCCGGGGATGCCGAGGCGGTCCAGCTCGGCCTTGCTCATGTTCTCCATGCCCTGGTCGACGTTGTAGGAGAACACGCCGAGGGTGGCCTTCTGCGAGCCGCGGGCGTTCTTCTTGGTCTTGGCGTAGAAGGTGACGGAGAACGAGTCGCCCACCTCGATGACCTGGTCGGCGAAGCAGAAGAAGCTGTTGGCGGTCAGCAGCGTGCACTCCGTCTTGGGGATGCTGGAGCTGAAGCGGATCTTCCTGGTGTCCACGCCCTTGGGGAACACGCCGCCGACGAACCAGGCGTCGGCGTAGTGCGGGCCCTTGTTGGTGGCGGAGATGGAGTACTTGATGGAGTCACCGGCCCACACCCTCTTCGTCGCCTTCACCCGCACGGCGAACGAGGAGTAGGGCGCCGCGGCCGCGGTGGTGGCCGTGGTCGTGGTGGCGGTGGTGGCGACAGCGGGAACGGCGGGAACGAGCAGGGCGCTGGTGGCCAGCGTCGCCAGCACGGCACCCTTGGCGAAGGACTTGTGCATTACCTCTCCGGGTAAAGGAATTGGACACGGGGCCGTGTCATACAACAAGCCCCCCGTAAATGTCCGCTGTGTCTATCACGATCGTAAAATCTGTGTAAAGCGCATTACTTGAGAATCAGGTGCGTGTCCCCGAACTCGTGCCACAGATATCCCTCGCGCAACGCCTCCTCGTACGCCCGCGCCAGCGCCGCCTCGCCCGCGATCGCCGTCAGCATGAGCAGGTGGCTGGAACGCGGCTCGTGCAGCCCCGTGAGCAGCCCGGTCACCGCCCGGACGCCGCTCTCCGGGGTCACCACGTGCCGGGTCCAGCCGGCCGCCGCGCCCACCCGGCCGTCCGCGCCCGCCGCGGTCTCCAGGGCCCGCACGACGGTCGTCCCGGCGGCGACCACCTGGTTGCCGCTCTCCCGCGCCAGGTTGACCAGCCGCGCGGTGGCGGCCGGCACCTCGTAGCGCTCCGCGTAGGGCGGCTCGTCCTTCTCCGGCGAGGCGACCCCGGTGTGCAGGGTGATCGGCGCGATCCCGATCCCGCGCGACACCAGCGCCGTCACCAGGCCCTCGGTGAACGGCCGCGCCGCGCTCGGCATCTCCGCGCTGCCCGGCACGGTCGCGAACACGGTCTGGTACGCCTCGATCGGCCACTCGCCCGCCACGTACGAGTACCGGATCGGCACCCCGTACGCCCGCAGGTACGTCTCCACGTCCCGGTCCAGCCTCGCCCGCCACAGCCGGGGCGTCTCCCGCCCGAGCAGCCGCAGCGTGGCCCGCCCCGGCAGCGGCAGCCACTCGCCCGGCTCGCCCCCGCCGTACGGCTCGCTCGCCTTGGCGGTGCGCCGCCGCAGCTCGACCAGCCACGTGCCGTCCTCGCGGGCGGTCGAGAAGTGCACGGCCAGCCGGTCCAGCCGGACGGCCGCGGGCAGGGTGGCCGAGTTGTTGACCACGATCAGGTCGCCGGGGCCGAGCAGGCCGGGCAGGTCGGCGAAGCGGTGGTGGGAGGGGGCCAGGTCGCCGCGGGAGACCAGCAGGCGCACGTCGTCCCTGGAGTGGCCCCTGACCTCGGGCGGCTCCTGCGCCGACAGGCCGGGGGGCAGCACGAAGTCGAGCGGCGGGGCGGTCATTGCAGGCTCACTTTCCCGCTGGCGGGGCGGGAGGAGACGAGGTCGTGCAGCGCCGCGGCCACCTTGGCCGGGTCCGCGGCGGCGGCCGCCTCCTCGGCGCCGACGGCGTCGGCGAGCATGCGGGTGTTCATCTCGCCCGGATCGACCCACCAGACCCGGACGTCCGGCTCCTCGGCGGCCAGCACGTTGGACAGTTGCTCCAGCGCGGCCTTGCTGGCCCCGTAGCCGCCCCAGCCCTCGTAGGCGCCGGTGGCGGCGTCGGAGGTCACGTTGACGACCGCGCCGCGCGCCGAGGCCCGCAGCGCCGGCAGCGTGGCCTGGACGAGGGCGAGCGGCGCGGTGACGTTGGTGGCCAGCAGCGCGCCGAACGCCTCCAGCGGGTAGTCCGCCAGCCGCGGCAGCGGGGCGGGGCCGAGGTCGCTGGCGTTGTTGACCAGCAGGTCCAGCTCGGGGGCCGCGCGGGCCAGCCGCGCCACGTGCGCCGGGTCGGACACGTCGCCGGGGATCGCCGTCGCGCCCAGCTCGGCGGCGGCGCGCTCCAGGTCGGCGGCTCCGCGGGCGGTGAGCACGAGGTTCCAGCCCGCGCCGGCCAGCGAGCGCGCCAGGGCGAGCCCGAGGCCGCGGGAGGCCCCGGTGATGAGTGCGGTGCCGGTGGAAGTGAGGTTCGCCATGAACCCGACGCTAGGAGCGCGGGCGCGCGCCGGCATCGGGCCGCGGACCGGCCGTCCCTGGGCACTTCGTCCTAGGACCGCGAGCGGATCCGGCGAGCGGCGACGGCTCCTAGAGTAGATGCCGTGACGGCCGACCGAGACGAGATCCTGCAGGCGGTGAGCTCCGCCGTGCTCGCGGTCACCCGCCACCTGTCGGTGCGCGAGGTGCTGCAGGTCATCGTGCGCTCGGCGCAGCGCCTGCTGGACGCCCGCTACGCCGCGCTCGGCGTGCCCGACGACGACGGCTCGTTCGCCGAGTTCGTCGCCGAGGGCCTGACGGACAAACAGTGGAAGGCCATCGGGCCGCTGCCCCGCCAGCACGGCATGCTGGGCGCGATGCTCCGCGACGGCGCCCCCGTCCGGCTCGACGACCTGCGCGCGGACCCGAGGTTCGAGTGGTGGCCGAAGGCGCACCCGGTGATGCGCGACTTCCTCGGCGTGCCCATCCGCGACGGCGAGAAGGTGCTCGGCATCATCTTCCTGGCCAACAAGCGCACGCCCGGCGCCGGGTTCACCCAGGCCGACCAGGAGCTGCTGACGCTGTTCGCCGCGCACGCCGCGATCGCGCTGGCCAACGCCCGCCTCTACGAGAGCGGCCGCGAGCTGGCCATGCTGGAGGAGCGCAACCGCATGGCGAGGGAGCTGCACGACGCCGTCACGCAGAAGCTGTTCTCGCTGCGGCTCAGCGCGCAGGCGGCCCGCACGATGCTGGCCAAGGACCCCGGCAGGGCCGACGCGGAGCTCGAACGCGTCCAGCGCCTGGCCGGCGAGGCCCTGGCGGAGCTGCGCGCGGTCATCGTGGAGCTGCGGCCGGCCGAGCTCGACCGGCACGGGCTGGCCGAGACGCTGCGCAAGCACGTCCGGCTGCTCGACCGGCTGCACCCGCCGGCGCTGTCGTTCGCGGGCGAGGAGCTGCCGCCGCTGGAGCCGGCGGTCGAGGTGGCGGTGCTGCGGGTGGCCCAGGAGGCGCTGCACAACGCGCTGCGGCACGCGGAGGCCGCCACGGTCGCCGTCCGCCTGGCCTACGAGGGCGGCAAGCTGGTGCTGACCGTGCGCGACGACGGCGTCGGGTTCGAGCAGGCCGACCCCCGTGGCCTCGGGCTGGTCTCGATGCGCGACCGGGCCGAGGCGGTCGGCGGCGTGCTGGCGGTCGAGTCGGCCCCGGGCGCGGGGACCACGGTGCGCGTGGAGGTGGGCGGATGATCCGGGTGCTGATCGCCGACGACCATCCGGTGGTGCGGCAGGGGCTGCGTACGTTCCTCGACCTGCAGGACGACATCACGGTCGTCGGCGAGGCGGGCGACGGCGCGCAGGCCGTCGAGCTGGTCGGCGAGCTGGGCCCCGACGTGCTGCTGCTGGACCTGAAGATGCCGGTGCTCGACGGTCTGGGCGCGCTGGAGCGGCTGGCCGGCGCGCCGACCCGGGTGGTGGTGCTGACCTCGGTCAGCGACCGCGGCGACGTGGGCCCGGCCATGCGGGCCGGCGCGGCCGGCTTCCTCTACAAGGACGTCGATCCCGACGCCCTGGTCCAGGCGGTACGCGCGGTGCACGGCGGCCAGGTGCTGCTGGCCCCCGAGGCGGCCGAGGCGATGTTGTCCGGCGCCGCGGAGTCCGCGGAGTCCGAGCCGGTGCCGCTGACCGACCGCGAGCGCGAGGTGCTGCGGCTGCTCGCGGCCGGCCGCTCCAACCGGGAGATCGCCAGGGCGCTGGCCGTGGCCGAGAAGACGGTCAAGACCCACGTCTCCAACGTGCTGATGAAGCTGGGTGTCCAGGACCGCACCCAGGCCGCCCTCTACGCGGTCCGCCACGGGCTCGGCTGACCGCCGCGCACCGTGACCGCCGCGCACCGTGACCGTCGCGCATGGTGACCGCCGCGCTCGGTGACCGCCACGCACGGTGACGCACGTCACGTGGCGAGCGCGTCCTTCTGCGCCGAACGAAATTTTGCCCACGTTTACCGTCGAGGACGTCAACCGACATCCACCGAACGGAGAACATCATGTCCGCCATGCCTCGACCGGCGCTCCAGAAACGCCTGCTGGCCGCGCTGGCCGCCGCCGTGGCCGCCGGCGCCGCCCTGGCCGGTCCCGCCGCCCCCGCCCACGCGGCCGGCGAGGACCTTCAGGTGAGGCTGCACTTATGCACCACGTTCGTGAACACCACGACCTGCGCGCAGGACTACTTCCTGGCCTCGGAGCCGATCCCCGCGGACGTGCCCTTCCGCAGGGACTTCTTCGTGATCCACCGCCCGAACACCGTGGTCCAGAGCAACTTCAACGTGCAGATCTTCAGGAACGCCACCGGCGGGCCGGTGATCGCGCGGACGAAGTCCGTCCTGCTGGTCGACCAGCAGACCGGCGCGACGCTCGCCACCAAGGCGGGGCCGCAGGTCCCGCTCGCCGCCAACGTGCAGGCGAGCAACACCGTCACGGTCTCCGAGACGAGCAAGCCCAGCCAGGCGAGCGGCACCTTCCAGATCACCTGGCACAAGTAGGGCCCGTCAGGAGCTGCGCAGCGGCTCGAAGATGGCGTGGTGCGCGGCCACCACGGCCCGGCGCACCGCGCGGTCGAGGTCGCGCAGCGCGTGGGCGCGCGCGGCCACCTGGCCGGCGGTGAGCCCCCGGTCGTCGGCCAGGCGCAGCACCGCGGCCAGCCGCGTGGCCAGCGTGGAGACGCGGTGGGCGCGGGCGGGGTAGCCGGGGGCCAGCTCGCCGCCCCGCTCGCCCAGCGAGGGCCGGGCCTGGGCGGGGCCGGCGACGGACGACAGCGCCTCGGTGGCCGCGCGCATGGCGTCCGACAGCTCCCGCTCGGCCTCGGCCAGCGACGGCAGGTCGTGCCGGACCGGCCCGGCCTCGTGCACGTCCAGGCGGACGCCGACGTAGGACGAGCCGCGCCGGTCGGGCGCGGGCACCAGGCCGAGGTTGTGGTCGTCGAGCACGGCGATGGCGGCCTGGCCGGTGTCCACCGCCGCCGCGTTGAACGACGCCGGCCCGGACAGCCCCAGCGGGTCGCCGGGCGCGGGCAGGGCGAGGCGCAGCTCGCGCAGCCCGCTCGCGCGCAGGTTCGCGAGGTACGTCCGCAGCGGGACCTCGCCCGCGACGGCGGGCCCGCCGACGGCTTCCACGTGGTCGGCCGCCTCGTCGAGGCCCACGTGACCGGCGAGCCACGCGTTCCCCCAGGCGACCAGGGACGGACAGACAGGCGATTCAGGGCGCACCGATCCACGATATGCGCTCGCCCTGCAATAGGTTTGTCCCGAGGGTCACTCCTGAAGGAGGTAACGGGGATGGGTGGTCAGGTGCTGCGGCTCCAGGACGTCGCCGTCAGGCGGGACGGAGCGGCCCTGCTGCGCGGCATCGACTGGACGGTCAACGAGGACGAGCGATGGGTCGTCATCGGTGCCAACGGCGCGGGCAAGACCACGTTGCTGCAGGTCGCGGCGACGTTGTTGTACCCGAGCGAGGGCCTGGTCGAGGTGCTGGGCGAGCGGCTGGGGCAGGCGGACGTGTTCGACCTGCGGCCGCGGATCGGGCTGGCGAGCGCGGCGCTGGCCGAGCGCATCCCGCCGGAGGAGAAGGTCATCGACCTCGTCCTGACCGCCTCGTACGGGATCATGGGCCGCTGGACCGAGGAGTACGACTCCAACGACGTGACCCGGGCCGTCGAGCTGATCGACATGATGGGGGCGGCCCACCTGATCAGGCGCAGGTTCGGCACGCTGTCGGAGGGCGAGCGCAAGCGGGTGCAGATCGCCCGCGCCCTCATGCCCGACCCCGAGCTGCTGCTGCTCGACGAGCCGGCCGCCGGGCTCGACCTGGGCGGGCGCGAGGATCTCGTGCGCCGGCTGTCCACGCTGGCCGCCGACTACCGCTCGCCGACGCTGGTGCTGGTGACGCACCACGTGGAGGAGGTGCCCGCCGGGTTCACCCACGGGCTGCTGCTGCGGCAGGGCGCGGTGGTGGCGCAGGGGCCGCTGGAGCACGTGATGACGGCCGACAACCTGTCGCAGACGTTCGGGGTGCCGCTGGTGCTGGAGCGCAGCGCGGAGGGCCGGTGGTACGCCCGCGCGCACTGACGCCGGCCGGGCTTACTTGATCGCCATTTATCGGCATAAAAAACGAAATAGGATCTCCGCAGCCGATCCCCCCGACTTCGGAGCGTCGCCATGTCCGTCGAGCAGCTCGTCGTCGTCCTCGCCGTGGTCGCCGCGGCGGTCCTCGGGGTGGTCCGCGCCATCCGCGTCGTCCCGCAGGCCACGGCGGCCGTCGTCGAGCGGCTGGGGCGCTACCACCGGACCCTGCGGCCGGGGCTCAACCTGGTGGTGCCCTTCATCGACCGCGTCAAGGACGTCATCGACCTGCGCGAGCAGGTGGTGGCGTTCCCGCCGCAGCCGGTGACCACCTCCGACAACCTGGTGGTCTCCGTCGACACGGTGATCTACTTCCAGGTCACCAACCCCAAGGCGGCCACGTACGAGATCGCGAACTTCCTCGCCGGCGTCGAGCAGCTCACGGTCACCACGCTGCGCAACGTGGTCGGCGGCATGGACCTGGAGCGCGCGCTGGCCTCCCGCGAGGACGTCAACGCGGCCCTGCGCGGCGCCCTCGACGAGGCCACCGCCAGGTGGGGCATCCGGATCAACCGGGTCGAGCTGAAGGCCATCGACCCGCCCGCCTCCATCCAGGACTCGATGGAGAAGCAGATGCGCGCCGACCGCGACAAGCGGGCCGCGGTGCTGGCCGCCGAGGGCCAGCGGCAGGCGGCGATCCTCCAGGCCGAGGGCGAGAAGCAGGCGTCGGTGCTGCGGGCGCGCGGCGAGGCCGAGGCGGCCGTGCTGCGGGCCCAGGCGGAGGCCGAGGCGCAGGCCATGCGGGCCAAGGGCCAGGCGGACGCGATCGGCATGGTCTTCCGCGCCATCCACGACGGCAAGCCGGACCAGCAGCTCCTCGCCTACCAGTACCTCCAGACCCTGCCTGAGATCGCCAAAGGCGAGGCCAATAAAATTTGGATCGTCCCATCGGAGATGGGAAAGGTCCTGGAGAGTCTTGGAGGTCTGTTCACACCCCCCAAGAGCCCAGATACGTAAGGAGCGCTCGTGACGGGGTGGGAGCTGGCCGTGGTCTGCGCGGCCGGGGTGGTGGCCGGAGCGATCAACGCGGTCGTCGGGTCGGGCTCGTTGATCACCTTCCCGACGCTGGTGGCGATGGGCGTCGACCCGGTCACGGCCAACGTCTCCAACACCATCGGCCTGGTGCCGGGCTCCTTCACCGGCGCGTACGGCTACCGCGCCGAGCTGAGCGGGCAGCGCGACCGGCTGCTGCGGCTGGGCCTGGCCTCGGCGGTGGGGGCGCTGATCGGCGGCTTCCTGCTGCTCTTCCTCGACCGGGACGTGTTCCAGGTCGTCGTGGTCGCCCTGATCGCGCTGGCCTGCGTGCTGGTCGTGGTGCAGCCCCGGCTCAACCGCTGGCTGGCCGACCGGCGCGAGCACGCGCACCCCAACGGCGGCCCGGCGCTGTGGCTCGGCGTGCTGGCCGCCGGGGTCTACGGCGGCTACTTCGGCGCCGCCCAGGGGGTGCTGCTGATCGGCCTGCTCGGCAGCTTCCTCGACGACCACCTGCAGCGGGTCAACGCGGCCAAGAACGTGCTGGCGCTGATCGTCAACGGCGTGGCGGCGGCGCTGTTCATCGTGGTCGCCGACGTCGACTGGCAGGCGGTGCTCGGCGTGGCGCTGGGCGCGATCGTGGGCGGCTTCGTCGGGGCGCGGGTGGGGCGGCGGATCCCGGCGCCGGTGCTGCGCGGCGTCATCGTGGCGGTCGGGGTCGTGGCGATTATCGTACTGGTGTACGGATAGGTGGAGTGGGTATGACCTGGTCATGAAAGGTGACCGGGTGGAGATCGTCATCGACGCCGGTGACGTCCCCCGCACGTACGAGATCAGGGCCACCCGCGCGGGCCGGCGGGTCGAGATCGCCACGCGCCGGGGGCTCGTCGAGGTGAGCGAGGTGACCCGCGGCGGCACCCCCGTGCGCACGGCCAGGTTCATGTCCAGCCGGGTCCTCGCGCTGGTCGAGCACCCGGCCGACGAGGCCGGCGGCCCGGCCGGCGACGGAGCCGCCCGCGAACGCGACTAACCGGACGCGGGCGTGACTAGGCGAACGCGGGCGCGCTAGGCGAAGTCGGGCGCGTTAGGCGAAGTCGGCCGCGTGGTCGGCGGCCCACTGGCGGAAGGTCAGCGCGGGCCGGCCGAGCAGCCGCGGCACGGTGTCCGTGACCACCTCGGGGCTGGTCACGAAGCTCTCCCACGTCCGCAGCGCGCCGTCCACGAACTCCGGGGAGCCCCAGATCGCGGTGAGCTGCTCGCGCGCCTCCTCCGGCGGCTGGTCCTCCCAGCGCACCTCGCGCCCGATCGCCTCGCCGATCACCCGCACCTGCTCCGCCTGGGTCAGTTGCTCGGGGCCGGTCAGCACGTACGCGGCGCCGTTGTGCCCCGCCGAGGCCAGCACGTGCACCGCCACCGCCGCGATGTCCTTCTCGTGGATCAGCGAGCGCGCCGCCCGCCCGAAGGGCCAGCGCACCACGCCCCGCCGCACCTGGTCGGCCCACCCCAGGGTGTTGGCCGCGAAGCCGCTGGGCCGCAGGAACGTCCAGCCCAGCCCGGAGTGCCGGATCAGCCGCTCGACCTCGTGGAAGTGGTTGCCCGGCGCCTCCGCCCCGGGGGCCGACAGGAGCACCACTCGCCTGGCGCGGCCGGCGATCGCGGCGACCACCTCGTCGGCGCCGTCGGCCGTGAACGCCGGCCACAGGAGGAACACGCTGTCCACGTCCCGCAGCGCCGGTTCGAGGGTCGCTGGCTCCGTCAGGTCACCGCGTACGGTCTCCACCGGCAGCCCCGCCCGCCCGGGGTCGCGGGCGAGCGCTCGCACCTTGAGCCCGGCCGCGCCGAGCTGGGAGGCCACATGCCTGCCGACGTTGCCGGTCGCGCCGGTCACCAGAATCGTGCTCATGGCACGACCGTAGAACCTCAAGCAAAGTTCAGGTCAAGGGTCGCACCTGGATCGTCCCGTCCCGGCGCACCCGCGTCTCGAACATGGGAGCCGGCGCGGTGGCGGGCCCGTGCTTGACCGACCCGTCCTCCAGCCGGAACGTGCTGCCGTGCCACGGGCAGACCACGCACGCCTCGCCGTCCTGCATCACCAGCCGCCCCTGGTGCAGCGGGCCGGCCAGGTGCGGGCAGTGGTCGGCGAGCACGGTGACGCTCTCGCCCCGCCGCAGCACGAAGAGCTGGATGTAGCCGAGCCGCCGCGCGACGGGCCGGCCGTCCGGCAGGTCCTTGATCGGGCACAGGTCGTGCCAGCCCAGCGGCACCAGATGGGTGACCTGCGGCGCGTGGTTGGCCCCCGCCGCCTGCCGGTAGGCCATGTGCCCGCCCAGGTACGCCCCCACCGTGCCGATGCCCAGCCCGGCGAAGGAGAGCGCCTTGCCGGCCCGCTCGCGCCCGCGCAGGCGGGCCAGCAACGAGGCGGACAACAACCCGAGAGCGGTCAGGTTCGCGGCCATGTGGACGAACCCCACGCGCTGCTGCTCGCGGTGGAGCGAGGACCAGTCGGTGATCCCCGCCGCCGCCGTCGGCAGCGCGTTGGCGATGCCCACGGCCAGCAGCAGCCGCGCCGCCCGCGAATCGGCTCCGGCCGCGTCCAGCACGCCCACCGACACCCAGCAGCCCAGGGTCACCGAGGCCATCGACGGGTGCAGCGGCTCACCGATCGGCACGCCGTGCAGCACGTCGCGCAGCCGGCCGGGCTTGACGCGCTCCCGTACGACCTTGGCCAGCCCCCTGATGGGCCGGTCCAGTGCCTTCGACTTCTCCAGCCGATCGGTCAGAGCGACCGGACCGGCGAACCCCTTCAATTGCCGACGCTTCGCTCGTACTGTCTCTTTCACGACAAGTCCCCTACCCCAGGCGTACGGGGATCACTCGGACAGGTGACCCCTGGCCACGGAGAGTTCCACCAGCTCCAGGGCGTACCTGCCGAGCGTGGGCGAGCCCTCCTCGATGATGCGTACCTTCTCCCGCACCTGCGCGGCCCTGACCTTGAACAGCGGCCAGGTGCCGCCCTCGGTGTGGTGGTTGGCCAGGATCGGCGCGAAGCGGTCGAGCGCCTTGGCGAACCTCGCCTCCGGCGTCTCGCGCGCCTCGAACTCCTCCCACAGCTCCCGCAGCCGCGCCCCCTGGTCGGCGGGCAGCAGGCCGAAGATGCGCTCGGCGGCGGCCCGCTCGGCCCCGGCCTGGGCGGCGACCTCGACCGGGTCGTAGATGAACGTGTCGCCGGCGTCGATCTCCACCAGGTCGTGCACCAGCAGCATGGCCACCACCCGTTGGAGGTCGGTCCCCGGCGGGGCGTGCTCGCCCAGGACCATCGCCAGCGTGCCCACGTACCAGGAGTGCTCGGCGGTGTTCTCCCGGCGCGAGCCGTCGATGAGATGGTTGCGGCGGATGATCCGCTTCAGCTTGTCGATCTCGACGGCGAAGGCGATCTGGGCGTTCAGGCGGTCCTCTTCTGGCGCGATAGTCACGCGCAGCACCCTAATGTGCGGTGATCACCCCGGTTGGTGAAATCGTGACCGGAACTCCGTTGAACACTGCGTTACCACTCGGGACATCGACGGTGCCGTCGTCGGTGAGGACGTTCGCGCTGACGCCCGCGTGCTCGGCCGCCACGCTCTGCGTGCTGCCCGCGTGACCCCAGCCGTGCGGCAGGCTGACCACGCCCGGCATGATCGTGTCCGTGGGCTCCAGCGTCACCGTGAGCTGCCCCCTCGCCGAGCGCACCACCGCCTCGCCGCCGAGGCCGAGCCGGGCCACGTCGGCCGGGTTGATCTGCAGCGTGCAGGTGTTGCTGCCGCCGACCAGCGGGCCCACGTTGTGCATCCAGCTGTTGTTGGAGCGCAGGTGGCGCCGGCCGATGAGGACCATCTCCGGCGGCTCCTCCTCCAGCCGGTCGCGCAGCCGCTCGACGTCCTCCAGGAGTTGCGGCGGGGCCAGCTCCACCAGGCCGGAGGCCGTCCGCAGCACCTCGTCCAGGCGGGGCTCCAGCGGGCCCAGGTCCAGGCCGTGCGGGTGGTCCAGGAGCTTGCGCAGCGACAGGTCGCCCTTGCCCGCCCACTCGCCGTACGGGCCGAGGCGCAGCATGAGGTCCAGCCGGCGCTCGCCGCCGCTGCCGCCCTCCAGCGCCGCGCGCAGCTCGGCCACGTCCCGCCCCTCGACGCCGGAGCCGGGCGTCTCGGTGGCCCTGCGCAGCGTCTCGTCGATCACGAACGCGTCCAGGTCGCCCTCCACGCCGCCCTCCACGCCGCCGGCGATCATCGCCAGCCGGGCCAGGATCTGGGCCTCGGAGGGCCGCTCCTCCAGCGGGAGCAGCGGCGGCGAGTAGCGGGCGTAGTTGCGTACCGCGAAGCCGAGCAGCGCGAAGTCGTAGTGGCCGGACTGCAGCACGCGCGGCGGCGGCAGGATGACGTTCGCGTGCCTGGTGGTCTCGTTCAGGTACGGGTCCACGCTCACCATGAAGTCGAGCCGCGCGAAGGCCGCGTCCAGCCGGGCCCCGTGCGGCGCCGACAGCACCGGGTTGCCGGCGATCGTGAGCAGGAACCTGACCTGGCCCTCGCCGGGCGTCTCGATCTCGTCGGCCAGCGTGGCCACCGGCAGCTCGCCGTTGGCCTCGGGCAGGCCGCGGACCCGGCTGCGCCACCGGCCCACCGCGTACGGCCGCCGCCGCCCCCCGGACTCGGTGGCGGGCTTGGGGAACATCGCCCCGCCCGGGCGGTCGAGGTTGCCGGTGAGCACGTTGAGCACGTCCACCAGCCACTGGGCCAGCGTGCCGAACTCGGCCGTGCAGGTGCCGATCCTGGCGTACACGGCGGCCGTGCGCGCCGCGGCCAGCTCCCTGGCCAGCCGCTCGATCACCGCGGCCGGCACCCCGGTGCGCCGCGCCACCGCCTCCGGCGGGAAGTGCTTGGCCGCCTCGCGTACCTCGGCCAGCCCGTTGACCTCGCGGGCGGGCCTGACCAGGCCCTCCGCGAACAACGTGTGGACCATGCCGAACAGCAGGTAGGCGTCCGTGCCCGGCCGGATGAACACGTGCTCGTCGGCCAGCGCGGCCGTCCTGGTGCGGCGCGGGTCCACCACGACCAGCCGCCCGCCGCGCCCGCGCAGCGCCTTGAGCCGGCCGGGGAAGTCGGGCGCGGTGCACAGCGAGCCGTTGGACTCCAGCGGGTTGGCGCCGAGCATCAGCAGGTGGTCGGTGCGGTCCAGGTCGGGCACCGGGACGGCCATCGGGTGGCCGAACATCAGGCCGCTGGCCACGTGCTTCGGCATCTGGTCGGCGGTGCTGGCGGAGAAGACGTTGCGGGTGCCGAGGGCCTTGATCAGCGGGCCGGCGTAGAGCGCGCCCGCCATCGTGTGGGCGTTCGGGTTGCCCAGGTAGACGGCGACGGAGCGGCGGTCGGCCACCCGGTCGAGGCCCGCCTTGACGGCGGCGAACGCCTCGTCCCAGCCGACCTCGCGCCACAGCTCGCCCTCGCGCACGATCGGCCTGCGCAGCCGGTCCGGGTCCTCGTCGAGCCGGCCGAGGCTGGCCCCCTTCGGGCAGATGAAGCCCTTGCTGAACGGATCGTCCTTGTCGCCGCGGACGCCGGTGACGTGCCCGCCCTCGTCGAGGGTGAGCGTCAGGCCGCAGACGGCCTCGCACAGGGGACAGGTCCGGTGGACGGTCGACGCCATCACGCCTCCTGAGTTCGCCAGATGAACTCATCTTGGCCCGTACCGCGCTCATGGGGAAGCCCCGGAGCCCCCGCGGTCTCCGGGGCTTGCCCCCTGGGGAAGGCCCCTTCATCCCCAGGCTTCTAGCCGATCCGCACCGCCTCCAGAGGGCCGCGCAGATCAGGCGGCTCCTTCAGGTCGGGGCGGACCGGGACCCAGGCACGCCGGCCGAAGAGCCGGCCGAGCCCGGGGGAGAGCGCGCCGGGAGCCTCGTGCCTGCGGACGATCTCCACGACGACGAACTGCGCCCGCCTGCGGTGCCGGTAGACGCTCGCGCTCCTGGCGAAGCAGGCCGCGGCGATCTCCTCGCCGTACGCCTCGAACTCCTCGGCGCAGATGCCCGCCCGCGTCAGGACCAGCGCCTTCTCGCCGACGGCGGTCGGCGTGATCCACAGGATCAGCGGGATGCGCCCGGCCCGGGTGTGCATCGTCGTCTCCAGGCAGACCCGCTGCAGGCGGTGCCGGGAGACCACGCACCAGTAGTGGGCGGCGATCCAGCCGCGGCCGGTCCTGGTGGCCACCGCCGGGACCGAGATCGCGCTGGTCGCCACGGCGAGGGTCAGCAGGTGGCCGCCGTCGGCGGCGCGCAGCAGGAGCAGCGCGAACAGCCCCAGCGCGGCGGCCAGCAGCAGCTCGGTACGCGCCCGCCAGAGCCGGACCAGCGTCCCGCCGCGGCCGGCCGCGGGCAGGTCCCCGTAGGCGGGGTAGATCTGGTTGCGCGGGTTCCTGGACATCTCACGTCACCTCCTCGCGCACCCGGCCGGGCGCGCGGAGCTGGTCGAAACGCGGGTCGCGGTAGCGGCGCGCCCCGAAGCCCGTCCTGGTGACGGTCCAGCCGACGTGGTAGGCGAACTCGTCGGGCTCCATGCAGATCTCGCGGTCGGCCCAAAAGATGAGTTCCCGGATCCGGGACTTGATTCGGCCTGGTCCCTTGGTACCTTGTGAGTACATAGAAGACCCCTTTCGCGGCATTTCTAGAGGTGGCTTCTTCGCCGGCCCGCCGGCTGGTGGCCCGTTCGCCCGCAGGGTGGCAGCCCTGATGCGGGTGGCGGGTCGCCGGCCGCGGTCCGGCATTTTCGTGCTCGGCGGCACAGGTGCGCTGTCTGGGCAGCGCTGCACTCGTCAGGCGGTGGTGCGGTCCTTCCGGCAGGCGGCCTCCCTGGGGGTGAGCTTCGAGTCCGGGACGGCGACGTTGCCGGCGAGACGGCCCGGCGTGCGCGGGCGCGTGGTGACGGGGTGTGCGATGTTCACGGAGCTCGCGGGGGAAAGGCCCGGTGCGTGCGACGGTGTCGTCATGCCCGGCCTCCTCACGTCCGAGAAACCCTTCTGACTTCCGATCGTCCTCCGCGAAAGAGATCGCTTCAATACTTTGTCGGCGGAAGATTTGATTTTCTTGCGAGACTGTTGTCGTGCAAGTTGCACGACGACTCTGATTGCATGAGGTTGTCTTGCCCCCTACGCTCTCTCCGTGACAGCCTTCTGGCAAGGGCGTACGACGCTGCTCATGCAACTTGCAGTGTAAGATTGAACGAACGGCCAGAAAGCCGCACCTCAAACGATCCCCTCCGGCTACACCTTCCTTCCGGACAAGGAGAGCGGACGGTGCCATCGCAGCAGGGCAGTCCGACGGTACGCAGACTCCGGCTGGGTCAGGAGCTACGCCTGCTGCGTGAGCGGAGCAAGCTCACCGGCGCCAAGGCGGCGAAGGAGCTGGGCTGGTCCGCCAGCAAGGTGAGCCGCATCGAGGCCGCCCGCACGATGCCCAGCGCCGACGACATCAAGGCGATGGTGAAGCTCTACCGCGTCGACGACGGCAAACTTGACGAACTCATCGGCCTGTTGCGGGATGCGGAGCAGCGTGGGTGGTGGGAGGATTACGAGGACACCCTGCCCGAGGAATACACCAGATTCCTGGGGCTGGAGGCGGAGGCGATCTACCAGCGATCCTGGGAGCCCCAGATCGTGCCCGGCCTCCTGCAGACCGAGGACTACGCGCGGGAGGTCATCCTGGCCTCCCGGGGCATCGCGCGCATCACGCACAGCGGTGTCCGCAGCCGCGTCGAGGCCCGCCTCGATCGGCAGCGGCGCGTCCTGCACCGTCCGGAGCCGTGCCGGCTCACGGTCGTGCTCGACGAGTCGGTGCTGATGCGCCGGTTCGGCGAGCCCTCGGTGATGCGCGAGCAGATGGAGCACCTGCTGGAGATCTCCCATCTGCCACACGTGAAACTGCACGTCCTGACCCTGGACTCGTTGCACCCGGTCAACACCGGCACCTTCATCCACCTGCAGTTCGCGGCTTTTGACGATGTTGTCTATCTGGAACAGCTCTATACTGCCGATTTCGTCGAGAACCTCCAGCGCGTGGCCGGCTATGAAACGGCCTTCGAGCACGTCAAGTCGGAGGCCCTGGACGAGGACGAATCCCGGGTCCTCATCCAGAGCAAGGCCATGGCGTGGCGGCGGTGACGACGACCACCTCAACAAGGGGCAACGACGCCCCTTCAGCTATTTGGGGAGATAATGCACATCCACCTTTCCGAGGCGTGGCGGAAGAGCACCTTCTGCAATGGCGCAGACGCCTGTGTCGAGGTAGCGCCTCTTTCCGACGGCAACGTCGCGCTACGTGACAGCAAGGTGCAGGACGGCCCCGTCCTCGTGTTCACTCCTGCGGAGTGGGCGGCCTTCACCAGTGGGGTCCGCGAGGGGGAATTCGACCTGTCGACGCTGGCCGGCTCCTGAAAAAAGGAAACGGCCCCGCGACGTTGATGACGGCAACATCGCAGGGCCGCTCCCGTATGGTCCAGGAGAACCACGGTTGAGCTTTCGCGGCCATCATGGCACATCGCCCGCCGGGATGATCAAGCTTTCGATGTGCGACGAGCCGCCCTGCCCGTTCGTGTCGAGCCCTCTCGCGGGCGCGCCGGGCGGGTTTTCCCCTGTCAGGAGCGACGGCGGACCAGGAAGACCGAGCTGAGCCCGGCGAGGACCGCGAGGCAGGCCATGGCGAGGGCGGCGTACAGGGAGGCCGAGGTCGAGCCGGAGCCCTGGCTGAGCGAGATGAACAGGGTGCCGACCGTCGAGACGCCGATCACCTGGCCGAGCTGCATGACGGTGAGCAGCGCGCCGCTGGCGTCCGCCGCGTACGCGCCGTCCACCCGCTCGGTGGCCATGTTGGTGACCGCGACCTGCACGCCCAGCCCCGCGCCGATGAGGGCGCTCATGACCGCGTACGGGAGCCCGCCGCCGGCGGCGAGCCCGATGCCGAAGTAGGCGGGGGCGGCCACCACGTAGCCGAAGGGCACCAGCGGGCGCTGCAACCGGGCCGGCAGGCGCGGCCAGAGCAGCCCGACCAGGCCGAAGGCCAGCGCGCACGGCACCAGCATGAGGCCGGAGGCGAGCGGCGTCAGGTGCAGCTCGCCCTGCAGGTGCAGGGCCGAGGTGAACAGGAACGCGCCCCAGGTGGCCGGGCCGAACAGCAGGACCGCCAGCCCCGGCCGCATGCCGGGGGCCCTGAGCACCCGCGCGTCCACCAGCGGGCGGCCGCCGCGCGCGGTCACCCACCGCTCGATCCGGACGAACGCCGCGAACATCGCCACGCTCGCGCCCATCGAGATCCAGCCCCACACCGGCCAGCCGAGGTCGCGGCCGAGCACCAGCGGCACCACGAACAGCAGCACCGCGGCCGACAGGCTCACCAGGCCCAGCGGGTCCAGCCCGGTGCCGCCGCCGCCCTGGTCGGCGGGGAGCACCTTGAGCCCGGTCGCCAGCAGCAGCGCCCCGACGGGCACCAGCACCAGGAACACCACCCGCCAGCCCGCGCCGAAGCCCAGCAGGATGCCGCCGAGCGCCTGGCCGACCACGATGCCGCCGCTGACCGTCAGCGACCACAACCCGATCGCCCGGCCGCGGGCCGCGCCCTGGTAGTTGCGCTGGATCAGGGTCAGCACCTGCGGCATCATCATCGCCGCGCCGGCGCCCTGGGCCAGCCGGAAGGCGACCAGCCAGCCCGTGGAGGGCGCGAGCCCGGCGGCCAGCGTGGTGAGGGTGAACGCGGCCAGGCCGACGAGGAAGGCGTTGCGGTAGCCGAACAGGTCACCGATCCTGGCCCCGGTGATCAGCAGGACGGCGTAGACGATGGTGTAGCCGGCCACGATCATCTGCAGGCCCGCGCCGGAGGAGTGCAGGTCGGCCTCGATGGTCGGGGTGGCCACGTTGACGATGTTCACGTTCAGGATGGCCAGGAACTGCCCTACGAGGATGATCGTCAGGAGCAGGCCGCTGGCTCGTGCCCGTTCCTGTGGCTTTGTGGGCAAAGAGGAGGGGATAGCAGCGGTTTGCGTCATGATGATCAGTGTGCCGGGCTTCCGGTACCAGTAACGAGAGCCCACTTATACTGGTATTGCCGGTAACTGGATAACAGAAGCCATATCCCGCCATAGTGGAGCTGTGACGGTGGTTGAAGCTAAACGTGCGGATCTGTCGGCCTTCCTGAGAACCCGCCGCGAGCGGATCACGCCGGAGATGGTGGACCTGGCCCCGGGGTCGCGCCGGCGCACCCCCGGGCTGCGGCGCGAGGAGGTCGCGCAGCTCGCCGGGGTCGGCGTGACCTGGTACACGTGGCTGGAGCAGGGCCGGCCCATCAACGCCAGCACCCAGGTCCTCGACGCCATCGCGCGTACGCTCAGGCTCGACCCCGCCGAGCGCCAGCACCTCTACCGGCTCGCCGGGCACTCCGAGGAGCCCGTGCCCGTGGACTCGGGCCAGGTCACGCCCGAGATGCGGGCGATACTCCACCAGCTCGGCGAGATGCCCGCCTGCCTCACCAACAGCCGCTGCGACGCCCTGGCCTGGAACGCCACCTACGCCAGGCTCTTCCCCGAGCTGGTGAACGCCCCCGAGGGGGAGCGCAACTCGCTCTGGCAGCTCTGCGTCAACCCCCGCCCCCGCACCCGGCTGCTCGCCCTCGAACAGGAGCTGCCGCGGACGGTCGCCGTCTTCCGCGGCGCCTACAGCCGGCACTCCGACGACCCGTGCTGGCAGGACTTCGTGCGGCGGCTGAGCGCGGAGAGCGCCGAGTTCGCGCGGCTGTGGGCGCGGCAGGACGTGGCCGAGCCCGGGCCGCGGGTGAAGAGCTTCCAGAACGCGGAGCTCGGCCGGCTGAGCTTCAGCACGACCAGCCTGATGGCCGGCCCGGAGATCCGGATGATCGTCTACACGCCGACGGACGACATGACCAGGTCCGCTATGGCCAGATTGGTACGGTCTGCACCTTAATCCGCCGTGCATGGCATGCTCAATCACTGAAAACCAGGATTCGAGCGGAAGTGCGGCAGATGAGACTCCCCCGTGCCCTCCCGTTGTTCGCCGTCGTGGCCGCGGTGGCCTCGCTGGCCGCGTGCTCCTCGTCGGGCTCCCCGGAGCAGGGGAAGGACCCGCAGGCCAAGCAGGTGGACCGGCAGACGGCGGCCTCGCCGACGGAGAAGCCGACGCCGCAGCGGAGGCCGTACACGATCTCCTTCGGCGGGGACGTGCACTTCGAGGGCGGCCTGCGATCCCGGCTGGCCGACCCGCGCACGGCGCTCGGGCCCATCGCGAGCGTCCTGCGCCGCTCCGACCTGACGATGGTGAACCTGGAGACGGCGATCACCACGGGCGGGACGCCGGCCCCGGGCAAGCAGTTCACCTTCCGCGCGCCGGCCAGCGCGTTCACCGCGCTGAAGGCGGCCGGGGTGGACGTGGTGTCGATGGCCAACAACCACGGCATGGACTACATGGAGAGCGGGCTGGCCGACTCGCTGGCGGCGATCAGGCGCAGCAGGTTCCCGGTGGTGGGGATCGGGAAGGACGCGGCCGAGGCGTACAAGCCGTTCCGGCGGACCGTGAACGGCAACCGGGTGGCGATCATCGGAGCCACGCAGGTGCTCGACGCCGAGTTCATCCAGTCGTGGACGGCCACCGCCGACAAGGGCGGCCTGGCCTCCGCCAAGGACGAGGCGAGCCTGCTGCGGGCCGTGCGGCAGGCGCGCAGGAACTCCGACACGGTCATCGTCCACCTGCACTGGGGCACCGAGATGCAGAAGTGCCCGAACCAGGCGCAGCTCTCGCTCGCCCCCAAGCTCGTCAAGGCGGGCGCGGACGTGATCGTCGGCGGGCACGCGCACATCCTGCTCGGGTCCGGATACCTGGACAACGCCTACGTCAACTACGGCATGGGCAACTTCGTCTTCTACAACTCCAACCCGGCCACCACCGGCCGCACCGGCGTGCTCACGCTGACCATCAACGGCCGCAAGGTCATGAAGGACAGCTGGACGCCAGCCACCATCCAGGGCGGCGTCCCGGTGCCGATGACCGGAGCGGCCAGGACCCGGGCGGTGGCGGACTGGAAGGCGCTGCGGTCCTGCGCCGGGCTCTCCGCGCGGCCGTAGCCGGTCGGTATCCTGGACCGGCCGTCCAACAAGGGGGTCGCGATGCGATGGGTCGAGTCCGGTGACGTGCGGCTGGCGGTCCACACGGACGGCGACCCCGCCCACCCCACGGTGCTGCTCCTGCACGGCTACCCCGACACGCACCGCGTCTGGGACGAGGTCGCCGCGCTCCTGTCCGGGCGCTTCCACGTCGTGCGTTACGACGTGCGGGGCGCGGGCGCGTCCACCGGGCCCCGCGACCACCGCGACTACGGCCTCGACCGCCTGATGGACGACCTGGAGGCGGTGCTCGACGCCGTGCCGGGGCGCGGGCGGAAGGTGCACCTGGTGGGGCACGACTGGGGCTCGGTGCAGGGATGGGAGGCGGCCGGGCGGCCCGGCCTGCGGGAGCGGCTGGCCTCCTTCACCAGCCTGGGCGGGCCGGGGACGCGGCAGGTGGCGGGCTTCGCCCGGCACGGCAGGCCGCGCGACCGGCTCGCGCAGCTCGTCCGGTCCTGGTACATCGGGGCGTTCCTGGTGCCCGTCGTGCCCGAGCTGGCCTGGGGGTCGCTCGTGCCGCGGCTGCTGGCGCGGCGGCTGCGGCGCGAGGGCGCGCCGCCGCGCGACGGCCATCCGGCCCGGACGCTGGTGCGGGACGGGCGCAACGGGCTATGGCTCTACCGGGCGAACCTGCGCCACGGCCCCGCCCGCCCCCCGGATCCGGGCGCCGCCGGGCCGGTGATCGACGTTCCCGTTCAGCTCGTCGAGCCCGCGCACGACGTCTTCGTGACCGAGGCGCTGTCGGAGTGGTGCGGGCGCTCGGCGTCCCGGCTCTGGCGGCGCCGGATCGACGCCGGGCACTGGGCGCACCGCGGCCGGCCCGGGGTGGTGGCGGGGATGATCGCCGAGTTCGTGGCGCACGTCGAGGGCGCGCCCGCGAGCCGCGAGCTGCGGCGGGCCCGGGTGGGGACACAGGCGGAGGCACGGGCGGGGGCGCAGGCGGGGACAGCGGGGGCACCGGCGGTGGCGCGGCGCGGGGTGCGGCGCGGGGCGTTCGCCGACCGGCTGGTGGTGGTCACCGGCGCGGGCTCGGGCATCGGGCTGGCCACGGCGCGGGCGTTCGCGGCGCACGGCGGCGAGGTGGTGTGCGCGGACCTCGACGGGGCGGCCGCGGCGCGGGCGGCGGAGGGGATCCGCGCCGACGGGCTCGGCGCGGCGCGCGGGGGCACGGCGTGGGGCGTCCAGCTTGATGTCGCGAATATCGATCAGATGGAAGACTTTTCGCGAAATATCATCTCGCAATATGGGGTACCGGACATTGTGGTCAACAATGCCGGAATCACCGTCGCCGGCTCCATTCTCGATCACACGGTGGAGCATTGGCGCCGGACGATCGACGTCAATCTCTGGGGCGTCGTCCACGGCTGCCGGCTGTTCGCGGCGGCCATGGTCGAGCGCGGGCAGGGCGGGCACCTCGTCAACGTCGCGTCCGTGGCGGCGTTCGTGCCGACGCGGCTGCTGCCCGCGTACTCGGTGTCGAAGGCGGGCGTGAAGGCGCTCAGCGACGTCCTCAGGGCCGAGCTGGCGGGGCACGGCATCGGGGTGAGCGTCGTGTGCCCCGGGTTCGTGTCCACGCCCATGGCCGAGCACGCCACGTACGCCGGGCCGGACCGCAGGGAGCCGGCCGCGCGCTGGCTGGCGCGCCGCCGCTACCCGGCCGAGCGGGTGGCCGCGCACATCCTGCGGGCCGTGCACCGCGACCAGGCGGTCGTGCCGGTCAACCTGGAAGGCAGAATGGGTTATGCGCTGTCCAGGATTTCCCCCCGGTTGACGCGCGGGCTGGCCTGGCTGGGTTGACCGATGGGAAATCCATAAATGTGCGCCTAACGATCGCCCGTACAGGAGAAGATGAATCCGTGTCTTCCCCGCAAATGGATGATGATTGCGCTCAGCCCCAAGCCCTCAGGCGGCGGCCCGCGCAGCGTCGCAGCGCGCGAAGGGTCGAGCGCATGCTCGACGCCTGCGCCGAGCTGCTCGACGAGTCCGGTTACGAGGCCCTGTCCACCACCCGCATCGCGGAGCGGGCGGGCGTGGCGATCGGCTCGGTCTATCAGTTCTTCCCCGACAAACGGGCCATCACGCAGGAGCTCACCCGGCGCAACGTCGAGGAGTTCGTCCGCAGGGTGGACCGCCGCTTCCTGGAAGAGGACTACCGCGGCTGGTGGGAGGCGGTCGACGCGATCATCGACGTCTACGTCGACATGCACCGCCAGGTCGCCGGCTTCAAGAGCCTGCACTTCGGCGACGCGGTGGACCTCAACCTGCTCGACTCCGACTCCGAGAACAACACGGTCATCGCGGGCCGGTTGCGGGGGCTGTTCCTGACGGGCTTCGGCCTGGCCGACAGCCCGCAGCTCGACCTGTCGGTGCTGGTGGCGGTCGAGGCCGGTGACGCGGTGCTGAAACTGGCCTTCCGCCGCCACCCCGACGGCGACCCCGAGATGATCGAGGCGGCCAGGCAGCTCATCCGCGGCTTCCTGTCCCGCCGGCTGAAATCCTGGTCGCCCGCCACCCCGTAGCGGGGGTGCGGGGTCACTCCTCCCCGATCGCGTTCTCGACGTCGCGCAGCAGGCCGGGCAGCCACTCCGGGACACCCGGGCCCGGCCGCCGCCCGGCGTGCCCGCGCCCGCCCAGAGCGGTCGCGGAGAACTCCTGCAACTGCGGCGTGGACGGCGTGCGCATGCAGGGCGCGGGACGGGACACCGGGCGTGCCTCCCGGGCCTCGCGCAGCTCCAGCCGCGTCTCCAGGGCCCGCAGGTTGCGCTCCGCGGTCTCGATGGCCTCCATCCGGGCCGACAGGTAGCCGGCGACGCCGGGGACGAGGGCCGACAACACGACCGTACAGGCCAGCGCGAAGGTCATCTGCCTGGACATGCCCATCACAGCCCCTTCCGCTCGCGGGGACGCAAAGCATGTCGTATATCCCCGGCGATCAGGGATAACACGCGGAGAGTAGGGATTCCTGGACGAACGGTGACCGAAACTGGAACCGGGTCGCGATGTGCATTGACCGGGCAAAGGCGCACGTGGCTCGGTAGTCTCGCGGTGTGGCGCATGTGACCCGTGAGCACCTTGATCGTCTGCTTGAGCAGGCCCTGCTGGCCGACGACCACGATTCCCTGGCCAGTCGGCTCTACGACGTCGCGCTCGGATACACCTCCGGTGACGTGTCCAGGGCGTCGATCCTGGTCCTCGCCGCCGAGGAGTGGCGGGCGGCCGGACAGCCCGCCCGCGCGATGGAGTGTTTCCAGCGCGCGGTCGAGGACGGCGGAGAGACGGGGTTCGACCCGCGTGCCGGCATCGCCGACACGCTCTTCGAGCTCGACCGGCAGGACGAGGCGAGGGAGATCATCGAGACGATACGCGCTGAGGGCGGCGTCTCCACGGCGACCGCTCACACGATCGCCGAGACGCTGGTGGCGTACGGCGACCTCAAGGGCGGGCTGGAGTGGGCGACCCAGGCCGCCCTGGGGTCCGACGAGAGCGATCCTGAGCACGAGGCGGCCCTGCGTACGCGGTACCGCATCCGGGTCGATCTCGGGCTGCCCGAGGACGAACTGGACGCCCTCGTCCACTGACCGCCCCGCCGGCCCGGGCCCGCCGCCCGGCGCCGGCCGGCGGCCCGGCACGCGCGCCGCTCATGAACGGCGGTGCGCGGGCCATCCCGCCGTGCCCGCCACCCGCCCCGCCACCCGAGAGGCGGGCACCGCCGGCGTCCCGGAGGCAGGCGCTGCCGGCGGCGTCCCGGAGGCGGGTGCTGCCGGCGGCGTCCCGGAGACGGGCGCGGTCAGCGGAGGCCCGGAGACGGGCGCGGTCAGCGGAGGCCCGGAGGCGGGCGTGGTCAGCGGAGGCCGAGGTCCCGCACGAGGCCGGTGAGCCCGGCCACGCCCGGGTCGCGGCCGGGAAGGACCGCGGAGTCGCCGAGGTCACCGACCGCCTGCGGCAGCAGCTCGCCCACGACCCGCGACCCCACCTCGTTCACCGGCTTCTCCAGGCCGATCGGGTCCTTGGCCTGCTTGCCCGCCTTGCCCGCGCTCTTGGTGTGCGCCGGCCCGCCGCCCAGGGGCGTGCCCTGGGACAGCCGCCCCTGCGGCGGCGCCGCGGCGGGCGCGGAGGGCAGCACGGGAAGCGTCGGCAGGGCGGCGACGTGCGCCGCCGTGGACAGGTCCTCCATGCCGGCCGGGCCGGCCGCCGCCGGGAAGAAGCGCGGCGAGGCGGAGGCCAGGGAAGGCATGCCCCAGGTGGCGGCGACGCCGCCCAGATCGGCCATGCCGGGCACCGCCCGCCCCATCGCCAGCCCGGCGAGCCCGAGCCGGCGGGCCAGCCGTCCCATGGTCATGGCGAGGTCGTTGACCTCCGGGGTGATCTCCCGTGTCCCGGGGACGTCGTTCAGATGCAACTCCGTGCGCTCGCCGCAGCCGACCAGGCCGCTCGGCAGAACGGTCCGCTCGGCGCCGCCGCAGGCGTCGGCCCCCGTCGGGCCCGCGGCGAGCCAGGTCACGCCCGCGGCCAGCGCGGCCAGCGCGGTCGTCGCGACGATGCTCCGGATCTGTCGGAATGGCACCGCACGCCCCCTGATCGTTGTCGATGATCTGACGCACGCCGAACGTAGTCGCACCGCGGGCGTGGCGTGCGGCGCTTGTCCGAAGGGTGGGGCGAACCTTACCGAGCGAGGGGCCCGATGACCGTGCCATGACACGCCGGAGCCCGGAGACCGCGACGGGTCCCCGGGCTCTGGAAGCCGCGCTCTGGAAGCCGGGCTCCTGGAAGCCGGGCTCCTGGAAGAGGGTGCCGGGCGTCAGGCGGCGCGCTGGACCAGCAGCTCGTCGTCGCCGAGCTCCACCACCACCTTGTCGCCGTCCACGACCTCGCCCGCCAGCACCGCCCTGGCGAGCTTGTCGCCGATGGCGGACTGGACCAGTCGGCGCAGCGGGCGGGCGCCGTAGAGCGGGTCGTAGCCGGTCAGGGCCAGCCACTCGCGGGCCGCCGGCGTGACCTCCAGGGTCAGCCTGCGGTCGGACAGCCGCCGGGCCAGCCGGTCGACCTGGAGGTCGACGATCTGGGCCAGCTCCTCCGTGCCGAGCGCGTCGAAGAGGATCACGTCGTCGAGGCGGTTGAGGAACTCCGGCTTGAAGGCGGAGCGCACCGCCGCCATGACGGCCTCGCGCTTGGCGTCGTTCTCCAGCTTCGGGTCGATGAGGAACTGCGAGCCGAGGTTGGAGGTGAGGATCAGGATCGTGTTGCGGAAGTCGACCGTGCGGCCCTGGCCGTCGGTCAGCCGCCCGTCGTCGAGCACCTGGAGCAGGATGTCGAAGACCTCGGGATGGGCCTTCTCGACCTCGTCCAGCAGCACCACGGTGTACGGGCGCCGGCGCACGGCCTCGGTGAGCTGGCCGCCCTCCTCGTAGCCGACGTAACCGGGAGGCGCGCCGACGAGGCGGGCCACGCTGTGCTTCTCGGAGTACTCGCTCATGTCGATGCGGGTCATCGCCCGCTCGTCGTCGAACAGGAACTCCGCCAGCGCCTTGCCCAGCTCGGTCTTGCCCACGCCGGTCGGGCCGAGGAAGAGGAACGACCCGGTCGGGCGGTCGGGGTCGGCGATGCCGGCCCGGCTGCGCCGCACGGCGTCCGAGACGGCCCGTACGGCCTCCTGCTGCCCGATGAGCCGCTGGCCCAGCTCGTCCTCCATGCGCAGCAGCTTGGCCGTCTCGGCCTCCAGGAGCCGCCCGGCGGGGATGCCGGTCCACGACGAGATCACCTCGGCGATGTCGTCGGCCCCGACCTCCTCCTTGACCATGGCGTCCTCGGGCTGCTCGGCCTCGGCGGCGGCCTTGAGCGCCTGCTCCAGCCGCGGCACCTCGGCGTACATCAGCCGGGAGGCGGCCTCGAAGTCGCCGTCGCGCTGCGCCCGCTCGGCCGCGCTCTTGGCCTCGTCGAGCTGCTTCTTCAGCTCGCCGACCTTGTTGAGCCCGGCCTTCTCCTGCTCCCAGCGGCCGACGAGGGCGTTGAGCTCCTCCTGGCGGTCGGCCAGCTCCTTGCGCAGCCGCTCCAGCCGCTGGACGGAGGCCTCGTCGGTCTCCTTCGACAGGGCCAGCTCCTCCATCTTCATCCGGTCCACGGCGCGCTGGAGCTGGTCGATCTCCACCGGACGGGAGTCGATCTCCATGCGCAGCCGCGAGGCGGCCTCGTCCACCAGGTCGATGGCCTTGTCCGGCAGGAAACGGCTGGTGATGTACCGGTCGGACAGCGCGGCGGCGGCGACCAGCGCGCCGTCGGCGATCTGCACCTGGTGGTGGGCCTCGTAGCGGCCCTTCAGCCCGCGCAGGATCGCGATGGTGTCCTCGACCGTGGGCTCGCCCACGTAGACCTGCTGGAAGCGGCGCTCCAGCGCCGGGTCCTTCTCGATGCGCTCGCGGTACTCGTCGAGCGTGGTCGCGCCGATCATGCGCAGCTCGCCGCGGGCCAGCATGGGCTTGAGCATGTTGCCCGCGTCCATGGCGCCCTCGGCCGCGCCCGCGCCGACGACCGTGTGCAGCTCGTCGATGAACGTCACGACCTGCCCGTCGCTCTCCTTGATCTCGGAGAGCACGGCCTTCAGCCGCTCCTCGAACTCGCCGCGGTACTTCGCGCCGGCCACCATCGCGCCCAGGTCGAGCGAGATGAGGCGCTTGCCCCGCAGCGACTCCGGCACGTCGCCGGCCACGATGCGCTGGGCCAGGCCCTCGACGACGGCGGTCTTGCCGACGCCGGGCTCGCCGATCAGCACCGGGTTGTTCTTGGTGCGGCGGCTGAGCACCTGCACCACGCGGCGGATCTCGGAGTCGCGGCCGATGACCGGGTCGAGCTTGCCGCTGCGGGCGCGCTCGGTCAGGTCGACGCCGTACTTCTCCAGCGCCTGGTAGGTGTCCTCGGGCGTCTCGCTGGTGACGCGGGCGTTGCCGCGCACCTTCTCGAACGCGTCGAGCAGCGCCTGCGCGGTCGCCCCCTGCGCCTTCATCAGGCCGGCCACCTGGCCGCCGTCGGCCGCCAGGCCCACCAGCAGGTGCTCGGTGGAGACGTAGAGGTCCTCCAGCCGGTTGGCGTGCTGGGCGGCGGTGTTCATGACCGTGAGGAGCTGGCGGGAGCTCGACGGCGCCCCCACCGTCGCGCCCTGCGCCTTCGGCAGCCCGGCCAGCAGCTCCTCCGTACGGGTCCGCAACGCGCGCCAGTCGGCGCCGACGGCCTCCAGCAGCGGCACGGCGGTGCCGCCGGTCTGCGAGAGCAGGGTGGCCAGCAGGTGAGCCGGGGAGATCTCGGGGTTGCCCTCCGCGGCGGCACGCCGCATGGCCCCCGAGAGAGCCTCCTGGCTCTTCTGGGTGAGCTTGTAGTCCATGTCGTTCTCAGGCCCCCGGTGGCAGCTCGTAGCGGATCAGCGCTCTGACCATCCGCATCTCGGCGCGCAGGCGGTGAACCTCTTCGCGCAGACGCAGGGCCTCGTTCTCGAGTTCGAGGATCCGCTTGATGCCCGCGAGGTTGATGCCCTCCTCCTGGGAGAGCCGCTGCACCTCGCGGAGCTGGATGATGTCTCTTGTGGAGTAGAGGCGGCCGCGCCCGGCCGTGCGGCCGGGGCTGACCAGGCCGAGCCGGTCGTACTGCCGCAGGGTCTGCGGATGGAGACCGGACAGCTGCGCGGCCACCGAGATCACGTAGACCGGCGTGTCGTCGGACAGGTCGAAGTAGTTGGCGTCCATCGGCTACTCGCTTCTGGCTCGCTGAATGAGGTCGGCGCGCGGGTCGTCGCCCGCGGTCGCGGTCTGGAACTCGCTGAGGAGCTCGCGTGACTTGTCGTCCAGCGTGTGCGGCACGAGCACCTCGACGGTGGCGAGCAGGTCGCCCTTGGTGCCGTCCTTGCGGGTGACGCCACGGCCCCGCACCCGGAAGGTACGCCCGTTGGGGGTGCCCGGCGGGATGCGCAGCGTGACCGGCATGCCCTTGAGGATGGGCACCTTGATCTCGGCGCCCAGGGCCGCCTCGGTGAACGTCACCGGCACGGTGACGGTGAGGTTGTCGCCCGAGCGGCCGAACACCGCGTGCGGCTTGACGTGCGTCAGGATGTAGAGGTCGCCCGCCGGGCCGCCGTTCTCGCCGGGCGCGCCCTTGGCCTTGAGCTTGACCCGCTGGCCGTCGGCGACGCCGGCGGGGATGCGCGCCTGGATGGTGCGGGTGCTCCTGGCCCGGCCGCTGCCCTCGCACACGGGGCAGGGGTCGTCCACGATCAGCCCGCGGCCCTTGCAGTCGCGGCAGGGCTCGGAGAAGGCGAAGTTGCCCAGGTTACGGCTGGCGGCGCCGGTGCCCTCGCAGGTGGGGCAGACCCTCGGGGTCGTGCCCGCCTTGGCGCCGGTGCCGCTGCACGCGGTGCAGGCGGCCGAGCTGGTGAGCCTGAGCGACACCGTGGTGCCCTCGACGGCTTCGGTGAACGTCAGCGTGACCTCGGACTCGATGTCCTGGCCCCGCCGCGGCCGGGTGGTCGTGGTGCGCGTGGACGCGCCGCCGCCGCGGTTGAACAGCCCGCCGAACAGGTCGCCGAGCCGCTCTCCCGCACCTCCCTGGCCGCTCTGCCCGGTGCCCCCGAACAGGTCACCGAAGTCGAATGTGAAACCGCCGCCGCCGGGCCGCTGGCCGCCCACCCCGGAGCCGAACAACGTGCGCGCCTCGTCGTACTCCTTGCGGCGCTTGGTGTCCGACAGGACGTCGTACGCCTCGGAGACCTCCTTGAACTTGGCCTCCTTGGCGGTGTCGCCCTGGTTGCTGTCGGGGTGGTACTGGCGGGCCAGCTTGCGGTAGGCCTTCTTGATCTCGTCGGCGGTGGCGGTCTTGGGCACACCAAGGACGGCGTAGTAGTCCTTCTCCAGGTAGTCCTTGGTGCTCATCTACGGCCCTTCGTCCTCGTCAGCTTTCGTCTTCGGTTTCGCCCGCGGAGGCCGAGGGGGCCTCCTGGGGCTCGGCGGGCTCGGCGACGGCCACCCGCGCCGGGCGCAGCACCCGCTCGCCCATCCGGTATCCAGGCTGCAACACCTCGATCGCCGTGGGCTCGGTGACGTCCGGCGAGTAGCTGTGCATCAGCGCCTCGTGGACGGTCGGGTCGAAGGGGTCGCCCTTCTGCCCGTAGGAGGTGAGGCCCAGCTTGGCGAGGGCCGCCTCCAGCGACTCCGCCACCTTCGCGAAGCCCCCCGTGAGCTCGCCGTGGTCGCGGGCCCTGCCGATGTCGTCGAGCACGGGCAGCAGCTCGGTCAGCGCGCCGGCCACCGCCTGCTCCCTGACCGCCAGCCGGTCGCGCTCGACCCGCTTGCGGTAGTTCACGTACTCGGCCTGGAGCCGCTGCAGGTCGGCGGTGCGCTCGGCGAGCTGGGCGGCCAGCTCGCCGTCGCCCGCCGAGCCGCCCGCCGAGCCGCCGGCCAGGTCGTCGGCCGGCGCTCCGGCGGACGGCTGGCCGTCCGCCGGAGGAGCGCCCTCGCGGGGCTGCCCCGTCTCCGGGTCGATCTTGCGGTTGTCGCGGATCACCGGCTCGTCGTGCCCGTTGTCGCGCGGCGGCATCACTTGTCCTTCTTCGGCTCGTCGTCGACGATCTCGGCCTCGACCACGTCCTCGTCGGCCTTCTGCTGGCCCGCGTCACCGGCCGAGGCGTCCTGCGGGGCGCCCTCGGGGCCGGCCTGCTGGCCCTGGCTCGCGGCGTAGATGGCCGAGCCCATCTTCTGGCTGACGGTGGCGAGCTTCTCCGCCGAGGTGCGGATGACGTCGGTGTCGGTGCCCTCAAGAGCCTTCTTCAGCTCGGACAGGGCGTCGTTGACCTCGGTCTTGATGTCGGCGGGAACCTTGTCGTCGTTCTCGCGGAGGAACTTCTCCGTCTGGTAGGCCAGTCCGTCGGCGTTGTTGCGGACCTCGGCCTCCTCGCGGCGCTTCTTGTCCTCCTCGGCGTACGACTCGGCCTCGCGCATCATGCGCTCGATGTCTTCCTTCGGCAGCGCGGAGCCGCCGGTGATCGTCATCGACTGCTCCTTGCCGGTGCCCAGGTCCTTGGCGGAGACGTTGACGATGCCGTTGGCGTCGATGTCGAAGGTGACCTCGATCTGCGGGATGCCGCGCGGGGCCGGCGCGATGCCGGTGAGCTCGAAGGTCGCCAGCTTCTTGTTGTAGGCGGCGATCTCGCGCTCGCCCTGGAAGACCTGGATCTGCACCGACGGCTGGTTGTCCTCGGCCGTGGTGAAGACCTCGGAGCGCTTGGTGGGGATCGTCGTGTTGCGCTCGATGATCTTGGTGAAGATGCCGCCCTTGGTCTCGATGCCCAGCGACAGCGGGGTCACGTCGAGCAGCAGGACGTCCTTGACCTCGCCCTTGAGCACGCCGGCCTGGAGGGCGGCGCCGATGGCGACGACCTCGTCCGGGTTGACGCCCTTGTTGGGCTCCTTGCCGCCGGTCAGCTCCTTGACCAGGTCGGTGACGGCGGGCATGCGGGTCGAGCCGCCGACCAGCACCACGTGGCTGATGTCGGAGACCTTGATGCCGGCGTCCTTGATGACCTGGTGGAACGGGCCCTTGGTCCGCTCGAGGAGGTCGGCGGTGAGCCGCTGGAACTCCGAGCGGGTGAGCTTCTCGTCGAGGTGCAGCGGGCCCTCGGAGGAAGCGGTGATGTAGGGCAGGTTGATGCTGGTCTCGGACTGGCTGGACAGCTCGATCTTGGCCTTCTCCGCGGCCTCGCGCAGGCGCTGGAGAGCCATCTTGTCCTTGGACAGGTCGACGCCGTGCGCGTTCTGGAAGCGCTTGACCAGCTCGTCCACGACGCGCTGGTCCCAGTCGTCGCCGCCCAGGTGGTTGTCACCGGAGGTGGCCTTGACCTCGACGAAGCCGTGGCCGTCCTCGGAGCCGACGTCGAGCAGCGACACGTCGAAGGTGCCGCCACCGAGGTCGAAGACCAGGATCGTCTGGTCCTGCTCCTTGTCGAGCCCGTAGGCGAGGGCCGCGGCGGTCGGCTCGTTGATGATGCGGAGCACGTTGAGGCCCGCGATCGTGCCGGCCTCCTTGGTGGCCTGGCGCTGGGCGTCGTTGAAGTAGGCGGGAACGGTGATCACCGCGTCGGTGATCTTCTCGCCCAGGTACGCCTCGGCGTCCTGCTTGAGCTTCTGCAGCACGAAGGCGCTGATCTGCTGCGGCGAGAACTTCTTGCCGTCGATCTCCTGGGACCAGTTGGTGCCCATCTCGCGCTTGACGGAGCGGATGGTGCGGTCCACGTTGGTGACGGCCTGCCGCTTGGCGACCTCACCGACCAGGACTTCGCCGTTCTTCGCGAAGGCGACCACGGACGGCGTGGTCCGCGAGCCCTGCGCGTTGGCGATGACGGTGGGCTCACCGCCCTCGAGGATCGAGACGACGGAGTTGGTCGTCCCAAGGTCGATACCTACCGCACGTGCCATGAGTACGTCCTTGTAGTCAAAGTTGAGTCGGTTGGACTCAACCTACGGATACCTGTCGTCTTTGTCAAACGACTTGAGCCTACTCGACTCAACCCTTGTGAGCGCGCGCGCATTCCCGGATGAGGGCCAGGATTTCCGCAGGACAGCGCGGACCCCCGGGCGGTGGGCGCGCGCCGGGGGTCCGCTGGAGGATGGCAGGAGAGTGAGCGCACGAAAACGGCGCCTGATCGAGGTATCGCAGGAGATCGGCCCGTTGTCAGCAGGGATGTCCGCTGTTGGACATGTCAGACGGGGGACAGGCGTGCTCAGCGCTTGGCGCCGTCCACCAGGGTGCGCTTGCCCAGGGCCTTCTTGAGCTTGACGGTGGTGGTCTTCTGGATGGCGATCATGATGCAGGAGGCGTTCTTGGCCTTGGGGCCGGTGCCCTCGTACAGGGTGATCGTGACCTTCTTCCGGGTCTCCTTGACCTTGACCCTGTCCAGCACCGTGCACGGCGCGACGCCCGACCACCAGGTGAGCCGCACCTGCCTGCCCTTGGAGACCGGCCTGGCCCGGTCCCAGCGGACCTTGTGGACGTTGAGCGCGTTGCCGACCGGCTTGACCTGCTTGGGCTCGTCGGCGGGCGCCGAGGGGGCGGTGGTGACCGGGGACACGGCGACCGGCGGCGGGGGGACGGGGGAGCCCTGGGACGCGGCCGGCCCGGCCGCCGGAGCGGTGGCACAACTCGTCGCGAGCACCAGGGAGCCGGCCAGGAGAGTCGCTTTCGTCATCGTGCGCATACCCTTACGACGGATCACGGGCTCCCGCGGTTCAGCGACCCTGCGGGGATAGTGTGGTTGCCGTGCTCCGTCAGGCCATGCTCGCCGTCTCCAAGAGCCGACGCGCCGAGCGCGTCATCTCCACCTCGCCGCTGACCAGAGACGTGGTCAGGCGGTACGTCGCCGACGACATCGCCGCCGTGGTGGCCGAGCTGACCCGGCGCGGGCTGCTCGTCACCGTCGACCACCTCGGCGAGGAGGTGACCGACCACGAGCAGGCCGAGGCCGCCGTCAGCGCATACCTCACGCTGCTCGGCCTGCTGCCCGCCGGGGCCGACGTGTCGGTCAAGCTCACCGCGCTCGGGCTGCGGCTGTCGCAGCGGCTCGCCACCGAGCACGCGGCCACCATCTGCCGGGCCGCCGAGGGCCGGGGCGTCACCGTCACGCTCGACGCCGAGGAGCACGACACGATCCGCGGGCTGCACGCCGTGCACGCCGCGCTGCGCCGCGAGCACCCCGGCGTGGGCGTGGTGGTGCAGGCCTACCTGCCCGACTCCCTGGAGCGGTGCGAGAAGCTGGACGGGGCCCGGGTGCGGCTGTGCAAGGGGGCCTACACCGCGCCGGGGGCCTACACCGCGCCGGCCGACATCGACCGGTCGTTCGTGCGGTGCCTGAAGGTCCTCATGGCCGGCACCGGGCACCCGATGGTGGCCACCCACGACCCCCGGCTGCTGCGGATCGCCGCCACGCTGGCCGTCCTCGACGGGCGCGACGCGGGCGGGTTCGAATACCAGATGCTGTACGGCGTCCGCCCCGAGGAGCAGGCCCGCCTGGCCGGCCTCGGCGCCCAGGTGCGGGTCTACGTCCCCTACGGCGACGACTGGTACGCCTACCTGATGCGCCGCCTCGCCGAGCGCCCCCGCAACCTGACCTTCTTCCTGCGCTCCCTGGTGTCGCGCCACTGAGTAGGCTGCCAGGATGATTGCGATTCTGGGCACGGGCAAGATGGGCGAGGCTCTGCTGTCCGGGCTGCTGCGGGCCGGGTTCAAGCCGGGTGACGTGCTCGCGACCAGCCGCCGGGCCGAGCGGGCGCAGGCGCTGCGCGAGGCGTACGGCGTCCGCACCGTCACCAACGCCGAGGCGGCCAAGGCGGCCGACACGCTGATCCTGGCCGTCAAGCCGCAGGACATGGCCACGCTGCTGGCCGAGATCGCCCCCTACGTCCCCGCCGACCGCCTGGTGATCACGGCCGCGGCCGGCATCACCACCTCCTTCGTCGAGCAGCGGCTCGGCGTGGACGTCCCGGTCGTCAGGGTGATGTCCAACACGCCGATCAGGTTCGACGAGGCGATGAGCGTCATCTCGGCCGGCGCGCACGCGGGCGAGGAGCACCTGAAGCTGACCGAGAACCTGCTGAAGCCGGTCGGCAAGGTGCTGCGCATCCCCGAGTCCCAGCAGGACGCGGCGACGGCGCTGTCCGGCAGCGGCCCCGCCTACTTCTTCTACCTGGTCGAGGCCATGGTGGACGCCGGCATCCTGCTCGGCATGCCGCGCGCCGCCGCGCTCGACATGGTCACCCAGTCCATCGTCGGCGCGGCCGTGATGCTGCGCGACTCCGGCGAGCACCCGGTGATCCTGCGCGAGGCGGTCACCTCGCCGGGCGGCACGACCATCGCGGCCATCGCCGAGCTGGAGCGGCACAGCGTGCGGGCGGCGTTCCTGGCCGCCATCGAGGCCGCCAGGGACCGCGGCAGGCAGCTCGCGGGCGGCTGAGCCGGCACCCGGGCAGGTGGCCCGGGCGGGCGGGCGGGTCAGGCGGGCGGGTCAGGCGTCGCGGCGCTGCATGAGGACGGCGCCCGACACCACGGCCACGGCGATCCACACCAGGTAGACCCCGAACCCGGCCCACGGGCTCAGCGAGCTGTTGCCCAGGTCGAGCACGACGAGCTGGCCCGCGTTCGTGGTGACGTACTCGGCCACCGTGTGCCCCCACTGGCTGGGGAACTGCTGCGCCACGATGGGAAGCACCAGCATCAGCGCGATGGCGGAGACGATCGCGCCGGGCGTGTGCCGGATCAGCGTGCCGAGCCCCAACCCGAACAGCCCGCACGCGGTCAGGTAGAGGCCGCCGCCGAGGGCCACCCGCGCCACGTCGCCCGCGGTGATCGCCGGCTGGGTGATCGCCAGGCCGGCGCCGAGCGCCGCCGCCGAGGTCAGCGTGCAGACGACCAGCGAGGTCACGGTGAAGACCGCCATCTTGCCGGCGAGCAGGCGCATCCGCCGGGGCACGGCCATCAGCGAGGTACGGATGCCGCCGGTGCGGTACTCGCTGGAGATCACCAGGACGCCCAGGGTGGCCATGGACAACGAGGCGAACATCGTGCCGATCATGCTCATCGCGAGCGCCTGATCGGTGCCGATCGGCCGCTCGGCCTGGGACTGCGCCGAGGCGCTGATGAGGGTGGAGAAGCCGATCATTATCACGGCGGTGGCGACCAGCGTCCACACCGTCGAGCGGACCGAGCGGATCTTGGTCCATTCGGACCGGAGGATGTCGATCATGAGGTGAACTCCAGGCTGTCCTTGGTGAGCTCCATGTACGCGGCTTCGAGCGAGGGCTGCACGTACGTCAGCTCCTCCAGCGGCAGCCCGGCCCGCGCCGTCAGGGTGCCGATCTCCAGCGGGCCCATCGTGGTCACCCGCAGATGGTCGGGGTGCAGCTCGCCCGCCTTGACCAGGTCGGCGACCTCGGCCAGCCGCGGCGAGCGCACCCGCACGTACCCCTGCGAGCTGCGGCCGATGAACTCCCCGACGCTCGTGTCGGCGATGAGCCGGCCCTTGCCGATCACGATGAGGTGGTCGGCGGTCTGGGCCATCTCGCTCATCAGGTGGCTGGAGACGAAGACCGTACGCCCCTCGGCGGCCAGCTTGCGCATCAGCGTGCGGATCCACAGGATGCCGTCGGGGTCGAGGCCGTTGACGGGCTCGTCGAACAGCAGGATCTCCGGATCGCCGAGCAGCGCCGCGGCGATGCCGAGCCGCTGCGCCATGCCCAGCGAGAACCCGCCGACGCGGCGCCTGGCGACCTCCCGCAGGCCCACGGTCTCCAGTACCTGCTCCACCCGGCTCGCGGGCAGGCCGTTGCTCTGGGCGATGGCCAGCAGGTGGTTGCGGGCGCTGCGCCCGCCGTGCACGGCCTTGGCGTCCAGCAGCGCGCCCACCTTGCGCAACGGATGGCGCAGCTCCTGGTAGGGGCGCCCGTCCACGAGCACGGAGCCGCCGGACGGGCGGTCGAGCCCGAGGATCATGCGCATGGTGGTGGATTTGCCGGCCCCGTTGGGCCCCAGGAAGCCCGTCACCTGGCCGGGCTCGACGTCGAAGGACAGATCCGCAACCGCGACGGTGGCGCCGTAGCGCTTGCTCAGGTTGGTTGCTCGGATGGCGGTCATGATCCCAGCGTGCCGTCGCGGGCCGCCGGTTTCGTCCTGCCCGGGAACCGTCTTCCCGCGGGGGTTCTGGGACCTTGCTCCTAGTCTCCAGGGTGGACGAGCGCCGCCTCGTAGGCGACGATCACCGCCTGCGCCCGGTCCCTGACGCCGAGCTTGGCGAACAGGCTGGTCACGTGGTTCTTGACGGTCGAGGGGGAGACGGCCAGCTCGGCGGCGATCTCCTGGTTGGAGCGGCCGCGGGCGATGAGGACGAGGACCTGCCGCTCCCGCTCGGTCAGCCCGTCGAGGCCGGCGGGCACCGGCCGGGGCCGGGCGGCGCGGACGAAGGTGCCGATCAGCCGGGTCAGCAGGCGCGGCGCGACGGCCGACTCGCCCCGGTGCACCACGCGCACCCCCTCGATCAGCTCCTCGGGGGAGACGTCCTTGGGCAGGAAGCCGTCGGCGCCCGCGCGCAGGGCCGCGACGACGTTCTCGTCCAGGTCGAACGTGCTCAGCGCGAGCACCCGCACCTCGGGCAGCTCGGCGGTGATCAGCTCGGTGGCGCGCACGCCGTCCAGGGTGGGCATGTGCAGGTCCATGAGCACCACGTCCGGCCGCAACCGGCGGGACAGTCTCACCGCCTGCGCGCCGTCGCCGGCCTCACCGACCACGGACAGGTCGGGCTGGGCGTCCAGCATGAGCCTGAAGCCCGTGCGCACCAGCTCGTGGTCGTCGGCGAGCAGCACTCGGATCATGGTCTCTCCAGGGGGATGCGGGCGTGTACGCGGAAGCCACCTCCGGGGCGCGGGCCGGTCGAGAGCTGGCCGCCGCACAGGGCCACCCGCTCGGCCATGCCGCCGAGCCCGAACCCCGGCGCGCCGTTGTCCTTGGCCAGCCCGTCGTCCACGACCTCGACCTCGACCGCCTCCGGCCGGTAGGCCAGCCGCACGACGGCCCGGGCACCGGAGGCGTGCTTGCGGGTGTTGGTCAGCGCCTCCTGGACGATGCGGTAGACCGCGAGGTCCACGGGCGCGGGCAGCTCGACGGGGGTGCCGGTCACGGTGAGGCCGGCGGGCAGCCCGGCCGACCTGGCCTCCTTGATGAGCGCGGGCAGGCGGTCGGCGCCGGCCCCGGTCGCGGCGTCAGGGCCGTCGTCGCCCCTGCCGTCGCCGTCGGCGCGCAGCACGTCGAGCAGGCGGCGCATCTCCGTCATCGCCTGGCGGGCGGTCTGCTCGGCGCTCTCCAGGGCGTTCCTGGTGACGTCCTGCTCGGCGGGCAGCGTCGCCCGCGCGCCGCCGACCAGGGCGTTGATGACGGTGATGTGGTGGGCGACGATGTCGTGCAGCTCCCTGGCGATGCGCCGGCGCTCCTCGCGCACGGCGGCGTCGGCGACCTCGCGCCTGTTGCGCGCGGTCAGCTCGGTACGCAGCCGGACGAGCTGGCCGACGCCCACGGCGATCCCGACGGAGAACAGGGAGCCCACCCAGTTGCCCCGGCCGGGCCAGAAGATCTCGCCGGCCGCGGCTTCGGCGGCGTAGGCGGCGAGCGCGGCCAGGGCGGTGGTGCGGCCGGAGGTGTAGCGGCCCACGCTGTAGAGCGCGATGATCGTGGGCAGGCTGGAGATCGAGACGAGGTGGGCGGCGAAGCCGGCGACGTCCAGCGCGGCGACCAGCGCGACGGTCAGGACGGGCCGGCCGCGGCGCATGAGCAGCAGCACCGCGCCCACCAGGTAGTGGGCGGTGCCCAGCGCGGTCTGGACCTCGCCCAGCAGGATCATGGAGATCAGGCCGACGAGCGCCGGGACCGAGATCGCGATCACCAGCGCGGTGTCGAAGACCCTGGGCCGCCGCAGGAACCGCACGGCCCGCATGACCGCCCGCCCCATCCGCACGTCCAAACCCTAAGTCATGAGGGATCGGGTGCGGGCAGCGGTTTTTCGCGACGCGGAGCCGGGCCACGACGCGAACCCGGGCTACAACGCGCGGTCCGCGCTGCGGTACCGTCGGCGGAAGGCGAGCTGGCACGCGGAGGGGTGGGCATGAGCCGGTCGGTACGGGTGATCTGGGACGACGCGCTCACCTCCTACGACTTCGGCCCGGGCCACCCGCTGGCTCCCGTCCGGGTGGAGCTGACCATGGCGCTCGCCCGCCACATGGGCGTCCTCGACCAGGTCGAGCTGGCGGGGTGCGCGCCCGCCGGCGACGACGAGCTGGCCATGATCCACAAGCGCGACTACATCGAGGCCGTCAAGCGCGTGTCCGCCAACGGCTTCCCCGACCTCGGCTGCGGGCTCGGCACCATGGACAACCCGGCCTTCAAGGGCGTGCACGAGGCGTCGGCGCTGATCGCGGGCGCCTCGCTGGCCGCCGCCCGCGCGGTCTGGGAGGGCACGGCCGAGCACGCGGTCAACGTCGCCGGCGGCCTGCACCACGCCATGCCCGCGATGGCCAGCGGCTTCTGCGTCTACAACGACCCGGCCCTCGCCATCGCCTGGCTGCTGGAGCGGGGCGTGAGCCGCGTCGGCTACGTGGACGTCGACGTCCACCACGGCGACGGCGTGCAGGCGGCCTTCTACGACGACCCGCGGGTGCTGACGATCAGCCTGCACGAGAGCCCGCGCACGTTGTTCCCCGGCACCGGCTTCCCGGAGGAGACCGGGGCCGAGGGCACGGCGGTCAACGTGGCGCTGCCGGCCGGCTGCGGCGACGCCGGCTGGCTGCGGGCCTTCCACGCGGTGGTGCCGCCGCTGCTGCACGAGTTCCGGCCCGAGGTCCTGGTGACCCAGCACGGCTGCGACAGTCACGCGCTGGACCCCCTGGCCAACCTCATGCTCAGCGTGGACGGCCAGCGCGCCGCCTACGCCGCCCTGCACCGCCTGGCCCACGAGACGGCGGGCGGGCGCTGGATCGCGGTCGGCGGCGGCGGCTACGAACTGGTCCAGGTCGTGCCGCGGGCGTGGACGCACCTGATCGGCGAGGCGGCGGGCCATCCGATCGACCCGGCCGCGCAGACGAGCGAGGAGTGGCGCCGCTACGTGAGGGAGCGCACGGGAGAGACCCCGCCGCTGACCATGACGGACGGCCGTAATCCGGAATTTCATGACATCTCCGGTGGTTATGACCCTGCGGACCCCATCGACCGTGCGGTCATGGCGACCCGGAAAGCGGTGTTCCCCCTGCACGGCCTCGACCCGTTGCCCTAGCGCTCGACGATCCGCAGCGCTCGACGTTCTGCGAAGGAAAGCTGTGCTGAGCCGCGACCAACTCCGCGATCACCTCGTCCGGACGCGCATTGCCGGCGACGTCGCGACCTCCCGCGAGAACAACCTCGACCACTACAGCTCCCTGGCCAACGGCGATCCCCACTACGCCCTCGGCCTGAGCTTCGACCAGCCGTGGTCCTTCCGCGACGTGCTCGCGCTCATGGCCAAGTCCGCGGGCGTCGTCGCCGACCCCGGCCACCGGTGGGGCCAGGACACCATCGACCCCGACCTGACGATCGACGCGCTCGACGCCATGGCGGAGCGCATCGCGTCGGCGCTGGCCAGGCCGGAGCCGCGCATCCTGTTCGCCACCGGCCACCCCACCGGGCTGCTGGCCGTCCACCTGCCGCTGGCGGCCTTCTGTGCTCAGCGCGGCGCGCGGCTGCTCACGCCCGCCGAGGGCTGGACGTACTCCGGCTCCGGCTTCGGCCGCCCGCGCCGCATCCGCTACCTCCAGGACGTCGCGATGCTCGACGACCGGGGCAGCTTCGTGCACACCCACGACGCCGCGCCGATGCGGCACATGCTGCGCGAGCTGGGCGGCGGGGGGTCGCCGGAGCCGATGCCCGATCTGGTGGTCGCCGACCACGGCTGGGCGGGCGCGGCCGGCGAGGCCGGCGTGCCGACGGTGGCCTTCGCCGACTCCAACGACCCCGGGCTGTTCGTCGGCGAGGCCGAGGGCAAGATCGACGTTGTCGTGCCACTGGACGACAATGTGCTACCCCGCTATTACGCTCCGTTGACCGAACGTTTGGTCACACTGGTCTCACGAGCCCTCTGAGTTCAATTCGGTCCTCCCCATACCGTCTTTTCGCGCCTGCATTCCAAGGGGCTCGCTGTCCCTTTGGCAACTTTTGGTACGGCGCGGGGGACTCTTATGTATGGCAACCTGGACAGTTCCAAGGGGTAGGGGAGGTGCTCGGACCGGCTGCTCACCAGCGACTTCGTCGATTCGGCTGACAGGCGGCTCCGCCAGGAGAGAAACTAGGGGGTTTGCGCACTCGGAGTCCCGACTTACGCTGACGGCAGTACACGTGCGTGAGCAATGGCACCAGTGGGGATAACCCGGTAACACGTGCGGAAGAGGCGTCCGATGGGTGCAGGCGAAAGACCTCTCAGCGAGGTGAAGTTCCTGACCGTCGCAGAAGTGGCGACGGTCATGAGGGTGTCCAAGATGACGGTGTACCGGCTCGTACACTCCGGCGAGCTGCCGGCCATCAGGGTAGGCAGGTCGTTCAGAGTGCCCGAACAGGCCGTACACGACTATCTGCGGGAGGCCTACATCGAGGCAGGTTGACGTAGCGACGTGATGGTCACGCCGTGAGTGCTGTCACGGGAGAAGCCCGGCCGCGCGCGACGCGCGACCGGGCTCTCACCCCCCCACGGCCCGATCCACCGCGGATCGCCGGTAGTCTGTGAGCCGGTGTGCGCTCGCACTCCGTTTCAGACTTGCTATCAGTACCTGGGGGTCCCGTGGGCTCTGTGATCAAGAAGCGCCGCAAGCGGATGGCCAAGAAGAAGCACCGCAAGCTGCTCAAGAAGACGCGCATCCAGCGGCGTAACAAGAAGTAACCGACGCAGCTGCGAGGCGCTGATGACCCACACCGTGCTCGTCACCGGGGTCTCGCGCCACATCGGCGCCCGGGTGGCGAGTGTCCTGGCCGCGGACCCGGGCATCAGCCGTGTCATCGGAGTGGACACCGTGCCACCCCCCTCGCTGACACGTGACGGTGATGTCCTCCTCGGCCGGACCGAGTTCGTCCGGGTGGATCTGCGCAGCCCCGACATCGCCCAGGTGCTCGCGGCCGCGGACATCGACACTGTTGTGCACATGAGCCTGGTCAGCGCTCCCTCGGGGGGCGGTGGCAGGGCCGCCATGAAAGAGCACAACATCATCGGCACCATGCAGCTGCTCGGCGCCTGCCAGCGGTCGGCGACCGTGCGGCGCGTGGTGGTGCGCTCCACCACCGCCGTCTACGGCTCGTCGCCGCGGGATCCGGCGGTCTTCACCGAGGACCTGGAGCCGCACGACGGCCCCAGCCACGGTTACGCGAAGGACGCGTGCGAGGTCGAGGGATACGTGCGGGGCTTCGCGCGCCGCCGTCCCGACGTCACCGTGTCGCTGCTGCGCTTCGCCAACTTCGTGGGGCCTGGCGTCGACTCGCCCCTGACCCGTTACTTCGCCCAGCCGGTGCTGCCGACGGTGTTCGGCTTCGACCCGCGGCTGCAGTTCGTCCACGAGGACGACGCGGTCGAGGTGCTGCGCCGGATGGCCACCGAAGACCACCCCGGCACGTTCAACGTGGCCGGGGCCGGCGCGCTGCTGCTGTCGCAGTGCGTGCGGCGGGCCGGGCGGCTGTCGCTGCCGCTGGCCTCGCCCGTGTTCGAGGCGCTCGGCAACGCCGCGCGCCGGCTCGGGCTGGTCGAATACTCACCCGAGCAGCTCAAGCTGCTGTGCTACGGCCGGATCGTCGAGACCTCCAGGCTGGAGGCCGAGCTCGGCTGGAAGCCCAAGTTCACGACCGGGGCGGCCTTCGAGGACTATCTGCGCTCGCGCGGCCTGCGCCCGCTCGGAGGTGTGCCCAGTTGAGCGTTCCCCGCGAGCCGGACGACGACCGTGTGATCCCCATCACCGCCGCGCCCTCCTTCGAGCACGGCGAGCATGATGAGCACGGCGAGCATGACGAGCACGATGAGCATGGCGAGCACGGCGAGCCCGACCGGCTCGCCGAGCTGCTGGCCTTCCTCCGGCGGCGCGTCACCGGCGACTACGAGATCGACGAGTTCGGCTACGACGCCGAGCTGACCGACAAGGTCTTCCTGGAGCTGATCCGGCCGCTCTACACCCACTGGTTCCGGGTGGAGACGGTCGAGCTGAAGAACGTGCCCCAGGAGGGCGGCGCGCTGGTCGTCGCCAACCACTCCGGCACGCTGCCGCTCGACGCGCTGATGCTCCAGGTCGCCATGCACGACGACGCCGGCCGGCCGCTGCGGCTGCTCGGCGCCGACCTGGTCTACCAGCTCCCGCTCCTCAGCCACCTGGCCCGCAAGACCGGCCACACCCTCGCCTGCCGCGAGGACGCCGACCGGCTGCTGCGCAAGGGCGAGCTGGTCGGGGTGTTCCCCGAGGGCTTCAAGGGCGTCGGCAAGCCCTTCTCCGAGCGCTACAAGCTGCAGCGCTTCGGCCGCGGCGGCTTCGTCGCCTCGGCCATCAGGGCCGGGGTGCCCATCGTGCCCACGGCGATCGTGGGGGCCGAGGAGATCTACCCCAAGATCGGCGACCTCCGGTCGCTGGCCCGGCTGCTCGGGCTGCCCTACCTGCCGATCACGCCGCTCTTCCCGCTGCTCGGGCCGCTCGGGCTGGTGCCGCTGCCGTCCAAGTGGATGATCGAGTTCGGCGAGCCGATCCGCACCGACGAGTACGAGCCCGAGGCCGCCGACGACCCCATGCTCGTCTTCAACGTCACCGACCACGTGCGCGAGGTCATCCAGCAGCTGCTCAACGAGCTGCGGCTGCGCCGCGGCCACGCCTTCTTCTGATTCCCGCCGCAACCGCCCGGACGTCCGCGGTGTTCTCGATGGCGCATTGTCGTGAACACCGAAAGGACCCATCGATGGACCTCCAGCTTTCCGGGCGGGTGGCGATCGTCACCGGCGCGTCCAAGGGCATCGGGCTGGCCGTGGCCCGCACGCTGGCCGAGGAGGGCGCGCACGTCGTGGCCGTCTCGCGCAGTGCGGGCGGCGAGCTGCCCGGCAAGGCCCTGCACGTCGCGGCCGACCTCATGGACCCGCAGGCCCCGGCGCGGGTCGTGGCCCGGGCCGTCGAGGAGTTCGGCGGGGTGGACGTGCTGGTCAACAACGCCGGCGGGCCGCCGCCCGGGGCGACGCTGCCCCGGGTCGGCTTCCTCACGCCGGACGAGGAGGACTGGCAGGCCATGTTCGCCTTCAACCTGTTCTCCGCCGTACGGATGATCCGCGCCGCCGTGCCGGTGATGGTGGGCAGGGGCGGCGGCTCGATCGTCAACGTCTCGTCCGGGGTCGCCCGGCAGCCGGGGGCCATGAACGTCGACTACGGCGCCGCCAAGGCCGCGCTCAACCACGTGAGCAAGGCCGTGTCGGAGGAGTTCGGCGGGCAGGGCGTGCGGGTCAACACCGTCTCGCCGGGCCCGGTGCTCACCGACTGGTGGACCAAGGAGGGCGGGGCCGCCGAGGTCATCGCGGGCATGGCGGGGGCGTCCAAGGAGGCCGTCGTCGCCGAGGTCGCCCCCAGCATGATGAAGCTGGTCACCGGCCGGCTGGTCCACCCGCAGGAGATCGCCGACGTCGTCGCGCTGCTGGCCTCCCCGCGCTCGGCCAGCACGACCGGCGCCGACTTCGCCGTGGACGGCGGTTTCCGCAAGGAGCTGTGAACCCGGGTGGCGGGTTGTGGCAAGACATGCGTGACCGATCCCCCCAGAGAAGGGCGGAGATGATCCTGCAACCCGCCACCCGAGGTGCGGACGCGGAGCTGGTGAACGCCTCGTGGACCGAGCCCGAGGCGTTCGCCGAGCTGTTCGACCGCTACGCCGGAATGCTTTACCGCTACGCCTCCAAACGGCTCGGCCCCGAGCCCGCCGAGGACCTCGTCGGGGAGACCTTCTTGGTCGCCTTCTCCCGAAGGAGGAGCTACGACCTGTCCTACCCGGACGCCCGCCCCTGGCTGTTCGGCATCCTCACCAAGCTCGTCTCCCGGTACCACCGCAAGGAGGCCGCCCGCTACCGGGCGCTGCTGCGCGCGCCGGTCGAGTCCGCCGTCGAGTCGCCCGCCGACCGGGTGGCCGCCGGCGTCACCGCCCAGGCGGTGCGCGGGGAGCTGGCCGGAGCGCTCGCGGCCCTGCCCGCCAAGGACCGGGACGTGCTGCTGCTCATCGCATGGGGCGACCTGACGTACGAGGAGGTCGCGCAGGCGCTCGGCATCCCCATCGGCACCGTGCGCTCCCGCCTCAACAGGGGCAGGCGGAAGGTGCGGGCCGCGCTGGGCGAGACCAACCCGATGGAGGAGGAGTGATGATGGACGACCTGAAGCTGCTCCGCGAGCTCGGCGGAGAGCTGGAGCACCAGCCACCCGCGACCCTGGTCCGCCAGCGCGAGCGCCTGCTGCGCGCCCAGCCGCGCCGCCGGTGGGCGAACTGGCGGGCCGCCGGCCTGGTCGCCGTCGCCACCGCCGCAGCCGTCGCGGTGCCCACGGTGCTGCTGGCCGGGCGGCAACCGGCCACCCCGCCCGCCGCCTCCCAGGACATCGACGTGAGCGGCGCCAGGAACATCCTGGTGATCGGCTCGGACAGCGTGGAGGGCGAGAACGCCGAGTACGCCCCCGTACGGGCCCGCCAGCCCGGCGCGGGCGGCCGGCGCGCGGACACCATCATCATCCTGCACGTGCCCGCCGACCGGCGCGCGGTGACGGCGGTCAGCGTCCCCCGCGACTCGCTGGTGAGGATCCCGAGCTGTTCGGGCCGTCCCGCCGGGACCGGAATGATCAACTCCGCCTACGACAAGGGCGGCCTGCCCTGCATGCGCGACACCCTGCACAAGCTCACGGGGCTCACCTTCCAGCACACCGTCGAGGTGGACTTCACCGGCTTCAAGGGCCTGGTGGACGCGCTCGGCGGCGTGGAGGTCACCGTGCCCCGCCCGGTGGACGACCGGAGGGCGAAGCTCAAGCTGCCCGCGGGCAGGACCGTGCTGAACGGCGAGGCGGCACTCGGATGGGTACGCACGCGCGCCCTCGGGGACGGCTCGGACATCTCCCGCATCCAGCGGCAGGCGCAGCTCCTGCGTGCCATGGTGAAGAAGGCCAGGAGCCTGATCGGGGACGAGGACCGGCTCAGGAGCCTGCTGGCCGAGATGCGCAAGTCGGTGCACACCAACCTGAGCGTGGCGGAGATGGCCGAGCTGGGGGGCGAGCTGGCGCGGGCCGAGCTGACCATGAAGGCCGTCCCGTGGAAACCGGCCGAGATCGACCGGCACCGCGTCCAGTGGAAGCAGCCGGAGGCACGCGAGCTGTTCGACTCGCTGAAGTAGCGGCGAGCCACCGGAGCCCGCGCCGAGAAGGACGGCGGGTCAGCGGTGGCGGTGGCGGGATGGCGAGGGCAGCGGTGGCGGTGGCGGGATGGCGAGGGCAGCGGCGGCAGGAGCGGGCGGCGGGGTCAGCGGCGGCGGTAGAGGCGGCGCAGGGCGATGCCGGCCGCGACGCCGCCCGCGACCGCCCCCACGCCCGCCGCGATGGGCAGGGCCGTCATCGTGGCCTTGCGGCCCGTACGGAAGTCCTTGATCGGCCAGTCGTGCTTCCTGGCGTGCTCGCGCAGCTCGCTGTCGGGGTTGATGGCCACCGCGTTGCCGACCAGGGACAACATGGGCAGGTCGTTGGCCGAGTCGCTGTAGGCGGTGCAGCGCGTCAGGTCGAGGCCCTCGCGCCGGGCCAGCGCCCGCACCGCCTCGGCCTTGGCGGGCCCGTGCAGCAGGTCGCCGACCAGGCTGCCGGTGTAGACGCCGTTGCTGGTCTCGGCGACCGTGCCGAGCGCGCCGGTCAGCCCGAGCCGCTGCGCGATGACCCTGGCCAGCTCGACCGGCGTGGCGGTGACCAGCCAGACCCGCTGGCCGGCGTCGAGGTGGGACTGGGCGAGCGCGCGGGTGCCGCCCCAGATGCGGTCGGCCATGACCTCGTCGTAGATCTCCTCGCCGAGGCGTACGACGTCGTCGACCTTGGCCCCGGCCACGAACGCCAGCGCCGTCTCCCTGGCCACCGCGATGTGCTCGGCGTTCTCGCTGCCGCGCAGCCGGAACACCGCCTGGCCCACCGCGAACTTCAGCAGGTCGGACGTGGTGAACATGCCGCGCGTGGCCAGCCCCCTGGCGAAGTGGTAGATGGAGGCCCCGCGCATCATCGTGTTGTCCACGTCGAAGAAGGCCGCCGCCTGCAGGTCGGGCTCGACCGGCGCGGGTGGCGGGACGGTGACCGCCGCCCGCGCCGCGGCCTCGCCGGCAACCTCGGGCTCGACCTCGTGTCGTTGTCGAAACAGCCGCATGGACCTCAGCTTAACCACCTACTGGGGAGCGGCCAGACCTTCGATGTAGTCGAGGTAACCCTCCGCCTGGGCCTGCTGATCGCCGTTGAGCTGCGGGAGCATGGGGCCGATCATCTCCCTCTGGTCCCGCGCGAATTTCTTGATCTTCGGCGAGCGCGGCTGGGTCCGTTCCAGGCGGCTGATGCCCGAGCGGGTGGACTCCTCCATCTCCTTGAGCGTCCTGCTGACCAGCGGCCCGTCCTCGGAGCTGCCGAGCAGGCTGGCGACCTCCTTGGCGCGGGTCTTGGCGGAGTCCAGCTCGCGTTCGCCGCGCTCGGCGTCGTCGGTGCTGAGCCGCACGAGCGTGCTCTCGGCGGCCCGCTTGAGCGGGTAGAGCGAATCGCCGGGCACCGACTGGTACGTGGCGAACGTCGAGATCATCATGGCCGCCGCCAGCCCGAACGAGGCCAGGTGGGACAGCAGCGGCCGCCGCCGGGCCCGCGCCCTGCCCCGGCCGAGGGGCCGCGCGTGCCGCCCGGGCACCCGCTCGGCCCGGTGCCGGCGCTCGGTGTGCGGCCCGGTGGGGCCGACGCCCAGGCCGGTGCGGAGCCCGCGCTCGACCCGGGGCGTGCGGGCCGCCCGCTCGGTCCGGGACGCCTGCTCGCCCAGGTGACCCTCGCTCAGGTGGCCCTCGCTCAGGTGGCCCTCGCCCAGGTGACCCTCGCCCAGATGACCGGAGATCAGCTCGGCGCGCAGCCGCTCGCGGAAGGCCGGCTCCGGCGCGCCTCCGATGGGCAGGCTCCGCAGCTCGGTGAGGTGTTCGAGCACGCGTTCCTGCCGCCTGCGCGCCCTACCCATGACAGTCGCTCCCGTCTGGCCCTGACGTCTGCCTAACGAGGAGCGGACGGTGGAGGTTACGCCAGGTCGTGCTTGAGCGCCCTGGCAAGCGCGCGGACGGCCCGGAACTGCAGCGCTTTGATCGCTCCACTCTTCTTCCCCATGATCAACGCGGTTTCCGCGAGCGAGAGTCCGTGCAGGAAACGCAGGACGACGCATTCCTGCTGCTCGGGATTGAGCTCTCGTACGGCCCGCAGCACCCGGTCGTTGATGATGGCCGTGACCACGGCGTTCTCCGGGATGTGCGAGCCGTCGAGCGGAACGTCGATGATCTCCCCGGTGGGGATCTCCAGCCGATACCGCCCGGATTTGAAGTGGTCCGTCACCAGGTTCCGGGCGATCGTCACGAGCCAGGCGCCGAAGTCGCGGCCCTGCCAGGTGAAGTCGGCGATCCTGCGCAGCGCCCGCAGGAAGGTCTCGCTGGTCAGGTCCTCGGCGAGCTGATGGGAGCCGACGCGGAAGTAGATGTAGCGGTAGACCAGATCCACGTAGCGGTCGTAGAGCGTGCCAAACGACTCCGTGCAGCCGTTCTTGGCGTGCAGGACCAGCGTCCGCAGGTCCACGTCCTCGGCGGTGTCGGTGCCGTCGGGAGCGATCTCCACAGCGGTGTCCACGGCTCCGTCCGCACCCCCGTCCGCGGCGCGGCCGGTCTCCGGCTCCGGCGCGTCTTCGCGCACGACGAACTCGCCCGTCCGGGCAGGTCCAGCGAACGCTGGCGCAAGCAGCCCGGCGAACGGTGACGAGTCAGGCATCCGGTATCCCTAGGGGTAAGGGGTGCGGCGTGCTCGAACACTCTAGAAATCAACCGTAAATTCCACAATCCACGAGATGCTGGCATGACTAGGCGTAACCGCCGGATACCGTGAGGTCCAACCTGTTCCCTCTTCGGCTACCGGCTGGGAGGCATCGTCCGGCAGCATTGGAGTCACCATGGAGATCCTCGTTGCTGTCATAGGTTTCGCCGGTGCGCTCCTGGCCGCCTTCGCCACGGCCGCCCTGATCAAGCGGCTGCGCGAGGAGCCCGAGGGCTGGCTGATCGGCTGGCTCGTCGCGGCCGCCGCGCTGTGCCTGTCACTGGCGGTGATCGGGATCGGCGGCCTGCTCGGGTTCGGGCCGCTGACGTTCCGGCTCTATCAGGTGACGGGGTCGCTGCTGGCGCCGCTCTGGCTGGCCGTCGGCATGATCCAGCTCCTGGCCGAGCGGGTGCCGCCGCGTTTCCTCGCGTGGCTGATGGGCGTCGCGCTGACGATCGTCGCCGGCGCCATCATGATCTTCGACCCGCTCAAGAGCGACGAGATGGGCAAGACCCTGCCCGCCGGGTCGTCCTACTGGGGCATCTTCCCCGGCTACCTGCTGATCGGCGTGCACGCGATCGCCGTCCTGATCATGCTGGCCATGCTCGTGGCCGCGGCGCTCAAATGGCGCAACGGCGACGAGTACGACACCGACAACCTGCACGCCTCCCTGGTCATCGCGCCCTCCGGCATCGCCCTGGTGGGCGCGATGCGCTTCTCGGTGCCGGGGCTGTTCACCACGGCGCTGCTCGCGGTGGCCGCGGCGGCGATCTGGTACACCGTGCTGCGGCCGCTCGCGCCGTACGACGACGAGGACGAGGACGACTTCGACGAGCGCGAGCCCGCCCGGCACGCCTCCGCCGAGCGCCCGCCGCCGCCCGACCAGCACGACCGCACGGTCCCGCGCGGGCGCCGGGCCATGCCCGAGCCCGTCCCGGCCGCCGCCGCCGACCTGCCGCCCGCCCCGCCGCGCCGCGCCGGCGGCCTCGGCGACCTGGTGGCCGAGTACCGCGCCGGCGAGCGCGAGGTCGACTACGCCGCCCGCATGGCCCCGCCGCCCCCCGACGACGGCCCGGCCACCGGCTACATCATGAACGGCGGCCAGCCGGCCTCCCAGGGCTTCGGCGGCCCGCCCGGCCCCGAGGGCTTCGGCCCGTCCGGGCCGCAGGGTTTCGGTGGTCCGTCCGGGCCGCAGGGTTTCGGTGGTCCGTCCGGCCCGCAGGGTTTCGGCGGCCCGTCCGGCCCGCAGGGTTTCGGCCCGTCCGGGCCGCAGGGCGCGTCCGGGCAGCGTCCTGAGTACGCGATGCCGCCCACCCCGCCGCCGCCCGGCCCCGCCACCGGCATGCTCTTCTCCGGCGCCGACCTGTTCTCCCCGTCCCAGCCCCAGCCGCCCCAGCCCCAACCCCAGCAGCCCCAGCAGCAGCCCGCCCCCGCCGGGGGCCGCCCGTCGCCGAGCATCTACGGCCTGCTCACGGTCTTCACGATCATGGACGGCGCGGGCGAGGCGTTCGACCGCCTGGCCGAGGCCACGGTGGAGGCCGTGGGCCGCGGCGAGCCCGACACCCTCGTCTACGTCTGCCACGCCGTCAAGTCGGCCCCGCTGCAGCGCATCGTCTACGAGCTCTACCGCGACGAGGTGGCCTACCGCGACCACCAGCGCCAGCCGCACGTGGAGAGGTTCGTCACAGAGCGGCAGTCGATGGTGCTGGCCACCAACGTCATCGAGCTCGACGTCAACGCCGCGAAGGTGGTGCCGCTGCCGACGGTCAGGTACTGAGCGCCGCCCGCAGGCGGGCCTCGTCCACCCGCCAGAAGTCGTGCTGCACGCCGTCGATGAGCGTCACCGGGATCATGTCCCAGTACTTCTCCCTCAGCTCCTCGGAGGAGTCGATGCTGACCTCTTCCCAGGGCACGCCCAGCTCGCCCGCCACCCGGGCGATGACCGCCCGGGCGTCCTCGCACAGGTGACAGCCCGGCTTGCCGACCAACGTGATGCGGTGCATACGGCAACCGTACCGCCGCGACTTTGTGCATCGGTTCACAAAGGGATTAACCTGAAAGACGGTTCTCAGCCGTTTGAGCGTCTCGTCCGTTCGGCGGCTCATCCGTCCCCGCGGCTCCCCGGCCGCCCGTCCCCTGGAGCTCCGGCACGTGAAGAGCCCGTCCCAGCCCCGTGACCGTGGCATTCCCGAGGCGACGGTGGCCCGGCTCCCGTTGTACCTGCGGGCGCTGCACGGCATGGCGGAGCGGGGCGTCGCGACGGTCAGCTCCGAGGACCTGGCCGTGGCCGCCGGGGTCAACTCCGCCAAGTTGCGCAAGGATCTGTCGCACCTCGGCTCGTACGGCACGCGAGGCGTAGGCTATGACGTGGAGTACCTCGTCTACCAGATCTCCCGCGAGCTGGGCCTGACGCAGGACTGGGCGGTCGCCATCGTCGGCGTCGGCAACCTCGGCCGCGCGCTGGCGAACTACGGCGGTTTCGTCTCCCGTGGCTTCAGGGTGGCGGCACTGATCGACGCCGACCCCGAAGTGGTGGGCGACACCATCGCGGGGTTGAATGTTGAGCACATCGACGCACTGGAAGCCGTCATCACGCGGCGTGGAGTCTCGATCGTGGTTCTGGCGACACCGGCGGAAGCGGCACAGGCGGTCTGTGACCGCGTGATCGCCGTGGGCGTCACCAGCATCCTGAACTTCGCCCCTGTCGTGCTTTCCGTGCCGGACACGGTGGACGTCCGTAAGGTCGATCTATCTATCGAACTACAGATTCTCGCGTTCCACGAGCAACGCAAGGCTGGGGGGCCACTCATGGCGGTGGACGGTCAATGAGTGTTCTGGCTGTAGGACTCAGTCACCGGACCTCGCCGGTGGCGCTCCTCGAACGTGTCTCCATCACCGGCGACGCGCTGATCAAGCTGCTGCACGACGTGCAGGACGACCCGTCCGTGGCCGAGGCCATGGTGGTCTCCACCTGCAACCGGGTCGAGGTCTACGTCACGGTCGACCGCTTCCACGCCGCGGTCACGGCCGTCACCCGCCTGCTGGGCCTGCACTCGGGCGTCCCCGTCGAGGAGCTGACGCCCCACCTGTACGTGCACTACGAGGAGCGCGCGGTCGAGCACCTGTTCTCCGTGGTGTGCGGCCTCGACTCGATGGTCGTCGGCGAGGGCCAGATCCTCGGCCAGGTCCGCCAGGCGCTCAAGCTGGGCCAGCGCCAGGGCACCGTCGGCGCCACCCTCAACGAGCTGGTGCAGCAGGCGCTGCGGGTCGGCAAGCGGGCCCACACCGACACCGGCATCGACCAGGCCGGGGCCTCCCTCGTCACGGCCGGGCTGGCGCTGGCCGGCGACCTGGCGGGCAAGCGGGCGCTGGTCGTCGGCGCGGGCTCCATGAGCTCGCTGGCGGCTGTCACGCTCCAGCGCGCCGGGGTCACCGACATCGTCGTGGCCAACCGCACCTACGAGCGGGGCGCCCGGCTGGCGGCCAACGTCGGCGGCCGGGCCGTCGAGTTCGCCGCCGTGGCCGACGAGCTGTCCGGTGCGGACATCGTGGTCACCTGCACGGGAGCGGGGCGGCACATCATCACGCCGGATATGCTGGACGGGCCCGCGTTCCTGCTGGACCTGGCGTTGCCGCACGACGTCGATCCGGCCGTGCGGCGGGTGCCCGGCGTCCGGCTGGTCGACCTGGAGACCATCCAGGAGTCCGGCATCGGCTCGCGGGAGGGCGACGCGGTGGCGTCCGTGCGCGCCCTGGTCGCCGAGGAGTTGCGCGCCTACCTCGACGCCGAGCGCGCCGCCAGGGTCACCCCGACCGTGGTCGCCCTGCGCAGCAAGGCGGCGGGGGTGGTCGAGTCCGAGCTCGGCCGCCTGATGATGCGGGTGCCCGATCTGGACGAGCGGGCGCGCGACGAGGTCGCCATGACCGTGCAGCGGGTCGTGGACAAGCTGCTCCACGAGCCGACTGTGCGTGTCAAGCAGCTCGCCACCTGCCCGGGGGGCGATCATTATGCGGAAGCGCTGCGCGAGCTGTTCAACCTGGACCCGAAGATGCCCGAGGCCGTGAGAGAGGTGGAGTTGTGACGTCCGAGCCCCTGCGGCTGGGCACGCGCCGGAGCATGCTGGCCATGGCCCAGTCCCAGATGGTGGCCGACGACTACACCGCGCGCACCGGGCGGCGGGTGGAGCTGGTCGGGATCACCACGTTCGGTGACGTCACCAAGGCCCACCTGGCGCAGCTCGGCGGCACCGGCGTGTTCGTCAGCGCGCTGCGCGACAAGCTCTCCGACGGCGAGATCGACTTCGCCGTGCACTCGCTGAAGGACCTGCCCACCAAGCAGGACCCGCGCTTCACCCTGGCCGCCATCCCGGCCCGCCACGACCACCGCGACGCGCTGGTCGCGCACGCCAAGTTCGCCGACCTGCCGCCCGGCGCGCGGGTCGGCACCGGCTCGCCGCGCCGGGTCGCCATGCTGAGCGCGCTCCGCCCCGACCTGGAGTACGTCCCGATCCGCGGCAACGCCGACACCCGCATCGGCAAGGTCGCCTCCGGCGAGCTGGACGCGGTCGTGCTGGCCTCGGCCGGGCTCAACCGGCTCGGCCGCGGCGCCGAGATCGCCCAGATCTTCGAGGTCGAGGAGCTGCTGCCGGCCCCCGGCCAGGGCGCGCTGGCGGTCGAGTGCCGCGCCGACCGCGCCGACCTCGTGGCCTTCCTCGGCGTCCTCGACGACCCGCGCACCCGCTCCGCGGTGACCGCCGAGCGCACCGTGCTGTCCGCGCTGGAGGCCGGTTGCGCCGCGCCCGTGGGTGCGTTCGCGGCCGATGACGGGCACACTCTGAACCTGACCGCCACGGTCGTCGCGATCGACGGCCGCGAGGCGGTCCGCAAGTCCGCCGCCGGCTCTCCTTCGGAGGCTGTCCAGCTCGGCCGCCACCTCGCGGCCGAGATGATCGCCGAAGGGGCCGACAGATTGATGGGGGAGCATTCCCATTGAGCGCCGATAGTCCAACCTCCGGTTTCGTCGCGTTCGTGGGCGCGGGTCCCGGCGACCCCAACCTGCTCACGCTCCGCGCCGCCGAGCTGCTCGGCAAGGCCGACGCCGTGGTGCTCGGCGAGGAAGCGCACCGCGCGCTGCTGCGCCATGCCCGCGGCGGCGTGCAGGTCGCCGAGGGCGAGGGCGCGCTGGCCGGGCTCGTCAAGCGCGCCCAGGACGGCGGGCTCGTGGTGCGCCTGTGCGCGGGCGACCCCATGCTGTTCTCCTCCATCACGGAGGAGGTCGCGGCCTGCGCCGCGGCGGAGGTGGACTTCGAGATCGTGCCCGGCGTGCCGCCCGCGACCGCGGTGCTCACCTACGCCGGCATCCCGCCGGCGACGGCCGTCCCGGAGTTCCGCATCGTGGACGCCGCCCAGGAGCAGGACTGGTCCTCCCACGCCGCCTGCCCCGGCACGCTGGTGATCTACAACGGCATCGGCGACGCGGTGGCCATCGGCAAGGCGCTCATCGCCGGCGGCAAGCCCGACAGCACGCCCGTCGCGGTCAGCAGCGGCGGCACCACCACCGAGCAGTACACCGTGGTCTCCTCGCTCGGGCGGCTGCAGGCCGACCTCAAGCACGCCGGGTTCACCGAGCCCGCGCTGATCGTGGTGGGCGAGGCCGTGGGGCAGCGCGAGAAGCTGTCGTGGTTCGAGACCAAGCCGCTGTTCGGGTGGCGGGTGCTGGTGCCGCGCACCAAGGAGCAGTCGCGCAGCCTGTCGGAGCAGCTTGTGGCCTACGGCGCGGTGCCGGAGGAGGTGCCGACCATCTCGGTCGAGCCGCCGCGCACGCCGCAGCAGATGGACCGCGCCATCAAGGGCCTGGTCACCGGCCGCTACGAGTGGGTGGCCTTCACCAGCGCCAACGCGGTCAAGGCGGTGCGCGAGAAGTTCGAGGAGTACGGCCTCGACGCGCGTGCCTTCGCCGGGCTCAAGGTGGCCGCCGTGGGCGACGCGACCTCCCGCGCCCTGGTCGAGTTCGGCGTCAAGCCCGACCTGCTGCCCTCGGGCGAGCAGTCGTCCGAGGGGCTGGTGGCCGAGTGGCCGCCGTACGACTCGATGCTCGACCCGATCAACCGGGTGCTGCTGCCCCGGGCCGACATCTCGACCGACACCCTGGTGGCCGGGCTCACCGAGCTGGGCTGGGAGTGCGACGACGTCACGGCCTACCGCACCGTGCGGGCCGCGCCGCCGCCCGCGCCCATCCGCGAGGCGATCAAGGGCGGCGGCTTCGACGCCGTCCTGTTCACCTCCTCCTCCACGGTGCGCAACCTCGTGGGCATCGCGGGCAAGCCCCACAACGTCACCGTGATCGCGGTCATCGGGCCGCAGACGGCCAAGACCGCCGAGGAGTTCGGGCTCCGGGTGGACGTCATGGCCGACAAGCCATCCGCCTCCGCGCTGGCCGCCGCCCTGGCCGAGTACGGAGCCAAGCAGCGCCAGGCGGCGCTGGCTGCGGGCGACACGCCCCGCCGGCCCTCCCAGAACCGCCGCGGCGCGAGAAGGAGACCCAGATGAGTGCCCACTCGGGTGCGCGGTTCCCCGTCGCGCGGCCCCGCCGGCTGCGGCGCGACCCCGTCCTGCGGCGGATGGTCGCGGGCACCCGGCTGCACCCCGCCGACCTGATCCTGCCGCTGTTCGCCAAGGAGGGCATCGACGAGCCGCAGCCGGTGGCCTCGATGCCCGGCGTGTTCCAGCACACCCGCGACTCGCTGCGCAAGGCGGCCCGCGAGGCGGCCGAGGCGGGCGTGGGCGGGCTGATCCTGTTCGGGATCCCGGCGGTCAAGGACGCGCGCGGCTCGGCCGCCGACGACCCCGACGGCGTGCTGCAGAAGGCGCTGCGCGACGTGGTGTCGGAGGTCGGCGACGCGATCGTGGTCATGGCCGACACGTGCCTCGACGAGTTCACCGACCACGGGCACTGCGGCATCCTCACCCCGTCCGGCGACGTGGACAACGACGCCACCCTGGAGCGCTACGCCTCCGTCGCGGTGGCCCAGGCCGAGGCCGGCGCCCAGATGATCGCCCCGAGCGGGATGATGGACGGCCAGGTGGGCGCCATCCGCGCCGCCCTCGACGGCGCCGGCCACGCGGGCGTGCCGATCCTGGCCTACTCCGCCAAGTACGCCTCCGCCTTCTACGGCCCCTTCCGCGACGCGGCCGAGTGCGCGCCGCAGTTCGGCGACCGCAGCACCCACCAGCAGGACCCCGCGGGGCGGGTGGAGGAGGCGCTGCGCGAGGTCCGGCTCGACCTGGCCGAGGGCGCCGACGCCGTCATGGTCAAGCCCGCCCTGGCCTACCTCGACGTGATCGCCGCCTTCCGCCGCGAGGTGGACGTGCCGGTCGCCGCCTACCAGGTGAGCGGCGAGTACGCGATGATCGAGGCCGCCGCGGCCAACGGCTGGGTGGACCGCGACCGGATGATCATGGAGTCGCTGATCGCGATCAAGCGGGCCGGCGCCGACCTGATCCTGACCTACTGGGCCACCGAGGTGGCGCGGACGCTCTAACCACGGGGTTTCCCGTCAACTGCTGGGGCCTGTGCGTTAGAGTGCGATGAGAAGTGCTGGTGTGTCCCGCGTGTGCGAACGCCCGCCCTGAGCCGGGACCTCCTCAGGCGCGGGACTCGACGGGAGACACCAATGGTGGGGGTACCTCTGGCTCGGCGTACCAAAAAGCGGGCCCGGAAAGGGACGCGGCCGACGCGCATCGCGACCGTCCTCGACTACGCCGGCATGGGGTGGCCCGTGGTGCCCGGCGCCTACCCGCTGCCGGCCGGGCCGCGCGCGTGCTCCTGTGACCGCCTCGGCTGTCCCGACCCGGGCGCCCATCCGCTCTCCCCGGCCTGGCCGCTGCTGGCCACGACCGACCCGGCCCAGCTCACCCGCTGGTGGCAGGCCGACCCCGAGGCGGGGGTGATCCTGCCCACCGGCCGCGTCTTCGACGTCTTCGACGTACCGGCCGCCACCGGCCTGTCGGCCCTCACGAGGATCGACGAGGTGGGAGCCCACTCCGGCCCGGTCGCCGCTCAAGGCGACCGGGTCTTGTTCTACGTGGCCACCCGCGGCAACCCCGAGGACGAGGACGAGTGGTGGTCCTGCCACCTCGACTGCGACCCGGCCACCATCGACGACACGCCGGGCCTGCGCTGGCACTGCCGCGACAGCTACGTGCTCGCGCCGCCCTCGCTCCTGCCCTCCGGCCGGCCGGTCACCTGGCTGCGCCCGCCGGACGGCCGGCCGCTGCCCGACCCGCTGCGCGTCCTGGAGTGGCTGGCCGACTGACCGGGGGCCGGGCGGGGCTGACGCGGGACCGGGCCCCGTCCCGACTAACCTGGTCGGGTGAGCCGCATAGAGAAATCCGAGGACCTGTTCGCCCGCGCCCGCCGGATCGTGCCGGGAGGCGTCAACTCCCCGGTGCGCGCGTTCGGCGCGGTCGGCGGCACGCCGCGCTTCATGGCCGCCGGGCAGGGCCCCTACATCACCGACGTGGACGGCAACCGCTACGTCGACCTCGTGTGCTCCTGGGGGCCGATGATCCTCGGCCACCGCCATCCCGCGGTCGTCGAGGCGGTCTCGCAGGCGGCCGCCCGCGGCTTCTCGTACGGCACCGCCACGCAGGGCGAGGTGGAGCTGGCCGAGGAGATCGTCTCCCGGGTCGCGCCGGTGGAGAAGGTGCGCCTGGTCAGCTCCGGCACCGAGGCGACGATGAGCGCGGTGCGGCTGGCCCGCGGCTTCACCGGCCGGTCGAAGGTGATCAAGTTCGCCGGGTGCTACCACGGGCACGTGGACGCGCTGCTGGCCTCGGCCGGGTCGGGCGTGGTGACGTTCGGGCTGCCCGACACGCCGGGCGTGACCGGCGCCTCGGCGGCCGACACCCTGGTGCTGCCCTACAACGACCTCGCGGCCGTGGAGGAGGCGTTCGCGCAGGCCGACATCGCGTGCGTGATCACCGAGGCGTGCCCGGCCAACATGGGCGTGGTGCCGCCGCGCGAGGGCTTCAACCGGCGGCTGCGCGAGCTGTGCACCGCGCACGGGGCGCTGCTCGTGGTGGACGAGGTGCTGACCGGCTTCCGGGTCTCGGCGGCCGGCTGGTACGGCCTGGACCCGGTCGAGGCCGACCTGATGACGTTCGGCAAGGTCATGGGCGGCGGGCTGCCGGCGGCGGCGTTCGGCGGCCGGGCCGAGGTGATGGCGCACCTGGCGCCGGAGGGGCCGGTCTACCAGGCGGGCACGCTGTCGGGCAACCCGCTGGCCTGCGCGGCGGGCCTGGCGACGCTGCGGGCGCTGGACGCGGAGGCGTACGCGAGGGTGGACGCCGCCGCGCTCGCGGTGGGCGAGGCCGCGTCCGAGGCGCTGGCCAAGGCCGGGGTGCCGCACCGGTTGCAGCGCGCGGGCAGCTTGTTCTCGATCTTCTTCACCGAGGCGGAGGTGACGAGCTTCGCCGAGGCCAAGACCCAGAACACCGCGGCGTTCACCGCGTTCTTCCACGCGATGCTCGACCAGGGGGTCTACCTGCCGCCGTCGGCGTACGAGGCGTGGTTCCTGTCGGCCTCCCACGACGACGAGGCGCTCAGCCGCGTCGCGGAAGCGCTGCCGGCCGCCGCCGAGGCAGCCGCAGCCGCACTGTAGTGCCGGCGTAGAGCACGCCGCAGACGATGAGGGCCGCCGCCCCCAGCTTGACGGGGGTGAGCGGCTCCCCGGTCACCAGGGCGGCCGACGACATGCCGAAGACCGGCACGAGCAGCGTGTACGGCGCCACGGTCGAGGCGTCGTAGCGCCGCAGCAGCCAGCCCCACACGCCGAACCCGCCGAGCGTGGAGACGAAGGCCACGTACAGCAGCGACAGCCATCCCTCCAGAGGGGAGGCCAGGCGCGGCACGCCCTCCAGCCACAACGACAGCAGCAGGAGCGGCGGCGCCGACAGGGCGCTGACCCAGACCATGAACCGCAGCGAGTCGGGCGGCGCGGCCCGGCGCTGCGCGACGTTGCCGAGGCCCCAGGCGGCCGCGGCGGCCACGCAGAGCGCGAACGCGCCGAGCGGGCCCGACAGGCCGAAGTCGTAGGCGACCAGGGCCAGGCCGCCGAACGCGACCGCCAGCCCGAGCACGCGGCGGGCGGTGAGCCGCTCCCCGAGCAGCGTCACCGCGAACACCACGGTGAACAACGCCTGCGTCTGCAGGACGAGCGAGGTCAGCCCGGCCGGCATGCCGGCTCGCATGCCCACGAGCAGCAGGCCGAACTGTCCCACGCCGAGGGTGACCGCCACCCCTGCGACCCAGCGCCACGGCACCTGGGGACGCCCTGCCAGCAGCAGGGCGGGGAACGCGGCCAGGGCGAACCTGAGGCCCGCGTAGAGCAGCGGCGGGAAGTGCCGCAGCCCTACCTGCATGACCACGAAGTTGAAGCCCCAGATGGCGGCGAGGCCGACGGCGAGGGCGAGGTGGCGGGGGCGCACTCAGCGCGCGGGCTTCTGGTAGCGGATGCGCTGCTCGCGAGCCTGCTCCGCCAGCTCCTTCAGGTAGGAGGGACCGGTGGACTGCTGCTTCTTCGTCTTGAGGATTCTCATGCATCTATTTTCATCTGCTACACATTCAACGACAAGCGAGACTTTCTACGCTAAACCCTTTAGTCTGGCTTACATGTTGGACCTGAACCGGCTCAAGGCGCTTCACGCGGTGCACGTCTACGGCTCGGTGGGCGCGGCCGCCGACGCGCTCATGGTCACCCCGTCGGCCGTGTCCCAGCAGATCGCCAAGCTGGAGCGCGAGACCGGCGCCCGGCTCATGGAGCGCAACGGCCGCGGCGTGCGGCTGACCGACGCGGCCGGCCTGCTCGCCGAGCACGCCGAGCGCATCCTCGCCCTGGTGGAGACGGCCGAGGCCGACTTCGAGGCGCTGCGCGGCGAGGTCGTCGGCCGGCTCAACATCGCCGCCTTCCCCACCGCCACCCGCGGCCTCGTGCCCGGCGCCCTGGTCGCGCTGCGCGAGCGCCATCCCGACCTGTGGATCCAGCTCAACGAGCGCGAGCCCGAGCGCGTCGTGCGCGACGTGGCCAGGGGCGAGCTGGACCTCGGCATCATCCAGGACTGGATGAACCGGCCGATGGCGCTGCCCGACGGGCTGTCGAGGGCCACGCTGCTCGACGACATCGCCGACGTGGCGGTGCCGGCCGCCCATCCGCTGGCCGGTTCGCGCGAGATCGAGCTGGCCGCGCTGCACGGCGAGCGGTGGATCAGCTCCTCGCCGGGCACGGTCTGCCACGACTGGCTGGTGTTCACCCTGCGCAACGCCTCGCTGGAGCCGGAGATCGCGTACATGGCCGACGAGTACCCGACCCAGCTCGCGCTGGTCGCGGCCGGGCTCGGCTGCGCGATCGTGCCGCGCCTGGGCCGCCAGGTGCCCGAGGGCGTCAGCATGGTGCCGATCCGGCCGCGCCAGTCGCGCCGCATCTACGCCGTGTGGCGCGCCGACGCCGCCCGCCGCCCCGCGATCCGCGCCCTGGTGGACGCCATCATGGAGGTCAGCAAGGAGCAGGAGAACGCCTGGGCCGTGCGGTAGGGCCCCTCTCTTGGCGCCTCGCTAGCTCAGCGCGATGGCCACCACCCCGCCGAGGATCACCCCGGCCGCCAGCAGCCGCCGCGCCAGGTCGCCCTCGGCCAGCAGCCTGCCGCCCAGCACCACCGCGATCAGCACGCTGATCTCCCTGGCCGGCGCCACCACGGTCACCGGCGCCAGGGTGAAGGCCACCAGCACCAGCAGGTACGACACGAAGATCAGCACCGCCGCTCCCGCGATGCGCCACCGGTGCTCCCGCCACACCGGTGCGACCAGCTCCCGCCGCCCGCCCAGCACGACCGGCGCCAGCACCAGCGCCCGCCCGACCTCGCCCAGGTAGATCAGCGCGATCGGCGCCACCGCGAACGGCCCCACCACCTGCGAGTCCCACACCGTGTACGCGGCGATGAACAGCCCGATGACCACCCCGGGCAGCACCGCCCCCAGCCCGCCGCGGGCCGCGTCCCCGCCCATGAGGAACACCCCCGCCCCGACCAGCACGATGCCCGCCACGTTCGCCACGGACGGCCGCTCGCCGAGGAACAGCACCGCCACCAGGCTCGCCAGCATCGGGCCGGTGCCGCGCGCCACCGGATACACCAGCGACAGGTCGCCGCTGCCGTACCCGCGCTGCAACAACACGAAGTAGCACAGGTGCAGGGTCGTGCTGCCGGCGATCGCCACCAGGTCCCGCCAGCCCGGCACGTCGCCCGTCACCAGCAGGAACCCGGCGAACAGCGGTGCCCACACCACTGCCGAGACCACCGCCACGAGCCAGACGAACACCACCCCGTCGGCCTGCGAGGAACGCTTGCTCAGCAGGTTCCAGGTGGCGTGGGTGACGGCGGAGACGATCACGAGGAGCAGGGCCCAGGGACTCACCCCGGGACCCTATCCCCGGGCGAGCGGATAGGCTTGTGCCCACCATGGCTGAAACCACCGTCGTTCACCTTCTGCGCCACGGTGAGGTGCACAACCCGAAGGGCATCCTCTACGGCAGGTTGCCCGGATACCACCTGTCCGAGACAGGTCAGCTCATGGCCGAGACGGTCGCCAAGGCGGTCGGCGGCCGTGACATCGTCGCCCTGTTCAGCTCGCCGCTGGAGCGCGCGCTGGAGACGGCGGCCCCGCTCGCCGACAAGCTCGGCCTGGAGATCCAGCAGGACGACCGCCTCCTCGAAGCGGGCAATCTGCTGCAGGGCCGTCCCGTCGCCCAGGGGGTCGGGCTCTTTCGTGACTGGCGTAACTACCGCTACTTCTGGAACCCGCTCCGGCCGTCCTGGGGCGAGCCCTACCCGGTGATCGTCCAGCGGATGAAGTCGATGATCGACGACGCGCGGGCGGCGGCGCGCGGGCACGAGACGGTGCTCGTCAGCCACCAGCTCCCCATCTGGGCGATCAGGATGGCCGCCGAGGGGCGCCGGCTCTGGCACGACCCGCGGCGCCGGCAGTGCGCGCTGGCCAGCCTCACGACGTTCACCTTCGACGGCGACCGGCTCATCAGCATCGGCTACAGCGAGCCGGCCGGCTCCCTGGACACCGGGCCGTCCGTCCCGGGCGCCTGAGCCCGATGTCGGGAGCGCCGGGCCGCACCGGTAGAGTTGCAAGCTCTACCGGTTGTAGTACAAGGAGATCTTCCTCCGTGCGCGCCAAGTCCCTCTCCCTCGTCCTCCTGGCCCTGCTGGCCGGAGGTTGCGCCGGCAACCAGAGCGGGCAGCCGCAGGCGGGCGACACCCGGTTCGTCGCGGGCGACGGGAAGATGCAGGTGTTCGCCGCGGGCGAGCGCAAGCCCGCGCCGGCCGTCGAAGGGCCGACCCTCGACGGCGGCACGGCCTCGCTGGCGGCGCACAAGGGCAAGGTCGTGGTGCTCAACTTCTGGGCGTCCTGGTGCGGGCCGTGCCGGGCCGAGGCGCCGGTGCTCAAGGAGGTCGCCTCCCGCACCAAGGACGGCGGCGTGGAGTTCATCGGCGTCGACTTCAAGGACCGCAAGGCCGACGCGCTGGCCTTCGAGCGCACCGAGCGGACCGGCTACCCGTCGATCTTCGACCAGCCGGGCAAGGTCGCGCTGGCCTTCCAGGGCACGGTGCCGCCCGCCGCCATCCCGTCCACCCTCGTCATCGACAAGCAGGGCCGCGTCGCCGCCCGCGCGCTGGGCGCGGTCAAGTACACCGATCTGATGAACACCGTCACGAGGGTGCGCGATGAGTGAGGGTGCGCGATGAGCGGCGTCGTGGCGTCGGGGTCGCTGCTGCTGGCCGTGCCGATCGCGGTGCTCGCCGGGGTGGTGTCCTTCCTGTCGCCGTGCGTGCTGCCGCTGGTGCCCGGCTACCTGTCGTACGTGACCGGCATGAGCGCCGACCCCAGGCGGGGGCGGCTGGTGCTCGGGACGGTGCTGTTCGTGGCCGGGTTCGGGCTGGTGTTCATGCTCAGCGGGGCGCTGTTCGGCGGGCTCGGCTCGGCGCTGCTGGACAACGCCGAGGTCATCACGCGGGTGATCGGCGTGCTGACCATCGTGCTCGGGCTGGCGTTCCTGGGCGTGGTGCCCGGGCTCATGCGCGACGTGCGCATCCACCGGCTCCCGGCGGCGGGGCTGGCCGGGGCGCCGCTGCTCGGCGTGGTGTTCGGGCTCGGCTGGACGCCGTGCATCGGGCCGACGCTGGCCGTGGTGCTGGCGCTCGGGCTCAACGAGGGCAGCGCCGCGCGCGGCGCCCTGCTGGCCGTGGCGTACGCGCTCGGCCTGGGGCTGCCGTTCGTGGGGGCGGCGCTGGCCTACAGCAAGGCGTTGCGCACGTTCCGGGCCATCCGCAGGCACTCGCGCCTGATCACCAGGATCGGCGGCGCGATGCTGGTGGCCGTCGGCGTGCTGCTGGTGACCGGCCTGTGGGGGGAGATGATCGCGGCCATGCAGGGTGTGATCGGCGCGTTCGAGCCGGTGATCTGATGAGCGTGGACGAGCTGGAGCGCGAGCAGGCGTCCAGGCAGGCCGGGCTCGGCCCGGTCGGCTGGCTGCGCTGGGCCTGGCGCACGCTCACCTCGATGAGGACCGCGCTGATCCTGCTGTTCCTGCTGGCGCTCGGCTCGGTGCCCGGCTCGCTGGTGCCGCAGCGCGGCGTCGAGCCCGACAAGGTCGCCCGCCTGTACGAGCAGAACCCCACGCTGGCCGAGTGGTACGACCGCTTCCAGCTCTTCGAGGTCTTCACCTCCACCTGGTTCGCCGCCGTCTACCTGCTGCTGTTCACCTCGCTCATCGGCTGCATCATCCCGCGCACCCTGACCTACGTGCGCGAGCTGCGCCGCAAGCCGCCCGCCGCCCCGAAGAACCTCACCCGGCTGCCCCACGCCGCCTCCTTCGAGGGCGCGCTGAGCGTCGAGGAGGCCGCCAGGCGCCTGCGCCGGCTGCGCTTCCGCGTGGTCACCGGCGACGGCTGGGTCTCGGCGGAGAAGGGCTACCTGCGCGAGACCGGCAACCTGTTCTTCCACGTCGCGTTGCTCGGCATCCTGCTCGCGATCGGCGCGGGCTCGCTGTACGGCTACCGCGGCAACGTCCTGGTCGTCGAGGGCGACGGCTTCGCCAACACGGTGGCCGCCTACGACCGCTTCATCCCCGGCAGCCAGGTGTCGGCCGAGTCGCTGGAGCCGTTCTCGTTGCAGCTCGACCGCTTCGACGTCTCCTACCAGGTGGCCGGCGACAAGCGCGGGCAGGCGCTCGACTACACCGCCCACCTCAAGGTCAACGACACGCCCACCGCGCCCGCCCGCGACGTCCAGCTCAAGGTCAACTCGCCGCTGGAGGTCGGCGGCACGCAGACCTACCTCATCGGCAACGGCTACGCGCCGGTCTTCAAGGTCACCGACGGCAAGGGCCAGGTGGCCTTCGAGGGGCCGGTGGCCTGCCTGATCGAGGACAAAGCCACGATGACCTCGGGCTGCGTGGTCAAGGTGCCCGACGCGCAGCCGTCGCAGCTCGGGTTCCTGCTGCGCTTCCTGCCGACCAGTGTGCCGCTCACCGACGGCACCTACGCCTCCGCCTTCCCCGGCGAGCTCAACCCCGAGGTGCAGCTCCTCGGCGCCTTCAGCGGCGACCTGGGCCTGCGCGACGGGCGGCCGCAGTCGGTCTACGAGCTGGCCCCGCCGGAGACGCTGAAGAAGCTCAAGCCGCTGCTCATGGGCACCAGCGTGCCCAAGCCGCTGGCGGTCGGGCAGTCGGTCGAGCTGCCCGGCGGGGCGGGCCGGCTGGAGTTCACCGGCGTCAAGCAGTGGATGACGCTGCAGGTCGCCTACGACCCCGGCCGGCTGCCCGCGCTGCTGTTCGCCGGCACGGCCGTCGTGTCCATCGCGCTGTCGCTGCTCGTCCGGCGGCGCAGGGTGTTCGTCAGGGTCAAGGACGCGACCGTGGAGGTCGGCGGTCTCACCCGCACCGAAGGCTCCGCGGCGGGCTTCGCCGAGGAGTTCGCCGACATCGTCAAGGTTCTATCAGCAGGAGACAAGGATGTCCGCTGAGCAACTCGCCGGGCTGAGCGACCTGACCGTCGTCGCCGCGGTCCTGCTCTACGTCCTCGGCATGGTCGCCTTCGCGACGGAGCTGGCCTTCGGGCGCTACAACGCCGGCCGGAGGGCCGGCAGGGCCGCACCACGGCCGGCCGCCAGGCAGCCGGTGACGGTCGGCGCCGCCGAGGCGGGCACGCCGGCCGCGGAGAGCGTGGAGGCCGGCGCGGCCGGAGAGATCGCGGAAGCCGGGGAATCCTGGGAGACCGGGGAGACCGGGGAGACCGGGGAATCCGTGGAGACCGGGGAGCCGCCCGCCGTCAGGGAGGCGTCGCCGCTGGCCGCGCGGGCCGGGACGCTGGCGCTGGCGCTCGGGTGGCTCGGCTGGGCCGCCAACCTGGCCGCCATCGTGACCCGGGGCCTCGCCGTGGGCCGCTGGCCGTGGGGCAACATGTACGAGTTCGTGGTGGCGATCTGCTTCGCCGCGGTCTCGGCGTTCCTGCTCACCCAGCTCCGGCACAACGTGCGCTTCCTCGGCGCGTTCGTCATGGTCACGGCCGCGCTCGGGCTGGGCCTGGCGGTCAAGGTCTTCTACACCGCCGCGGGGCCCGTGGTGCCGGCGCTGAACTCGTACTGGATCGCCATCCACGTCACCGCCGCCATCGTCGCCAGCGGCCTGCTCACGATGGCGGGCGTCGCGGGCGTGCTCTACCTGCTGCGCGGTGACGGCATGTCGCGCCTGCCGGCCCGCGAGGACCTGGAGCGGGTGGCGCACCGGGCGATCGTGTTCGCGTTCCCGCTGTGGACGTTCGCGGTCATCGCGGGCGCGCTGTGGGCCGACCGCGCCTGGGGGCGCTACTGGGGCTGGGACCCCAAGGAGGTCTGGTCGTTCATCACGTGGGTGGCCTACGCCGCCTACCTGCACGCCCGGGTGACGGCCGGATGGAGGGGGAAGGCCGCCACGGTGGTGCAGCTCGTGGCGTTCGGCTGCCTGATGTTCAACCTGATCGGCGTCAACATCTTCATCACCGGCCTGCACAGCTACGCCGACGTCTGAGCAGGCCCGCCGGGGAGCCCGGTCCGGGGGAGCCGGGCTCAGAGGTCGTCGCCGCCGCCCCGCAGGCGCCGGTCGAGGTCACGCAGGAAGTCGGGGTCGTCGTCGGGGCCCTTCGGCATGCCCGGCCCGTGGGTGACCGGCCAGGCCTGCCGCGGCGCCTGCGGACGGCCGCGCGCCATCCAGATCAGGCCGCCGACCAGCGGAATCAGGACGACGATCAGGATCCAGAGGGTCTTTGGTACGTTCCGAACCTCATCTTCCGGGGTAGTGACGACGTCGAAGAGCGAGAAGAGCCAGAAGGCGAGCAGCGCCAGGCCGATCACAACACCTGCCATGTCCGAACTGTAAGCCATCCGAGACGTGGTCGTGCTGCTCGATGTCCTCTTTCGGGTGACTAGGGGAAGATCCACGTCGTACCGTGGAACCCGAAACGGCGGAGCCCGCAGGGGGCTCCACGGCGTTGCGAGGTGCGATGGCCTTTTCCCAGGACAGGAGTTCCCGGGGCAAAGGTTCCTGGGGGAGGGGTTCCTGGGGGAGGGACTCCCCGGACAAGGGCCGGCATCGCCGTGGCCGCTGGTGGCGGCGCGGCTCCTATCTCTTCTCCCGCCGCGCCGACGCGCCGAGCGGCGCGGACCGCTCCTTCTGGTCCGGCGCGCGTGAGAGGCCCGGAGAGGGCCTGGACGGCCATACCGAGAACCGGAGGGCCAACGGGGCCGCGCGAGGCCGTGAAAGGGGCGCTGAGCGGCCGGAACGGCGTTCCTGGCCCGGCGCCGACGATCGGCCGGACGCCTTCGCCCCGCGCGAGCGGCACGAGCGGCTGCCCGCCGCGGTCCTCGACCGCCCCCGCTACACCTGGTATGACTTCGAGCTCGACGACCGCCCGCCGCGGGCCGAGCCGCACCGCCCGGACGCGCCGTCCATGGGCGACGGCTTACGCCACTGCGGGAAGCTGGAGTCCATCCTGCACCGCCAGTGGGACGCCTGGCAGGGCCCGCCGCCGCCCGACGTCGTCCGGGCCGTGGAGAGCCTGGCCCGGCTGCCCGACCGGCTGAAGGAGCGGCTCGTGGCCGGCCTGGAGGGCATCTACGTCGGCCCCGGCGGCGTTCCCGACCTCGACGACATGGGCTACCTGCGCGGCGCCCCGCTGCCCTCGGGCCGCGCGACCTGGGACATCTGCGCCGGCGCGTACGGCGACCGCAAGATCGTCGTCGGCGACCGCCCCTCGCCGACCCCCGACGTGATGATGCACGAGGTGGGCCACGCCCTCGACGACATCGACGCGCCCCACGGCTCCTGGGTGTCCGACTCGCCGGAGTTCGCGCGTCTCTACGAGAAGGCCCGGCCGATCCTGGTGTCCGCCTTCCACCGGCAGGGCGGCGGGCTCGGCCGCAAGGAGTTCTTCGCCGACGCCTTCGCCGCCATCGCCGCCCGCCGGCGTCCCGCCCTGGTGGACATGCTCGGGGGTGACACGCGGATGGCGCTCGACGTCATGCTGTTCTTCAACCGGCGCTACGGAATCTAGGTGATCCGCCCATGTACGTCATCCGGCTCGCGGACGGGACCCTGCGCGTGCCGCGGAGCCTGACCAGCGAGGACGGGCGCCTGATCGGCAACGCCTACGCGGAGGTGCGGCCGGGCGACCCCGGCTACGAGCGCTGGCTGGCGGAGTCGCTGACGGAGGAGGAGCTGGAGCTGCGCCGCCGGCGCTGGGAGGAGGAGAACGACGACCTGGAGCGCGAGTTCCTGGCGTTCAAGGCGGAGCAGGAGGCATCAGGGGCGCGGCAGGAGGACACCTGAGCTGCGGGTGACGAGCCGGAGCGGCTGACGGCGGGCCCGGGGCGGAACGACGGACAGGCGCCAGCCACGGTCGGCGGTTGGCGCCGCCCCGTGCTTGCCCTACGGCAGTGTGGCCGGGAAGCACGCGAACCTCGGGTTCCGCAGGCGGTGACCCTGCCGGATCGCAGGATCACCGTCTTGACGGAACGTCAGACGCGCGGGGACTCACCTGCTGGCCTGTCGGCCGTGAGAACATCCTCGCCTCGGAGAAGGGCGTGGACTTCCGACTCGCGGAAGCGCCGGTGCCCTCCGGGGGTGCGGATACTGCTGATGCGGCCTGCCGCAGCCCAGCGCGTAACCGTCTTTGGGTCTACCCGGAAGAGGGCGGCAACCTCTCCAGGGGTCAGCAGACGCTCGCTGCTACTCTCCACCAATCTCTCCCCCTCGCATCCCGCTTCCTGCCAGCGGGCGGACAGGTAACCAGTGTGTCGAGCGAAGCCTGATTTATCCGTGGTTTTCGGAGAAGATCACGGGTTGTTATCAGCTGACTGCCCGATTGTTATATGATAGAGCCTCTTTGGGGCTCTCGTGGGTGTTTCTTTACGAAACTCCCTAACTGGGAACAGTAGCAGCGCACGCGCCCGATGCGAAGAGCGACCGGGACACAGGTCCGAGTAACCTCGAAGCCGTGCATCCCGTTCTCGTTTACACCGCGTCGCGCATCGGCCTGTTCGTCGTGACCCTCGGGGTCTTGTACCTGCTCGGCCTGCAGAACCCGCTCGTGCTGATCGCCGCGTCATTCCTCATCAGCGGGGTGGCCAGCTACGTCCTGCTGTCGAAGCAGCGCGACGCCATGAGCGCGCGGATCAGCGACAAGCTCGACCGCCCACAGCCGCGGGACGACTAGGGCAAGGGGAACATGCCAATCCGGGCATGGTACTCCCGTCCGAGTCCGGTTGTGTCACTACCGACAAGTAGTCCGGCGGGTTGCGCCGAAAACGCCTTCACGCCGATGCCGCGCTCCCGCGTGGGATTCCACGCGAGCGCCTTTCCCGTGACCGGATGAATGGCGCCGATGCCCGGCCGCGCCACCGCCCCGGGGCCGGCCGTGTCGCGCCCCCGCGGATTGTCCAGCCAGCGCAGATGCCCGCCGACGTACACCGCGGCCCCGGTCGCCGCGACCGCGTACAACGAGTCCCCGCCGGTCGCGTTGACCCAGGTCGGGCGGATCGCCGAGCCCCTGGCGTAGGTCTCGAAGCGGGCCGCCGTGTCGCACATCCCGCCGCGCGCGCCGCCGGTGGTCACCACCACGAAGTAGCTCCCGTCGGGGGAGAAGTCGAGGCCCCGGACGTACGACGGGAACGCCTCGGCGCACTCGCGGGCGTAGGCGTCGCTGCGCCACGGCGCGACCCGCGCCACCGGCCCGCTGACGTCGATCAGCCCGAGCTGCGGACGGGAGTGCCCGTCGAGCGTGGTGAACGAGCCGTCCACCGCCAGCCGCCCGCGGGACAGCGCCAGCGCCTGGACCTTGACCCCGGACGTCAGCGGCGCCCCCGGCGTGACCGCGAAGCGCGGGTCGGCCGCGCCGGTGGCCGCGTCGAGCCGGGCCAGGCCGGTGCGCGGGCCGGAGAAGTCGCCGCCGACGTAGAGGTGGCCGCCCTGCCGGGCGAGGGTGCTCACCGAGCCGCCGGTGAGGCGCGGCTCGAAGCCGGGCTCCAGGGCGCCGTCGGCGAGCCGGACCCGGGCCAGCCCCCGGGCGCGGGCGCCGTCCACGCCGTGGAAGTCGCCGCCGACGTAGACGGTGCCGCGCTCGCCGGCGGCCAGCGCGTACACGGGGCCGCCGACCACCGGCGCGAACTCCCGCAGGAGGCGGCCGGTCAGCAGGTCGAAGGCGAACAGGTTGTCGCGCGGCAGGGACTCGGTGCGGCCGGCGTCGCTCACCTCGCTGAAGGAGCCGCCGACCACGACGGTGCGGCCGGCGACGGCGATGGCGTTGACGATGCCGTCGAGGACGTGGGGGGTGTAGTCGACCGGGTCGGCCGACACGACGCGCGTCTGCGCGTACGAGCCGTGAGCGGAGGGGACCGAGGGGGCCGATGCGATGAGCGCCGCGAGGGCGACACGGGCAAGCATTCCCCAAGAACTAGCAGACGTTCGGTAACCCGTCAGTCACTTTCCGTTGATTGTCCCGATAGCCATAAGCTTTCCCGCATGACGCGTGCTCAGCTGGACAAGCAGCCGGACCAGGTCGCCGCGATGTTCGATCGCACCGCCCGGCGCTACGACCTCGTCAACGACGTGATCTCCCTCGGGCAGGTGCGGCTCTGGCGCAGGGCGGTGGCCGCCGCCGTGGACGCCGGCCCCGGCGAGGTCGTGCTCGACCTGGGCGCGGGCACCGGCACCTCCACCGACACCTTCACCACGCTCGGCGCCCGGGCCATCGCCTGCGACTTCTCGCTCGGCATGCTGAGCACCGGCGTGCGCCGCCACGGCGGCAACGCGCTGAGCGGCGAGGGGGTGCCGTTCGTCGCGGGCGACGCGCTGCGGCTGCCGTTCGCCGACGACGCCTTCGACGCGGTGACGATCTCGGTGGCGCTGCGCAACGTCCACGACACCGAGCAGGCGCTGCGCGAGATGCTCCGCGTCACCAGGCCGGGCGGCAGGCTGGTGGTCATGGAGTTCTCGCACGTCACGGTGGGGGCGTTCGACACGGTCTACCGCGAGTACCTCATGCGGCTGCTGCCGAGGGTGGCCAAGGTGTTCGGCTCCAACGACGACTCCTACGAATACCTCGCCGAGTCGATCCGCGCCTGGCCCGACCAGCCCACCCTGGCCGAGACGATCCGGCGGGCCGGCTGGGAGCGGGTGGCCTGGCGCAACCTGACGATGGGGATCGTGGCCATGCACCGGGCCTTCAAGGCGGGCTGACAGGCGGCTGGATATCGCAATATCAGCAGGTATTACGCGTCTGCCAGATTTCTCTCATGTCGATGTCCCCCTCGCCACGACCGGCACGCCGTCCCCAGGGATCACAGAACGGTCCCCCGACTGCCACTATGTACAGCAAAAGCAGTAGACTGCGGGCCGATAAGTTTGTGAAGGGGTTCACAAAGGAACGAAGGCGCACAACACCCCGAGGCCTTCGCGTGTGTAGGACAGGACAGTCCAGTGACCGTGCCCACAGCCCTCCAGGCTGACGCCGACGTCATCGTCGTCGGCGCCGGTCCCGCCGGTTCCGCAACCGCCTTTTACCTCGCCCAGGCCGGTCTCGACGTGTTGCTCCTGGAGAAGACCAGGTTCCCGCGCGAGAAGGTCTGCGGCGACGGCCTGACCCCGCGGGCGGTCAAGCAGTTGCTGAACATGGGCGTCGACATCGACGCCCCCGGCTGGATCAGGAACAAAGGCCTGCGCGTCGTCGGCGGCGGCCTCCGCTTCGAGCTGGACTGGCCGCAGCTCGAACGCTTCCCCGACTTCGGCCTCGTCCGTACCCGCCAGGACTTCGACCAGATCGTGGCCGCCAACGCGGTCAAGAACGGCGTGCGCCTGATGGAGGGCGTCACCGTCACCGAGCCCGTGCTCGACGACCGCAGCGGCCACATCGTCGGCGTCCGTACCAAGGACGGGCGCACCTTCCGCAGCCGCCTGGTCGTCGCCGCCGACGGCAACAGCACCCGCCTCGCGCTCGGCATGGGCCTGCACAAGCGCGAGGACCGCCCGATGGGCGTGGCCGTGCGCACCTACTTCGAGAGCCCCCGCCACGACGACGACTACCTGGAGATCTGGCTGGAGCTGTGGGACGGCGACACCCTGCTGCCCGGCTACGGCTGGATCTTCGGCGTCGGCGACGGCACCGCGAACGTCGGTCTCGGGCTGCTCAACACCAGCGCCCAGTTCAAGAACATCGACTACCGCGACCTGCTGCGCCGCTGGTGCCGGTCCATGCCGGCCGACTGGGAGTTCACCGAGGAGAACATGACGGCCCCCATCCGCGGCGCCGCGCTCCCGATGGCCTTCAACCGGCAGCCCCACTACACGCGCGGCCTGGTGCTCGTCGGCGACTCGGGCGGGGCCATCAACCCGTTCAACGGCGAGGGCATCGCCTACGCCATGGAAACCGGCGAGATCGCCGCCGAAGTCATCGCCAAATCCCTCAAGGGAACCACCCCCGCCCAGCGGGAGCGGATCCTGCGCACCTATCCTCAGACGCTGAAGGACGCCTACGGCGGCTACTTCACGCTCGGCAGATGGTTCGTCGAGGCGATCGGAAAACCGGGAGTGATGAGCTTCGGGACCAGGCACGGGCTGCCTCACCCTAGGCTGATGCGCTTCGCCATCAAACTCCTTGGTAATCTCACCGACCGGCGAGGCGATGCGTCGGACCTGATCATCAACGCGCTTTCGAAGGTCGCTCCGTCAGCATGAATCCCGCAATCAACAGATCCGGCTGCGCGCCCGCGCGCGCGGCGACTCCAGAGGAGGCGTAGCGATGGACCTTTACGTGCCCATCCTGGTGCTCGCCGTTCTCGCGGGGGGCTTCGCGATCTTCTCGGTCGCCATCGCTCCCTTCACCGGCCCCAAGCGCTGGAACCGCGCCAAGCTTGACGCCTACGAATGCGGCATCGAGCCGACGCCCCAGCCCGTCGGTGGTGGACGGTTCCCGCTCAAGTACATGGTCACCGCGATGCTCTTCATCGTGTTCGACATCGAGATCATCTTCCTCTATCCGTGGGCGGTCTCGTTCGCGCCGCTGCGGAACGACGCGGGCGGGGTCATCGTGCCCGGCCTGGGGCTGTTCGCCCTGGTGGAGATGTTGCTGTTCATCGTCACCGTGCTCGTCGCCTACGCGTACGTGTGGCGCCGCAAGGGTCTGGACTGGGACTGAAAATGGGACTTGAAGAGAAACTCCCCAGCGGGTTCATCCTCAGCACCGTCGAGGCGGCGGCCGGATGGGCGCGCAAGAACTCCGTATGGCCGGCCACCTTCGGCCTCGCCTGTTGCGCCATCGAGCTGATGGCCACCGGCGGCCCCCACTACGACCTGGCGCGCTTCGGCATGGAGCGCGCTTCGGCGTCTCCCCGCCAGGCCGACCTCATGATCGTCGCCGGACGGGTCTCGCAGAAGATGGCGCCCGTGCTGCGGCAGATCTACGACCAGATGGCCGAGCCCAAGTGGGTCATCGCGATGGGCGTGTGCGCCTCCAGCGGCGGCATGTTCAACAACTACGCGATCGTCCAGGGCGTGGACCACGTCGTGCCGGTCGACATCTACCTGCCCGGCTGCCCGCCGCGGCCGGAGATGCTCATCGACGCCATCGTCAAGCTGCACGACAAGATCCAGAACATGAAGTTCGGCGCCCACCGCGCCAAGCAGATCGAGGAGCTCGAACTGCAGGCGCTGCGCACGCTGCCGGTGATCGACCAGGGGGCCGCGAAGTGACCTCGCCCGACAACCTCCCCGAGGTTCCCGACGCGCAGGTGCCCGACGTCCCCAAGGCTCCCGAGCCGCCGGTCGTCCGGCGCGGCATGTTCGGCGCCCAGGACTCCGGCGACACCTCCGGCTACGGCGGCCTCGTCGTGCGCCGCGCGCCGCAGCTCTCCACGCCCCGCCCGTACGGGGGCTACTTCGACGAGATCGTCGACACCCTGGCCCTCGACGACGCCATCGAGCGCGTCGTCGTCGACCGCGGCGAGCTGACCCTGCACGTCAAGCGCGAGCGGCTGGTGGAGGTCGCCCAGAAGCTGCGCGACGACCCGGCGCTGCGCTTCGAGCTGTCGCTCGGCGTCTCCGGGGTGCACTACCCGCACCTGGTGGGCGAGGAGCTGCACGCCGTCTACCACCTGTGCTCGATCACCCACAACCGGCGGGTGCGGCTGGAGGTCAGCTGCCCCGACGCCGACCCGCACATTCCATCCACGGTCGGCGTCTACCCTGGTCACGACTGGCACGAGCGGGAGACGTACGACTTCTTCGGCATCGTCTTCGACGGCCACCCCGGCCTGACCCGGATCATGATGCCGGACGACTGGGACGGCCACCCGCAGCGCAAGGACTATCCGCTCGGCGGCATCCCGGTCGAGTACCGCGGCGCCACCATCCCCTCGCCCGACCGGAGGAGGTACTACTCGTGAGCACGTCTTACGACGAGGCGACCGAGGGCAAGGTCTACTCGGTCAACGGAGCCGACTGGGACCAGGTCGTCACCGGCGTCCGCGACTCCGAGGAGGAGCGGCTGGTCGTCAACATGGGCCCGCAGCACCCGTCCACGCACGGCGTGCTCCGCCTGGTCCTCACGCTCGACGGCGAGACGGTGACCGAGGCGCGCGGCGTCATCGGCTACCTGCACACCGGCATCGAGAAGAACATGGAGTACCGGACGTGGACCCAGGGGACCACGTTCGTGACCCGCATGGACTACCTCTCGCCGATCTTCAACGAGACCGCCTACTGCCTCGGCGTCGAGAAGCTCCTCGGCATCACCGACCGCGTGCCCGCCAGGGCGCAGGCCATCCGCGTGATGATGATGGAGCTCAACCGCATCTCCTCGCACCTGGTGGCGATGGGCACGTTCGGCATGGAGCTGGGCGCGACCACGCCGTTCCTGTTCGGGTACCGCGACCGTGAGATGGTCATGGACCTGTTCGAGTACATCACCGGCCTGCGCATGAACCACGCCTACGTCCGCCCCGGCGGCGTCAGCGTCGACCTGCCGGCCGGCGCGGTGGACAAGGTCGGCGAGTTCCTCAAGGAGATGCCCAAGCGGATCAAGGACATCCGCAAGCTCCTCGACGAGAACCCGGTCTACGTGCGCCGCACCAAGGACGTGGCCTACCTCGACCTGACCGGGTGCATGGCGCTCGGCGTCACCGGCCCCATCCTGCGCGCCGCGGGCCTGCCGTGGGACCTGCGCAAGTCGCAGCCCTACTGCGGCTACGAGACCTACGAGTTCGACGTCGCCACCGAGCGCGGCTGCGACGTCTACTCGCGCTACCTCGTGCGCATGAAGGAGATGGAGGAGTCCCTCAAGATCATCGAGCAGGCCCTCGACCGGATCGCCGGCGACCTCAAGGGCCAGCCCGTCATGATCGAGGACAAGAAGATCGGCTGGCCCGCGCAGCTCGCGCTCGGCCCCGACGGCTACGGCAACTCGCCCGACCACATCGCCCACATCATGGGCACCTCGATGGAAGCCCTCATCCACCACTTCAAGCTGGTCACCGAGGGCTTCCGGGTGCCGGCCGGGCAGGCGTACGCCAGCATCGAGTCGCCCAAGGGCGAGCTCGGCGCCCACGTGGTGAGCGACGGCGGCACCCGGCCCTACCGCGTGCACTTCCGCGAGCCGTCCTTCTGCAACCTGCAGAGCTTCCCCGCCATGGCGGAGGGCGGCCAGGTCGCCGACGTGATCGCCGCGGTGGCTTCTATCGACCCCGTCATGGGAGGTGTGGACCGGTGACCTACTCGCCGGACATCCGCGAGCGGCTCGAACGAGACGCCAAGGAGATCATCGGCCGCTACCCGAAGACGCGGTCGGCCCTGCTGCCGCTGCTCCACCTCGTGCAGTCCGAGGACGGCTACGTCTCCGACGACGGCCAGGAGTTCTGTGCCGAGATGCTCGGCATCAGCAAGGCCGAGGTCACGGGCGTGGCGACCTTCTACACCATGTACAAGCGCAAGCCGGCCGGCGAGTACCACGTCGGCGTGTGCATCAACGCGCTGTGCGCGGTGATGGGCGGCGACCAGATCTGGGAGGAGCTCAGCGAGCACGCCGGCGTGGGTCACGAGGAGACCACCGCCGACGGCAAGATCTCCCTGGAGCGCCTGGAGTGCAACGCCGCCTGCGACTTCGCGCCCGTCATGATGGTCAACTGGGAGTTCTTCGACAACCAGACCCCCGAGTCGGCCAAGCAGCTCGTCGACGACCTGCGCGCCGGCAAGGACGTGGCGCCCACGCGCGGCCCGAAGAAGCTGTGCACCTTCAAGGAGGCCTCGCGGGTGCTCGCGGGCCTGCCCGACGAGCTGGCGGGCGAGGGCCCGTCGGCGGCCGGCCCCTCGCTGGAGGGCCTGAAGGTGGCCAAGGCCAAAGGATGGAAGGCCCCAGAGGCATGACGACCACGCTCACCCCGGTCCTGACCGCCAACTGGGACCGGCCCGACTCCTTCACCCTCGACGCCTACGGCGAGTACAAGGCGGCCAGGAAGGCGCTCGGCATGGACCCCGACGCCGTCATCCAGGCGGTCAAGGACTCCGGCCTGCGCGGCCGCGGCGGCGCGGGCTTCCCCACCGGCATGAAGTGGGGCTTCATCCCGCAGGGCGACGGCAAGCCCCACTACCTCGTCGTCAACGCCGACGAGTCGGAGCCGGGCACCTGCAAGGACATCCCGCTCATGATGGCCAACCCGCACGCGCTGGTCGAGGGCGTCATCATCACCTCGTACGCGATCCGGGCCAGCCACGCCTTCATCTACGTGCGCGGTGAGGTGCTGCACGTCATCCGCCGGCTGCACGCGGCCGTGCGGGAGGCGTACGAGAAGGGCTACCTCGGCAACGACATCTTCGGCTCCGGCTTCAACCTGGAGCTGGTGGTGCACAGCGGCGCCGGCGCGTACATCTGCGGCGAGGAGACCGCGCTGCTCGACTCGCTGGAGGGCTTCAGAGGTCAACCGCGACTCAAGCCCCCGTTCCCCGCCGTGGCGGGCCTGTACGCCTCGCCGACTGTGGTGAACAACGTCGAGTCGATCGCGAGTGTTCCCTCGATCATCGCCAACGGCGCCGACTGGTTCGCCGGCATGGGCACCGAGAAGTCGAAGGGCTTCGGCATCTTCTCGCTCAGCGGCCACGTGACCAGGCCCGGCCAGTACGAGGCCCCGCTCGGCATCACGCTGCGCGAGCTGCTCGACATGGCCGGCGGCGTCCGGGCCGGGCACCAGATCAAGTTCTGGACCCCGGGCGGCTCCTCCACGCCGATCTTCACCGACGAGCACCTCGACGTGCCGCTCGACTTCGAGGCGGTCGGCGCGAAGGGCTCCATGCTCGGCACCCGGGCCCTGCAGATCTTCGACGAGACCACCTGCGTGGTCCGCACCGTGCTGCGGTGGACGGAGTTCTACGCGCACGAGTCGTGCGGCAAGTGCACGCCGTGCCGCGAGGGCACCTACTGGCTCAAGCAGGTGCTCAAGCGCCTGGAGGCGGGCCAGGGCACCGAGGATGACCTCGCCACCATCACCGACATCGCGGACAACATCCTGGGCCGCTCGTTCTGCGCCCTCGGCGACGGCGCGACCAGCCCGATCCACTCCTCGGTGAAGTACTTCCGCGAGGAGTACCTCAAGCACTTCGAGATCGGCGGTTGCCCGTTCGACCCGAAGAAGTCCACTCTCTGGGGTGAGCAGTGACCGTCGTAGAGACCGAAACGAACCTGGTGACCCTGACCATCGACGGGTTCCAGGTCAGTGTCCCCAAGGGCACTCTGATCATCAGGGCCGCCGAGCTGCTGGGCATCCAGATCCCGAGGTTCTGCGACCACCCGTTGCTCGACCCGGCGGCCAACTGCCGCCAGTGCCTGGTCGACATCCCCGACGCGGGCAACGGCCGCGGCTTCCCCAAGCCGCAGCCGTCGTGCGCGATCGAGGTCGCCGAGGGCATGGTCGTGCAGACGCAGCTCACCTCGCCGGTGGCGGAGAAGGCGCAGCGCTCGGCGATGGAGTTCCTGCTCCTCAACCACCCGCTGGACTGCCCGGTCTGCGACAAGGGCGGCGAGTGCCCGCTGCAGAACCAGGCGATGTCCAACGGCCGCGGCGAGTCCCGCTTCCAGGAGCAGAAGCGGACCTTCCCCAAGCCGCTGCCGCTGTCCACGCAGGTGCTGCTGGACCGCGAGCGCTGCGTCCAGTGCGCGCGCTGCATCCGCTTCTCCGACCAGATCGCCGGTGACCCGCTCATCGAGTTCTTCGAGCGCGGGGCCAAGGAGCAGGTGCGTACGGCCGACGGCAAGCCGTTCAACTCCTACTTCTCCGGCAACACCGTGCAGATCTGCCCGGTCGGCGCGCTCACCGGCGCCGCCTACCGGTTCCGGGCCCGCCCGTTCGACCTGGTGTCCACGCCGAGCGCGTGCGAGCACTGCGCCTCCGGTTGCAGCCTGCGCACCGACCACCGGCGCGGCCGCGTCACCCGCCGCCTGGCCGGCAACGACCCGCAGGTCAACGAGGAGTGGAACTGCGACAAGGGCCGCTGGGCGTTCACCTACGCCACGCAGCCCGACCGGCTCAAGACGCCGCTGGTCCGCAACGAGGAGGGCGTGCTCGTGCCCACCTCGTGGCCGGAGGCGCTGGCGGTCGCCGCCGAGGGCCTGGCCAAGGCCCGCGGCAAGGCCGGTGTGCTGGTCGGCGGCCGGGTCACGGTCGAGGACGCCTACGGCTACGCCAAGTTCGCCCGCCTCGCCCTCGCCGGCAACGACGTGGACTTCCGCGCCCGCCCGCACTCCGCCGAGGAGGCGCAGTTCCTGGCGCACGCGGTGGCCGGCAAGGGCATCGAGATCAGCTACGCCGACCTGGAGAACGCCCCGCACGTGCTGCTCGTCGGGTTCGAGCCCGAGGAGGAGTCGCCCATCGTCTTCCTGCGCCTGCGCAAGGCGGCGATGAAGAAGGGCCTCAAGATCAGCGCGATCGCCCCGTTCGCCACCCCCGGCCTGGCCAAGATGGGCGGCCTGCTCGTCCGCACCGCGCCGGGCGCCGAGGCCGACGCCATCGGCGAGCTGGTCGGGCGGCTGCCCGAGGGCACGATCGTGCTGGCCGGCGAGCGCCTGGCCACCTCGCCGGGCGCGCTGTCGGCGCTGGTCCGGCTGGCCAACTCCACCGGCGCCCGGCTCGCCTGGGTCCCGCGCCGGGCCGGTGAGCGCGGCGCCGTCGAGGCGGGCGCGCTGCCCAACCTGCTGCCGATCGGCCGCCCGGTCGAGGACGAGAGCGCCAGGGCCGAGGTCGCCCGGGTGTGGAACGTCGCCTCGCTGCCGGCCACTCCGGGCCGCGACACGGCCGGCATCCTCGCCGCCGCCCGCGCCGGCGAGCTGGACGCGCTGGTCGTGGCCGGCGTGGACCCCTACGACCTGGCCGACCCGGCGGCGGCGCTCGACGCGCTGGAGCACACGCCGTTCATCGTCAGCCTGGAGATCCGCGCCAGCGCCGTCACCGACCGCGCCGACGTGGTCCTGCCCGTCGCCGCCGTGCAGGAGAAGAGCGGCACGTTCGTCAACTGGGAGGGCCGCGGCCGTTCCTTCGACGCGCCGCTCAAGGTGCCCGGCCTGCTGAGCGACCTCGCGGTGATCGCCAACCTGGCCGACCGCATGGACGTGCACCTCGGCCTGCCGGACGCCAAGGCCGTGCGCCGCGAGCTGGCCACGCTCGGCTCCTGGCGCGGCACCCGGCTGCCCGCGCCGCAGGTCGCCACCCGCCCCCAGGCCGTCCCGGCGGCCGGCGAGGCGCTGCTGGCGACCTGGCACCTGCTGCTCGACGAGGGCAGGCTGCAGGACGGCGAGCCGTACCTCGCGGGCACCGCCCGCCCCGCCGAAGCGCTGGTCTCCGAGAGCACGGCCGCCGAGCTGGGCGTCGCGGACGGTGACAAGCTGGTGGTGGGCGGCAACGTCACCCTGCCCGTGCGCGTCGCCGACCTGCCGGACCGCGTGGTCTGGGTGCCTGCGAACTCCGGCGGCTGCTCGGTCACCCGTGACCTGCACGCGGTGGCCGGCGACATCGTCACCATCGGGAGCGCCTCATGACCCTCGTTCTCGCGGCCGATCCCACCCTCGCCAACTTCGGCAAGGACCCGCTGTGGATCACCATCATCAAGGCCGTGATGCTGTTCCTCTTCCTGATGCTGGGCATCCTGTTCGGCGTCTGGTACGAGCGCAAGCTGATCTCGCGGATGCAGCACCGCTACGGCCCCAACCGGGCCGGCAAGTTCGGCCTGCTGCAGTCCGTGGCCGACGGCCTGAAGATGGGCCTCAAGGAGGACATCTTCCCGCGGACCGTGGACAAGGTGCTCTACCTGCTGGCCCCGGTCATCATGGTGGTCCCGGCGTTCCTGGCCTTCTCGATCGTGCCGTTCGCGCCGATGGTCAACCTGTTCGGCGTGCAGACGCCGCTGCAGCTCGTGGACCTGCCGGTGGCGGTGCTGTTCATGCTGGCCATGGGCGCGGTGTCGGTCTACGGCGTGGTGCTGGCCGGCTGGTCGTCGCGCTCGCCGTACGCGCTGCTCGGCGGACTGCGGTCGGCGGCCCAGGTGGTGTCGTACGAGATCGCCATGGGCCTGTCGTTCGTGGCGGTGTTCATCTTCGCCGGGACGCTGTCCACGTCCGAGATCGTCAAGGCGCAGGCCGACACCTGGTACGCGGTGCTGCTGATCCCGTCGTTCCTGATCTACGTGGTCTGCATGTTCGGCGAGGCGGCCCGCATCCCGTTCGACCTGCCCGAGGGCGAGGGCGAGCTGGTCGGCGGCTTCCAGACCGAATACTCCTCGTCGCTGAAGTTCGCGCTCATCATGATGGGCGAGTACCTGCACACCTTCACCGCCTCCGGCATCGCGGTCACGCTGTTCCTGGGCGGCTGGCGGGCCCCGCTGCCCATGTCCTGGACGTGGGCGCACACGGGCTGGATGCCGGTGTTGTGGTTCTTCATCAAGTTCGTGCTGACCTTCAGCTTCATCGTGTGGGTGCGGGCCTCGCTGCCGCGCGTGCGCTACGACCAGCTCATGTCGCTGGGCTGGAAGGTGCTCATCCCGGTCAACCTGGCCTGGATCCTGCTGGTGGCCGCGGTGCGCAACATCGTGGTCAACGAGGACAACCGGATGATCGGCATCGCGCTCGGCGTGGTCATCGTGGTCGGCGCGCTGGCCATCTGGATGCGCTTCGACACGGTCAACCAGCGGCGCAAGGAAGCCAAGAAGGCCGAGGCCGACGCCGAGTTCGAGCAACTGTCCAACGAGCCCGCGGCAGGTGGCTTCCCGGTGCCGCCGCTCGATCTGCCGCACTACCACGGGGCGCAGCACAAGGAGATTCCCAGTGGGACTAACTGATTGGCTGAACCCCGTCAAGGGCTTCGGGGTCACCTTCCACACGATGTTCAAGAAGCCCGTCACGACGAACTACCCGGAGGAGAAGAAGCCGACGGCTCCGCGCTTCCACGGGCGTCACCAGCTCAACCGCTGGCCGGACGGGCTGGAGAAGTGCGTCGGGTGCGAGCTGTGCGCCTGGGCGTGTCCCGCCGACGCGATCTACGTCGAGGGCGCGGACAACACCGAGGAGGAGCGCTTCTCGCCGGGCGAGCGCTACGGGCGCACCTACCAGATCAACTATCTGCGGTGCATCCTGTGCGGCCTGTGCATCGAGGCCTGCCCCACCCGCGCGCTCACCATGACCAACGAGTACGAGCTGGCCGACAGCAGCCGCGAGAGCCTCATCTACACCAAGGAGATGCTGCTCGCGCCGCTGACTCAGGGCATGGAACAGCCTCCGCACCCCATGCGGCTCGGTGAGACCGAAGAGGACTACTACCGGCTGGGGCGGACCAATGGGTGAGACCATCACGTTCTGGGTGCTCGCCGTCGTGTCCGTCGGCGCCGCGCTCGGCATGGTCTTCAACCGGAAGGCCGTCTACTCGGCGCTCATGCTCGGCACGGTCATGCTCTGCCTCGCGGTCCTGTACGCGGTGCAGGACGCGCCGTTCCTGGCCGCGGTGCAGATCATCGTCTACACCGGCGCGATCATGATGCTGTTCCTGTTCGTGCTCATGCTGGTGGGCGTCGACTCCTCCGACTCCTTCGTCGAGACGCTGAGGGGCCAGCGCTTCTGGGCGATCCTGGCCGGCATCGGGTTCGCGGTGCTGATCGTGGTGGCCGTGGGCAACGCGATCTTCACCCCGCAGGCCGGGCTCCAGCAGGCCACCCAGGGCTCGGGCGGCTACATCCGCTCGATCGCGATGGCGCTGTTCACCAAGTACGTGTTCGCCTTCGAGATCACCTCGGCGCTGCTCATCACCGCGGCGCTGGGCGCGATGGTGCTCGCCCACCGCGAGCGCCTGACCGAGAAGCCGACGCAGAAGGACCTGTCCAAGGCCCGCTTCCTCGGCGACCACCCCTCGCCGCTGCCGGGCCCCGGCACGTACGCCAGGAACAACGCCATCGACATGCCGGCCCGGCTGCCCGACGGGTCGGTGGCCGAGTCCTCCGTCAACCGCTACATCGCCCGCTACGACGTCGAGCACGACCGCCTTCCCGCCGACCCCCAGTTCGCCGAGGCCATCAGGCACCGGGCCGAGCAGGAGGAGGCGTCCCCGGAGGCCGAGCAGGACGCGACCGAGCACGGCAGTGAGGTGACCAAGTGACCACGCACTACCTCGTCCTGTCCGGCCTGCTGTTCGCCATCGGCGCCATGGGCGTGCTGATCAGGCGCAACGCGATCGTGGTGTTCATGTGCGTCGAGCTGATGCTCAACGCCTGCAACCTCGCCTTCGTCACCTTCTCCAGGCAGGTCGGCAACCTGGAAGGCCAGATCATCGCGTTCTTCGTGATGGTGGTGGCCGCGGCCGAGGTCGTGGTCGGCCTGGCCATCATCGTGACGATCTTCCGAACCCGCAGGTCCGCGTCCGTCGACGACGCGAACCTGCTGAAGTACTAAGAGGTGACTGGTGGAGTCTGAAATCGCTCAGATCACCCAGCACACCGGCGGTGTGATCGGCAACGCCTGGCTGATGATCGCTCTCCCGCTGGCCGGGGCGTTCATCCTGCTGGTGTTCAACAAGCTCACCAACCGCTGGGGCCATCTGCTGGGCGTGGCCATGTCCCTCGCCTCGTTCGTCGTGGCGGTGCTGGCGTTCTTCGAGCTGATCGGGTTCGGGGAGGCCGAGCGCCGCCGGGCGGTGCACCTGTACGAGTTCATCCCCAACCTGAACCTGGACATGGGGCTGCTGATCGACCCGCTGTCGATCAGCTTCGCGCTGCTGATCACCGGTGTGGGCTCGCTGATCCACATCTACTCGATCGGCTACATGGCCCACGACGAGCACCGCCGCAGGTTCTTCGCCTACCTGAACCTGTTCGTCGCGGCGATGCTCCTGCTGGTGCTGGCCGACAACTACGTGGGCCTGTTCATCGGCTGGGAGGGCGTCGGCCTGGCGTCCTACCTGCTCATCGGCTTCTGGCAGTTCAAGCCGTCCGCGGCGGTCGCCGCCAAGAAGGCGTTCATCGTCAACCGCGTCGGCGACTTCGGCCTGCTGGTCGGCATGTTCGTCATCTGGACGTCGTTCGGCACGCTCGCCTTCAAGGACCTGGCGGCCAAGACCACCGGCGTCGAGAACGGCACCACGCTGGCCATCGGCCTGCTGCTGCTGCTCGGCGCGTGCGGCAAGTCCGCCCAGCTCCCGCTGCAGTCCTGGCTCCTCGACGCGATGGAGGGCCCGACCCCGGTCTCGGCCCTCATCCACGCCGCGACGATGGTCACCGCCGGCGTCTACCTCGTGGTCCGCTCCGGCGCGTTCTTCTTCCACGAGGGCTCGGGCGCGGCGCTGGCCGTCGCGATCGTCGGCGCGGCCACGCTGCTCGCCGGTGCGATCATCGGTTGCGCGAAGGACGACATCAAGAAGGGCCTGGCCGGCTCGACGATGTCGCAGATCGGCTACATGATGCTCGGCGCGGGCCTCGGCCCGGCCGGGTACGCCTTCGCCATCGGGCACCTGATCACGCACGGCTTCTTCAAGGCCGACATGTTCCTCGGGGCCGGCTCGGTCATGCACGGCATGAACGACGAGGTGAACATGCGCAAGTACGGCGCGCTGCGCAAGGTCATGCCGATCACGTTCATCACGTTCTTCATCGGCTACCTGGCGATCATCGGGTTCCCGCTGCTGTCCGGTTACTTCACCAAGGACGGCATCATCGAGACCGCGGTCCACCACCAGCCGGTGCTCGGCTGGCTGGCCGTGCTCGGCGCGGGCATCACCGGCTTCTACATGTCGCGGATGGTCTTCATGACCTTCTTCGGCGAGAAGCGGTGGGCCGAGGACGCGCACCCGCACGAGTCGCCGGCCGTCATGACCGTGCCGCTGATGATCCTGTCGCTCGGCTCGCTGGGCCTGGGCGCCTACCTGGTGCTCAACGGGACGCTGTACCACTTCCTGCGCCCGGCCGTCGGTGGCTCGGCCGCCCACGCGCCGGAGTTCGCCCCGTTCACCCCGCCGGGTCTGGTGACGCTGGCGCTGGTGGCCGTCGGGGCGGGCCTGGCCTGGATGAGGTACGGCAGGGTCGAGGTGCCGGTCGTGCAGCCGCGCGGGTCGTTCCTCACCACGTTCGCCCGCCGCGACCTCTACGGTGACGCGCTCAACGAGTCGCTGTTCATGCGCCCCGGCCAGTGGCTGACCCGCATCGCGGTGTTCTTCGACAACCGCGGCGTCGACGGCCTGGTCAACGGCCTGGCCGCGGGGATCGGCGGCAGCTCCGGCCGCCTCCGGCGGATCCAGACGGGCTTCGCCAGGACGTACGCGTTGTCCATCTTCATCGGTGCCGCCCTGCTGACCGGCGCCCTGTTCCTCGTTGGGACCATCTGATGTCACCCTGGCTTCCGATACTCATGGCGGTGCCCGTGGTGGGCGCCATCGTGGTGGCCCTGCTCCCCAAGGGCAGCGACAAGCTGGCCAAGCAGGTCACGCTGCTGGTCTCGCTCGCGGTGCTGGTGCTCACGGGCGTGATGGCGGCCGGGTTCGACCCCAAGGGCGACCGGTTCCAGTTCACCGCCGCGTACGACTGGATCCCGAGCTTCGGCGTGAAGTTCGGGGTCGGCGTGGACGGCGTGGCCCTCGTGCTCATCGCGCTGTCGGCGGTGCTGGTGCCGATCGTGGTGCTGGCCTCCTGGCACGACGCCGACGGCGTGAGGACCGCCGACGGCACCCTGATCACGCCCAAGCGGTCGGTGAAGACCTACTTCTCGCTGCTGCTGGTGCTGGAGACGATGATGATCGGCGTCTTCGCGGCGACCGACATCTTCCTCTTCTACGTGTTCTTCGAGGCCATGCTGATCCCGATGTACTTCATGATCGGGTCGTACGGCGGTGCCCAGCGGTCCTACGCGGCCGTCAAGTTCCTGCTGTACTCGCTCTTCGGCGGCCTGCTCATGCTGGTCGCGGTCATCGGGCTGTACTTCGTGGCCGGCAAGTCCACGTTCATGTTCCCGCAGCTCGTCGGGGCCATCCAGGACCCGACGACGCAGAAGTGGCTGTTCGGCGGCTTCTTCATCGCCTTCGCCATCAAGGCGCCGCTGTGGCCGGTGCACACCTGGCTGCCCGACGCGGCCGCCCAGGCCCCGGCCGGCGCCGCGGTGCTGCTGGTGGGCGTGCTGGACAAGGTCGGCACGTTCGGCATGCTGCGCTTCTGCCTGGAGCTGTTCCCGGACGCGGCCAAGGCGTTCACGATGCCGATCGTCGTGCTGGCGGTCATCAGCATCATCTACGGCGCCATCGTCGCCATCGGGCAGACCGACATGAAGCGCCTCATCGCGTACACGTCGATCTCGCACTTCGGCTTCATCGTGCTGGGCGTGTTCGCCATGTCGTCCACCGCGTCCTCGGGCGCGGCGCTCTACATGGTCAACCACGGCTTCGCCACCGGCGCGCTGTTCCTGGCCGCGGGCTTCCTCATCGCCCGCCGCGGCTCGCCCTTCATCGGCGACTACGGCGGCGTGCAGAGCGTGGCCCCGGTGCTGGCCGGCTTCTTCCTGGTCGCCGGCCTGGCCGGGCTCTCGCTGCCGGGCCTGTCGTCCTTCGTCAGCGAGTTCATGGTCATGATCGGGACGTACCAGAGCGAGGCCCACGGCTCCGGTGCCCTGACCGCCGCCGCGGTGATCTCGGCCCTGGCCGTCATCCTGGCCGCCGTCTACATCCTGTGGATGGTGCAGCGGACCATCAACGGGCCGACCGCCGAGCCGGTCAAGGCGTTCAAGGACCTCAACGCCCGCGAGATCTGGGTCCTGGCCCCGCTCGTCGCCCTGATCATCGGGTTCGGCTTCTTCCCCAAGCCGCTGCTCGACGTGATCAACCCGTCCGTGCACCAGACGCTGACCAACGTGAAGGTGCCGGTCTCCACCATCGCTGAGAAGGGGACAGGTCAGTGAACCCCGCCATTGACGCACCGACGATCGAGTACGGCACGCTGGCGCCGCTGCTGGTCGTGTTCGGCGCGGCCATCATCGGCGTGCTCGTCGAGGCGTTCGCGCCGCGCTACCTGCGCAAGTCCGTCCACGTGCCGCTCACCCTGCTGAGCCTGGCCGGCGCGTTCGCGCTGGTGCTGGTGCAGGTGCTGCGCGGTCAGGTGCCCACCGCCCCGTCCGCGATGGGCGCGGTGGCCGTGGACGGGCCCTCGTTGTTCATCTGGGGCGTCATCCTCGTCCTGTCGTTCGTGTGCGTGCTGCTCATCAACGACGAGGGCCACTTCGTCGCCTCGGCCGCGGCCGTGCCCGGCAGCGCCGACGAGGAGGAGGCCGAGGCCGCCGACAGCGGGTCCGGCCACACCGAGGTCTACCCGCTGGTGTTGTTCGCGGTGGGCGGCATGCTGCTGTTCCCGGCCGCGCACGACCTGCTGATGATGTTCGTCGCCCTTGAGGTCATGTCGCTGCCGCTGTACCTGCTGTGCGGCCTGGCCCGTCGCCGCCGCCTGCTGTCGCAGGAGGCGTCGATGAAGTACTTCCTGCTCGGCGCGTTCTCCTCGGCCTTCTTCCTGTACGGCACCGCCATGATCTACGGGTACGCGGGCACCGTCTCGCTGCCCGGCATCAACCAGGCCCTGTCGGCCGGCTCCGGGCTCGAACCGCTGCTGATGATCGGCTTCGCGCTGCTCGGCGTGGGCCTGCTGTTCAAGATCGGCGCGGCGCCGTTCCAGGCGTGGAAGCCGGACGTCTACCAGGGCGCCCCGACCCCGATCACCGCCCTGATGGCCTCCGGCACGCTGATCGCGGCCGTGGGCGCGGTGCTGCGGGTGTTCTGGGTCGGCCTCGGCAACCTGGACTGGAACTGGCGGCCGGTCATCTGGGTCGTGGCGGCGCTCACCATGATCGTGGGCTCGGTGCTGGCGATCACGCAGACCGAGATCAAGCGGATGCTGGCGTACTCGTCGATCGCGCACGCGGGCTTCCTGCTCGTCGGCGTGATGGCCACGTTCGGCACCGCCCAGCAGAACGCGGTCTCGCTCAAGGCGATCCTGTTCTACCTGGCGGTCTACGGCTTCACCACGGTCGGCGCGTTCGCGATCGTCACGCTCGTGCGCGACCCGGGAGGCGAGGCCGGGCACCTGTCGCGGTGGGCCGGGCTCGGCAAGCGGGCCCCGCTGCTGGCCGGCACGTTCGCCTTCTTCCTGCTGGCCTTCGCGGGCATCCCCCTGACCAGCGGCTTCTTCGGCAAGTACGCCGTCTTCGCGGCCGCGCTCGACAGCGGCACGCAGGCCGGCGACCCGATCGGCGGCTGGATGGCCGGCCTGGTCGTGGTGGGCGTGATCGCCTCCGCGGTGGCCGCGTTCTTCTACGTCCGCGTCATCGTGCTGATGTTCTTCAGCGAGCCCGCGGCCGACGGCCCGGCGATCGCGGTGCCCAGTATGGGGACCGTGGCCGTCATCGCCGTTTCGCTGCTGGTTACCGTAGGAGTGGGGCTCTACCCGGAGTCCGTGCTCGGCATCGCCAACGACGCTGCTCGCAGCCTGTTCATCAGATAGATAAGGGGAATCTCTATGTCTGCGCCTCCCGTTGTTGACCTTCCCATTGAGGACGACCGGCTGGCGCAGGACGTGGCCAACGGTCTGGCCGCGGTCGAGAAACTCCTGCGCTCGTCGGTGGAGAGCGAGGACGCCTTCGTCACGGAGGCGTCCAAGCACCTCATCGAGGCGGGCGGCAAGCGGTTCCGTACGCTGATGGTGCTGCTGGCCGCCCAGTTCGGCGATCCGTCCGCGCCCGGGGTGGTGCCCGGCGCGGTGGTCATCGAGCTGACCCACCTCGGCTCGCTCTACCACGACGACGTCATGGACGAGGCCCCGGTCCGCCGGGGCTCCCCCTCCGCGAACGCCCGGTGGGACAACACCGTGGCGATCCTCACCGGCGACTACCTGTTCGCCCAGGCCTCCGACCTGCTGGCCGACCTCGGGCCCGAGCTGATCCGCATCCAGGCCCAGACCTTCTCCCGGCTGGTCCAGGGCCAGATCCGGGAGACCGTGGGGCCGCGCGACGGCGAGGACCCGATCGCCCACTACCTCGACGTCCTGGCCGACAAGACCGGCTCGCTGATCGCCGCCTCCGGCCGCTTCGGCGCGCTGCTGTCCGGCGCCCCGGCCGACGTGGAGGAGCGGCTGAGCCGCGCCTGCGAGGCCATCGGCGTGGCCTGGCAGCTCGGCGACGACCTGCTGGACGTGGCCTCCTCCGGCGCCGAGTCCGGCAAGACGCCGGGCACCGACCTGCGCGAGGGCATCAAGACCCTGCCGGTCCTGTACGCGCTGGCCGCCGGCGACTCCCCGCGCCTGACCGAGCTGCTGTCCGGCCCGGTCGCCGAGGAGGACGTGGCCGAGACCCTGGCCCTGCTGCGCGCGCATCCGGCGATGGCGCGGGCGCGGGCGGAGCTGGAGGCGTGGGTGGACCGGGCTCGGGCCGACATCTCGGGCCTGCCGGACATCCCTGCCCGGGACGCGTTCCTAGCCCTGTGCGACTACGTGGTCCGGCGCTCCGGCTGACCGCGCCTCCCGCCTGACCCGGGCGGCCTGGCGGGCCGTCCGGAGGCTGTCGTACGTGAAGATCGCCAGGGCCAGCCACACGATCGAGAACCCGATCCACCGGCTGGACGGCATGACCTCCTTGGCGATCAGCACCCCGCACCCGAACTGCAGGATCGGCGCGATGTACTGCAGCAGCCCCATCGTGCTGAGCGGCACCCTGATGGCCGCCGCGCCGAAGCAGATCAGCGGCAGCGCCGTGATGATCCCGGCCCCGACCAGCAGCAACGCATGCCCGGCCCCGTGCCGCGCGAACGTGCCCTCGCCGCTCACCTGCAGGTACACCAGGTAACCGAGGGCCGGCAGCAGCAGCACCAGCGTCTCGACGGCCAGGCTCTCGGTGGCCTCGACGTTGGCCTTCTTCTTCACCAGCCCGTAGATGCCGAAGCTGAACGCGAGCGTCAGCGCGATCCACGGCAGCCGCCCGTAGTCGAAGGTCAGCACCAGCACCGCCAGCGCCCCGAACCCGACGGCCGCCCACTGCAACGGCCGCAGCCGCTCCCGCAGCAGCAGCACCCCGAACAACACGCTGACGAGGGGGTTGATGAAGTACCCCAGCGCGCTCTCCACGACGTGGCCGCTGTTGACCGCGTAGATGTAGGTGCCCCAGTTGAGGGTGACCGTGACCGCGGCGAGGGTCAGCAGCGCCAGCTTGCGCGGCTGCCTGCCCAGCTCCCTGATCCAGGCCCAGTGGCGGCGGACGGCGAGCGCGGCGAGCACGGCCACCAGCGACCACACCATGCGATGGGCGAGGATCTCGACGGCTCCGGAGGGCTTGAGCAGGGGCCAGTAGAGGGGGAAGAGCCCCCACATGGTGTAGGCGGCGATACCGAACAGCACTCCGCGCCGAGAGTCAGGCATGTAACCCATCCTCGTTGATTACCACCCTTTACCACAAATTCCAGGCTCTAAGTGGAAATGTGTAGACCTGCTAAAGCGTTGGGCGGAACGAGGCCCGCGTAACCCGGGAGGACCGCTGGGTAGGCTGACAGGAGAGCGCGGGCGCACCGATGGAGGGAGAGCGCGATGGGCTGGCTGTTCGGCGGAAACAAGACATCGATGGTCCGGCCGGAGGACGCGCTGCCGGGGCGTACGGAGCAGATGCCGGTGGCGCCGCGCCACGCGGTGCTGGACGCCCCGCTGGCCCCGCCGTACCCGGAGGGCCTGGAGGTGGCCGACTTCGGCCTGGGCTGCTTCTGGGGCGCCGAGCGCAAGTTCTGGCAGACCCCGGGGGTCGTCACCACGGCGGCCGGCTACCAGGGGGGCTACACGCCCAACCCGACGTACGAGGAGGTCTGCTCCGGCCTCACCGGCCACGCCGAGGTCGTCCGCGTGGTCTTCGACCCGGCGCGGATCTCCTACGAGGAGCTGCTGAAGGTCTTCTGGGAGGCCCACGACCCGACCCAGGGCATGCGCCAGGGCAACGACGTCGGCACCCAGTACCGCTCGGCGATCTACTACCACTCGCCCGAGCAGCAGAAGGCGGCGGAGACGTCGCGGGACGCGTACCAGAAGGTCCTGAAGACGGCCGGCTACGGCGACATCACCACCGAAATCGCCCAAGCAGGCCCGTTCTACTACGCAGAGGACTATCACCAGCAGTATCTCCACCGCAACAAAAACGGCTACTGCGGGATCGGCGGGACAGGCGTGGCCTGTCCGGTGGGCCTGACCTCCGGCGAGGCGTAGACCTGCGGAGATAGCTAGATCCTGGCTTATGGTCGCCCGGCACGTCCGGCGGCGATCATGAGCCAGAGTCGTCTTCGGCGACAACCTTCACTACAGGTTCAAGCCGCCGCCCGATGGGCGGCCGGGCGGTCCGGGCGGGCGTGCGGCCTCTCCGGGCCGGTCCCGCCCGGCCACCCCGCCGCACCATCATGCGCAGATTGCGTACAGCCGGTTCTCTGTCCCGCCCGTGTTGATGTGAGCTCAGCGGACCTACAGCGCGCGAAGTCTTGTCGGCGATGGGGAACCCTCACGTTCTGGCTCTATCCGGTATGTAGTGGTGGCAGAATGCGCACATGGAGGTTGGTGAACTCAGGATTCCAGATCGCTTTGAGCGGTTGCGCGACCTAGACTCAGGCACTCTAGGGGCGATCGTGGTCCCGGTCGAGTCGATGCTTGCCGTAATCGACGAACGTTTTATGGACATGCATGCGGCCGATAGAGGATCTTTCATGATCTTGCGCGGCCAAACGGGCGCAGGCAAGTCCACCTTCTTGGATACGGTGTCGTTCTTCCGCGTTGGTGTGGAGACGCAAAGAATCCCTCAGAATCAGGACCTTGCTTCCGGCTTGCCATTGGAGCCAGTGTCTCATCCCCGAATCGTAGTCCTAGAAGGCCGCGAGGCGCTGGGACAAGTTTCGCGACAAGAGATCGAAGCGACAATGCATGCCGTGAATCAGTTCATTCGATCTGAGGCCGGTTGTACGTCCCTTGTTGTATGGCCAGCGAACACGGATGATCTAACTAGCCTCCTGAAAGAGCTTGGAAACAACCTCGGAGGGGAAGCTCTCTTTGGCTTGACTGGCCCTATAACGATGTTCGAAGGTCCAGCCAAAGCTGATTACGTGAGAATTGCTCAGCAAACCGTCGCGACTTTAAACGATGGAGCATCCCTTGACGCGCTCGGTGTCTCGCTTGAGCATGCGGAGAAGTTGGTTGGCGAGAGCGAGACCATCGGTAGTTACCTTGCTCGCATCCGTAAAGCGTCGGTGCAAGCAGGGGATCGGGTTAGGCGCCTCCTTGTAAAAGAGCGATATCGGCTATGGACGGTAGTGGTGGCCGGAAATGAGCCTGAAGGTGATGTTGCCGCACTGACGCGAGGTGGGCAAGCCTACGCCGATATCGATAGGCTTGTTAATTCTACAGGCGCAAATATAGTCAACGAGCTTAAGCAATATCCGGAGATGCTGGGCATCCTTGGGACTGTGCTTGATGCTCGTATTGTTCATCTCGACATGGTCTGCATCAACGCAATAGCCCGCACCTTTGGTTCTCCTGCCCTCCATGCTGCAATGCAGAGCCAAGGAATGCAGACTAGTGCAGACTCCTCGGCGATCCGGAGAATACAAGAAAGCGATTTGGGTATTCTGCTACAAGGCGCCCCCCTTCGAACTCGGAAGCGCGGCCCTAAGCCGGGTCAAAATACTAAGGACGCTTTCGTGAAGCTGGCAGAAATCTCACGCACAAGCGATGGTCTCTTGAATGAGGCTATCGGGCAAGCCCTTGTTGCTGCTGGGCTGGTTGAGCAGTTCAAGATTGAACAGTCCTTGGGGACTGACCTCTCCTTCTTTAGTGATATTTATTGCATAAAAGAAGGGGTTCCCATTCGCCTTGAATTTATGTGGAGAACGAGGACGGGCCGCGCAACAATCGCAAATTATGTACTCGGCAAGCTTAATAATTATGGTAAGGCCATTGGTCTAATGACTTAGAAAGGAGGTTCGCCGACCGTAGGAGAGTAGATTCTCCTGTAGTCGGACGCCCATGCTGCTGCGCCGCTTCCGTCGCTCGGGCATGGCGGTCTTGCGTTGCGGGTCGGTTTGCTGCCAGATGCGTCGGCTACTGTGATCCGTTGACCAGCCGCGAAGTGCAGCGATGTCTCCTTGCGCAGCATGATCATCAGACGGCGCCACACGGTTGAGCGGTCGCGCGAGATCCTGCCCGCTGTTCTCCGCTTCACCCGTGATGAAGTGTTCCCGGCGGAGGCCGTGACGATCGCCGACCTCGAATTTCCCGCACGTGGCTGGGGCGATCGGCTGCCGCGGCCCTCCTTCGTCGGGCCTTGCCACTGGATATCTCTGGCCGGGGTGACAGATGGGATGACAGCAACGTTCCCCACGCGTCAACGCATCCAAGTCACCTTCCACGTGCGTCTGACCAGGGTGGCAATCAGCCGAGCGGGATGATTGGTCCGCCTGAAGGGCGGAAGCTTGGGCTGCCGCAACGTATCCGCAGTCGGACATGAAGATCCTCGCTCTTGGTCAGCTTGCCATCGAGTTACCTGCTACCGATGCCCGTGACTTCTGGAGCCTGGTCTCGGCATGAAGATTGCCGGCCAGTTCCTCCAAGTTTTCTCCACAACGCACGTTGGAGAGACCGCTGGCTATCGGCATGAAGTTGATTCGTATGGCGACCCAGCCTCCGGACATGTCGATGATCTGCCAGCCAGGAAATCGCCTGAGCACTTGCTGCACGGTTAGAGACACGCCTGTGCTCCGGCGAGCAGTGACGAGAGCGGATGCGACATGCGTAGTTGCGTGTAGCGGAGGGCGACTCGGTGGGCGGCGCGGGCCGGCTGGGTGAAGGGGTGTCCTGCGTAGATCGGTCGGTGTCTGCGTGGGTTCCAGCCGGTGCGCCACCAGTACGTGCCGTCCGCGCACCAAACGATCAGACCGACCCAGACCGACACCATGGGCATGCCAAAGTCGTGATGGACGTCGGCAGTGATTCCTTCGTCCGCAAGGGCGGCGGCTAGTTGTTGTGCGGCGGTCAAGGGGTGAGGCGGTAGTTCGTTCATGTACTGAGCGTTGCCGTCATGAAACAGCAGGTGAACGGCCTAGTCCTGCTGGTGGTACGGGTATTCCCGTCACGAATATCGGTACGGCCGAGGGCGGCGGCTTAACCTAGCGTTGTGACCCAGATACCGCCGCAGTTCTGGTCCGGGCCAGTCGTGGCCGCCGCTCTCGCCGAGTGCGATCTACCAATCATCCTCGAAGAGGTGCGGCGGGCGCACGGTTGGACGCAGGGCCAGCTCGCTGAGGCGGTCGGCTACTCCCAGAGTTGGGTGTCCAAGGTGTTGCGTGGTCGTCAGCCGCTCACTGTGGACCAGGTTCGGGAGATATCCATCCAGATCGGGGTGCCGCTTCACTTGCTCCGATTCGGAGCCCGAGGGGATGACGATCCGACGAAGCGCAGAGATTTCGGCAAGGCGCTGGCGTTGACCGCGCTGGCGGGGGTGGCCCTGCCCAAGCGTCCCGATGTGGATGAGACAACGGCTGCCACGCTGACCAGCATCACCGGCGCCCAGCGTCGGTTGGAGTCCGTCACGCCTGCGCGGGTACTCGCCAGGCCAGCTGTGGCGCAGGTCGATCTCGTGAGCCGGGTTCTTGGCCGCGCGTCGCGGTCTCCGCATGCTGACGAGATCCGGGCCGGTCTGAGCGAGGCGGCAGGCTTCGCGGCTTGGGTGCACGCCGATATGCAGGACACCGGTTCGGCGCGCCTCTACTACCGTCGCGCCGTCGACAGTGCACGACAGGCCAACCATGCGCTGCTGGCCGCGTACATGATCGGCAGTCTGGCCGCGTTCGAGATCGACGCCAACGACCCGCTTATCGGACTGAATCTCTTGGCGCGGGCGCGGCGGGAGATCGGTGAGCGGCCACCGGCCATCGCCCGCGCGTGGCTGTCGAGCCTCGAAGCGCTCGGACATGCGACCGCGCGGGACGACGCGGCGGCGCTTCAGGCGTTGAGTGCGGCTGAGGCGGCGGTACGGGCTGGTGAGCGGGCCGCCGCACCGCCCTGGCCATGGGTGTTCCCGTTCGATCACGCCAAATTGGCGGGGTATCGGGCTCTGACGATGGTACGGCTCAAGCGGCCGGTTGAAGCCGTTGCTGCGTTCAATGAGTCGCTTTCTTCGGCCCAGCCCGGCGCGAAGCAGCGGGGTGTGCTCATGACGGAAGTGGCGACGGCTGAGGCGATGTCGGGACGCTACGAGGAGGCGCTGTATCTGGCGTCCAACGCGCTCACTGTGGCGACGACGTATGGCTCCGAGCGTGTCCTGCACCGGGTCAAGAACTTCCGGCGATCGTATGCCGGGCCGTTGTCCGGCGCTTTGCGCTCGTTCGACGAGCGTCTTCACGCCACCCTGATCTAGGGGGATCATGGTTCGCATCGCTGTGTCCGGTCATCGGGGCTTGCCGGAGGAGACCGCCGTACTGATCGACGGGGCGGTACGCCAGGCGCTCGCGGAGTACGGTCCTGAAGTCGCCGGGTTGTCCTGCCTGGCGGACGGGGCTGATCAGATCTTCGCTCGTGCGGTACTCGACCTCGGCGGCGTGCTGGAAGCCGTGATCCCTGCCAAGGAGTATCGGGATGGGTTGCCGGGCGAGTGCCAGGATGCTTACGACGAGTTGCTGGGCCGGGCGATCCGAACTCACAGGCTGGACTTTGTGGAGTCCACCGCGGAGTCGCACATGACGGCCAGCGCGCGGATGCTGGACGACGCCGATGTGTTGTTCGCCGTCTGGGACGGGCAGCCGGCGCGAGGCTATGGCGGCACCGCTGACGTGGTGGCGGAGGCGCGGCGGCGGGAGGTGCCTGTTCGAGTGATCTGGCCCGATGGAGCCCGGCGAGATTAGGAGCCTCTAGACGCTAGGTGCCTGGTCAGGCGGCTGATGAGCCTCTAGGTGTGCCTCTAGACCTAGAGGTGATCTCTCTAGGTTTAGAGGCACGGGCCCTATCGCTTCTTGTCTGCTTGTTGTCGGGCGATCCTGCGAGCGGTAGCGATCCGTTGGCGAGCTACCTCGGCCCAGAAAGCTTCTCCGTGGCGGTGGCCGCTTCCGGCATAGTGCCATTCGCCTACCGTCACGGTCTTCTCTGGATCGGGAGGCGGAGTGCCCGTGATCAGCCGGGCTTGCTCGGCACGGAAGTCGGCGCGGGCCTGTCGGATGTCCCCGAGTCTGATCGAGTAGTGGCGGGACTTGGTGGAGAAGTGTCCCCGGTAGCCCATCATGTGCGCCCACTGTCGCAGGAGCAGGGTTCGATAGGGCTGGAACTCGGCGAGGCTGAAACAGGTGTAGATCATGCGGCGAGCGTGCTCGGTGACCTTCAGACCGGCGATCTGTCCGGCATGCCGAATCGGACGGTCTACGGTGCCTGCGGACTCGGCTCCCTTGGTGGCGTACTTGGCCACGTACGCGGCGACTCGCTGATCGCTCAGTTCACCCAGCTCGGCTGAGACGTAGACCGGTCGTACGTCGAGCTGATCACCCCACCGGGCGGGCGAGGGCGGTCCGTTCTCTATTCGGACCGTGACCTGACCGGCGGTCCGGCGTATGGCCCGGTCGAGCAGGTCGATCGTGATGTGGTCCGGAGGGCGGTCGGCGGGTCCGTTCGGTCCGTCGAGTCGGACGACGGCATGGAAGTGGACCAGGCCGCGAGCTTGGTACTCGGCGACCTTGGCGTACGAGAGGCGGACCGTCCGGCGCAGCTCCGTTCGGGTGATGCCGAGCAGGCGGGCCAGGACGCTCGGCACGGTCTTGGTGAACTCCCGCCAGAGCATGCCTGCGTGGGCGTTCCACAGGACGGCCCCGATGTAGTCGTAGCAGTCCACGCACAAGGGCTGCCCGACCTGGACGTCATCGCGCTCGTGACGCGCACCGCAGCCCTTCGGCCGGCCATGCTCGCAGACGGGACGCTCCCGGCGTGGACGGCATGGGAGCGTCCGGCCGGACTGCTCGCGGTGGGCGTGAACCGCACCGAAGGATGGAGCGGTGAAGGTGACGAACGCTCGGGGGTGCTGGCTGACCTCCTCCGGAACGCCCTTGCCACCGCGTAGGCCAGTGATGATCAGGCGGTACGTGTCGTCCCTGTAGACCGCCGAGCAGGCGGGGCACCTGGACGCGCGCCGGTTGCCGCAGGCTGTGAGCAGGAAGCCGGTCGGCTCGTCGGCGGTCCGGTACATGTCGAGGACTTCGCCCGTCCGGCTGTCCAGTGTGTACCTCTCGCCGTGCAGCCGGACCGGTTGGGCGCAGCCGCCCGTGGCGTGGACCATCTGTTGCCAGCGGGCGAAGTCGGGCATGGCCGCTCGCTGCATCACGGCCAGCATCTCGGGTGACAGGTGAGGAACCTTGCTCATGCGGCGTCCTTCCCGGAGGAGCCGTCGGGCGAGGTTTGGCGGGCGACGCATACGCCGAGCACCGTGGCGATGCGCTGCCACTTCTCTTCTGACCAGCGAGGGGATCGTGCGGCTTGCTGCTTGCCCCACTCCTGGGCAGACAGCTCGTTCGGTTGGTTCAGGTGGCCTCCTCAGCTCGTGGGCGGGAGCCACCGCCGTACCTGACGGGCACGACCAGACGCCAGCGCCAAGGCAGCCTGAAGACAGCCGTTGGCGGTGGTACCAGCAGCGAGAGAACAGGAATGGAGTGCGGCGAGGAGGTGAATGGCGCGCTCTTTGTGGACACCTGCCGTCGGGCCGGGAAATCCGACGGGTCATCGGTGGTCGTGGATGTGCTTGCCCGGAATCGTCTATGCGCCTTGAGGTGATTCGCCGAGATGTTCGCTGCGGTCGTGCTGTAGAGGGACGGTGGCTTTTGGTGTGAGTACGTTGTACCACTCGAAGAACGTGTTTACGCAGGTCGGAGTTCCGGTGGCGACGCGAACGCAGACGTCCGGTACGTACCGTGGGCGTCCGGGGGTGTCCGTAGAAGTCCGGTTGTCACCGATGGTCCCGAGGGCAAAGTAAGAAGGCTGTCGCCCTTGGGTAAGGGAGACAGCCTTCTAGGGACGTCCTGGACGTCCTGTGCTCAGCCTTCTCGCCAGATCGGCTCAAGCAGATCCGGGTTGAACTTCCTGCGCCCCTTGCCAGAGGGATAGATGATCACTGCCAGGAGGGCCTCGCGGATGTAGGACCGCTTGATGGTGAGGGGCAGCCCGCCGTCCTCCTCTGGCAGGTACCAGCGCCGTCGGATCTCGGCGATGTCGGTGTCGGAGCGGGCTTGGCGGCGTTGGGCGGCAGCGGTGAAGTTCTGCGCCTCGGTACGGAGGCGGGCGATCCGCTTCTCCAAGTCCGGGGCCACCGAGAAGAACAGTTCGTTGGTGATGTTCCCTGCGGTCCACTGGACCCGAAGCTCCTCCAGGCGGGACTTCGCATCGTCGTACTCCGCATTTCCAGACCATTCGACGGGATCAGCGGAGGCGGCGAGTTGGACTCCTTCCAGCTTGGCGAGGACCGCCTCCGAGATGTAGAGATCGACCATGTCACCGCGCCGGCCGACGCCGCCGCAGCCGCCGGCTGTCTTGGTCGGGCAGAGGTAGATGTGCTGAACGCAGTCCTTGCTGTGGGTGACGCGGAGGGACGCGTTGCAGAGGGAGCCATCGGGCTTGGAACGGCCGCAGCGCAGGAAGCCTGTGAGGAGGTAGTTCGGCTCGCGGAAGTCTGGCGTGAGGATGTGGCCGACTCGCCCGTCTCGGTAGATGTAATGGCCCTTTCGGGCGTCGAAGATGTTCTTGACCGCCATCCACTGCTCAGGTGAGACGATCGGCTCCCACTGCCCGACCACGGGATTTCCTGTCGAGTCGCGGACGAGTTCGCCGTTGATCTCTCGCCAGCCGCAGACCCGAGGGTTCTGTACCGTCAGCTTGAGCGAACTGGGCAGCCATTCATTGCCGAGCGAGGTCTTTACACCCTCCTGGCGCCACTGGTTGGTGATGGAGTACAGCGAGCGTCCAGCGATCAGGTCGAGGATCGCCTGCCGTACGAGCGGTGCTTCTTGGGGGTCGAGGGCGAGCCGGTCAGGCTTCCAGCCGAACGGGCGTGTGCCGCCGACGGGTAGACCCTGCTCAGCGCGCATACGGTGCGAGCGGCGCATGCGGCGCTGCATTTTGCGGACCTCCATCTTGGAGATCACGGCGCCGAAGAGCCCCATGCTCTCTGTGTCCTCGCTGTAGAGGTCCTTCATGCCGCGAACGTCGGCGAAGACGCGCCCGTCCTGGTACGTGATTGCCTCTACGAAGCGCTCGTAGTCACCGGGACGCCGAGCGAGACGGTCTTCGGCGACGATCACGACGCCTTGGACCGCCGTACCGTCGGGGAGTTCGCCGGCCCGGAGAACCCGCAGCATGGCCTCGAAGTCGTCGCGTACGACGTCGGCCTTCGCTGCTGATTTGTCGTTGTCCGTGTACTCGTGGACGACCGTCCACCCGTGCCGTTCCGCCGTCTCCCGGTTGAGGCGGTGCTGGTCCTGCACCCCGTGCTCATCCCGTCTGATGTCGGCGGAAATGCGAGCGTAGGAGACGACCGGGACAATGGTCATGTAACTCTCCTCACATAAATTGTTGCGGAGAGTCAAGTTCTACCACCAGCAGTACCTGTACAAAGTGCCCAACGGCTACTGCGGCATCGGGGGGACTGGAGTCGCGTGTCCAGTGGGTCTGACGTCCGGCGACGCATGAGCCGATGTTCGGCCATCGGCGCTGCGGTTCTGTACAGAAAGATGTACAGTTGATGCATGACTGTTCTGCACGACGCTACTGAGCTGAGCGTCACAGAGGCGGCCCAGCGAGGCGTTGCCCGCCTGGTGGCTGATGCGGAGCAGGGGACCGATCTGGTGGTTACCCGTCGGCATCAGCCAGTGGCCGCCGTGGTGAGTATCCGCCGGCTCAATGAGCTGGAGGAGGCGGCGGCTGATCTGCGTGATCTGGCCCTGGTGCTGGCCCGGTCAGTCACGGACACGGGGGAGCGGGTCTCACTCGATGAGGTGCTTGCCGCGTTCGGGCATACTCGCGAGTCGCTGTCCGCCATCCCGGACGATGAGTGAATCGTGTCCGACGTCGTCTTCACGGCGCCGGCAGTCGACGACCTCCGGCGCATTGGCCCAGACGCGGTACCCAAGGTACTCAAGAAGATCCTTCTCCTGCTGGACAACCCTGAAGCTGGTTACCCCCTTGGCGGGGAACTGACCGGCTTCCGGAAGCTGGTGGTCGGTCGCAACACCTGGCGTGTCGTCTACCGCATCACTGAGGACAAGTCGGTGGAAATCTGCGAGGTGTGGGCTGTCGGTGAGCGTGCCGACGCGGAAGTTTACGCGGAGGCGACAGCAAGGGTTCGCGAGGCGGAGGCAGGCCGTCCCGAGATCGTCCAGCTCGGCCAGGTGATCGAACGCCTCGGCACGCTCGCCGATCATATTCGGGTGGAGGAGGCGCCTCCTAGGGAGCCGGTTCCAGATTGGCTCGCGGACCGGTTGATCTACACGGTCGGGGTGGCGCGTGAGGACGTTGCGGCTCTTGACCTTCAAGAGGCGGTCGACATGTGGGCTGAGTACCGGTCCATGAGCTTGCTCCGCTTCGACGGACACCATTGTTGTGGTGGTCAGGCCACTGCGGCGGCCTCGTAGTCGGCAGGGCTACGGTAGCCCAGGCTGCTG
>NZ_JBFAHK010000024.1:0-141849 GCF_040802095.1 Nonomuraea sp. NPDC050783
AAGCCGGCGCGGATGTTGGCGTCCACGCCGTTGAACGACGTGGCGGCGACCTGGATCAGGACCTGCCCGGCGCCGGGGACGGGCTGTTCGACGTCCTCCAGGCGCAGGACCTCGGGGCCGCCGTATTCGTGGAAACGCACTGCCTTCATGGCGGGGCTCGCTTTCGCGGAGGAGAAGCTGCTTCGAACTCGAAGCAACTACCGAGAACCCTACCCCCGCTTCGAATTCGAAGCAAGTGGCGGGATCGGAGTGATCGGCCACGGCGACGACACCGGCGCCGTCTCGGGAGCCCTGCCGATTCCGGCGGTGCGCGGCTGCGAAGGTCCGGCGACCGGCCGGCGGCCCTGCCCGCGCCGCGTCCGGGCGGGCCGCCGGGTTCAGGCACCGGGTTCAGGCACCGGGTTCAGGCACCGGGTTCAGGACGCCGGGTTCAGGACGCCGGGTTCAGGACGCCGCGAGGGCGGCGACGACGTCGCTGGCCGGCACGACCGCCTCGGCGTACAGGGGGCCGTTGAGCTCGACCGCCGCGTGCAGGTGCTCCTTGGTGAAGGCGGCGGTGGCGTCCTTGACCAAGGTGATCGCGTACCCCAGCTCCATGCCGTAACGGCCGGTGCTCTCCACGCAACCGGGGGCGGTCATCCCGGCCAGGATGACGTCCTCGATCCCGTGCTGGCGAAGCTGCTGGTCCAGGTCGGTGGCGGCGAACCCGCTGATGCCCCAGTGCTCGGTGCAGACGATGTCGCCCGGCCGCGGGCCGAACTCCGGGTGCCAGCCGCCGCCGAAGGTCCCGTACTCGTAGAACCTGCCGTCCCGCACCACCCGGTGCGCGCGGCTCATCCGGCGCCAGCCGTCGAAGTCGCCCGGCCGCCAGCTCCGGTGAGGGGCGACGAACACCTGGACTCCGGCCTGGCGGACCGCGGCCAGGAGCGCGCGCAGGTTCTCGTGCAACCCGACCGACTCGGCGACCTCCCTGACCCGCGGCCAGAGCCTGCCGCCCTCGCTGAGGAAGTCGTTGTACGGATCGACCAGGACCAGCCCGGTGCGGTCGGCGCGGTACGTCAGCGTGCTCATGAAGTTCCGTTCCCCCTCGGTCGTCGCGTCGGCGTCACGTCGGCGTCGCGTGGTCGAGCCTGGCGGACGGCGGGGGAAGGCGGCCAGTGACCCGAATGCCACTTATCGCGGGTTTTGTGCCACGATGCTGCGGTGGCCCCCTTCCGTCGCGTCGCCGCGTACGTCCCGCCGCACGCCGCCACGCTCGCCCTGGGTATGACCAGCGCGCTGTTCCGCCCGCGCGACGGCGTGAGCGCCTTCGACCTCGCCCTGTGCGCCCGGCGGCCCGGCCCGCTGATGACCGATCTCGGCGTCCCCGTCCTCGTCGAGCACGGCCTGGAGGCGCTGGCGGCGGCCGACCTGATCCTGGTGCTCCCCGGCGCCGGGCCCGCCGTGCCGCCCGGCGACCCCGTCCTCGGCGCCCTGCGCGCGGCCCACCGGCGCGGCGCCACCCTGGCCGCCCACTGCCTGGGCGTGTTCACGCTGGCCGCCACCGGGCTGCTGGACGGTCGCGAGGTCACCACGCACTGGCAGTACGCCGGCGAGCTCGCCGCCCGCCACCCGGACGTCGTGGTCCGCCCCGAGTCCCTCTACATCGACCAGGGCGCCCTCGTCACCGGAGCCGGCGCCGCCGCCGGCATGGACATGTACCTGCACCTGATCCGCCGCGACCACGGCGCCGTGCTGGCCAACGCCCTCGCCAGGCTCCTGGTCACGCCGCCGCACCGCGACGGCGGCCAGCAGCAGTTCATCGCCGCGCCGGCACCGGCCGACGGCACCGGCGAGCGGCTCGCCGACGTCATCGCCTGGGCGCGGGCGCACCTCGACCGCCCCGTGACCGTCGACGAGCTGGCGGCCCGCGCGCTGATGAGCAGGCGCTCCTTCATCCGGCACTTCAAGGCGGCCACCGGCGCCCCTCCCCACGCCTGGCTCCTGGCCCAGCGCCTCGACCGGGCCGAGGAGCTGCTGGAGACCACGGACCTCACCATCGAGCAGATCGCCGGCCGGGTCGGCTACCGCAGCGCCGCGGTGTTCCGCGAGCAGTTCGCCCTGCGGCGCAAGCTGACCCCGAGCGACTACCGCCGCACCTTCAGCCGCCGCACGGCACCACGATCCGGAGGGTGAGGAACCGGCTCAGGGCCGGCGGGCGAGGCCGTCCAGGCAGAGCGCGACGAGGCGGTCGGCCGCGGCGGCCGACAGGTCCTCCCGCAGCGCGGCGGCGGCCGTGGTCAGCGCCGTGATGTCCGCGCCGGTCGCGTCGGGGCGCAGCGTGCCCGACGCGCGGGCCAGGGCGACCAGGCGCTCGCCGGTGCCGGCCATGCGCAGGCAGGACTCGTGCAGCTCCGACGCCTCGTCGTCCAGCCCCCCGGCCAGCAGCGCGGCCAGGCCGCTGTAGGTGGAGGCGTGCTCGGTCACCGCCCGGACCCACGTCGCCAGGGCGCCGGGAGGGTTGTCGGCGACGAGCCGGTCGCCCAGCTCGAACAGGGCCTCGTTGCGCTCCCTCAGCAGGGCGCCGACCAGCGCCCGGCGCGTCGGGAAGTGGCCGTAGAGGGTGCCGATGGCCACGCCCGCGCCCCGCGCGATGCTCTCCAGGCTGGCGCCGATCCCGCGCTCGGCGAAGGCGGCGTCGGCCTCGGCCAGCAGGCGCTCGTAGTTGCGCCGGGCGTCGGCCCGCGGCCGGCGGGCAGTGCTCATCGGTCCTCTCCCCTTGAAATCGAGGGTGCCTCAAGATAAATTTCGAGGCACCCTCAGTTTAGCGTCGCGGGCCTGCCGCGCGCACCGGGAAGGACGTCCATGATCCTCGTCACCGGAGCCACCGGCTCCATCGGCGCTCACCTCGTCCCGCTCCTGCTCGACCGCGGCGTCCCGTTCCGGGCGCTGGTCCGGGACGCCGCCCGGGGACGAGCCCTCGGCTGCGACCACGTGGTCGGCGACTTCGACGACCCCGGCTCGCTCGCCACCGCCATGCGGGGCGTGGACCGGCTCTTCCTCAACACCCCCGGCGCCCAGCCGGTGAGCGGCGGCGAGCAACCGATGATCCGCCGGCAGCGGGCGGCCATCGACGCCGCCCGCGCCGCCGGGGTGAGCCGGGTGGTGAAGGTCTCGGTCCGGCACGCCCACCAGGGCGGGCGGCTGGCGGAGGGCGCCCACTGGGAGATCGAGCAGTACCTCAAGGCGTCCGGGCTGGGCTGGACGATCCTGCGGCCGGGCCCGTTCATGCAGAACTTCGTGACCGGAGCGGGCACCTTCACCGCCGAGGGCGGGCTCGTCGGCGCGTACGGCGACGCCGGCGTGTCCTACATCGACTGCCAGGACATCGCCGCCTGCGCGGCAGCGCTCCTGTCCGGGGCCCCGTCCGGGACGGCGGGCCTCGGCGAGACCCACGTGCTCACCGGCCCCCGGGCCCTCACCCACGCCGACGTCGCCCGCGAGATCTCCGCCGTCCTGGGCCGCCCCGTCCCGCGCGTCGATCTGTCACCGGACGAGCTGGCCGCCACGCTGCGATCCCAGGGCCTGCCGGCCGGGTTCGCCGCCGATGTCGCCGAGCTCTGCCGCGAGGTGGCGACGGGCTCCCTGGCGGCCACCACGACCGCCGTGCGGGAGCTGACCGGCCGCGAACCCCGCGCCTTCGCCCGGTTCCTGGCCGACAACGCCGGCGCGCTGCGCGACGGCCTGCTCGCCGCGACCGGCTGACCGAGCGGCCCCGGGCCCGGCGGGACGCCCGGTCTCAGGAGTCCTTCTTCCATTCGATGATCTGGAGGTAGTTCCCGTCCGGGTCGGCGAACGTGCCGAACCGGCCCTTCTCCCGGTCCTCGACCGAGACCCACTCCACGCCGGCCGCGTCCAGCCGGGCCCGCACGGCGTCGAAGTCGTCGACGTGGAAGTTGACGATCGCGCGACCCGGTTCGCCGTTCTTCGCCGCGACGTCGTCACGCCCGTCGATGACCAGCAGGAAGCCGCCCAGATCGATCGCGCCGTCGCCGGTGGACTCCGGCGCCAGCGTCTTGGCGTACCAGGCCCGCAGCTCGGCGGGGCGGGTCGTGCCGAGCAGCATGCTGCCGGGCTTCAGTGTCGTCATGTCGTATTCTCCTCGTTGGGTGATGACAGGTGGGGAAAGAAGTGCTCGCGGCCGGCGGGAGTCAGTCGACGAGCGCGCCGACGGACAGGTTGACGACCGCTCCGGTCATGGCTCCGGCTCGATCGGAGGCCAGGAACGCGGCCGTCTCGGCGATCTCGGAGAGCGTGGGCAGCCTCTTGAGCAGCGTTCCCTGCACCATTCCTCCGTCTTCGAGAAATTCCTGGACCGACTGCCCGGCAGCCGCCGCGGACGGTGCGAAGAGGTCCTTGGTGTAGGAACCCGCCGCCGGCGCGTCGACGACGGCGTGCGGGCGGATGTCGATGACCCGGACGTTGCCGGGCGCCAGCTCCGCGGCCAGGAGCCGCGAGAACGCCTCCTTGCCGGCCGCGCTCACGCCGTGCCCCAGGATGCCGCCCACGGCCAGCTTGGCGCCCGGCTCGGACAGGGTCAGGATGACGCCGGGACGCGTACGGCCCATGTGCCGCGCCACGGCCTTGCCGATGATGAACGACGTCCGCAGGAAACCGTCGATCGGCCGCATGAACTCCTCCAGCGACAGGTCAGCCAGCAGGGTTCCCTGGTCGTGCATGACGCTCACGGCGTTGAGCGCGATGTCGATGCCGCCCGCCGCCGCGACCGCGCCGGCGTGCTCCTCCACCGCCTGCTGGTCGAGGACGTCGACCTCCGCGGTCTCGGCCGTCCCGCCCGCGGCGGCGATGTCACGCGCCACGGCGTCGAGCCTCGCCCGCGTCCGCCCGGCGAGGAAGACCCTCGCGCCTTCGCGGGCGAACACCCGCGCGACGGCGCCGCCGATGGCGCCCCCGCCTCCGTAGATCACGGCGTTCCTGTCCTTGAGCAGCGGTTCGCTCATCTGTTTCCTCCAGGTGATGGGTTGTCCGGATGGTGGTGGTGCGGGCCAGGGTGGTCACGCCGTCGCCGATGCGGGCTCTGCCGCGTCCGCGCTCACCGGCGGCTTCAGGAAGCTGGTGGCCCAGGCCACCGGGACGGAGATCACCGCGATGATCAGGCCGGTGACCACCGCTGAGGAGGCGGTGAAGGCGCCCATCGCCACGCCGCCGGCGTACGAGCCCAGCGCGATGCCCACGTTGGCCGCGGAGGCGGGCAGCGAGGAGGCCAGTTGTCCCCCCGGGCCCGCCAGACTCACCACGCGGTACTGCATCGAGGGCACCATGCCCATGGCGAACAGGCCGAAGGCCACGAGCGCCGGCGCCGCGAGCACGGCGATCGAGCCGACAAGGTGGAGCGCCAGCAGCGAGGCCGCCACGCCGATGGAGCCGATGACCAGGGTGCGCGCGGCGTCGCGGTCGGCGAAACGGCCGCCGGCCAGCGAGCCCACCGCCGTGGCCACGCCGTAGGCCAGCAGGAACAGGCTGATCGGCGCGCCGGAGACGCCGGTGACGTTCTCCAGGAACGGCACGATGTACGTGAGCGCGGAGTACACCGCCGCGAACGCCACGATGTTCACGACCAGCGCGGCGAGCACGCGCGGCGCGAACGCGTACCTGGCCTGGCTGCCCGCGCCGCCCCCGCTGCCGGGCATGGACGGGATCAGCGCCAGGGCGGCGACGAGTGCGACCGCGCCGAGCACGGCGATCGCGGTGAACGAGCCGCGCCAGCCCAGCGCCTGGCCGGCCAGCGTGCCCAGCGGCACCCCCAGGGCGGTCGAGACGAACAGGCCGGAGACGACCACGGAGATCGCCCGGCCCATGCGCTCCGGGGGGACGATCGACATCGCCAGCACGAACCCCACGGCGACGAACAGGCCGTGCAGCGCTCCGATGGCGGCACGCACCGCGACGAACAGCCCGAAGCCGGTCGTCAGCACCGGGACCAGGGTGCAGACGACGACCAGGGCGACCGCGCCGACCAGGATCGTCCGCTTGTCCAGCCTGATCGTCAGCGCGGTCAGGATCGGGCCGCCGACGGCCAGGCCCGACGCGTAGGCGGTCACCAGGACGCCGGCCGCCGGGATGGAGACCCGGAGATCGGCGGCGATCACGTTCAGCAGGCCGACCACGAGCAGTTCGCCGCTGCCGAGCACGAACATCCCCAGGGACAGCGCGGCCAGGGCGAGATTCGTCCTGCCGCGGCTCAGCGCCACCGGCTGCGTGTTCATGGGCATCCTCCCGCCGCTCCTCCGGGACTCCCCCGGCGAGCCAACAGTAGCCACAGTTGGTTGAAAAAAACAACCAGAAGTGGTTGTAAGAGACAACCAAGCGTTGTGGTAGTTTCGGATCGGATCGGATGGAGAGGAGGGAGTGGCCGTGCCGACCAGCCGTAGCTACCGGGACTCCTGCGGGATCGCTCGGGCCCTCGACCTCATCGGGGAGCGGTGGGCCCTGCTGGTCGTCCGCGAGCTGCTCCTGGTGCCCCAACGCTTCTCGGAGCTGCGGCGCGCCCTGCCCCACGTCAGCTCGAACCTGCTCGCCGACCGGCTGCGCGAGCTCGAACGCAACGGGGTGATCCGCCGTGGACCGGCGCAGGCGGAGAGCCCGCAGGTCTACGAGCTGACCGAGCGGGGCCGGCGGCTCGAACCGATCCTGCTCGCTCTGGGCGACTGGGGGCTCGACGCCCCGGAGCCCCCGCAGCCGGCCGCGCTCAGCGCCACGTCCGTGCTGATCTTCCTGCGGCGCGCCGCCCGCCCCGACCCCGCCGCGCCGCCCACCACGTGCCGTCTCGAGCTCGACGGCCGGGTCTGGACGGTTCACCTGGCGTCAGGACGGGTTCAGGTGCGGCCCGGCGAGCCCGCCACGGCCGACGTCTCGCTCCGCGCGGACCCCCGGACGCTCAGCGCCCTGCTGGCCGACCCGGACGGCCTCGCGACCGCGTGCGCCGACGGCAGCGTCGCCGTCGTGGGAGACCTGTCGGCCCTCGACCGGCTTCTGCGGGCGGTCGGCGACCCGCGGCCCTCCGACCGGTAGGAACTCCCCGGCACTCCCCCCGTACATGCCGCTGCGGCCCCCGCGCGACCGCCCGGCCGGATCCGGGTCGGTGCGCGGGAGCCGCGGCGCGGATGACGCGCGCGGTGCTACATGTCGCGGTTGTCCGGCGTGACGACGGCAGCCGTGCCGCCCGTGGTGCCCTGCGCCGCATCCGCGCTGGCCGGTCCGGCGACGACGGCCGCGATCCCCCCGGCCACGAGCGCGGCGGTGACGGCGGTCATGAGAATGCGCTTCATTCATTCCTCCAGATAGTTACCCGGACAATGGTCGCCGCGAATTGTTTGTCCGGTCGAGAGAGAACGCTGCCGTTTTTTGCATTTATGCTGCCACTCGCCGGAAATTGGCCGGGGAATGCGAGGGGCGGCGTCATCGGGGTGATTGTCGCTCGTTCGCGAGCCGGTGGCGCAGCCGATAGTCGATCGGCGAGATGCCGTGACGCTTGACGAACTGGGCGCGGAGCGCGCCGCCGATGCGGAATCCCGTTCGTTCGGCGATTTTCTGGATCGACCAGGTGGTGGTCACCAGCAGTTCCTCGACGAGATCGAGCCTCTGCTCGGTCAGCCACGCGTACGGCGTCGTGCCCATCCTGGCCTGGAAACGGCGGGCGAAGGTGCGCGAGCTCATCAACGCCTGCCGGGCCAGGTCACCGACCCTCAGGGGCTCGTCCAGGTGGGTGCGTGCCCAGACGAGCAGCTCGTCCAGGCGCGCGTCCTCGTCGTCGACGGCCGACAGGGCGCCGGTCTCCGAAGGGCTGGGGACGTAGTGGGTCTGCCCGCTCTCGCGGCGCGAGGTGAGCATCCACTCCCTGGCCACGGCGTTGGACACGGCCTCGCCGTGCTCGCGGCGCAGGAGGTGCAGGCACATGTCGATGCCCGCGGCGGCACCGGCGCCCGTGACCACCTGTCCTTCGTCGACGTACAGGGCGCCGGCCTCGACGGTGACCGCCGGGTGCAGCCGGGCCAGGTGGGCGGCCAGGTGCCGGTTCGTCGTGGCGCGCAGGCCGTCGAGCAGCCGCGTCTCGGCCAGCAGGAGCGAGCCCGCGCAGTAGGCCGTGACGAGGGCTCCACGGGAGTACGCGTCGGCCAGCGCCTGCCTGACGGTCGCGGGCAGGGTCAGCGGACGGCGGTCGCCGGGCAGCACGATGATCAGGTCGGCGTCCGCCATCGCCTCGGGCCCGTGTTTCACCTGCATGCACATGCCGCAGTCGGTGTTCAGGACACCCGCCTCGTCGGCGCAGACGGAGAAGTCGAACCGCGGCAGTCCCATGTGGCTCCGGTCGGCGAAGATGCCGCTGACCGCGCTCAGCCCGAACGTGCTGACCCCGGCGGGGGCGTAGGCGACCACCGAGCGGAAGGGGGTGCGCGGTGTCCCGCCGGCCGGTCCGGGCGTCCGGCCCTCGTAGGACTGTTGCCGCAGCCAGGCTCGGTTCACGTGGGACCTCGATGGTGATCCATCCACGAACACCGTGAATTCTCCTTTTCCTACGCTCCAGGGGAGGCTGCCGAGCACCGGGGGGCGGCGAGCCTGGCAAGCCACATTCCTGCCACCCGGTGTCATCTCGGCGTCGTTCGGCTGTCGTCCGGGCCGCGGCGCCGGCCGGGATCACCTCTCCTGGAGGAGACGGCTGACGCGGGCCGCTTCGGGGCTGCCGGCGTCGGAGAACAGCGCGAGGGCCCGCCGCCGGTACGGAAGCGCGGCGGCGGCGCCCTCCTCCTCTTCCAGGGCGTCGCCGAGCGCCCGCAGGGCCCGGGCCTCGCCAAGCAGGTGCCCCGAGGCGCGATGCAGGCGGATCGCCTCGTCGAGCCGGCTGATGGCTTCGGCCCGCGCGCCGCGGGCCACGCCGACCTCGGCGAGCGCGGTCAGCGCGAGGCCCTCCAGCACGCGGAAGGAGCGGTCGCGGGCGATCGCGTGGGCCCGTTCGGCGTGTGCGGCGGCCTCCGCGAGGCGGCCGAGACTCCTGGTGGCCGTGGCCAGGCCGATGAGGCTGACCACTTCGGGATGGCAGTTGTTCCCCTGTTTCGACGCGTCGAGCGCCCGCTGCCGGTGTTCCAGCGCCTCGTGGTACCGGCCCAGATCGTGGTGGACCGCGCCCAGGGCGTTCAGGGCGGCCGCCTCCAGGAGCCGGTCCTCCAGCTCGTGGCTCATCGCCAGGGCCCGGGCACCGAGTTCGAGCGCTTCGCCGTGGCGGCCGAGATCGCCGGAGATGGCCGCCAGCAGGACCACGCACTCCAGCTCCACGCCGCGGTCGCCGGCCTGGCGGCTGAGGGCGATGCCCCTGTCGAGGTGCCGGGCCGCCTCGTGGAGCCGTCCCAGGCCGTAGGTGACGTCCCCGAGGTTGCACATGTGGGCGGCGTCGTCCTCGGACAGGCTCACGGCCTGCTTGAGGTACTCCAGGGCCAGCTCCAGCTCGCCGAGCTGGTTGTAGGCGACCGCGAGGTTGTTGAGATACATCTCCGCCACGGGCCCGTGGCCCGTCGACCGGGTGAGGGACCTGTTGAGGTGGTCGACCGCCTGCTGCGGGTAGCCGAGACGCAGGTAGGTGTTGGCCAGCCCGGTCAGGGCGAAGGCCCGGCAGTCCGGCCAGTCGATCTCCTCCGCGAGCGACACGGCGCGGGCGTACGACTGCATCGACCGTTCCGGCCCGTCCTGAAAGGTCTGGACGTTGCCCAGGCTGAGCTGCATCACCGCTTCAGCCGCGCGGTCACCCGCCGCGACAGCGGCGGCGAGCGCGACCTGGACGCAGGCCAGCCAGTCCCCCAGCCGTCTGCTCATCCAGAAGTGACCGCGTAACGCGTCCGTCAGCCGCCACACGATCTCCCGCTGACCGTGCCGGTGCGCGTCCTGGATCAGCGCCATCAGCGTGGCGTGTTCCGCCTCCAGCCAGGCCACGGCGTCCTCCGTGGTGTCGAAGGCCATCGGCTCGACGGTGCTCGCCGGCGGCGGGGGCGGCAACCGGACCCAGTAGTCGTGGAGGAGGCGGGCAGCGGCCAGAACGCTGTGCAGGTACCAGTCGTGCAGGCGGGCCCTGGCCCGCGCCGGCTCGCCGGCGCTCTCGTCGGAGCGGGCGCGCTCGGCGGCGTAGAGACGCAGCAGGTCGTGGAAGGTGTAGCGGCCGGGGACGTGCATGCGGATCAGGTGGAAGGAGGCCAGCAGGTCCAGTCCCCGCCTCGCCTCGGCTCTCGTGCAGCCGGCCTGGGCGGCCGTGGCCTCCACGGTGAAGTCCGCGCCGGGCATCAGCCCGAGCAGGCGGAACAGCTTGCGCTGCGGCTCGGGCAGGGCGGTGTAGGACAGGTCCAGGGTGGCGCGCACGGCTGCCGACTGGTCGCTCCCGGCCTGCAGGGCGGCCAGCCGGTTGCCCTCGCGGAGCTCGCTCACGTAGTCGGCCAGGCTCAGGTGCGGGTTGGCGTCGAGATTGGCCGCCGCGATGCTGAGCGCCAGCGGGAGCCGCGAGCAGAGCTCGCCGAGCTCCGTCTCCGCCTCCGGGATGCCGCGGAGGCGTTCTTCGTCCAGGAGCGTGGCCAGGAGGGAATGGGCCTCGTCCGGCGAGAACGGATCGAGGGTGACGCGGGACGCGCCCTCCCTGGCGGTCAGCCCGCGCAGCTGGTTGCGGCTGGTGATCAGCACCTGCGACGGCCCGCCCGGCAGCAGGGGGCGCACCTGCGCCTCGTCGCGGGCGTTGTCGAGCAGCATCAGGACGCGCCGCCGCGCCATCAGGGTACGCAGCAGCGCCGAGCGCGCGTCCAGGTCGGCCGGGAGCTGCTCCGCCGCCACGCCCAGCGCCCGCAGCAGCGCCTCCAGGGCGGCGGCGGGCTCGACCGGCTCGCCGGGACCGAAGCCGCGGAGGTCGAGGTAGAGCTGCCCGTCCGGGAAGTGCTCGCGGGCCAGGTGCCCCCAGTGGACGGCCAGAGCGGTCTTGCCCACCCCCGCGGTGCCGTCGAGGACGACCGGCCGCGGGGGTCGGCCGCCGGAGCCGGACAGGAGCTCGTCCAGCGTCGCGAGCTGGGCGAGCCGGCCGGTGAAGTGCGCGATGTCGGCGGGGAGCTGCCGGGGAGGCACCTGCTCCGGAGCGGGAGCAGACCCGGCACCCGGCTGGTCGCTCACGACGGTCGTGATCCTCGGCTCGGGAGGAACCAGCACGGCGCGATCGCCGACCAGGATGTCGTGATGCAGCTTCCGCAGCTCGTCACCGGGATCGACGCCCAGCTCCCGCCGCAGCACGTCGCTCACCGTGTGGTAGGCCCGCAGCGCCTCGGCCTGCAGGCCCGATCGATGGAGCGCGATCATGAGCTGGGCCCACAGGCGCTCGCGCAGCGGGTGGGCCGCCGTGGCCGCTCTGAGCTCGACCAGCATCTCCTCGTGGCGGCCCGCGCGCAGCCCGAGCTCGAACCAGCGCTCCAGCACCTGCACCCGCTGCTCGTTCAGCACCAGGACGTGGTCGCGATGCAGCGACTCCGAAGGCACGTCGACGAGGGCGGGGCCGCGCCACAGGGCCGACGCCCGGCGTAGCAGGCCGGCCTCACCGGCCGCGTCGCCGGCCTGGCGCGCCCTCTTGGCGCGGTTGACGAGATCCAGGAAGACGGTCGCGTCGAGGTCCTCCGCCGCCAGCCTGAGGACGTAGCCCTCCTCCCGCGTGTGGATCAGCTGCTGCCCGCCACCCTGATCGAGCAGGGTACGCCGCAGCCTGCCGATGTGCGTCTGTACGGCACCCCGCGCGTTGCCGGGGATCTCCCTGCCGTCCCACATCCGCTCGGCCAGCAGGTCGATCGACACGTGCTGGTTCGCCCGCAGGAGCAGGGTGGCCAGCGCGATCCGCTGCTTGGGTGCCGGCACGGCCAGCGGGACCCCTTCGCGCACCACCTCAAGGGCGCCCAGCACACCGAACCATGATCCCATGCCGGAACGATGCCACATTTCCCCAGAAAGCACGCGGGATTACCGGGCCGGCGTCCAGACGACGGTTCCCCGGAGGCCCGCGACGCCGGCCACGGCGGACCCGGCTACAGGCCGGCGGCGACGGGAGCGCCATCGACGAGGTTGAAGACCGTGTGCGGATCGCGCCCGCCGAACAGCAGCGAGATCACGACCGCGGCCATCGCCTCGAGATGGAGAGCCTGCTCAAGGCCACCGACCAGCAGCGGCTCGCCACCGATGTCGGCGATCAGCCGCCGCGTCAGGTCGTTGGCGGCGGAGTGGTCACCGCAGTAGGGCACCACCAGGCGGCGGCCGTCGAAGAGCGGCGGATCCATCTCCCATACGCGCGCGTGGCAGAGGTTGAACGCCTTGACGACGTGCCCGCCGGTCGCCTGCCCGATGTCCTGGGCCAACGACCGCCCGGCCTCCGTGACCAGGGTGAACTTCTCGGTCTCGACAGGGTTGTTGCAGTCGACGACGGGCTTGTCCCGCAGCGCGTCGCCGATCTCGGCCAGCGTGGCCGGCATTCCCTGGTAGAGGACGGCGATCAGCGCGACGTCCCCGAACTCGGCCACCTCCCTGAAGTCACCCGCGCGAGCGCCCCACTTGCGGGCCAGCGCCCGCGCCTTGTCCGCTGTCCGGCCGGCGACCATCAACTCGTGGCCGGCTGCCGCCCACCGGGTGCCGAGCGCGTCCGCCATGGCCCCGGCACCAAGAACACCGATTCTCATGCCGGCAACGCTAGGCGGCCGTGGGGCACCGGACGGTTCCCTGGCCGGCGTCAGGGGTGGTCGTCGCGGGCCAGATCCTCGGCGTGCTCCTCGGCCCATCGGGCGAGCGCCGACACCGGCCCGAGCAGGCTCTGCCCGAGCGCGGTCAGCCGGTACTCCACGCCTGGAGGCGCCGTGGCCAGGGCCCGCCGCTCGACGAGGTCGTTGCGTTCGAGCTTGCGCAGCGTCTGCGTCAGCATCTTCTTGCTGATCCCGCCGATCCGGTCGAGGAGGTCGCTGTAGCGCTGCGGGCCGCCTCTCAGCCCGAACACCACGACGACCGACCAGGTGTCGGCCACCAGGCTCAGCGTGGTGCGGGCAGGGCAGTCGGCGAGGAACACGTCGTACTCACTCACGCCAACAGGATCCCGCCTGTCACCGGTCTCGCGCACCCCCGGCGGGAGGGCTCGCGCAGAAAGCGCCCCACGGCGAGCACCGAGGTCATGACCGGCGACCCGCCGCCGTGTCCGCCGCCGTGTCCGCCGCTGTGTCCGCCGCCGGATCGGGTTCTGGGTCGTCGCCCGTCACCGGCGGCTTGAGGAAGCCGGTGGCCCAGGCGACCGGGATGGCGACCACGGCGATGACCAGGCCGGTGAGCACCGGGGCGGAGGCGGTGGAGCCGCCGATCGCGGCACCGCCGGCGGCCGAGCCGGCCGCGATGCCCACGTTCGCCGCCGAGGCGGGCAACGAGGAGGCCAGCGCGCCCCCCGGACCGGCCAGGCTCACCACGCGGTACTGCAGGGAGGGCACCATGCCCATGGCGAACAGGCCCCAGGCCAGCAGCGCCAGCACCACGAGGAACGCGACGGCGCCGGCCAGGTAGAGCGCCAGGAGGCTGAGCGCCACCGCGACGGTCCCGACGGTCAGGGTGCGGGCGGCGTTGTCGTCGGCGAACCGGCCCCCGGCGATCGATCCCGCCGCGCTGGCGGCGCCGTAGGCCAGGAGGAAGGCGCTGATCAGGGCCCCCGAGACGCCGGTGACGTTCTGCAGGAAAGGCACGATGTACGTCAACGCCGCATACAGCGACGCGAACCCCAGAGCCTGCAACGCGAGCAGGGCGAGCACCCTCGGGGCGAAGGCGTACCTGGCCTGGTCGCGCGCACCACCGCCGGCCCCGGCCACCGGCGGGACCAGCGCCAGGGTCGCGACCAGCGCGACCACGGCGAGGGCCACCACGGCGACGAACGAGCCCCGCCAGCCGAGCTCCTGGCCGATCAGCGTGCCGAGCGGCACGCCCAGCGCGCCCGACACCGCGAACCCTCCGAAGACCGCGGAGATCGCCCGGCCCATGCGCTCCGGCGGGACGATCGAGGTGCCCACGACGAACGCGACGGCGACGAACAGCCCGCCGAGCGCGCCGGTGAAGGCGCGCGCTGCGACGAACAGGGCGTGGTCGGCGACCAGGACCGGCGCCAGGTTTCCCGCGGCGCACAGGAGGAGCGCCCCCGCCAGGACGGTCCGCTTGTTCATCTTGATCGTCAAAGCGGTCAGGAGCGGCCCGCCGACGGCCACCCCGATGGCGTAGGCGGTGACCAGCGCGCCCGCCGCGGGGATGGACACCCGGAGGTCGGCGGCGATCACGTTGATCACGCCGACCGGGAGCAGCTCGGCACTGCCCAGCACGAACGTTCCGAGGAACAACGTCGCCAGGGCGAGGGTGGTCCTGCCCTGGCTGCGCGCCGCGTGTGGGGTGTTCATGGAGGCCCTTCCTGTCGTGCTCAGCGAATGTTAGGGATCGTTCCCTTGCGATAGACTATAGGGAACGATCCCTAACATCACCATCGGAGAGGGGCGTCGTGCAGAGAACCGCCGAGAAGACCAGGTCCCACGTGCTGCGCGTGGCGGGCGAGCTGTTCTACCGCAAGGGGATCCGGGCGACCGGCATCGACCGGGTCGCGGCCGAGGCCGACGTCGCCCCGCCCACGCTGTACCGGATCTTCGCCTCCAAGGACGGGCTGGTGAGCGCCTACGTCCAGGACACCCACCGGGAGTTCCAGGACCTGGTGACGAAGGTGGTGGAGGCGGCCGGGCCCGACCCCCGCGACCAGATCCTCGCGATCTTCGACACGGTCTCCGGCCAGGTCGCCTCCGAGGGGTATCGCGGCTGCCCGATGCAGATGGCGCTGGCCGAGTTCCCCGACGCCGACCTGCCCGCCCACCGCAACGCGGTCGCGGCGAAGTCCTGGCTCCGCGAGACCCTGGGCGAGCTGACCGGCAGGCTCGGGGCGGACGACCCCGCGGAAATGGCCGACCACCTCACGGTCGTCTTCGAGGGCCTGCACGCCTCGGGCCAGTCACTCGGCCCCGCCGGCCCCGCCAAGCGGGTGCGCGGCCTGGTCGAGATGATCCTCTCCACCGCCCCGCCGCGACCGGACGGCCCGTGAAACCGTGCCGCCGCGGGCCGTCCGGCCGTGGCAGGAGAAAAGCGAAAAATGGCACTCATATTTATGGCGAGCCGCCCAAGTCGCTGTCATCGTGGTCCCGGTGTTCCGTCGGCCCGTTCCTCATCCTTTTTCCGAGCGACGTTCCGCGGCCTCGATCCTGCGCGGCGGAAGGTGAACGCGCTCATCTTCACGGGGAACTCCGACGGTCTCGAAAAGGGCTCTTGGCCCCTTTCTGAGTTCCAGGAATCAACGGGCGGGCGGCGCGTGTGCCCTGTCGCACGCCGTCGCCCTCGGCCCTGTTCACGAGAGGTGCATGGTGACAACAACTTTCGGCGCGAAGGTGGCTACCGCGGTGGCCCTGGCCGCCTTCGGCGTGACAGCGGGCGCGGCGCTGCCCGCCTCGGCCGCGACGGTGACGGCGACGGTGAGGGCCGAGGCGAGCGACCTCCCGTCGGGTAAGTCGCTCAAGGCCGACCAGTACGTCTCATCCCGTAATGGTCTGTACAAGCTGTACCAGCAGAAGGACGGCAACCTGGTCCTGAGCACCACGGGCGGCAAGGTGGTGTGGGCGTCGGAGACCTCGGGCACCGGCGTGTTCACCACGATGCAGAAGGACGGCAACCTGGTCATCCGCGACAACGCCGGCAAGCCGCTGTGGAGCAGCGCCACCGCCTCTCCCGGGGCCCTCCTGGCGGTGCAGAACGACGGCAACATCGTCATCTACTCCGCCAAGGGCACCCCCCTGTGGGACCGGCGCACCTACATCGAGCGGCTGCCGTCAGGGGCCTCGCTCAAGACCGACCAGTACATCCGCTCGCGGGACCACAGCTACGTCCTGTACCAGCAGAAGGACGGCAACCTGGTCCTCAGCAAGGGCGGCAAGGCGGTGTGGGCCTCCCGCACCACCGGCGCCGGGGTCTTCACCACGATGCAGAGGGACGGCAACCTGGTCGTGCGCGACAACGCCGGACAGGCGCTGTGGAGCACCGGCACCTCCTCCCCCGGAGCCTGGCTGGGCGTCCAGAACGACGGCAACGTGGTCATCTGGAGCAAGAACAACCAGGTGGTCTGGGCGCTCAACTGATCCGCCGCGGATCGGCGTGCCCTTGAGCCCGTGCCGGCGTGCGTGTGCGCGCCGGCACGGGCTCTGCGCGTGCCCGGCGGCGCTCCCCCGCCCCGCGGGGTCAGGACGACGCCGGGACCGGCCCGGGGTCGGCGGGTGGCTGTTCGACCGGGAAGAAGATCGGGCTGAGCAGGTGCTGGGTGCGCTCCGGTGTCGGCTGGTTGGCCAGCAGGGGCAGGATCACCCGGCGGAACTCGATGATCATCTTTTCCAGCTCGCCGCGGGTGAGCCAGAGGGCGTGCTGCCGGTAGCCGATGAGGTCGGCCACCGGGTCGGCGTCCTCGTGGTCGAGGTAGGCGTTGAATTCGGCGACCAGGACGGCCATCGAGGTGGCGAAGGCGCGCCGGTGGTCGTCCGGCGTCATGGCCGTGAGCGTGTCGGCGTCGAGGACGGCTCGGTCGTGGCGTAGCCGGTAGCGGCGCTCCACCGCGCCGCGTACCCGCCTCTCGCCCGCCACTTCCAGGACCCCGGCGGCCGTGAGCAGGTCGACGTGCCGGTAGACCATGGCCTTCGAGGTGTCGGGGATGCGCGCGCACAGCTCGCCGGTGGTGAGTTCCCGCTCTCCGCGCATCGCGTGCACGATGCGCAGCCGTACCGGATGGGCCAGCAGCTCCAAAGTGTCCACGACACAACGTTCTCATGCTGTGCTACCGTTCGCAAAACAGTAGAAAGGACGGTGCCGGGATGAGCGGGGAAACCGATCCGGCGGCGATCGCCACGGCGGTCGTCGAACTGGCCCGACATGGACGCTTCGCCGACATCGAGACCCTGTTCGCCCCGCCGCTGCGGGCGGCGGCCTCCGCCGAGACGCTGCAGGTCGCCTGGGAGAGCCAGCTCTCCAGGATCGGCGCGATCTCCGCGGTCGGGACGCCGATCAGCGAGCCGGCCCCCCAGGGCTGGGTGGCCGCGACGGGCAAGGCCGAGCTGGTCAAGGTGAGCGTCCCGGTGACCTACGAGCGCGGCGGGCTGACCGTGGTCGTCGCGGTCGACGAGACCGGCCTGCTCCAGGACCTGCGGCTGGCGCCGCCGCTCACCGAGCCGTGGACGCCGCCGCCGTACGCCCGCCCGCGGCGCTTCGCCGAGCACGAGGTCACCGTGGGCTCCGGCGCGCTGGCCGTGCCCGGCACGTTGAGCCTGCCGCGCGGCGCCGGCCCGCACCCCGGCGTGGTGCTGCTCAGCGGCGGCGGGCCGTTCGACCGGGACGCCACCAGCGGCCCCAACAAGCCGCTCAAGGACCTGGCCTGGGGGCTGGCCGGCCGCGGCGTGGCGGTGCTGCGCTTCGACAAGGTCACCCACGCCCACGCCGCCCGGGTGGCGGCGGACCCGGGCTTCACGATGAGCGACGAGTACGTCCCGCACGCCGTCGCCGCCGTCCACCTGCTCCAGCGCCACCCGGCCGTCGACGCCGCGCGGGTGTTCGTCGCGGGCCACAGCATGGGCGGCAAGGCCGCCCCCAGGGTCGCCGCCGCCGAGCCGTCGGTGGCCGGACTGGTGCTCCTGGCCGCCGACACCCAGCCCATGCACCAGGCCGCCGTCCGCGTCGTGCGCCATCTCGCCTCGCTCGACCCGGGTGCGCGGGCCGCGGTCGAGGTGATCACGCGGCAGGCCGCCCGGGTCGACAGCCCCCACCTGTCGGCCGGGACGCCGGCCGCGGAGCTGCCGTTCGGCTTCTCCGGGGCGTACTGGCTGGACCTGCGCGGCTATGACCCGGTCGCGACCGCGGCCGCGCTGGACAAGCCGATGCTCATCCTGCAGGGCGGCCGCGACTACCATGTGACCGTCGCCGACGACCTCGCGGGCTGGCGGGCGGGCCTGGCCCACCGCCCGGACGTCACCATCCGCGTCCACGACGCCGACGACCACCTGTTCTTCCCCGGCTCGGGCCCGTCCACCCCGGCCGACTACGACAGGCCCCAGCACGTCGACCCGGCCGTGATCACCGACATCGCCGACTGGCTGGCACCCCGCCGACCGGCGATCACCCGGCTCCTGTCCCCCTTCAGACGCTGACCGTCCCGCCAGCGCTGACGATCCGCACGACGCCCTCCGCCGGATCAGGCGCGCTCGCGAGCCGTCCGGGAAGGCTGGTGGATTTCGGACAGGCGATGGCAGTGATCACGGTTTACAGGGCCGATCCGCCTGACCTATACATATCCGTCATGACCACGTCTCTCCGCGCGCTGTCCTCGACGTCCCCCGCCTGCCGGCTGGGCGACCGACAGCAGCAGCCGCGCCGACGGCGGAGGCCGGTCCCCCTCCCGGCATGACGGCCGCCCCGGTCGCCGCGTGCGCCGTCGGCCTCCTCCTCTTCACACTCTGAACGGGTGCACCGTGCCCGGCCGGCGGCACGGCCCTCCCGGACGACCCGTAGCCACCGCAGGAAACCCGGAGGATCCCATGGTGCCCTGGTTCGCCGACATGGCCGGACGAATCGACCGCCACGTCATCGACAGCGCGCTGCTGCGCGGCAACCCGCTCGGCGACCCGTCCCAGCGCCCCCTCTGGGTGTACGTGCCGCCCGGATACGACGACGACCGCGCCCGGCGCTACCCCGTCGTCCACGTCATCCAGGGGTACGGCGGCCAGGTCACCAGCTGGGCGAACCGTACGCCGTTCCGGCAGCCGTACCCCGAGCTGGTGGACGCGATGTTCGCCCGCGGGGACGCGCCACCCGCGATCGTCGTGTACGTCGACGCCTGGACCAGCCTCGGAGGCAGCCAGTACCTCGACTCGCCCGGCACCGGGCGGTACCACTCCTACCTCTGCGACGAGATCGTCCCGTGGGTGGACGCCCACTACCGGACGATCCCCCACAGGGACCAGCGGGCGATCACCGGCAAGTCGAGCGGCGGCTACGGCGCGATGATCACTCCCATGCTCCGCCCGGACGTGTTCGGCGCGCTCGCCACGCACGCGGGCGACGCGCTCTTCGAGGTCTGCTACCAGGTCGAGTTCCCCGCCATCGCGCGGAGGCTGCGTGACGACTACGGGGGCTCCTACGAACGGTTCTTCGCCGACTTCCGGAGCAGGGTCGCCGGCACCAGACCCGACGACATCCGTCTCATCGAGATGTACGGCTACGCGGCCGCCTACTCCGCCGACGACGACGGGACCGTGCACCTCCCCTTCGACGCCAACGGCGCGACGAGGCCCGGCGTCTGGGAACGATGGCTCAGCCGGGACCCGGTCCTGATGGCGGCCCGCCCGGCGTTCGCCGCGGCGCTGGCGTCCATGCGGGCCGTCTGGATCGACGCCGGCGTCAAGGACGAGTGGTACCTGGACCTGGGCGCGACGGCCTTCCGCGACGCGGTGATCGCGGCCGGGCTTCCGCGGGACCGGATGCGCTTCGAGCTGTTCGACGCCGGCCACGGCGCCATCGAGTACCGGTACCCGCCGGCGCTCGCGTGGTTGTGCGAGCGCATGGTCGCCGGCCCCGACGCGGTGGCGGGACGCCCGTGAGACTGGCCCGCATCTCCGGCCACCTCGTCCCCCGCTCCCCCGGCGGGATCCGCCTGGAGGACCCCGTCGTCGTTTCCGCGCGCGGGAGAGGTGTGGCAGGAATCCGGCAGAGAATGGCGGTAATCGGGGCTACGAACACGGCCGATCCGCACGGCGGCCCGCCTACGATCTTGCGCATGAGGAACACCACGCTCAATACCGCCGCCGTCGTCGCCGCCGCAGTGGCGGCGCTGGCCGGCGCCGCCGTCGCGGTGGCGCCGTCGTCCGTCACGGCCCCGGGGAACACCGAGGGCCTGACCGTCGTCGCTCACAACGAGATGGGGTCGGCCGACGGGCAGGCCCCTCTCGATCGCGACGGGCTGAACTGACGTCAGGCGCCGTCATGGGCGTCCAGCCGCCGCCTGCCGTCCAGCCGCACCTGGAACGGCTGGTCACGCTCTGCACCCGGCTCCAGGAGTCCTGGGAACAGGACGCCCTTCTGCGCCATCCCGGATGGGATCGGCCGTTCCGGGCGCTGGGTGACCTGCTTCCCGAGGCCGACGTGTTGTGGAGCCGGCACAACCCGCAGATGGTGCCGTTGTTGTGGTATCCCGCTGTGGAGACCGGCGTTCCGGGAGTGGTGGACGTCTTCGACCACCTGCCGCGGGGGCATCCGGCCGCCTCGCTCATGTTGCGGCGCGAGGACCTGTCGGCCATGTACAGCTGGGCGATCGTCACGTCCTCGGCGCTGTCCTGGACGGCCGGGATGATCGGCGGGCGAGGGCTGGTGGAGGTCGGGGCCGGGTCCGGTTACTGGAGCCACCAGCTCACCCGCGCCGGGATCGACGTGATCGCGACCGATGTGGCCGGCGCCGCGGACAACCGGTTCAGCCGCGGCTTCCAGTACGCCGAGGTGGCGGTCGAGCCGGCGGCCGAGGCCGTGCGCGCTCACGCCGACCGGGTTCTCCTGCTGGTGTGGCCTCCCCACCGCGACCCCATGGCGGTGCAGGCGCTGCGTGCCTACTCCGGCGACGTCCTGCTGTACGCCGGCGAGCCGCGAGGTGGCCTGTGTGCCGACGAGGCGTTCTTCGACGAGCTGGAACGGCACTGGCGCCAGGAGGCCGTCTGCCCCGTCGCCGTCCGCTGGCTGGGCCACGACGACCGGCTGGTGCTCTACCGCCGACGGCGACCCTGAGGGGGGCCGCGCTCAACGCGCCGGCGGTGGCGGGCAGGCACCCGGGCAGACGCGGGCCTCGACGTAGTCCACCGTGAGAGTGGCGGGGAAGTCGCCCGCCCGGGGCGTGCCCGGCCAGTGGCCGCCGACCGCGAGGTTGAGCAGCAGGAAGACCGGCTGGTGGAAATCCCAGCCGTTCTCGCCCAGCGTCTCCGGGGTGATCGTCTGGTAGGGCTCGCCGTCCAGGTACCAGTCCATGCGTTCCGGCGAGCTGCGCCAGTCGACGGTGAAGGTGTGGAACGCGTCGGCCAGCCCCGCGGGGTCGCGACGGCTGGACCTGCGGCCGGCCGGCTCGGAGCAGGCGGTGCAGTGCAGGACGCCGTACACCTCGTCCGGACGGGATCCCCGGTACTCGATCACGTCGATCTCCCCCGACTCCGGCCAGCGCAAATCGTCCCGGAACGAGCTGCCCAACGCCCAGAAGGTCGCCCACGAGCCCCGGGCGGAGGGGAGGGCGGCGCGCGCCTGGATGCGCAACGTGCCGCCGGGCGGGGGGAAGAAGTCGCGGCGGCGGGTCTCGATCCTGGCGGACCGGTAGTGCCCGTCGTCGTCGGCGGTGGCGACGATCTCCAGGTTGCCGCGGCCGTCCAGCCGCAGGTTCTCCGGCGCCCGCACGTACGTCTGGACCTCGCCGGTGCCCCAGCTCGGCGGGCCGCCCGGATAGTGCCGCCCCGTGACGAAGGTCCACCTGTCTTTCGAGGGCTGGGAGCCGGCGGGCCCGGTGAAGTCCTCCCGCCAGGTCACCGGCGGTGTCATGGCGGACGGCCGGCGGTCGGAGGGGGCGCCTCCCATCCGCGCGATCCCCGCCGACGCCAGGACCAGCACCAGGCAGCAGGACACCGCCGCGGTCCGGCGCACCGGCCGGGTCATGGCCGCCGCCGTGTCGCGCAGCCGGGCGGCCAGGGGAAGCAGGAGCACCGTGCCTGTCGCCAGGCACCACACCAGGGGCAGCAGCACCCACAGATCGGCGGCGGCGGCCACGCCCAGCACGGCGGCGGGTCCGGCATGGCCGAGACGGGCGGCGGTGATGACGACGCCCGCGGCGGCGGCGGACAGGTGGATCGCCGCCACCGTGGCCTGCGTCCAGCCGCCCCACGCTCCCGGCGCGCGGGACGAGCCGCCCGCCCCGTGCGTGGGGACCCAGGCGGTGCGGCGCCGGACCACCACGTCCAGCAGGGCCAGGAGATGGACGGGACCGGCCACCAGATGCGCGAGGGCGCCTGCGACGCCGTAGTCGGCGCCCTGCGCCCGGTGGGCGAGAGCGATCGTGACGACGGCGCTCGCGAGGAGCCCCGCCAGGACGGCCGGGGGCGCGGCCAGGGGCGACTCGCGCGTGAGCAGGTGAACGCCGGGGAACAGCGACGCCAGCAGCGAGCAGATGGAGGACAGATAGTGCGTCCCGAGCATGCCGTACTGGAGCCGCTGCCCGGCGTCCAGGTGACCGCGCCTCCACAGCGCCCCGCTCGCCAGGATCTCGAACGCCCCGCGCGCCCAGCGCCGCTGCTGCCGCAGGTAGGCCGGCCAGTTCTGCGGGGGCAGGCCGTACGCCAGCGTCTCCGGGACGAACACGGATCGCCAGCCGAGAGCGTGCAGCCGGAGCGAGGTGTGCACGTCCTCCGACTGGCTGCCCTCGTACAGGCCGCCGACCTGTTCGAGGGCGGCCCGCCGGAGGACGACGTTGGTGCCGACGCAGATCGCGGCTCCCGACCTGGCCTTGCCCGGCATGACGTACCGGTAGAAGAAGGACTGCGCCTGCCGCGCGCCGCGGGCCACCCACGTGTCCTGGACGACGTAGCTCTGCGGCGTCTGGACGAACGCCACGCCCTCGTCGCCGAAGTACTCCACGGTACGGGCCAGGAAACCGGCCTCGGGCCGATGGTCGGCGTCGAGGATCGCCACCAGGTCGCCGTCCGTCCTGGCCAGGGCGTGGTTGACGTTGCCCGCCTTGCCGCCGCGCCGGTCCGGGCGGGCCAGATACGCGATGCCGTCCGCCAGGCAGGCCGCCCGGAGCCGGGAGTCGCCGCCGTCGTCGAGCACCCACGTGTCGTGCGGCAGGCGCAGGTCCCGGGCGGCCCGGATCACCGGCAGCACGACCTCCAGCGGCTCACCGCACACGGTGACGAACACGTCGATGGATCCGCCTCGCCACCGTCGCGGGAGCGGCGAGCGCGCCCGATCGTCACCGCGGGTGGCCAGCCAGGCGAGCGCGGTGTGGACGACCACGACGAGCTGCAGGAGCGCCGCCGCCGAGAACAGCAGCAGCTCGGCCGTGGTGCCCGCCCGCCCGAAGAGGAGGAGCAGGCCCGTCATGGCGGCGGCGTGCGCGAACGCCAGAAGCGCCGGGACGCTGCCCAGATTTTTCCCCACTGCCGCCCGTCCGTGATGGCCTGCTGGAACCGTCCTGTTATGGCACGGACGGCACCCGACCGCACAGGGCGACCACGGCCATTCTCCGTGGCATTCCCGCCAAGAGCGCCCCGCCGGGCGGATTTCACGGGGCCGGCGTCCGTCCCCATGCTGATGATGAATCCGTACGTCGTGATGGCGCCGGGTTGCCTGCGGCGCTACCGGCGCTCGGCCCTGGCGCCTCCCTCAGTCACCCGTCCCTGGACGGGGCGGGCTCCCCGTACCCGGCCACCCGCGTGTGAGAAGGGGCTCCTCGACCGCCGACGCGAACTGGAGCAGCCGGGCGACCAGCCGTCCGGGCTGCTCCTCGTGGGGATAGTGGCCGCACCGCTCCCAGGTCTCGCCGGCGACCGACGTGGCCACCCTGGCGAAGGACTCCCTCACCGCGCCGCCCATCCGATGGGCTCCTCCCACGGCGAGCACCGGCATGCTCAGCAACCCGCGCGCGGCCGCGCGTCTGTTGAACTCCGCGTCCTCGAAAAGAGCCCGGTACCACTCGAAGCCGGCGTGCATGGCCCCCGGCGCGCGGTAGGCCTCGACGTAGTGCGCGCGATCCTCCGCCGAGAACGCCTCCGGATCGTAGAGGCTGTCGTGGTAGAAGCGATGCAGGTAGAGATCCTCCCGGCCGTGGGTGAGCGCTTCGGGATGCCCGGCCGGAGCGAGGTGAAAGGGAATGTGCCAGAAGGTGTTGCCGGCGGGCCCGATGCCGGTGGCCTCCTCCAGGCCGAACCCTGCCAGCAGCATCTCCAGGACCACCAGCCCGATGACGCGTTCGGGGTGCTGGACGGCGAGCGCGTGGGCCACCAGCGCGCCCATGTCGTGGCCGACGACGACGTAGCGCTCGTGGCCGAGGCTCGCGAGCAGCGCGGCGACATCCCGGGCGATCGTGGCCTTGTCGTAGGGCCCGCGGCGCTCGGAGCTTCCCAGACCGCGAAGGTCGGGCGCGATGACCGGGAAGGAGCGGCCCAGCTCCGGCAGCACCTTGCGCCAGGCGTACGAAGTCTGCGGCCAGCCGTGCAGCAGGACGAACGCCGTCTCCCCCGCCTCCCCCGCCTCCCCGGCCCGTGCGGGCTGGGGCCGGGCCACGCGGTAGTACAACCGCACGCCGTTGACCTGCGAGCGATGGTGTTCCACCAGCGGACGCCGCTGCTCTGCCGCCATCCCGTCTCCTTCCCGGACGAACCGGTCTACAGGACAACACGCCGTACGGACACGTTCAAATAAGAAATTCACCGGAGCTGATAAGCCGCGATTATGAGCGGGCGGACCGGGCCGAACGTGTGCACGACACGTCAAAATAAGAAACCAAAGGCGTTTGATAAACTCACGTGATGATCGAGCTTCTGGATCTTCAGGTGTTCGCTGCCGTCGTCGAACACGGCTCGTTCTCCAAAGCGGCCGCTTCCCTCGGCTACACCCAACCGGCGATCTCCCAGCGGATCGCCCGCCTGGAGACCGCACTCGGCAGGACCACGCTCCTCGACCGCAGCCGGCGCGGCAGGATCCAGGTCACGCCGCCGGGAGAAGTGGTCCTGCGCTACGCCACCAGTTTCAGCATCGGCCTGAAGGATCTCGAACGCGAAGTCAGCGAGCTCGCCGGGCCGGCGGCCGGCAACGTGCACGTCATCGCCTTTCCCACGGCCGCGGCCACCATCCTGCCCGCGGCGGTCGCCGATTTCCGCTCCACCCATCCGCGGGTCAACGTGCACATCACCGAGGCCGAGCCTCAGCTCGCGTTCCCGCGGCTGCTGGACGGCCGGGCGGACATCGTCGTCGGCTACACCTATCCCAGCGTGAACGCCCCCGGCCACCCGCGGGTCCCGGTGGAGGACCTGTTCCACGACCCCATGGCCGTGGCGTTACCGATCACGCACGCCCTCGCCGACCGGCAGAGCCTGACGCTGGAGGACCTGCGCCACGAGCTCTGGGTGACCCCGCGCGAGTGCCCCTGCCGCCAGGCCGTCGTCCAGGCCTGCCGGGCGGCCGGCTACACCCCGGTCGTGGTGTCGGAGACCAACGACTACATGGCCATGCAGGGGCTCGTGGCATCCGGCGTCGGCGTCGCCTTGATGCCGCGGCTGGTCGCGGAGATCGCCGTCCACCCGCGCACCGTCCTGCGCCCGCTCGTCCATGACTCGCTGACCCGGGTGGTCACGCTCGCCGCCCGTCCCACGGGATATCGTCCGCCCGCCTGCGAACCGATGCTGGAAGCCCTGCGCCAGGTCGTCGGCGCGATGCCGGTCCTGGCGCAGGGAGGATCAGCCGGTCAACGCCCGCGGAACGGGTGCCCGAGAGGGGTGCGGGCGTCGCCGCTCACCGCCTCGGAGGAGGAGGCCGAGGGGTCGGCCGGGTACTCGGCGGGGCAGTGCGCTCCGTCCGGCGGAGTCACCACCGTGAGCAGGTACTTCTCGATGTGAGCGCGGGCGCAGGCGCTGTTGCGGATCTGGCCGTGGCCGGCGCCGTCGTACCGCAGCAGCGCGGAGCCGGGGATCTGCCCGGCCACGGTGCGGTTCCAGACCGCCGGCGTGAGGACGTCGTTGGCGGCCGTGACGACCAGGATCGGCGGCGTGCCCGTGATGGTGAGCGGGCGCTGGGGATTGGACTTGCCGCCCTGCCAGTTCTGGCAGGTCAGTACGTCGTACCAGATCGGGGCGAGCCGGGTGTGCGGTGCGGCGGCTTCGAGCTGCCGGCGGTAGCGGTCCAGCTCGGCGAAGCCGCTGACGCTCCACGTGTAGTCCGAGCAGAACACCGCCGGGTAGACCCATTCGACCGTGGCTCCCCCCGCTCGTGCCCGGGCGGCGCGGGAGGAGGGATCGCCGTCCCGTAAGGCTCTCAGCCGGGTGGCGAGGTCGAACCAGTAGGCCGCCGGGTTGGACATGGGGCCGAAGAGCTCGCTCCTGAGCGCCTCGGAGGTGACGGGCGCGCCCGTGTCCGGGTCGACCAGCTTGCCCGCGACGGCCTTGCCGAGCAGGTCGTCCCACACGGCGGCGACGTCGAGCTTGTGCAACGCGCAGCTTGGGGTGTCCCCGCACCACCTGCCGAACTCGGCGAGCGCTCCTTCGAACTCCTCCGTCTCGGTCCTGAGCCACTCATACGCCGAGGTGATGCCGTGATCGACATTGGAGTCGATCACCATGGCGCGCAGGTTCTGCGGGAACATCTCGGCGTACTGCTGGCCGATCAACGTGCCGTACGAGATTCCGAGGAAGCTGATCTTCTTCTCGCCGAGAGCCGCGCGGACCGCGTCCACGTCACGCGTCGCGCTGGCGCTGTCGACATGGTCGAAGAGCGGGCCGGTGTTCCTGCGGCAGTCCTCCGACAGGGTCTTGTTGAACGTGAGCCAGGTCCGGTACTCGGTCTCGTTCGCCGGATAGGTGGCGGGGGTCTGGTTCACCAGGTCCTCGCTGCACAGCACCGGGTGGCTGCCGCCGGAGCCGCGCGGGTCCAGGCTCACGATGTCGAAGTACCGGCGCAGCTCGCTGTCGTCCCGGATGTTGACCCGGCCGGTGATGTACTGGCTGATCCCGGAGCCCCACGGACCGCCCGGGTGGGCGAAGAGCACCCCGATCCGCCGGGCCGGATCAAGCGCCTTGAGCCTGCCGATTCTCAGGCCGAACGTCGGCCCGGCGGGGTTCGACCAGTCGACCGGCAGTTCGATCGTCGCGCACTCACCCTTGAACGTCGTGCCGCATTCCGCCCAGTCGACCGCCGAGGACGGTGCTCCGCCCCTCCCGGTCGCCTGGGCCGGCGCGGTGGGCGTGGTGAGACCTGAGATTGCCAGGGCAGCGAGCCCGGCCAGCATGAGTCGTTTCAACGTTCTCCCGTTCTGAAGCACGCCATCGCAAGGAAAGTCATGGCATGGGCGTCAGCCGTCGGTGAGCGGCATCGGGCGGCGCCTCGGCAGGCCGCCGCGCCCGGTCGCGACGGCCGCGGCGCGTTTCGCCCCTCCGCGCGTTTCGCCCCTCAGGGTGGCAGCCGAGGAGCGGCCCGACCACTAGTGAACGCGCCAACCGGGGGGCGTTTTGCCGCCATCACACGGTCCCTGGCCGTGTTCCACCCGATCTCAGCCCAGCTCCTTGACGTACCGGTGGCAGGGGACGGGGATCGGCGGGCCGGGGTCGTCGGCCGCCGGATACTCGAACGCGCCCTCGTCCGTCCACCCGTTGCGCTCGTAGAAGCGGCGCGCGCGGGCGTTGCCGGTGGCCACCGCGAGCCACGCGCGCTCGTGCCCGCCGGCCGCGACCACGCGCGCCGCCTCGGCGAGCAGGTCGGCCGCCATGCCGCTGCCGCGGTGCGGGGCGGCCACGTAGACCTGCTCGACCTCGTCGCCCGAGACCATCACGAACCCCGCGATCTCGCCCCCGGCCTCGGCGACCACGGTGTCGTCCACGCGCCGGGCCGCGCGCAGGCGGAACGACTCCTCCGTACGGGCGGCGGCCAGCGCGTCGGGCACGTGTCCCAGATGGCCGTCGCGCCACCCCTGGTGCCAGATCTCGGCGACCGCACTCATGTCACTGTCGCGTGCCGGGCGCAGCAGTGCCTTTTCCCGGTGGGCGAAATGGTGATTCATGCGGAGAAAGTTACGCGATCCACACCGAATACGGCTATGAACGCACGCGTGCTCGTCTCCCTCAGCGCTCTTCCGCAGGAAAAAGGCCCGGCTCAATTGGCGGGAAAAATGTGCCCGCTGGCCGGTCCGCGCCTCCCGCCCTCCGCGCCGCCGGTGCGACCATGCTCGGTGTTGATTACGGAGATGGGAGAAGAATGATGAAGCGTGCAATGGCGGCCGTGGCGATGGTCATGGCTTTCGGCGGATTCGCGGCGGCGACCGCCGGCGTGGCTTCGGCGTCGACCGATGACAGCGTCCGGATCACCCACACCCCGGACAACCGGGATATGTAACGCTCGCTGACTGAGCGGCGGACGAAGGAAAGGGCGGCGGCCCCGGACGGCGGCCGGCAGGAGCGAAGGGCCCGGAGCGGCCCGCGATCGACATCCACCGGCCTCATCACCCAGGGAGACCACGTGCGGAGCGGGCGCGTAACGGCCAACGGCATACAACTCTCCTACGTCACGGGTTCCCCGAATCCGGGGACGTCACCTACCGCCACCTGATCCCGGCTCTCGCCCGAGCGGGCTACCGAGCCGTCGCACCCAACATGAGAGGGTTCGCCCCTCTGATCTCCCGGCCGACGGCAGCATGGCCTTACGCGACCTCGTCGGGGACGTCAACGCCCTGCACGCGGCCTTGGGCGGCGGCCACGACGCCGTTCTCGTGGGTCACGACTGGGGTGGGGTCACGGCCTGGGCGGCCGTCGGCACGGCGCCTGAGCGGTGGTCGCGGGTCGTGGTCAGCGATGTCCCGCCGCTCGCGTTCTTCGCCGGCTACCTCCGCACGTTCAAGGGGACGGAGAGCCTGTACCACTTCTGGTTCTTCCAGATGCGCATGGCGGAGGAGATCGTGGCCGCCGACGGCATGGCATGGCTGCGACAGGCTCTGCAGGAAAGATGGACGGGGCCCGGATACGACGCCGCCGAGGACTTCGAAGGGACGCGGAGGGCTCTGGCCGGGCCGGCCGACCTTGTACCTCCACGGCACGCACGACAGGAGCATCGTCGTGGACGAGGTGACCCTGACCGCCATCCGCGCGGCCCTGCCGGCAGGATCCGAGGCCGCCTTCGTCGAGGGCGCGGGACACCTCGTGCCCGCGGAGAAGCCGGACCGCTACAACGAGCTCGTTCTCCGGTTCCTCGCGAGGACCGCCCCGGCGGGGCGCGGGCCACCGAGCCGAGCGCCGAATGGTGCCGAACCATAGGGAGCTCTTTCGTGATTCATCTCGATACGGCCGATGCCGCCCGTCATGGAGGCGGCACCGGCACGCCCAGAAAGCGCCTCATTTCCGCCAAAGTGGCGAGACACATTCATCCCGCGATATGCGTCGCGTACATTGGCGCATCGAAGCGACAGAGATTGGAGTAATGATGATAAAGCGTGGTTTCGCGATGTTCATGCTGACGCTCTCGGCGCTTGTGGGGGCCGGCGCGCTGGGGGCGACGTCGGCGAGTGCGAGCGATTTCGGGACGATGGTCTTCCAGGCTCCCTACTAAAACCGCTCCCGCCGCGCCGGCGCGGACGACCGAGCCGGCGGGCCCGTACGCGAGGGCCGGGGCCGGGGTGGGGAGGCCCCGGCCCCCGCGCAGGGTCACCGGTCCGCCGGGGTCAGGTGTTCGAGCTGGAAGGGCTCGGCCAGGTTCTCCCGCAGCTCGGCCGCGACGGCGGTGAAGTGGGGCGTGGTGAAGTGGTGATCCAGAGCCGCCTGGCCGGTCCAGCGCTCCAGCAGGACGATCCGGTCCGGGTCCACGGGATCGACGTAGGGCTGGTAGGCCAGGCAGCCCGGCTCCGCCAGGGACGGTTCGATCATGGCGACGAGGTCCTTGAGCACCTGGTCGCGCCGGCCCGGCTTGGCGCGGAAGCGGACCACGACCGTCAGGGGCGCGGCGGGCCGCGGCTGCTCAGGGTCGGGGACGCGCTCCCCCCTGATCAGCCAGTGCGGCCCGTCGGCGAAGTCGCCGACGATGTCGAAGAACTGCTTGAAGTACGGCCCGGCGGCGTGCGCGGCGAACGCCTCCTGGTCGGCGTAGGCCTCGTTCAGGTAGAAGCGGCCGGGGTCGGCCTCGTCCCTGATCAGCTCGAACCGCTTCGTGCCCGGCTCGTTGCGGCCGGAGTCGCGGCCGTCGGCGAGCGCGGCCTCGATGAACTCCCGCTGCCGCTCGGCCGGGACGTCGAAGTAGACGGCGATGTGGTACATGGTTCCTTGTTCTCCTCGTCGTGCGGATGCCGGGCGGGTCAGGCGCGCGGCGGCCGGGCGGGGCCCTCGCCGGCGCCGGTGCGGGTGATGGCGGCGGCGATCTCGTCCAGGTCGCCGTCGGTCAGGGTGAGGGAGCCGGCGCCGATCCATCCGTCCACCTGCCCCGGGGTACGGGCGCCGACGATCGCGCCGGTCACGCCCGGCCAGGCCAGCGTCCAGGCCACCGCCACGGCGGCGACGCTTACGCCGTGCCGGGCGGCGACCGGCCGCAGCGCCTCGGCGAGCGCGAGGTTGGCGGGCAGATGGTCGGTGAAGTCGGGGTGGCCGCGCCGCCAGTCGTCGGCCGCCAGCGTGGCCATCCGCTCGGCGCTGAAACCGCCGGTCAGCAGGCCGGACTGCATGGGCGACCAGACGATCACGCCCGTGCCGTGCGCGGCGCACCAGGCGATCTCGGGGGCCGCGCCGCGGTGGATCGCCGAGAACGGCGGCTGCAGGACGTCCACGTGCGCGACGGCCTCCGCCTCCTCCAGCTGGGCGACGTCGTGGTTGGACAGGCCGATGAAACGTACCTTTCCCTCCTGGCGCAGCGCCGCCATCGTGGCCCAGTACTCGGCGACGGGGGTCGCCGGCGCCTGCGGGTCCTCAGGACCGGCGCCGAAGTCGAGCAACTGGCCGTCACCCGGCCAGTGCACCTGCAGCAGGTCGATCGCCTCCACGCCGAGGCGGCGCAGCGAGCCCTCGACCTCCCGGCGCACGCTGTCGGGCCGCATCAGCTTGCGCGGTGGCCCGGAACGGTCACCTTCCTCCCAGACCAGCCCGCATTTGGTGAAGACGTACGGGCGATCGGCCTCGGGCAGGGCGGCGACCGCGCGGCCGACCACTTCCTCCGAGTGCCCGACGCCGTACGCGGGCGCGGTGTCGATCCAGTTCACCCCCGCCTCCACGGCGCGGTGGATGGTCGCGATCGAGTCGGCGTCGGACTGCCGGCCCCAGGTGTAGCGCCACCCGTCGCCACCGGCCGCCCACGCCCCGAACCCGACCCTGCTGATCCTCATGCCGGTGCGCCCGAAGGGCACCAGCTCTGTCGTCGCACTCTCTTGTACGGTCATGCGGCCACGATGCGGTACGGCGGCGGGGGCTAGGCAGTGGACTGCTCAACCTGGTTCCGGTGGCACCACCCAGCGCCCTCCGCACGGGCGCCGGTCTCGGTCATGATGGAGGGCATGGATCACCGTGCCGAGTTGCGCGCCTTCCTCCGCGAGCGGCGAGCCCGCCTCAGTCCCGCCGACGCCGGGTTACGCGACGACGGCCGGCGCCGCCGCGTCCCGGGCCTGCGGCGCGAGGAGGTCGCGCAGCTCGCCGGGGTCAGCGTGGACTACTACGTCCACCTGGAGCAGGGGCGGGCGCGGCAGGTCTCCGACTCGGTGCTGGACGCCGTGGCCCGCGCGCTGCGCCTGACGCCCGACGAGCACGCCTACCTCCACCGGCTGGCGCGTCCCGTACGCGCGGCGGGCCCCAGGCCGCAACGGGTGCTCGCCGGCGTGGCGGACCTGCTCGCCGCGCTGCACGAGCGGCCCGCGTACGTCGTGGGCCGCCGCACCGACGTGCTGGCCTGGAACCCACTGGCGGCCGCGCTGTTCGCCGACTTCGCCACGCTCCCGCCGGCCCGGCGGAACATGGCGCGGCTGGTGTTCCTCGACCCCGAGGCGCCCGGCAGGTACGTGACCTGGTCCCGCAAGGCCGACGACGTGGTGGCCTACCTGCGCCTGGACATGTCGCGCCACCCCCACGACCCGGCGATGACCGCGCTGATCGACGAGCTGTCCGCGTCCGGCGAGGAGTTCCGCCGGCGCTGGGCGTCCGGTGAGGTGCGCGACAAGCGCGGCGGCGAGCTCGTCATGCGTCACCAGGCGGTCGGCGAGCTGCGCCTGCGGTTCGAGACGCTCCGCCCCACCGGCGACCCCGACCAGGCGCTGATCGTGTGGAACCCGGCCGACGCGCGGGCCGCCACCGCGCTCGCGCTCCTGGGAACGCTGATCGCCGAGCCCCAGCCCAGCAGGTGAGGCCGGCGGCGGCGCCGGTCACCGCTGATCCGCGCCCTGGGACAGGCCCGAGATGATGCAGCTCAGGCCGTAGTCGAAGTCGGCGTCGTCGTCCCCCTGGGCGTCGCGGTAGAGGCCCTGGTCGAACAGGGCGGCGATCCTGGGCATCCCGCGTTCGGCCAGCAGGGGCCCGATGACGCCGAGGACGGCCGTCCCGTCGACCGCGGAGGCCCGGTGCTCGGCGACGTCGCGGGCGGCGGCGGAGTTCCACCGTACGTAGCCGTCGAGAAGGGCCGCGGCGCGCAGGACCTGGACGTCGTCGAGGCCGCTGTGCTCCAGGGCGGTCAGGAGCATCTCCAGCCAGGCGAGCGAGTGGGGCGTCAGCGGCACCCGGATGCGCAGGTCGAAGAGCCAGGGGTGGGCCACGTAGCGCGCGCGCAGGGCGTGCGCCCAGGCCCGTACGGAGTCCTGCCAGGAGCCGCGTTCCCGCGCGGGGGCCTGCGGGGTGCCGAGCGCGTGGTCGTGCAGCAGCAGGTCGAGCTCTTCCCGCGAGTCGAAGTAGCGATACAGCGCGTTGGTGCTGACGCCGAAGCCCTCGGCGAGCCGGGTGAGCGTCACGCCCGGCAGCCCTTCGGCGTCGGCCACGGAGACCGCCTCGTCGAGGATCCTGGCGATGGACAACGACGCCTTGGGGCCGCGTTTCGGCGCGCTGGTGTCGAGAGCCCAGGCACGGCGCAGGCCACGGGGGAGGCGGGCGGCGGCCGCGCCGGAGGCGTCGAGGCGGGATCTCGTCATCGCCACATGGTATCCGCGCCCTCCCGGGCCCGCCCGGCCAGCGGCCCCGTTCCGGCCCCTAAATGTGCATTCTATGAACTGTGCATGCGATACACTAATCCTGGCGTGGACGATCGGGGAAAGGGAGCAGGACATGAGCGTGGCCGGACAGGTGCCACACGGCACGAGCCACCGAACTCCCGTGGCGCTGGACGCGGTGACGAAGGTCTACGGGAGCGGGGAGGGTGAGGTCCGCGCGCTCGACGGGATATCGCTCCAGCTCCCGGCCGGGTCCTTCACCGCCATGATGGGGCCCTCCGGGTCCGGCAAGAGCACCCTGATGCACTGCGCGGCCGGCCTGGACGCGCCCACCTCCGGCACCGTCACCCTGGCCGGCCGGCCCCTCGCCGGCATGTCCGAGGACCAGCTCACCGAGCTGCGGCGCGAGCACGTGGCGTTCGTCTTCCAGTCCTACAACCTCATCCCCACCCTCACCGTCACCCAGAACGTGGCACTCCCGATGATCCTCGCCGGCCGCGCCCCCGACCGGGCGCGCCTCGACCACGCCATCGAGCGGGTCGGGCTCGCCTCCCGGCGGTCGCACCTGCCCGGCCGGCTCTCGGGCGGCCAGCAGCAGCGGGTCGCGATCGCGCGCGCCATCGCGAGCGCGGCCGAGGTGCTCTTCGCCGACGAGCCCACCGGGGCGCTCGACAGCGGCACCGCCGCGCTCGTCCTCGACCTGCTGCGGCAGTCCGCGCGCGAGAGCGGCCAGACCGTCATGATGACCACGCACGACCCCGTCGCCGCCTCCTACGCCGACACCGCGATCTTCCTCGTGGACGGGCGCGTCACGGACCGGATCGACCGCCCCGCCCCGGAGGCCGTCGCCCGGCGGCTGGCGAACCTGTCCTCCGCCAGGCCGGTGAGGGTCTGATGCTGAAGCTGGCCCTGAGCGGCATCCGCCAGCGGGGCACCGCGTTCGTCGCCGTGTTCGTCGCCGCCCTGCTCGGATCGGCGCTCATCGTCCTGTCCGGCTCCCTCTTCGAGACCGGGATCCGGCTCACCGCGCCGCCCGAACGGCTCGGCGGCGCGCCGCTCGTCCTCATCGGGGACGCCGACTACCGCATGCTCGGCTCCGACGGCAGCCCCTCGACGGACTACCGGCCCTACCCCGAGCGGCACCGGATCGAGGCCGCCGTCCCCGGCCAGGTGGCGGCGATCCAGGACGTGGCGGCCGCGGTGCCGGTGCGGTTCTTCTCCGCGACCGCCGGGCGCGCGCCGGGGCCGGTCACCACGGTGCAGGCGCAGAACCAGCTCTCGGCCGCGCTGGGCCCGTTCGCCCTGGCGCAGGGAGCGCCGCCGCGGGCCCCCGACGAGATCGCCGTCACCCCGGCCTTCGCCCGCGCGCTCGGCCTGCGGCCGGGCGCGAGCGTGCGGCTCGCCGTCCAGGGCGACGTCGCGGACTACCGGGTCACGGCGGTCGTGGGCGACGCGTCCTCGCCGGGCGCGGTCTTCCTCGCCGAGGACAAGGCGCGGGCGCTGGCCGGGGACCGGCTGGTCGACGCCGTCGGCGTCCTGCTCGCGGGGGGTGCCGATCCCGAGGAGGTGAGCGACCGCATCCAGGCCCGGCTGCCGGGCGTCACCGTGCTCGCCGGCGACGGCCGCGGCGCCGCGGAGAACCCCGCGATCTCCGCGGCACGGACCCCGATGATCGTCATCGGAGCCGTGTTCGGCGGGCTGGTGCTCGTCGTCCTGGCGACCGTCGTGGCGGCGGTCATCAGCCTTTCCGTCAGGCAGCGGGCCAGGGAGCTCTCCCTGCTGCGGGCCGCGGGCGCGACCGGCCGCCAGGCACGGCGCCTGGTCGTCACCGAGACCGCCGTCGTCGGCGCGGGCGGAGCGCTCCTCGGCCTCCTCGCCGGGGTGCCGCTGTCCCATCTGGTCTTCGGCGTCATCGTCGGCGCGGGCGCCGTGCCCGGCGCGCTGGAGCTGGAGCTGGGGCTCGTCCCGTTCGGCGCCGCGCTGGTCCTGACGTCGTCCGTCGTCTGCTGCGCCGCGTGGTCGGCCGCCCGGCCCGTACGCAGGGCGCGCGTCATGGACGCGATGCGGGACGTGGACGTGCCGCCCTACAAGGTCGCGCTTCCCCGGCGTGTCCTGGGCGTGGTCTTCCTGCTCGGCGGCGTGGCGCTCGCCGTCGTCACGTGCCTGATGAGCCCGTCCGTCGTCTCGGCGACCAGCGGCCCGGCGGCCCTGGCCCTGAGCATCTGCTCCGCCCTGCTGGCCCCGGTCGCGCTGCGGCACGGCCTTCGGCTGCTGCGCCCGCTCGCGAGGCTGGCCGGCGGGCGCATGGGCGCGCTCGGCGTGGACAACGTCCGCGCCCGCACCGTCCAGCTGGCGACCGTGGCCTCGTGCGTCGCGCTCGTGCTGGGCATCGGCGGGGGCAACCTCGGCGCCCAGACGATCCAGCTCGCCTCCCAGGAGCGCGCCTCGCTCGCGGCCGTCCGCGCGGACTACGCCGTCACCGTTCCCGGCGGCGCCGATCCCGCGCTCATCGACACCCTGGCCGCGCTGCCCGGGGTGAGCGCCGCGAGCGCCCTGGTGACGAGTGGCGGCTGGATCGAACGCCCCTACGACGGCTCCCACCGCGACGCCCCCTGGCCGGTGCGCGGGATGACGGCCCGGGGCGCGGGCGGGGTTCTGGCCGGCCAGGTGGTGGCCGGCTCGTTGTCCCGCCTGACCGGGCACACCGTCGCCCTGCCCGCGACCGCCGCCGGGCAGCTCGGCGTGCGCGTGGGCGACCCGCTGCGGTTGCGGCTGGGCGACGGCACGGCGGCCCAGTTGGGCGTGGTGGCGGTGTTCCGCGACGTGCCCGGGTACGAGAGCCTGCTCCTGCCGGCCGACCTGCTCGCGGCGCACACCACCGGCCGCGCCGTCGAGCAGGTCGTCGTCCGCGCCGCCGATGACGCGCCCCGGACCGCCCCGGCGCTCCGGGAGCGCCTGGAGCGGGCCGTCGCCGACCGTCCGGGCGCCACCGTGCGCGGCAGGGACGGCATCGCCGCCGTGGTGACGCGCGGCGGGGGCGTCCAGGCGCTCATCAACGCGCTGCTCGTCGCGCTCGTCATCGGCTACGCCGCCATCGCCGTGGTCAACACGGTGAGCATCTCCGTCATGTCGCGGCGGCGGGAGATCGCCATGCTGCGGCTCGCGGGAGCCACGCGAGGGCAGGTGCGCCGCCTGGTCCTCACCGAGATGGCGGTCACCGCGGCGGTCGGCGTCGTCATGGGACTGGTCGTCGCCGCTGGCGCCGTCGTCCCCACGGCGATCGCGCTCGCCGGCGACCTGTTCACCGCCGCGTCCCTGGCCGTCCTGCTCGGCCTGCTGCTCGTCGTCGGCCTGCTCGTGGTGCCCGCGACCGTGATCGCGGTACGGCGTGCCACGGCGCACGAGCCGGCGCACGTCGTGACGGGTCTCGCGTGACCCGGTGAGGGCGGCGCGAGCGCGGCGGCCGGAAATGACGCTACATATACGTCATGTCAGCAGTTCCGACTCTCGCCATTCTTCGCCGGATTCCTGCCACACTTCGACCGCCCGTGTTCGGGAGCATGCGCATTCGGCCAGGGCGAGCGCTATTCTTGGCCGGAATCGGCCTTCGGTCGTACCAAGATCTCCTCTATATTCGGACCGCGATGTGGGCCCCTTTATGGACTGCGCGATTCAGCAGGACCGATATCGGCGAACCGTATTAATCTCCGCGAAGCGCCCGGCCTGCTGCGGCGCCAGGGCCATGGCGGGCTCACACGCGCGTGCATCCACCGTCAATCCGCTCCCACACTTCAAGGAAGTGTCCATGCGCTTGTCAAGAACCGGAGCCGGCTCGGTAGCCGTCGGTTTACTGCTGGCCGCCGCCATCTCCGCCGCGGGCGGAGCCCAGGCCGCAACGGTCACGCCCTCGGCCGCGCCCGTCACCCATGAGGAGAACCCCCGCGTTCCCGTGGGCGCGGCGTGGACGGAGGCGTACTTCCCGTCCTCGGACGGCAGCGGCGTCGAGCTGCACGCCGACGTGCTGCGCCCGGCGCACCTGCCGGCCGGCGCGAAGACCCCGGTGATCGTCTCGGTCGGCCCGTATTTCTCGCACGTGGGGCAGACCGAACCCGAGGGATGGGAGCGCACCGGCCCCTCGGCGCGCTTCCAGGACTTCGTCGACGGCGCGCGCCTGATGGCCCGCGGATACACCTACGTGATGGTGGACCTGCGCGGGTTCGGCGGCAGCACCGGTTGCCTCGACTGGCTCGGCCGGGGCGAGCAGGCCGACGTCAAGGCCGCCGTCGAGTGGGCGGCCGGCCAGCCGTGGTCGACCGGCAAGGTCGGCATGTACGGCAAGTCCTATGACGCCATGACCGGCCTGGCCGGCAACAACCTCCGGCCGGCCGGCCTGAAGGCGGTCGTCGCGCAGGAGCCCGTCTGGGACCTGTACAACTACATGTTCAGCAACAGGCTGCCGCGCTTCACCGTGACGGCCACGCCGCAGGCCTACAACGAGATCGCGACGATGCCCACGCTGGCGGACGACAGCGACCGCTACAAGGCGAACGCCGCCTACGAGCAGAGCCACCCGCAGTGCCTGAGCGACAACCTCACCAACACGAACAACCCCGACCCGGACTCTGAGTACTGGAAGGCCCGCAACCTGGCCGCGCAGGCCGCGGGCAGCAGCACGCCGCTGCTGGTCACCCAGGGCTTCATCGAGCCCAACACCAAGCCCGAGGACATGGACGAGTACCTCGCCAACCACCGGGGCGTGGAGCGCGGCTGGCTCGGCCAGTGGCCGCACGTGCGGGGCAACGACACCGACGCCGAGGGCCGGCTGCAGATGGGCCGCGCCGGCTGGTTCGACGAGGTGATGCGGTTCTACGACCAGTACCTGCTCGGCACCGCTCCGTCGGTGATCGACCCGCCGTTCGTCGTCGAGGACAACCTCGGCCACTGGCGCAGGCAGAAGACCTGGCCGGTGGCCACGGCCGCCTACACCGCCCGGCTCTCCTCCGGCCGGTACGTCGACGACGGCGGCGGCGCCGCCGGCACCAAGGCCGCCCGGCCGGGCCGCTGGGACATGGAGCACGCCCCGCCGCTCAAGGCGCTCAGCGCGACCGGCGAGCGCGCGGCCCAGGGCCGCCAGGCCGCCGACAACAGCCTCTGGACCTGGTCGACGCCCGCGTCCCAGGCGGTGCGGCTCACCGCCACGCCGTCGATCAGCCTCACCGCGAGCAAGGCCGGCAACGTGATGGTCCGCCTGTGGGACCTCGCGCCGGACGGCAGGGCGACGATGTTCGACGAGAACGTGGCGCTGATCGAGCGGAGCGGGACGCTGTCGTTCGACCTGAAGTCCACGGACTGGACCTTCGAGCGCGGGCACCGGCTCGGCGTCCAGATCGGCACCCTCATCGAGGCCGACGAGTCCGACTGGCTGGACGAGCCCTCGGGCGACGCCATCGCCGTCTCCGGCGCGCGGCTGAGCCTGAGCACGCTGGACCCGAGACTGGACGTCCCCACCCAGGGCGACCGTTCTCCCTACCTGGACGAGTACCTCCAGGCCAACACCGTCACCCTCGGTGACGTCGGTCCGGGAACCTTCCCGCTGCGCGCCTCCTAGGACCGCCGGCCGGCCGGTCCTCAAGCCACAGGCCGCCCTCGGTCATCGACCGGGGGCGGCCTGTCCGTGCCCCGCGCAGGGCTCCCGGTGCCGGTCTAGAACGTGCTCGTCCTGGGACCGGACTCCCGGCCGGCCTGCGAGGGGGCCGTGAACCCGGCCATCCGCCGGTAGGCGAGAGGAGCGACTCCGTGCCGTTGGATGAACCGGGCGCGGAACACCCTGTCGTTGCTGTAGCCCACGAGGTGCGCGATGTGCTGGATCCGCAGGTCGGTGGAGCGGAGAAGCTCGGCGGCGCGTTCCAGGCGCACGGCGGACAACCACTGGTAGGGCGAGACGCCGTTGACGGCCTTGAAGTGGCGGGTGAGGCTGCGCGTGCTCATGACCGCGCGGGCGGCGAGGTCCTTGGTGGAGATGGGCTGGTCGAGATGGTCCAGGGCCCAGCGCATGGCCTCGCGGATGCCCGACTCGGCGCGGTGGGCGTCGGAGTCGTCGGCCCGGCCCGCTTGGCGGTCCTGGTGCCCCGGGGCGGGGCCGGTGCCGTCGTCGAGGAAGAACACGCCGGTGCCAGGGACCGCGATGACGGTGCACGGCCGGTGGCAGTCGTGCCGGCCGGACGGAACCGTCGCCGGCCGGTCCGTGCCGGCGGTGGGGCCGGGCAGGAGCAGCACCACGTTCACCGGGCGGCCGATCAGGGGGTGACCGGCCGGGGTGACGGTGCCGTCCAGCACGGCGGTGAGGAAGCCGGTGGGCAGGTGGAGTGGTATCCCGTCGTACGCGTGACGGCTTGTGTGGTGTGGCGGATGTCCGGCACCGCTCATGTTCTGCTTCCTTTCCCCCGATCGTCCACGCCCACATTAGTGTAATAGGTGAACAGTTCATGTGATACACATTTAAGAGCGGGACCGCGCCCTCTGCGACACTCACCGCGGGATGGGGACTGCGCCGGCTCGGCGTTCGTGGCGCCGGACGCCGGCGGCCACGTACCCGATCGCCGCCAACGCCGATCCTCGGCCCATCCCATCCGGACAAGGCATCCCATCGGCTTTTAACCTCTGCGCGCTTCTGTGTTCACTTGTTGCGCCGATGAGAGGTCATGGCAGAAACGTTCTTCAGTTTGGCAGGAATTACTCTGGGGCGAGGCAATGCGCGGTGGCTAGTTTTGAACGAAAATTCCGGAACAACATGAAGAGGCGCTGCAGCATGCGTACAAAAATTCTCACGGCGATCGGCGGGACGCTGGCCGCCCTGGCGTTGACCACCGCCCCGGCGTCCGCCGGCACCACTGACAACACGGGCCAGCCCGGGACGCTCGCCTGCGGCTGGGACCCCCGAGGCGCCGTCGCCTACTACAACCATTGCACCTCCGGCACCGACTGGGTGAACATCCGGGTGGAGCGAACCTTCGATCGGGACGGGTACGACCAGTGCGTTCGGCCGGGCGTGACCCTGCTCGGCATGCTGTACGACATCAAGTACGCCTGGGCGAAGGGCCCCTGCTGAACCGGCCCTTCGGCTGGTTCAGCAGGGACTAGAGAGCGCGGTTCTCTGGTCGAGGTTCACATCCGAACGGGGTCACACCGAGATCATCGGTGTGACCCCGTTCGCCATTCAGCCAATGGCTCATGCGGAGAGCCGGCGATGGCGACGAAGACCGCGAAGCGGCCGGCTCGGCGTTCGTGACGCCGGGGGTGGTGCCGTCAGCGGGGCTCCGGGCGGGTGCGCCGGGCGTAGGCGCGGGCGGCGCGGGCGCGGTCGCCGCAACGGGTGGAGCACCAGTGGCGGCGGCCGTGGCGCAGCAGGTAGCGGTTGCAGGGGGCGGAGCCGCAGGCGGTGAGGCGTTCGGCGTCGGGGCTGGTGAGCAGGTCGGCCGTATCGGCCGCGAGGGTCGCGAGGGCGTGGTCGAGGATCTCGTTGACGGGGCACGGCGCCGCGCGGTAGGGGCCGTTCTTCTCGTCCCAGTACAGCAAGGCGGCCGTCGGAGCCCTGGTCAGCGCGTCGTTGACGGCCGACAGGGCCGCGGGCAGCGCGGGTATCCCGGCGACGCGGGCGGCGAACAGCGCCCTGACGTGCTCGCGCAGGGAGCGCAGCTGCGTGGTGCACATCTCCTGCACCCCGGCGTCGGCCGGAGCGAGGCCGCGTTCGGTGAGCCACCGGTTGGTCGCCTCCGGGGTGCCGAGGAGGTCGATGAACTGCCCACCTGGCAACGCGATGGCGCTGTTGACGAAGTCGAGAGCGAGATGGTCCGCCGCCCCTGGCGCGGGCGGCGGCACGGACTCGGCGGTCAGGCTCTCCCTCATAGCCCTCATGGTACGGCTTGCGCTCATCCGTGAGGTACCTCTAGATTCATCACGGATAACCCATTACCTATCCGTGAGGTACCTGTGTCCGACGTCAGCACGACCGCCGAGCAGATCCCCGTCCGCGTCCTCGGCGGCCCGACCGCCCTGTTCGTGTACGGCGGCCTGCGATTCCTGACCGACCCGACCTTCGACGACCCCGGCGACTATCACGTACCGGGCGGCCGGCTGACCAAGACGGCTCCCGCCTCCGCCGTGCCGGCCGACCTCGGCCGTATCGACGTGGTCCTGCTCTCCCACGACGAGCACCCCGACAACCTCGACAACTCCGGCCGGGCGCTGCTGGCCGACGTCCCGCTCACGCTCACCACGCCCGGGGGCGCGCGGCGCCTGGGGAAGGGGGCCATGGGGCTGGCCGACTGGGAGCCGGTCGAGCTGGACCGCCCCGGCGGCGGCACGATCACCGTCACGGGCGTGCCCGCCGTCCACGGGCCCGGCCCGCGCGAGGAGGTCGAGCCGATCACCGGCGAGGTCGTCGGATTCGTCCTGACCGGAGAGGGCCTGCCCACGGTCTACGTCAGCGGCGACAACGCCTCGCTCGACCTGGTCAGGCAGATCGCCGATCGATTCGGCCCGGTGGACACCGCCGTCCTCTTCGCCGGGGCACCCCGCTTCGCCGTCCTCTTCGGCGGTGAACTGATCGTCCTCGACAGCGCGCAGGCCGTCGAGGCCGCCAGGATCCTCGGGGCCCGCCGGGTGGTTCCCGTCCACTACGACGGCTGGGCCCACTTCACCGAGGGCCGCGACGAGCTGGTGGCCGCCTTCACCGAGGCCGGGATGGCCGACCGCCTGGACCTGGGCCGGCGGAGCTGACCGCGCACCCGGCGGCGTCCGGCCCGTCCGCCCCCGCAGAAAGAGCACTCCCGTGAGAACCAACGTGCCTGCCCGGACCGGTGACCTCCCGCGCCTTCTGGCGCAGCGCCGCTCCCTGGTCGTCCTGGTGGTCGCCCAGGTCCTGAGCGGCGTCGGGCTGGCGGCCGGCGTGACGGTCGGCGCCCTGCTCGCGCAGGACGTGTTCGGCTCCACCGGCCTCGCCGGCCTGCCCAGCGCCGTGGGCACCGCCGGCTCCGCGCTGGCGGCCGTCGCCATCGGGCGCCTGTCCCAGGCCCGCGGCCGCCGCCCTGGCCTCGCCGCCGGGTACCTGGCCGGTGCCGTCGGCAGCGCGGGCGTCATCGCCGCCACCGTCGCCGGCGAACCGCTCCTGCTGCTCCTCGCGCTGTTCGTCTACGGCGCCGGCACGGCCACCAACCTGCTCGCCCGCTACGCCGGCGCCGATCTGGCCGCCCCCGCGCGCCGGGCCCGCGCCGTGTCCACCGTGCTGGTCGCCACCACCCTGGGCGGCGTGGTCGGTCCCAACCTCGCCGCCCCCGTCGGCGACCTGGCCCACACCCTGGGCATGCCCGGCCTGGCCGGGCCGTTCCTCCTCGCCGGCGCCGCCTACGCGATGGCCGCCGCGGTCCTGGCGATCTGGCTGCGTCCCGACCCGCTGCTGCTGGCCCGCGCCCTGGAGGACGAGCGCGTACGGGAGGACGAGCGCGTACGGCCGGGCACCGCCGGCGACCGGCCGCCCTCGCCGGGAGGCGGACGCCGCCCGGGTGTCCTCGCCGGGACGCTGGTCATGGTGCTCACTCAGCTGGTCATGGTCGCGATCATGACGATGACGCCCGTCCACATGCGCGACCACGGCCACGGCACCGCCGCCACCGGCCTCGTCATCGCCGTCCACATCGGCGCGATGTACCTGCCCTCGCCCCTGACCGGCTGGCTCGTCGACCGCTACGGCCGCCGCACGACCGCCGCCGCCTCCGGGCTGGCCCTCCTGGCGGCCGGAACCGTCGCCGCGGCCGCCCCCGACGGCTCCGTGGCCGCGTTCGCGGTGGCCCTCGCGCTGCTGGGGCTGGGCTGGAACTTCGGCCTGGTCACCGGCACCGCCATCATCACCGACGCCGTCCCGCCGGCCACCGGCGCCAGGGTCCAGGGCCTGGCCGACGTCTTCGTCTCCGTCGCCGGCGCCGCCGGCGGCATGGCCTCGGGCCTCGTCGTCGCCGTCGCGGGCTACCCTCTGCTCGCCTTCGGCGGCGGCATCCTGGCGCTGGCCGTCGTGCCGGTGGTCGTCACCGCGGCACGCAGCCGGTGAGCACCGGCCGACGACACCAGCACTGGGGCGAGAAAAGGATCTCCCTTCAGATCAGGGATTCGCTGGACGACCTCAGAGGATGCCCGCGGTGTTGACCAGGACGTCAAGCCCATCGGCGTGCGCGTCGAAGGCGGTCCACAGGGCTTCGGCGCCACCAGGTCTTCCTCTCGCCTGACCGCTACCAGAGCAGCGGGCCGTCCTCGCTGAAGAGCCCGGCGTTCGCGCCGCGCGGGTCGTTCGCGCCGCCCTGACGGCCCCGGGATGCCGGTGACCTGCCCCTGCGACAGCACGGCCAGGTGACGTACGCCACCGGTCGGGGACGTCACAAAACGACCGAGGCCGGCATCTGGTGCGTGTGGCAGAGTCGGTGACCAACCCGCGTCGCGGCACGCCGGCCGATCGCCCGTCCGCTTCCCGGCGAGGTCAACAGTTCGCCAACTGACACCGAGGAAAGGACGCGAGCCCTTGAACGAATACGCGCTGCGCGTGATCGGGCGTGTCGAGTCGTCCCTGACCGATCGGGCGTCGGCGCCACGGCAAGCCGACGAGGGAGCCCCTGACGCCTGGCTGGTCTTCGACGATCCGTACGGGCCCGCCCTGCGGGGGCTGTCCGTGGGCACCGACGTACTCCTGCTCACCTGGCTGGACCGCGCCGACCGCGACACGCTCACCGTCCACCCGCGCGGCGACGTCACCCGCTCCCGCACCGGCGTCTTCGCCACCCGGAGCCCCGACCGGCCCAACCCGATCGGCCTGCACGAGGTGCACATCCTGGCCATCGACGGGACGCGCGTCCACGTCCGGAACCTCGAAGCCCTCGACGCGACCCCGATCCTGGACGTCAAACCTCTGCTCACACCGGACCGATGACACCCTCCGCACCTCCTCCCCCGCCGGGGCGCCGCCCGGCGAGGTCGGGCCGTGGCTGTCGTGCCGGCGGCCGGTGTCCCCGCTCTTGACAAAGTCATCGCTTCTGGTGATCCTCCCACTACAGAAAGTAAGGAGAGATGGAGCGGTTCCGGGAAGTTCTCGCCCGTGACACGGCCCGGGAAGCCGTCGCCGGCCTGCCGTCCCGTGCCGGCCGCTCCGGAGCGTGGAGGGAAGGCGGGGTTTCCGTGTCTGTGATCCGGGACGGACGTCGGCGGGTTGCCGCGATCCTGGTGGTCGGGTTGTTGTGGGGAATGGTCGATGCCGTGCCGGCCGCCTCCGCCGGTGGGCCCGACATGAAGAAGTTCGCTACCTGCATCCAGGACCTGAACAAGCTCTACCAGGAGGAGGACAACAGTTCGGGGATGGCCGCGATGACCGCCTTTCAGAAGTTCGGCGGCATGGTGAACAGCGAGGGCAGGTTCAACGAGAAGAACGCGAAGGCGAAACTCGCCAGGTGCGGCGTCCCCGCCGTTCAGTTCGACATGGGGATCGCCCTCATCCAGGACCGGTGCGAGATGAAGCCGTCGATCAAGAAGGGCTCGGGCGCGCGCTACTGGGAGAAGCTCATGACGTGCCTCGTCAACCAGCGCGACCCGTGGTTCAACCAGCCTGCATGACCGCCGGCGGCCCAGAGGCCGGTCACGGCGCTGCGGCGCTCGATCATCAGCACGTCCCGCCAGCGGCCGTGCTGGCAGCCGACGCCCTCGCGCGTGCCGACCACCCGGAAGCCGAGCGCCCGGTGCAGGGCCAGCAGCGACACGATCTGGATGCGGGTGGCGTCGGCCAGGGCCTTGAACCAGCTCGCGTACTCCTCGGTCGCCGCGCGCGGCAGGGGCGCGCTCTCCTCGTTCATCGTCCATCGGCGATATTCGATGAAGCGGGAGAGGGGAAGCCCCTGCCTCTCAGCGGCGCGGCTGCGGGGGAAGGGTGCGGCGCAGGAAGTCCAGCTCCAGGAGCAGCAGGTTCTCGGCGACGTCCTCCTGGGCGGCCAGGTGCGAGACGCCGGACAGCGGCAGGACGCTGTGCGGGCGGCCCGCGGCCAGCAGGGCGGCGGACAGCCGCAGCGTGTGGGCGGCGAAGACGTTGTCGTCGGCCAGCCCGTGCAGGAGCATGAGCGGACGGCGCAGGCCGGGGGCGTCGGCGATGATCGAGCTGCGGTCGTAGGCTTCGGGGTGCTGGTCGGGGTGGCCCAGGTAGCGTTCCTGCCAGTGGGTGTCGTACAGGCGGGCGTCGGTGACCGGTGCGCCCGCGACGGCGGCGTGGAAGACGTGGGGGTGGCGCAGCACGGCCGCGGCCGCCAGGTAACCGCCGTACGACCAGCCACGGATCGCCACCCGTTCCAGATCCAGGTCAGGGAAGCGGGCGGCGGCCGCGCGCAGCGCGTCGGCCTGGTCCTCCAGCGCCGCGCTCAGCTTGTCGAGGTGGATGGCCCGCTCCCAGGCCGGCCCCCGGCCCGGCGTGCCGCGCCCGTCCACGACCAGCACGGCGAAGCCCTGGTCGGCGAACCACTGCGAGACCGCGAAGTCGTCCAGCCCCCGCAGGACCCGGGCGCCCGTCGGCCCGGCATAGGGGTCGAGCAGCACCGGCAACCGCCGCGAGCCCGGCACGTGCCCGGCCGGGAACATGATCGCGCCGCGCAGCTCGCGCTCGCCCAGCGAGACCAGCTCCACCGTCGGGCGCAGGACCGGGATCGCGCCGCGCGAGGCGATCCGCGCCGAGGCCCGCCCGTCGGTCACCGTGACGCGAACCCCGTGCTCCTCCAGCGTGCGGGTCACCACCAGGGTCACCCCGCCACCGCGTGTCCCGGTGTGCACGCCGGGCTCCGAGGTGATCCTGACCAGCCCGCCGGCCCTGGAGTAGCTGTACAGGTGGCGTTCGGTCGGTTCGTCGCAGCACTGCGCGAGTACGGTGTCGCCGTCCACCGCCAGGATCCGCAGCACCTGCAGGCCCGGAGGCGTGACCACGTCGTCGCCCACGATCAGGCGGCGGGTGTCGTCGCGGTCCACCGTCCAGACCAGCTCGCCGCCGCTGGTCCTGGCCGGTGTGCCGGGCACGAGCTCCAGCCAGGCGTCGTCGGTGTCCTCGCGCAGGAGCTTGGTGGCGCCCGTCCCGGGGTCGGCCTCCAGGACGCGGGTGGTGCGCTGGTCGCGGCTCTGCACCAGGACCAGCAGACCCTGGGAGGTCCACGAGACCGCGGCGACGTACTCGAACGCCGCCCTGTCCCACCTCACTTCGGTACGCTCCCCCGCCGGCGTGGTCAGCCAGAGCGTCACGTCGGCGTTGTCGGTGCCGGCGGCCGGGTAGGGCATGGCTCTGGGCGGCCTGCCCGGATCGGCGGGTTCGGACAGGTGCCACTTGCCCACGCGGGCGTTGTCCACGCGGGCCACCAGCAGGCGGGTGCCGTCGGGCGCCCTCCAGTAGCCCCTGTGCCTGGCCATGGACTCGGCCGCCACGTGCTCGGGAAGCCCCCAGGTCACCTCGGGGCCGTCGGGGGTCAGCACGGGACCGCCGTCGATGTACAGCGCGCCGCCGGACAGGTGCGCGACGTGTCGCCCGGACGGGTCCAGGCGCGGGTCGGAGCCGGTCGCGCCGAGCGGGGTGATCGCGCCCGTCAGCAGATCGACGGTGTGCAGCATGCCCTCCACCGCGTAGACGGCTTTGGTGACGGCGGCGTCGGTGGCGTAGGCGACGATGCCGCCGGCGCGCTCGCGGGTGCGTTCCCTGCGCGTGCGCTCGGCTTCCGGCAACGCCGCGCCGGCCGCGGCGCCGGGGTCCACGAGCAGGCGCTCCTCCCCGGTGGCCACCGTCAGCGTCCAGAGCCGGTTCACCGGGTCGTCACCGGCCGAGGAGCGCAGGAAGACCACCCGGGCTCCGTCCGGGGAGATCGTGAAGTCCCTGGGGACGCCGAGCTTGAAACGGGCCGTACGGGCGTGCTGGCGGGGAAGCGTGAGGGCAGGCATTGGGGATCATAGGCACGATCACGCACTCCACCGCAAGGCTGCCGCGACCCGCTCGACGTCCAGTACGTGTACCGCCATCGGGATACCGACGGTGTTCGCCGAGTCCCCGGAGCCAGCCGCCGACGCGCCTGCCCGTCATCGCCGGCCGGTTTGCGTGATGCGCTCGAGCCACCGCCGCAGCAGGGCGATCTCAACCGGCTCCAGGGCCTCGGTGCCGCCGGCGAGATCGAGTTGCGCGTGCAGGCGCAGCGCGGCGGCGTACAGCGGATCGGCGTCGTCCGGAACGCTGGATGCCTCCAGGACGTGCGAGAACACGGCGTCCCGCAGGCGATGCGACAGCGCGGGGTCGTCGAACAGGTCCGGTCTGGCGATGTGGTCGAGAGCGGTCCCGACGTTCGCCGACAAGATGAGCCGGGCCGCGGTGTGCGGCTCGACCTTCAGCGCGCCCGCCGCCGCGCACCGCGTGAGCGCCGCCACCAGCAGGTCCATCACGCGATCTCGCGCCGTCGAGCGCGACCACGGCCGCGGGGTGAACATCAGCTGGTAGAGGGCGGGATTCGCCCGGGCGAAGGCCATGTGGCCGTCCCAGCCCGCGTACAGGTCGGCGACGGGGTCGTCGGTCCGCTCCTGGGCGGCCTTGAGCGCGGCATAGCGCTCGTACCCGTGGTCGGCGACGGCGTCCAGCAGCCCCCGCTTGTCACCGAACAACCGGTAGAGCACGGGCTGGCTCACGCCGACCGCCTCGCAGATCGCGCGGGTGGCGACCTCATGGTCGGAGGACGACGCCAGTTGCCGCTCCGCGGCCTCGATCATCGCCGCGCGAAGCGGGTCGGTCTCTGCCATGAAATCAATGATACCGCCAAATGCTAGCGACGATACGAACCTGTGCTATCGTTCGGACGTAGCACCGATATGGCTAACCCGTATCGGCGATAGGATCAAGGAGTCTTCCATGAGTGATCAACGTGTGGCCGTCGTCAGCGGCGGCTCCCGCGGGATAGGCAAGGCGATCGCCGTGGCGCTCGCGGCACAGGGCTTCGCGGTCGCGGTGGGCTTCCAAGGGTCGGCCCGCGCCGCGGCACAGGTGGTCGAGGAGATCACGACGGCCGGCGGGCGGGCGATCCCGGTCCAGGCCGACGTGGCCGACGAGACCGCCGTCGCCGAGATGTTCGACGCGGCGGAGAAGTCCTTCGGCGGGATCGACGTGGTCGTCAACTCGGCGGGGCGGCTGGCGCTGTCCCCGATCGCCGACCTCGACCTCGACGAGCTGGACGCCCTGCACCGCACCAACATCCGCGGCGCCTTCGTCATGGCCAGACAGGCCGCGCGCCGCGTGCGCGCCGGAGGCGCGATCATCAACCTATCCACCTCTGTGGTCGGCCTGCAGTTCCCGAACTACGGGGCGTACGCCGCGAGCAAGGGCGCCGTCGAGGCGATGACCCTGGTGCTCGCCCGCGAGCTGCGCGGACGGGACATCACGGTCAACGCCGTCGCGCCCGGCCCGACCGCCACCGAACTGTTCCTGGAGGACAAGGACGAGGCGACGATCGAACGGCTCGCCAAGCAGGCGCCGCTGGAGCGGCTCGGCACCCCCGCCGACATCGCCGGGGTCGTCGCCTTCCTGGCGAGCCCGGCCGGGCACTGGGTCAACGGCCAGGTCGTCCGCGCGAACGGCGGAATCATCTGATGACCGCCGCGCGACACCAGGTAATCGTCGTCACCGGCGCCTCCAGCGGGTTCGGCCGGTTGACGGCCGTGGCCCTGGCCCGAGCCGGGCACGCCGTCGCCGCCGACGAGAACGCGGGCGAACCATCAGCCGCCGAACGGGACGAGCCGTACGGCGAACTCCGCGCCGGCTTGGCCGACCGGCTCGACCGCTTGTCCCCCACCGCCTCACTCTGAATCCCGGAAAACGACAGGAAATCACCATGCCGTACGCCAACCTCAAGGTGCCCGCCGACACCCTGACCCCCGAATCCAAGAAGAAGCTCATCGACGCCGTCACCGACGCCTACGCCAACGTCTACGGAGAACGAGCCAGGGCCACCACCCTGGTCCTCGTGGAGGAGGTTGCGGAGGGCGGCTGGGGTCTGGGGGGCAACGTCCTCACCGCTGAAATGCTCGGCCGCAGCTGACAGGCGAAGCGAAGGAATGGTCATCGTTCGCGATGGGCGAGGGTGAGTATGTGCCCGCTGACCCCAAGAAGCGACGGCACTGATTCCATCGACCGCAGTGCGTCCAGCATGAGGGTGCGGCGCTCCGGATCGTCGAGCCAGTCGTCGACATCCCCGTACAACCAGAAGGCGCCCTGCAGTCCGTAGTGCTTGACCTCGGGAAATCCCGCGTCGGCGAACTCTGGCGGGATCTCCTCCGGCTCGTGCATGTACGCGGTGAACCCTGACCGTGGCGACCGCATGATCCCGCCCGCGGCGGCGCCGTCGGCTGCTGTGCGGAACTCCTCGTCGAGGTAGAACCCCTGGCGTACTCCCTCGTGGACGGCCGAGTGGCGGCTGATGGTCGCTGCCGCCACCAGGCCGCCGGGCCGTACGGCACGCCGGGCTTCCGCCAGAGCGCCGACCCGGTCGGCCCGCTGGGTCAGGTGGTAGAGCGGGCCCAGGAGCAGAACGACGTCCACGCTCTCGTCCGGCACAGGCAGTTGCCGTGCGTCGCCCAACCGTGCTGCTATCCCGGTCAGCTCGCGCGCCCGCTCCACGTGAAGGGGGACGGGGTCCAGCAACTCGACGTCGTACCCGTCAGCGGCCAGCCACTCGGCATGCACGCCCGTGCCGCCGCCCACATCCAGCACCCGAGCCGGCGCCGGCGGAAGCATCCGCCGCAGGACGTCTTGTGTCCGCCAGAACTCCAACCGGCCGCGCCCTTCTCGAAGGCGGTCGTGCTCTCTGTCCTGCTCGTAGTAAGCGAGCAGATCTTGCGTCATCGCCATACTCGATCATGATGGAAGGCGGGGATCGGCGGCAAAGGCTTTTGGGCGCCAGGTCGGGGTCGGCCCGCATCGTCCGCGCGTGGCCGATCACGCCAAGAGGACGCTCATGACCCCTTCTTGGTCCTCCGGCTTCGGCCCGCCCCCGGCGGGGCGCCGGTCAGCCGGTCAGCGGGGGCGGAGGCCATCGAGGGTGACCTCGACATACCGCCGCCAATCGCCCGCGGCGTTGCGGATGACCGCCGCCAGGCCGCAGATGACCATGTTGACGTCCCCGGCCGTCACGTCCTGCCCGACCGCGCCGCGCGCCCGCGCCCGGTCGATCAGCTCCGCGATGACGGCGAGCAGCGCCTCGCGGGTCTCCCCCCGCGGCTCGGCCGAGCCCATGACCGTCCCGATCACCTCGGACATGCCGCGATCCCCGGCCAGCACCTCGCCCACGTGGTACAGGAACCCGGTCAGGCCCTGAGCCTGATCGTCGGAATCGGCGTCGGAATCGGCGTCGGCGTCGGCGAGGCGGCGCGCCGCGACGACGAGGTCGGCGGCCCGGTGCTCGGCGATGGCCTCGATCAGGGCCTCCCGGGTCGGGAACTTGCGGTAGAGGGTCCCGATGCCGACGCCCGCCGCCCGCGCGACCTCCGACATCTGCACGTCGTGCCCGGACTCGGCGAACAACGCGCGAGCAGCCTCCAGGACCCGATCCCGATTGCGCTCGGCGTCGGTACGTGTCCTGCGGCGCCTCTGCGGAGTTGACATCCCGAACGCTCCAATGCCTAGACTTCTATACGGAATCCGGATTCCTTATTCCGTATTATGCAGGAGAGGCGGCTTCATGTCGAAGGAGCGTTTCATCCCGTTCTCGTCGGCTTCAGAGCGATCGACAGGGCGTTCCGGCCAGGCGCTCCTGGTGTGGGGGCTGCTGGTGGTGGCGGCGAACCTCCGGCCGAGCCTGACCGGGGTGGGGCCGTTGCTGGATCGTGTACAGGCCGATCTGGGGCTGGCTCCGGCCGTGGCCGGTCTGCTGAGCACGCTGCCCTTGCTGGCGTTCGCGGTGATGTCTCCGGTGGTTCCGCGGCTGGCGGCGCGGTGGGGCCCCGAGCGGCTCCTCTGGGGCGCGCTCGTGGTGCTGACCCTCGGGATCGCGGTCCGGTGGGCGCCGACGGTCGCCGGGCTGTTCGCGGGAACCGTGCTGATCGGGGCGGGCGTCGCCGTGGGCAACGTGCTGCTGCCGAGCCTGATCAAGCGCGACTTCCCCACCAAGGTAGGGCTGCTGACCAGCGCGTACGTCACGGTCATGGGCGCTGTCGCCGCGGTGGCCTCCGGGGTGGCGGTGCCGATCAGCCAGGTCGCGCCGGGCGGTTGGTCCACCGCGTTGGGTTGCTGGATCGTCCTCGCGCTGGTGGCCGTCGTGTTGTGGCTCCCGCAGCTACGGGCCGCGCGGCCGGCTCCGGAGGCGGCGCGCGGGCACCGGCTGCCGTGGGGATCGGCGCTGGCGTGGGCGGTCACGGCGTTCATGGGGTTGCAGTCGATGGGCTTCTACGTCGTCGTGACGTGGTTGCCCCAGGTGTTCCAGGACAGCGGGGTGAGCGCGGCCGCGGCGGGATGGCTGCTGTTCGTGTTCCAGGCGGTCGCGGTGTTGACCAGCCTGGCAGCGCCCGCCGTGCTGCGGGGGTCGCGTGACCAGCGGGCGGTGGCGGCGGCGAGCTCGGTGGTCGTGCTCGCCGGCTACCTGGGGCTTCTGGTGGCGCCGGGATGGGCGTGGGTGTGGAGCGTGGTCCTCGGGCTGGGCGGCGGAGCGTGCCTGGTGCTCGCGCTGGCCTTCCTCAGCCTGCGCGCCCAGGACGCGACCGGGGCGGGCGCGTTGTCAGCGATGGCGCAGTCGATCGGTTACCTGCTGGCCGCCGCGGGCCCGGTGGTCTTCGGGCTGGTCCACACCGTCAGCTCCGGCTGGCGGGCACCCCTCGTTCTGATGTGCGTCGCCGCGGCCGGCCAGGCGATCGTCGCGATGGCGGCCGGTCGCGGCACGGTGCGGCCGGCGGCCGGCCGGGCACCGGAGCGCGCCTCCTCGCCGGGGTGACGATCCGCGGGGATCCGGGCGGGGAGCCGGTCCGTCGGGGGGTGAACTTTGGGTCCGGACACACCCGGATTTTTCGTTCACTGTCGGGCTATCGACTCACATCCCCCGGAGGCTCCCGATGGTGCTTGCCCGGATCGTTCGCTGGACCGCCGCTCTCAGCATGGTCGCGGCGGCGGCCCTCGTCGCCGCCCCGTCCTCCGCTTCGGCCGCGCCGCCCGGATTCCGGCCGGGCGCGCCCGGCGTCGGTGATCCGTACTTCCCCTTGGAGGGCAACGGCGGGTACGACGCCCAGCACTACAGCCTCGACCTCGCCTACGACCCCGCCACCAAGGTGCTCAGGGGCACGGTGCACCTGCTGGCCCGCGCCACCCAGGACCTGTCCCGCTTCGACCTGGACTTCCAGCAGCTCACCGTGCGGTCGGTCACGGTCAACGGCCTCCCGGCGACGTACACGCGCGACGGCCAGGAACTGGTCGTCACGCCCCGCTCGGGCCTGCGGTCACACAGCCTGTTCGACGTGGGCGTCACCTACGACGGCATCCCGCAGCCGCTCGGCGGCCCGATCGTGTTCGGCCAGCCGTACGGGTGGATCGCCACCGAGGACGGCGCGCTCGTCGCCTGCGAGCCGAACGCGGCCAGCACGTGGTTCCCCTCCAACGACCACCCGAGCGACAAGGCGACCTATTCCATCGCGGTGACCGTGCCGAAGGGGCTCGTCGTCGCGTCCAACGGCGTGCTGACGGCGCGGGTCACCCGCGGCGACACGACGACCTTCTGGTGGAACGAGCTGCGCCCGATGGCGTCGTACCTGGCGACGGCCACGATCGGCACGTTCGACGTGCGGGAGGGCAGGACACCGGCCGGCCTGCGCGAATGGGTCGCCACCGACCCGACCGTGCCCGGCACCGAGGTCGTCTTCCAGCAGACCGCCGACATCACCGACTACTGGAGCGAGCTGTTCGGCCGCTACCCGTTCGAGGAGACGGGCGCGATCGTGGACAACGCCCCCGTCGTCGGCTTCTCGCTGGAGAACCAGACCAAGCCGCTGTACTCCGCCGTCCGCAGCGAGACCACGGTCGCGCACGAGCTGTCCCACCAGTGGTTCGGCGACAGCGTCTCGGTACGGACCTGGCAGCACATCTGGCTCAACGAGGGCTTCGCCACCTTCGCCCAGCACTACTGGACCGAGCACACCGGCGGCGAGAGCGTCCAGGCGTGGTTCGACCGGCAGTACGCCACCAGGCCGGACTCGTTCTGGCTGGTGAAGGTGGCCGATCCGCAGCGCGACACCATGTTCGACACCGCCGTCTACAACCGCGGCGGCATGACGCTCCAGGCGCTGCGCGTCAAGATCGGCGACGAGCCCTTCTTCCGGCTGCTGCGGACGTGGGCGGCCGACCACCGCTACGGCCTCGCCGACACCGACGAGTTCGTCACGCTCGCGGAGAAGATCTCCGGCCAGGACCTGACCGGCTTCTTCACCGCCTGGCTCTACACCCCGAGCAAGCCCGTGACGTGGTGACGGAAGCGAGCTCCGCGCCGCTTCCGCCACCACCGCCGAAGGCGGGTGTCCCGGCAAAGAGCCCCAGACCGGGCCTTGGCCATAGTCGGGCGGTGAACTGCGGTAATTACCGCCGTGGGCGACACGTCGCCGTCCGTCCGCCGTGATGTCTCCACCGGTGCGGCGAGGTGGCCGGCCCGCGCCCGCGGGTTCCATCGACACCAACCTTCGGCCCTCGAAAGGGGTTCACGGTGCCATACATCACCACCCGTGACGACGAGCAGATCTTCTTCTACGACTGGGGCAGCGGCCCGCCGGTCATCTTCATCCACGGCTGGCCGCTGAACGCCGACGCCTGGCACGACCAGATGAAGGCGGTCGCCGACAACGGGTTCAGGGCGATCGCGCACGACCGGCGCGGGCACGGCCGCTCCAGCCAGCCCTTCGACGGCTACGACTTCGACACCTTCGCCGACGACCTGGCCGACCTCATCAACGCTCTCGACCTGCGCGATGTCACGCTGGTGGCGCACTCGATGGGTGGCGGGGAGCTGGCCCGCTACATCGGCCGGCACGGCACCTCCCGCCTGAGCAAGGCGGTGCTGCTGTCGGCGGTGCCGCCGCTCATGCTCAAGACCGCGGACAACCCCGAGGGCACCCCGCAGGAGGTGTTCGACAACCTCAAGGCCGGCATCCTCACCGAACGTTCCCAGTTCTGGAAGGACACCGCCGACGGCTTCTTCGGCGCCAACCGGCCCGGCAACAAGGTGACCCAGGGCAACAAGGACGCCTTCTGGCTGATGGCCATGGCCGAGAACATCCAGGCCGGCGTGGCCTGCGTGGACGCCTTCTCCGCCACCGACTTCACCGCCGACCTGAAGAAGTTCGACATCCCCACCCTGATCGTGCACGGCGACGACGACCAGGTCGTGCCGATCGCCGCGTCCGCCGACAAGTCCTCAAAGATCATCCCGAACAACGTCTACAAGGTGTACGAGGGCGGCTCGCACGGCATCGCGCTGGTGGCGGGCGACAAGGAGAGGTTCAACGCCGACCTGCTGGACTTCCTGCGCGGCTGACCCGCTCCGCCTGCCGGGCCGGGACCGCCGGTTGGTCCCCGGCGGTCCCCGGTGGTCCCCGGCGCGACGGGCACGGGGACCGGCCGCGGCGATCGCTCACGTGCCGGCCCCGTGCCCCGCAGGCCAGGCGACATCGTCGAGCGCGAGGAACGGCGCGACCGCGACCGCGGCCGGTGTCATCCCGGCGAAGGTCATGGTGTCCCGGTGAAGGTGGGACTGGTCGGTGTAGCCGCACTCCGCCGCCACCGAGGCGGTGCCGTGACCGGCGGCGAGACGGTGGGCGGCGTGGTCGAAGCGGATCAGCCGGGCCGCGCGCTTGGGGGTGAGGCCGACCTGCGAGCAGAACCGGGACCACAGGCGCTTGCGGCTCCACCCGGTCTCGGCGGCCAGCCGTTCGACGCGTACCCGTCCTCGGCCGGCCACCATCCGCCTCCAGCAGAAGGCGACCTCCGGATCGACGGCCCGGCCCGTGCCGTCCCGCCGGGCCAGCACGGCCCGCGCGATCGCGAAGCGCTCCTCCCACGTAGGGGCGGCACGCAAGCGCTCGTGGACTCGTACGGCCTCCCGTCCCCACAGATCATCGAGGGTGGCCGTCGTCCCGCCCAGATCCGCGGAGGCGCCCAGGACCGCGTGTGCCACGATCGGCGAGAGCCGCACCTGCAGGCACTCGGAGCTTCTGGCCAGCCCCCGCCCGCGAGCCCTGTGGGGCGCGAGCCCGGCGACGACGCGCTCGCGCTGCTGCGCACCACGGCCGTCCTCGACGACGAAGGGCTCGTCGCCGAGATCGAACAGCAGCATGACCGCGGGGTGCGGGACCAGCGCGATGTCGTGGAGCTCGTTCGCGCGATCGCTGAATCCCGCCATCACGACCCCCGGCAACCGGACGGGACGGCGACGCGACGGGAGGGTGATGTCCCATCGCGGTGCGTTGGCGCCGGCACCGGCCGGCTCGGCTGATCGCACGCCGCCATCGTAGGAGCCCCTTCGTGGCGCCCACAACGCGGCGACGCCAGGACAAGGTCCGGAGGAGGCGGCCCGGGCCGGGCCGGATGGAGGGGTTGCTCGTTACCGGGCCGGACGGCACAGCGACGTTCAACCGGCTCAAGAAGCCCGCCCAGCGGTCCACCTGGTCACGATTCCGCGAGCAGGTGAGCTGACCGGATCAGGCGGACGCGCTCGGCGACCCCGACGCATTGCCGCGCTACGACCAGCCAAGCAGGTGGCGTTGCCGGCGGATGGCGCCGCCGCGGCCGCTCTCACCGGGGCCGTCGAGGGCGGAGCCTGGGCGAAAGTGTCCTACGAGGTGCGGGTCAAGAACGACGACAGTTCGCCGCGCGAGGTGACGCCGAGCTTGGGGTAGGCGTTGTAAAGGTGGTAGCCGACGGTCCGCGGGCTGAGGAAGAGCTGGGCGCCGATGTCCCTGTTGGTCATGCCCGCGGCGGCCAGCCGGACGACCTGGAGCTCTTGGGGGGTGAGGCGGGCGAAAGGGTCGGTGTCCTGGGTGCGTACGGCCAGGCTCTCGCCGGTGGCCCGGAGCTCGGCTGCGGCCCGGGCGGACCAGGGCTGGGCGCCCAGCCGTTCGAAGGTCTCCAGCGCCGATCTCAGCCTGCCACGGGCGTCGATCCGGCGGTGTTGCCTGCGCAGCCATTCGCCGTGCAGAAGCTCGGTGCGGGCCCGTTCGAACGGCGGGCCGCCGTCCCGCGCGTCCAGTCGTACGGCATGCGCCCAGGCTTCCTCGTCACCGTCGATCAAAGCGGCGCAGCGGGCGGCGATCGCCTGGGCCCAGGAGTGGCCGGAGCGCTCGGCCCAGTCGGCGTAGCGGCGGGCGGCGTCGCGTCCGAGCTCCGGCCGGCCGACCCGCGCCGCTGCCTCGACCAGGTCGGGCAGGCTGTGCACGGTGCCCAGCTTGTTGGGGCTCGCCACCGTCGCCGACAGGGTCTCCAGCGCGGCCTCGTGCCTGCCCGAGCCCAGGTCGAGCAGGGCGGTGATGGCCGAGGCGCGCGAGTGGCTGGGTGCGGCTCCGTGGGCCGCCATCTCGGTGGTCAGCTCCCGGCAACGCTCCTGGTCGCCCTCGATCGCGGCGAGATGGGCGAGGACCGCCCAGAGGAAGACCAGGTTGTGGCTCTGGCCGGTGTCCTGGGCGATGCGAACGCCCTCGGTGGCGCTGATCCGGGCGTCGCGATGCGCACCACGCCAGAGCTGGGTGCGGGCGAGCAGCATCAGGGCGCGAGGCAGGATGCCGATGGCCCCCTGGCTCCTGCTTTCACGCTCCAGGGTCACCGCCCTGCGGTGGGCGGCGGCGTAGTCGCCGAGCAGCAGCTCCCACCAGGCGATCCTGGCGTCGTGCCGCAGCCCGGACGGCCCCGCCGCGAGATCGCGATCGAGCAGCAGGCGGACGGCCAGCACCCCCTCGGCCGCTCCGCCGTCCGGCTCGGCGAGGGCGGTGATGTGGGTGGCCAGCTCGTCGATGCGGGCGGCGTCGGGGAGCCCCAGCCGGTGGGCCTGTCCGGCCGCGGCCCGCACCGCGGGGAAGTCGCCGGCGGTCCACGCGGTCTCGACGGCCGAGTGGAGCAGGCCGCTCGCCAGTGAGGGGGACGGCCCGGCGACGGCTTCGGCCGCGTCGGCCAGGAGCTGGTGTGCCGAGGTGGCGCTGCTGCGTTCGTCGGCCAGGCCCGCCCTGAACCTGGCGATCCGGGCTGCTGTCACCGGGTCGGCGACCAGGTGGGAGGCGTCGTCGGCGAGGGCGGCCGCCCGGTCGTGCTGCCCGGCGTCCGCTGCGGCCCGTGCGGCGGCGGCCAGGCGGCGGCCGCGCTCTCCGGGATCGGCGCTGAGCCGGGCGGCGCGCTCGTAGGCGGAGGCGACCGCCGCGTGCCCGCCGCGCCGGCGCGCGCCCTCCGCGCTGCGTTCGAGTTCCGCGGCGACGTGCTCGTCGGGCCCGGTGGTCGCCGCGGCCAGATGCCAGGCTCGGCGGTCCCCGTCAAGCACCTCCGCGAGCGCTCGATGGACGGCCAGGCGCCTGGCGACCGTGGCGCCGCGATAGGCGGCGGTCCTGATCAGCGGGTGCCGGAACACCAGCCGGTCACCCGCCATGCCCAGCAGTCGCCGTTCCTCGGCGGGCTCCAGGTCGGCGACGTCCGCGCCGAGCAGCCTGGCGGCGGCGAACACGCTCGCCGGATCGCCGTCGTCCTCCGCGGCGGCGACCAGCAGCAGCGTCCGGGTGGTCTCGGGCAGCGCGGCGATCCGGTCGGCGAACATGGCCTGGACGCGGGTGAGCGGGGAGGGGACGCGCATGCCGTACGGCTCGGCGGCCAGTTGTCCCTCCCGTTGCGCGGCCGGCAGTTCCAGCAGGGCCAGCGGGTTGCCGTCGGCCTCGTGGAGGATCTGGTCGCGCACGTGCGCCGGCAGGTCGCGCGCCTGCTCGGCGAGCAGGCGCGCCGCGGCCTCCGGATCCAGGCCGGACAGTCGCAGCTCGGGCACGCCGGGCGCGGGGAACGCCGGAGCATGTGTCTCGCGTACGGCGAACAGCATGGCGACGCCCTCGGCCCCCAGCCGCCTGGCCGCGAACAGCAGGGCCTCGGCCGACGCGGTGTCGAGCCAGTGCGCGTCATCGACGACGCAAAGGACGGGGCCCTGCTCGGCCAGGTCGGCGAGCAACATGAGCACCCCCATCCCGACCAGGAACCGGTCACCGTCGCCAGGGGCGTGCGGGCGAGGGCGGGCCGTGGGCAGCCCCAGTGCGTCGCCCAGCGCCTGGGCCTGGCGCTCCGGCAGCGTGCCGACCCGGTCGAGCACCCCTGTGAGGAGGAGGTGCAGGCCGGCGAAGGGCAGCTCGCTCTCCGCCTCGATCCCGGCTCCCCGGATCACGCGCAGACCGGCGGCGGCCGCCACGGCGTGATCGAGCAGTGCCGTCTTGCCGATCCCCGCCTCGCCCCGGATGACGAGCACACCGCTCCCGCCGCCACGTGCCGCCTCCAGCACACGGTCGACGATGGCAGTTTCCGCAGCTCGCCCGTGCATCATGCGAAGAGCTTAGTCAGGGCACCAGGACGGCCTTGCCCACCGTGCCACGGGATTCCAGCTCGGTGTGGGCGGTCGCCGCGTCCGCGAGGGGGAAGCGCCGGACCGTGGGTGTGATCAAGCCGTCCCGCACGGCGGCCAGCGCCCGCTCCTCAAGCCTGCGCACCCCACCGGTGCCGGGTGCCGGGCCCGGCGCGCCGTGGAGGGTGAGCCCGCGTTCGTACAGCTCGCGTGCGGACACCTCGGTGGGCCGTCCGCTCACCCAGCCGAAGACGACGGCGCTGCCGCCGTCGGCGAGCAGATCCACGGCCTGGCGCCCGAGCTCCCCGCCCACCCCGTCGAGCACCGTGGTCACCGGGCGGCCCGCCAGCTCTTCCACGACGAGCCCGGCCCAGCCGGGCAGACGGTGATCCGCCGCCACGGCCGCGCCGAGCCTGCGAGCGGCGGCGGACCTGGCCGGGCCGCCCGCCACGCCCACGACGGTCGCGCCCAGGTTGCTCGCGGCCTGCACGAGCATGCCACCGACGCCGCCGGCGGCCCCGAGCACCAACACCACGTCTCCGGCGGTGACGCGGGCCGCGTCCAGGACCGCGACGGCGGCCCGTCCGGTCACGACGGCCGCCACGGCCGCCTCGTCCGAGACCTCAGGAGCGATCTCGTGCACCGCGGCGACCTCGCGTACGGCGAGCTCGGCATAGCCCCCGCTGTCCAGCCCCAGGCAGGTGACGACCCGGCGGCCCAGCCAGCGCGCCGCCACACCGTCGCCGAGCGCCTCGACCACGCCCGCCACCTCCCTGCCGGAGACCATCGGCAACGCGGGCGACCACGGATGGACACCGGCGCGCACGGCCAGGTCCAGCCGGGACACCCCGGCCGCCGCCACCTTGACGCGCACCTGGCCCGGGCCGGGCCGCGGCTCGGGGACCTCCTCATGGACCAGCACGTCCGGCCCGCCGAAGGCGTACTGCCTGATCGCCTTCACCGGTCAGCTCCCGTACGGGTGCTCGGCCCTGGCGCTCTTCAGCACGCGCCCCCACCAGCCGAGCCGGTCCAGCAGCGCCTTGGCGGCCCGCTCCGGGCCGGCGGGGTCGAGGTGCCGGCCGTCCTCGTCGAACGCGTTCCAGGGGTGGACGAAGCTGATCGTCTCCCTGATCGTGACCGCGTGCAGCTCGGCGAAGACCGTACGCAACGCCTGGATCGCATGCTGGCCGCCCGAGATCGAACCGTACGAGACGAAACCCACCGGCTTGGCCTGCCATTCGGCGTAGTGCCAGTCGATGAGATTCTTCACCGAGGCGGGGAAGCTCCGGTTGTACTCGGGCGTCACGAACACGAAGGCGTCCGCCGCGTGCAGCCGCCGCGACAGCTCGGTCAGCTGCGGCGCGGGAGGCACGCTCGGCGGCAGTGCCAGCGGCAGGTCCACCTCGGCCAGGTCGATCACGTCGAGGCTGACGTTCCCGCTCGCCTTCGCCTGCTCGACGAACCAGCGGGCCACGACGGGCCCGAACCGGCCTTCCCTGGTGCTGCCAATGATGATCGCCACGTTCAGCATCTCGTGTCTCCTCGTCAGGTCGGGTGATGAGGACGACGTTAGGAGGGGCGAGGCCAGGGCCTCCTCTGTCATGTGACCGGGTTGTCCCGCCCAGGTCATCCGAACCCAGTCACATGACAGAGGCCGTGCCGCCTGGCGCGCTCCTACCGTTCGGGACATGAACAACAACGGCACGAGCGTCAGGGTCGGCTTCACCTTCGACTTCCCCTGTGTGTGGTCCTACTTCGCCTTCACCCGGCTCCAGCGGGCCCTGACCCGCTTCCGCGCCGAGGGCGGACGGGCGGAGGTCGTTTTCCACCCCTTCCAGCTGGACCCCGAGGCGACCACCGAGGGCGAGCTCAAAGTGGAGGTGCTGCGCAAGGCGTTCGGCGTCGACCCCGCCCGGGCCGTGGCCGAGATCACCGAGCTGGGGGCGCAGGAGGGCCTGGTCCTCCGGCACGACAAGGCGATCTTCTCCAACACCTTCCAGGCGCACCGCCTCGTCGCCCTCGCGAGCAGCCAAGGGCTGGGCGAGCAGATGGCCGAGCGCCTCTTCCACGCTCACCACACCGACGAGCTCAACGTCGCCGACCCCGGCACGCTCCAGCGCCTCGCGGCCGAGGCCGGCGTCCGATGGAGCGACGAGGGAACCGAACGGACCCGCGCCGACCTCGACCGGGTCCGCCGCTCGGGAATCCGTGGAGTTCCCGTCCTCCAGTTCGCTGACCGGCCCGCGACCAGCGGTGCCCCGTCCGAACAAGCCATCCTGTCCGCCCTCGCCCACGCCTGACATCCGGGAAGGTGCGTCATCATGACCGATCGCCCCACCGTGTACGCCCCCTTCGCCGCCGAGCGGGACGCGCGGGACCTCCAGCAGCTCATCGCCCAGATCGAGACCGGCTTCAACCAGAAGAACGCCGCTGTGCTCGACGGACCGTTCAGCGACGACGCCGTCGTGATCGTCCCCGACGGCACCATCCTGCGTGGCTGGCGCAACCTGTTCGATTACCACACGGCCCGGCTGGCCGGCCCCGTCACCGGCTGGACGACCCGCATCGAAATCCTGAGCATCTCCTCCCCGGCTCCCGACCTCGCGATCCTCCACCTTCGCCAGGACACCACCACCCCTCAGGGCGCCTTCGCCAACCACGGCACGGTGGTGGCGGTCAAGCAGGACGGCACCTGGTGGATCAGCGCCATGCAGAACACCAACGTCGCCTGAACGCTCAGCAACGCCAGAGGTTCACCACGCGCCGGGCCCGCAACGCCGCGCCGGGCCCGGACGGGTCGCAGGCGCCTTCAGGTGCGGTAGGCGGGAAGCGGCCGGCTGGGCGAGCAGCACCCGGAGGTCATCAGCCGCCTTGCGGTGGCCCGGGACCACTGCCGGGACCGGGCCGGGCAGCTCCGGCCGGCGCAGGAGTTCCACGACACCGCGGCCTGGGCGTACGACGACGTTCGGGCCGAGTGGTTCACGGACTCTCAGACGCAGTCTTTGGCGGCCTCGGCGCGAGCGCTGCCCTTCCAGGTGACAACTCGGCCGGGGGCGTACGGTGCGAGCCGGACACACGCGGGGCTGGTCCCATCGCTCAGGATGACCGAAGCCCAGATCGTCTCACCGCCGCAGTCGTTGCCCACCACCGCCCAGCCCGATCCGCTTGCCCGAAGTTGCGCACAAGCTCCCAGCGGCCGGGAAGAATCGGCACCGGCTGGTGTCGCCATGAACGCGCCCGTAGCCGAGATCGCAGCGACCGTGATGAGAGCGGATGTGACACGCGTGCGTAGTGACATGTTTTCTCCTTGAATGTCGGGTCGTGCGGCATCCATCACGCCGGAAGAATGGCTCAGGGGTTCAACGATGTTCCGCGGGTGCCGTCATGAGCCCGTTGTTCGGCTTCTGCCGGCAAAGACTAGATCGCGGTGCTTCCGCGTTTTTTCCGCTGGTCTTCTCTTTCTTCCGTGAGCCCGTGCCCGGTGGCGCTCGTCCGGTCTCGTACACGCCGGGAGGAGCGGGGTTCGTGCCGAGAAGGCTGATGCTGGACAGCACGACGCGGGTGCTGGAGCCCATCGATCCATCGGGATACGCGATCGTTCGGATGACAGACATGCATTGGACTCATTGATCCCTCGTGGTCCAGGCTGAAGGGCATGAGACCTCATCCGAACCAGGTTCCGCGAGGGCGGCTCCTGCTGGTGGCGTTCGGCGACCTGGTGAAGCGACGCCCGCTCGCCTTTGAAGGCGGACAGGACGTGGGGCTGCTCGACCCGATCGACCACGTCGCCGGCGGGGAGCACGGGTCCGCCGAGGAGATCGAGCGGTTCCCCATCCGACCAAACACCTGACAAGGAAGCGTCACATCATGCGATCGATCAAAGGACTCGGTGCCGTCCTGTCCACACTGGTTCTGAGCATGGCCGTGGGCGGGCCCGCCGGGGCGGTGGCGGATCCGCGGGCCGGAAGACCTCCGGCGTCCATCTCCCTGCCTGACGGGTTCCAGCCTGAGGGCATCGCCATCGGGTCGGATCCGTTCGCCTTCATCGGCTCCATGGCCGACGGGTCCATCTACCGTGCCGACCTGCGCACCGGACGCGGCGCCATCTTCAGCCGCGGGCCCGGCACGCCGTCCCTCGGCCTGAAGCTCGACCAGCGCGGGCGGCTGTTCGTCGCCGGCGGCACGGGCGGTGACCTGCGCGTCATCGACGCCCGCACCGGCAAGCTGCTGGCCTCCTACCAGCTGGCCACCGGGCAGGCGTTCGTCAATGACATCGTCCTCACCAAGGACGCCGCCTGGATCACCGACTCCACCAACCCGGTGCTGTACGAACTGCCGCTACGCGACGGACGGCTGCCCGCGGCTGCGGTACGGATCCCCCTCACCGGCGACCTGAAGTACGGCACCGGCTTCAACGCCAACGGCATCACGCCGACTCCGGACGGCCGCGGCCTGCTCGTCGTGCAGTCGAACACCGGCGGGCTGTTCCGCGTCGAGCCGTCCGGCAGCACCCGCCGGGTGAACCTGCACGGGGAGTCGCTGAAGGAGGGCGACGGTCTGCTCCTGCGCGGCCGGACGTTGTACGCGGTGCAGAACCGGCTCAACGCCGTGGCCGTCGTCGAGCTGAACGCCTCGGGCACCGACGGTCGCGTCCTGCGGCGGGTGAGCGATCGCCGGTTCGACGTGCCGGCGACGGTGGCGGCCTTCGGGGACCGGCTGTACCTCCCCAACGCCCGCTTCGACACCACCCCGACCCCCACCACCCCGTACACCGCCGTCGCCATCCCGCGCCCCTGACCGCCGCCGTCGAGGAGACACCCGTCCACCACTGCCGTGGACGCGGTCAGCGCCAGGGGCATTCCCGGCTCGCGGCGAAGAACCAGAGGTTGTGTCGGTGGTATGACCCAAATGGTATGCAAGCTTCATGGACAATCATTAAAGCTTCTTTACAATATCCGGTGAACCCGCAGGTCGCGGGCCATGCCATAGGGCGCCGGAAGGGTTGCCACCATGAAGCGAACACGCCGCCTGCTGATCGTGCTCCTGGCCTCACTCCTGGCGGCCCTGGGCGTCCTCGTCGTACAGACCTCCGCCCAGGCGGCCAACATCCTCACCAACCCCGGCTTCGAGACCGGCTCCCTGTCGCCCTGGACCTGCGCCGGCGGGCTCGGCTCCGTGGTCTCCACCCCGGTGCACTCGGGCGGCAAGGCGCTGGCCGCGGCGGTCAGCGGGTCGGACACCGTGCAGTGCAGCCAGTCGGTGCCCGTGCGGCCCGGCACGACGTACACGCTGAGCGCCTGGGTACGCGGCGGCTACGTCTACCTCGGCGTCAACGGCGGCGCCTCCACCTGGACGCCGTCGGCGGGCTCGTACACGCAGCTCACCACCACCTTCACCACGGCGGCCGGCCAGAGCACCGCGGTGATCTACCTGCACGGCTGGTACGGCCAGGGCACCTACTACGCCGACGACGTCAGTCTCGACGGCCCCGGCGGCACCGCTTCCCCGACCGCGACGCCCACCGCGACCCCGACGGTGACCCCGACCGCCACCCCGACGGTGACCCCGACCGTCACCCCCACCGTGACGCCCACGGTGACCCCGACCGACGCGACCTGCCCGCTCAAGCCGAAGCCCGCCGGCAAGGTCATCCAGGGCTACTGGGAGAACTGGGACGGCGCGTCCAACGGCGTGCACCCGCCGCTCGGCTGGATCCCGATCACCGACTCGCGCATCAAGGCGCACGGCTACAACGTGATCAACGCCGCGTTCCCCGTCATCCGCTCCGACGGCACCGTGCTGTGGGAGGACGGCATGGACGCCACCGTCAAGGTCGCCACCCCCGCCGAGATGTGCGCCGCCAAGGCCGCGGGCGCGACCATCCTCATGTCCATCGGCGGCGCCGCCGCGGGCATCGACCTCGGCTCCACCGCCGTCGCCGACCGGTTCGTCGCGACCGTCGTGCCGATTCTCAAGAAGTACAACTTCGACGGCATCGACATCGACATCGAGACCGGGCTCACCGGCAGCGGCAGCATCACCACGCTCTCCACCTCCCAGGCCAACCTCATCCGGATCATCGACGGCGTGCTCGCCCAGATGCCCGCCGGGTTCGGCCTGACCATGGCGCCCGAGACGGCGTACGTGACGGGCGGCAGCGTGACGTACGGCTCGATCTGGGGCGCGTACCTGCCGATCATCAAGAAGTACGCCGACAACGGCCGCCTGTGGTGGCTGAACATGCAGTACTACAACGGCAGCATGTACGGCTGCTCGGGCGACTCCTACTCGGCCGGCACCGTCCAGGGCTTCACCGCGCAGACCACCTGCCTGAACAACGGCCTGACCGTCCAGGGCACCACGATCACGGTCCCCTACGACAAGCAGGTGCCCGGCCTGCCCGCCCAGCCGGGAGCCGGAGGCGGCTACATGGCGCCCTCGCTGGTCTCCCAGAGCTGGAACGCCTTCGGCGGGCAGCTGAAGGGCCTGATGACCTGGTCCATCAACTGGGACGGCTCGAAGGGCTGGACGTTCGGCGACAACGTCAGGTCCCTGCAGGGCCGCTAGCGACCGCGACAGCGCCGATCACGCGCTGATGCGCCCGCCGCCGGACGACCGACGAGGCCGTCCGGCGGCGACCGCCGACTCCCGGCCGGCCCCCTCGGGATCGGCCCCCTGCCGTGTCACCACCGGATCCCGGCCGAGGTGCCCGGCCGGGCGGCCGGGCACCGGTCATCGGGTCACTTGACGATGATCTGATGGGTGGCCTGGGCCGGTCCGGTCCCGCCGTCCCCCGCATAGCTCACGAGGTAGACGTACCTGCCGGCGTTGGCGGGCGTGTCGGTGAACGTGTACGTGCCGTCGGCGTTCACCCTCACCGGCGGGAGCTTGACGGTCTTGCCGGGGCTGCTGCTCCTGAGGTACAGGGTGCGCTGCACGGTGAGCGTGGACCCCGGCGAGGGCGGCCTGCCGCCCCCCGTCAGGACGCCGCTCAGCTCCACGGCCGTGCCGGCGACGCCGGACTGCGGCCCCGTCAGGGTGAGCGTGGCCTCGCGCTTGACCGTGACGGTGACGGAGGCGCTGCTGCGGCGGAGGCTGTCGTCGCCGTCCCAGAACACCCAGTAGACCACCTCGCCGATGTACGGCGGCAGCTCGAAGACGGGCGTGTCCTGGAAGGTGAACGTGCCGTCCTGCCGCGTCGTCACGCCGGTGATCGGCAGCTTCGTCCAGCCGGGCAGGTACTGGATCACCGTGAGCGGCTTGAGCCCGAGCGCCTCGCCGTCGGCGCGGGTGAGCCGACCCTCGACGGTGATCGGCGAGCCGGCGTACGCGTCCGCGGGGGCCGTCGCCGTGAGCTTGGTGGCCGGTAGCGCGACGCCCGTCACCCGCCACAGCAGCAGCCGGTCCGTGGAGCTGCGCAGCAGCGCGAAGACGTCCGTGCCGGAGAACGCGACGCCGTCCGGGAGCAGTTCGGCGTCCGGCTGGTCGGCCGCGAACAGCTCCGCGCCCGTCGCGGCGTCGTAGAGGATCAGGTCGGCGCCGCCCCACTGGCGCCCGGCCGCGACGTACGCGCCGTCCGAGCCGAGCGCCACGGCGGACGGGGACCCGTCCCAGCCGTCGCCGTAGGTGCCGGTCGCCGCCAGGGTCCTGGTGTCATACCTGGTGAAGTGACCGGGGGTGTCGGCCGCGCTGAACAGGGTGCCGCCGTCGGAGCTCAGGGTGAGGTCGCGCAGGGAGTCGATGCGCCACTTCTCGCCGTCGATCGTGCCGCGCAGCGCGGGGGCGCCGTCGCCGAGGTCGTAGACCAGCATGTCGGCGTGGTGCATGGCGGTCTGGCCGACCACGAGCGTGTCGCCGGCGGCCGCGAGCACGGGAGGCCGCAGGTGCTCGCCCCCGACCGCCACGGGCGCCGGGGCGCTCGCGCCGAGATCCAGGCCGACGACGCCGCCGGGGCCGTTGTCGCACCCGTGCCCCACCCACAACCGCTCGCCCAGCAACGCCAGGGTGGACGGGCACGGGTGGGCCGACAGGTCGATCCTGCGGGTGACGGCGAGGCTCGCGGTGTCGATCTCGGCGACCTCGTTCGAGCCGGTGAGGGCCGCGTACAGGCGGGTGCCGTCCGCGTTCACGGCCAGCTCCTGGACGCCGGACAGGCCGGTGACGACGCCGCCGGTGAGGTTCCCGTCGGTGCCGGCCACGATGATGCGGTCGCCGGCGGGAACGAACACCCGGCCGCCGCCGACGGCCAGGTCGGCGGTGTAGGAGTCGGTGACCCCGAGGTCGGTGATGGTGCCGGCCGCCGAGGCGGCGGGGGCCGTGACGGTGAGCAGGCCGGTGATCAGACCGGCGGCACCGCAGCAAGCGGCTAATCGGCGAGCCAGGGATGGGGACACGGGAGCCTCCTACCAGAATGGGAACGTGTGTTCTAATAACGTCTCATGGGCGCTCCCACGTCAAGATCATTAGGTCGCGCGACACCAAACCGTGATCAAGGACCCTCCGACGGTCGGGTCCGGGACGGTTGTCGGTGCCCGCTTCCGCCACGACGCGCCAGGGTCCCGGGCCGCGGGACCGCCGTCCGGCCGTTGATCAGGTTGTCGATCGCCTCATGCCGGGGCAGGCCGGCGCCCCGCCGGTAGGCCCGGGCGTAGCCGGTGCGGCCGAGCCGGTCCACGAGGGTGGCCACGAGCGCGCTCAGCTCCAGGTCGCCGCGGTCGAAGGTGCCGCGGATGACCTCGCTCATGCCGAGCGCGGTGGCCGCACCCGCCGGATCGCCCTCGAGCAGCAGCAGCCGGGCCAGGAGCTGGGCGGCCAGCGGAAGGTCCATGTTCACGTGTGCCGCCTGGACCGCGCCGGGCAGCGCCTCGCGCGCGCGTGTGGCGTCACCGGCGGCGAGGAGGTTCGCCGTCCTGGCCGGCAGCAGCAGGCTCCGGCTCGTCTCGGCGGGAAGGGACAGCTCGCGGGCGACCCTCTCCAGCCGGTCGAGTTCCCGGTCGGCCCGGTCGAGCTCGCCCCGGCGGCGGTACAGCTCCGCCGAGCAGGCATGGACCTGGATCTCCAGCATGGGCTGACCGCGCTCCCAGGCCGCCCGCCGCGCGGTTTCGAGGTCACGGGCGGCGCCCGTCGGATCGCCGGCGCGCATGCGCTTCGTGGCGAGCCCGAGCCGGGACGAGATCTCCTCCTGCCAGGCGAGGCCGGCGCTGATCGAGATGCCGCGCTCGTAGTCGGCGACCGCTTCGCGGTGCCGGCCCTCGACGGCGTGGATCTGCGCCGTGCCGCTCAGCGTCATCGCGGTCCACCACCGGTCGCCCGCCTCCTCGAACGCGCGCAAGGCCCTCGCCGTCGCGGTCGCGCCGCCTGTCCAGTCCCCGCGGATACGGCTGCGCAGCGCCTCGACCAGGTAGGTGTGCGCGACGGCCCAGCCGTCCGAGCCGGCCCGGACCCGGGTGATCTCCCGGTCGACCAGGTCGTCCAGACCGGCCATGAGGGCCGCCGTCAGCGTCATGGTCAGCACCATCGGGTAGTGCGCCGGCGCGTCCGTCCGCGCGCACTCCTCGACCGCCGCCCGCAGCCGCTCGGCGTCTCCTTCGCCGGCCAGCAGGTGGATCACGGTGAACGCGGCCCTGGCCGCCGGGGGCAACGCGTCGCCGTACTCCAGCACCCTGGCCACGTAACCGTCGGCCCGGCCGTCATAACGCAGCGTGTCCCAGTACCAGTACAGCGGGCCGAGGATCCGGGCCGCCGCCTCGGCGTCGCCGTCGTCGATGGCCGTCCGGAGGGCGTACAGGAGGTTGTCATACTCCAGGTCGAACACCCGCAGCGACTCCCTCTGCCGTTGGGAGCGCAGCAGCGGCCCGTGTCGCTCGGCCAGCCCCGCGTAGTGGCGCGCGAGCCTGTGCCGTACGGCTTCGTGCTCCTCGGCGGAGCGGAGCTGGTCGGCCGCGTAGGCCCGGATGGTCTCCAGCATGCGGTAGCCGTCGCCGGCCCGCTCCACGATGGACTTGTCGACCAGGCAATCCAGCAGGAAGGCGACATCGTCTGCGGAGCCGTCCGAGCACACCGCCGCGATCGGGCCGAGCCCTGTCGGCGCCGGAAAGATCGACATCCGGCGGGCGAGCGTCCGTTCCTGATCGGTGAGCAGGCCCCAGCTCCAGTCGATGACCGCCCGGAGCGTCTGCTGCCGCGGCTGGGCCGTCCTGTTGCCGGTGCCGAGCAGCCGGAAGCGATCGTCCAGCCGCCGGGAGAGCTCGTCGGCGCTCATCGTACGCAGCCGCGCCGCGGCCAGTTCCAGGGCGAGGGGCAGGCCGTCCAGCCGGCGCACGATGTCCACCACCGGGCCCGCCGTCGACTCGTCCAGCGCGAAGCCGGGCCGTGCGGCGGCTGCCCGGTCGAGGAACAGCCGTACCGCGCTTGCCCGCGCGGCACGAACGGGATCGGCGCGCACCGGGGGCAGGACGAGCGGAGCCAGCCGGCACAGCGCTTCGCCCATGACGTCCAGCGGCTCCCTGCTGGTGGCCAGGATGATCAGGGCCGGCAGGCGTTCGAGCAGCCGCCAGGCGAACTCGGCCACGGCCGCGGAGATCTGTTCGCAGTTGTCCAGGAGGAGCACGCCCTCGCCACCGGCCAGCAGGGTGACCGATCGGTCGAGCGGCGTCCCCGGCGGCAGGGCCTCCGCCGTGGCGATCGTGCCCAGCACCGCCTCGGGCAGCCCGTCCGGCGTGTCCACCCCGGCCAGGGGGACGAACCAGACGCGGCCGCGCCGATGGGCCCGGTGCCGGCTCGCCGCCTCCACGGCCAGGCGGGTCTTGCCCACTCCTCCGGGACCCACGACCGTGACCAGCCGCGAGCTCTCCAGCAGGCCGGCGAGCAGGTCCAGCTCCTCCTGCCGGCCGACGAGGCCGGCCAGCGGGGCCGGCAGCCGGCCCGGCGCCGCCCGGGAGCGCTCCGACGGCTCGCTCTGGCCGCGCAACACCGCCAGGTGCGTCCTGCGCAACTCCTCCGAGGGGTCGACGCCCAGGTCCTCGGCGAGCGTGCGGCGCACCTGCTCGAACAGGGCCAGTGCCTCGAACTGACGGCCGGCCGCGTGCAACGCCCGCATCGCCAGCACGGCCAGCCGTTCGCGCAGCGGATGTGCCGAGGTCGCCGCCTGCAGGTCGGCCAGGATCTCCATGTGGTCGCCCAGCAGCAGTTTCGCCTCGAACCAGTCCTCGGTGGCCGCGGTACGCAGCTGCTGCAGGCGGGTGGCAGCCGTACCGGCGAAAGGAACGTCGAGCACGTCGGCCAGTGCGTCGCCCCGCCACAACGCCAGCGCCTCACCCAGCAGCGCGGCCGCCTCGCGGGCGGCACCGGCGGCCAGCTCGCCGCGGCCCTGCCCGGCGAGCTTCTCGAAGCGGTGAGCGTCGACGTCCTCGGCGCGTACCCGCAGCCGGTATCCACCGGAGGCCAGCTCGACGACCTCGCTCTCGCCCAGCGCCCGCCGCAACCGGTACACCAGCGCGTGCAGCGCTCTGACGCTCTCCCGCGGCGGGCGATCGCCCCACAGCCCGTCGACGAGTGAATCGACGGGCACCACCTCGCCGCCCGCCAGCGTCAGCCTGGCCAGCAGCGCACGCACCCTGACCCCGCCGACGTCGATCGCCGCCCCGCCGTCACCGTAGGCCCGCACCGGCCCCAGCACCTCGACCCGCATGGCCACCAGGCTATGAGGACCCGCTCACAGCGATCACGCCGCCTGTCGCAGCGCTGTGAGAGCGCTGTCACCGCCGGCCCGCATCGTGGAGAACGTCCAACGACAGATGCGTGAAAGGCATGACATGCACGACAAGACGCAGCAGGTGCTCGAATGGGCCGTCTCCGAGGTGGGCATCCCCGGCATCGTCGCCGAGGTCAAGAACCCCGACGGCACCACCTGGTTCGGCACCGCCGGCGTGGCCGATCTGACGACCGGCGCCAAGCGCGTGCCGGGGGAACTGGTGCCGATCGGCAGCGGCGACAAGGCCTTCATCGCCGGCGTGATCCTCACCCTGGAGGCCGAGGGCCGGCTGGACATCGAGGACCCGGTCGGCAAGTGGCTGCCCGGCGTGCTGGACACCGGCGGCTACGACGGCACCAGGATCACCATCAGGCACCTGCTCAGCAACACCGGCGGCCTGTTCTCCACGGGTCTGGCGCCGGAGCTGGTGGCCAGATACACCAGCCGGTCCAGGTTCGTCCAGCACCGCTTCGACGCCTGGAGCCGGCGGGACCTGCTGCGCCTGGCGGTCTCCCAGCCGCCGGTCGGGCAGCCCGGTGAGCGCTTCGTCTACTCCAACGGCGGCTTCGCCGTGGCCGTGGCGCTCATCGAGAAGGTCACCGGCAACACCTACGCCCAGGAGGTCGAGCGCACCGTCTTCCAGCCGCTCGGCCTGAGCTCCAGCTATGTGCGGCCCGAAGGGGAGACCACCTTCCCCGGCCCGCACCCGCGCGCCTACTCCACCCAGTTCTACAAGGACGGCGTGGACCCGGCCGACGTCACCCCGGACAACTGGGAGTCGATGGTCGAGGAGCCCGGGCTCGCGCCCCTGGACGTCACCGAGTTCGACACCTCCTGGGAGCCCGGCAACATCGTCTCGACCACCAGCGACATGCTCCGGCTCATCAGCGCGGTGGCCGCCGGGTCCCTGCTGCCGCCCGCCCAGCACCGCAAGATGTGGACCACGGTCTCCACCGAGGGCGCCAACTGGCTGCCGCACACCCGCTACGGGCTCGGCTGCTTCGAGCTCGACCCGGCGGCGACCGGCGGGATCGCTGCGCGCGGTGTGGCGGGCAGCTACTGGGGGCACATGTTCGGCGCCCTGGCCACGCCCGACGGCGAGCGCGCGGTCGCCTTCCACACCAACACCGAGGCCAAGAGCTGGGAACTGCTGTTCAAGCTCGCCCGCATGGGTCTCGCCGCCTGAAGCGCCGGTGGCGCGTACGCACACGGAGGCACGCACCGTCCTGGCAGGCGTCGCCGTCCTGGGCGGCCAGATGATCGCCGAGGGGGAAGCCGCGCAGCAGCTCCAGGTAGCCGGCATGGTCCAGGCGCAGCCGGACGATCACCGTGGCGGCCGGCCAGGACCTGGCGCGGCGGGCGGCCACCGCGCGGATCACCGCCGCCCCGGCGCCCGCGTCCTGCGCGTCGTGGCCCGCAGCCGGGCGCGCCGCGCGTCCTCATCGCGGGAGGGGACACCTGGGGCGCCGTCCGCTGTCGACATGCCTCCGGAGTGCTGCCGAGCCCGGACGAACGAGCCCATAGTGACGAACGCGTTACCTGCGGATCGCCGCCCTCGCGCCACCGGCCCGTCCGTGGTCTCCGGACCAGGAACAACGCCGGGCCAGGGGGTCAGGGGCGGGTGTCCGGGGCGGTGATGAGCCCGCCTTCGTAGGCGGCTATGACGAGCTGGGCCCGGTCGCGGGCCTGCAGCTTGGCCAGGAGGCGGCCGACGTGGGTCTTGACCGTGCCGACGGTGAGGTGGAGGTGGCCGGCGATCTCGGAGTTGGACATCCCCTTGCCGATCAGGGTGAGCACCTCGCGCTCGCGTTGCGTGACGTCGTCGAGGTCGCGCGGGGCCGGGGCGGCGGCCGGCCGGCGCAGGAAGTCGGCGATGAGCCGGCGGGTCACGGTGGGCGCGAGCAGCGCCTCGCCGGAGGCCACGACGCGGATGGCGGCCAGGAGCTCGCCCGCCGTCGCGCTCTTGACGAGGAAGCCGCTGGCGCCGGCCCGGAGCGCGGCGTAGACGTATTCGTCCAGGTCGAACGTGGTGAGGATCAGCACGCGGGCGCCGGCGCTCTCCGGGGCGGCGCAGATGCGGCGGGTGGCCTCGATGCCGTCCATGTCGGGCATGCGGATGTCCATGAGGACGACGTCGGGCCGTTGGCGGCGGGCCAGGAGCACGGCTTCGGCGCCGGTGCCGGCCTCGCCCACGGTGACCAGCCCTGGCGTGGTGTCGATGAGGACTTTGAGGCTGTCGCGTACCAGGACCTGGTCCTCGGCGAGCAGGATCCGGACGGGAGGAGGCGAGTCGGGGGGAGGCGAGTCGGGGGTGGCGGGGTTGCCGGTCATGTCAGGGTGCCGTTCGGGTTGTAGGGCAGGCGGGCGGCCACGCGGAAGCCTCCTTCGGGCCGGGGGCCCGCGTCGAAGGTGCCTCCGTACATCTTGGCCCGTTCGCGCATGCCGATCAGGCCGTGCCCGCCGTGGCCCTCCGCTCGCGGCGGCCGGCCGCGGCGAAGGTCGGGGCGGGGGCCGGGATGGGACTCGGGGCGGGGGCCGTCGTCCACGACCTCGATCGCGGCCTCCCGGGCGTCGATCTCCACGGTGACGGAGCAGCGGGTGGGCGCGGCGTGGGTGACGGCGTTGGTGAGCGCCTGCTGCACGATCCGGTACACCGACATCGCGACCGCGGGAGGCAGCGCGGCCCCCTCGCGGACGGTCAGGTCCACCTCCACCCCGGCCGAGCGGGCGTGGGCGGCAAGCGCGGGCAGGTCCGCCAGGCCGGGAACGGGCAGGTGGGGCCGGCCGGGGTCGTCGTCGGAGCGCAGGAGGCCGAGCACACGGTGGATCTCGGCGAGCGTGCTCCGGCTGGTCTCCTCGATGACCGCCAGCGCGGCGCGCACCTCCTGCGGGCGGGCGTCGGCGACGTGGTTGGCGACGGTGGCCTTGACGGCGATGAGGCTCATGCTGTGGCCGATGACGTCGTGCAGCTCGCGGGCGATGCGCCTGCGCTCGTCGGTGACGGCCGTCTCGGCGAGGTGGCGGATCAGGCGGGCGGTCGTGTCGCGCTTCCAGCGGACGACCGTCCCGATGGCCCACCCGGCGGTCAGGAGGACGCAGACCGCGCCGATCTCCACGGGCCAGTACGGCGGCAGCTCGCTGGGCTCCGGGGCGGGGGCCAGGCCGGGGAACACCCGGTCGTAGAAGACCAGGATCGCGGCCACCGCCGCTAACCCGCAGACCAGCGCGCCCGCCACCGACCGCCGGGCCGGGGCGGCGGCGGCCACCGAGTACAGCACGAGCGCGGTCGGCACGAAGGTCAGCCAGATCGCCCCCGCCGCGACGGCGCCGGCCACGGTGGCCGGCACGCCCGTGCCGCACGCGGCCGCCAGCATGGCGGGCGGCCACCGCCGCCGGACGGCGATCGGAGCGCTCGTGAGCGCCGCGACCGGCCAGGCCGACCACGCGGGCCACCACGACGACGGCCCCGGCGGATCGACGATGGCGTATCCGATGGTCAGCGCCACGAGGGCCGCCACCGCGGCGTCGGTCATGCCGTTCCCGCGGAGCCGCTGTGCCCGAACCATGACCAGAAGGTATCGCCCCGGCCGATCACCCGGCATCTGCCCACGGGTGGACCCTCGCCTCTGTCCTGGGTCGTACGGACGGCCCGCGCACGCCCGCCGAAGATGGGACCCGAGCCAGACGCCCCGCCACCCCGCCGCCCCGCACCATGCTGCTACGCCCGGCGCACCCCGCCGGGCCGCACCAGGACCGACGAGAGGGCAGGAACCGATGGACGTTGATCTTCGCGGGCGGATCGCCCGGTGGCGCCGGGCCGGCGCCGAGCGGCGGGCCGCCAACGCGGCGGCCAACCTGGACCGGCAGCCGCCCTTCCCCGGCCGCTGGGTGAGCGCGATCTCGCTGATCGCCGGCCCGGCGCTCATCCTGGCCGGGACCCTGTTGCGTTCGCCGTTCTACTACTTCGTCCCTTACCAGCTCACCGCCTACACCCGTCACCCCGCCCTGATCACCGCTGCCTACACCTGCTTCGCCGCCGGGTTCGTCCTGTTGTGGCCGGCGGTCATGACGCTGGCGCAGCGGATCGCGGCCACCAGCCCGCTGTGGGGGATGTGGGGCGGCTGCCTGGTGATGGTCGGCCTGTTCACCAGGACCTTCCAGTACGGCACGGATCACCTGGCCTTCCACCTGACCGACAGCCTCGGCCTGCAGACGATGCTCCACGGCATCGACGACTACTATGTGGCCTGGCGGGGCACGGTCTGGCACCCGTTCAGGAGCATCTCCGGGCCGGCCTTCTTCGGCTGGGTCGTGCTGGCCGTCGGAGCCTACCGCTCCGGCGCCCTGGGGCTGGGCCGCTCGGTCGCGCTCGGCCTGATGTCGGTGCTCGCGCTCGGGACGCTCAAGGGCACCGAGCCGCAGTCCTTCCTCGCCGTGGGCGGCCTCTGCGTCGCCCTCGTCCCCCTCGGCATCTCCCTGCTGCGCGGCGGCCCGCCGCCGACCAGGCGCGCCGTCGTCTGGACCGTCGTCCTCGTCCTCGTGCACGTCGTCATGACGGGCTACGGTCCCCGGGGGTGAGCACTCCCGCGCGCTCCCCCTTCCTGACCACCTCCAGGGTGGCCGCCAGCTCCGCCGGCGGCACGAAGTGGCCGAAGGTGTCGTTGGCGAAGAAGGAGACGCCCGCCACCGACGCGGCGTGGCCGGCCAGCACCTCGCGCTGGTAGAGGTAGGTGCGCCGGTCGTCCAGGTAGGTGCGGTACCAGTACCAGGGATCGACGAAGTCGAGGCCGAGCAGCGGGCGCGGGCCGCCGAGCGCGGCCTTGCTGAGCAGGTTGGGCACGATCTCGGTACGCTCGACCAGCACGGCGAACGTGCTGACCAGGATCGCGTCGAGGCTGCGGTAGGCGGCGTCCGTCATGCCCCAGGCCGACCGCTCCACCTCGGCCCGCCAGTAGGTGTCCATCCAGTAGACCAGCCTCTCCCCCATGGCCGCGCGCAGCCGCAGGAAGAAGCGTTCGATGCCGGCCGAGCGCTCGGGGGTGAGCGGCGGCGCGTTGTCCGGGTGCCAGAAGCCGACCAGCCCGAACTGGTTGCCCAGCATGACCCCGTCCAGCCCGAAGTCGGTCGCGAACGCGGCCGTCTGCGCGGCGACGAAGTCCCCGGCGGGCAGCCCGGCCGGGATGCCGCCGGGGAAGGCGGCGTACGGGCGCGGGTCGGCGTCGAGCGGGGCCGTCACGTCGATCACGCCCGGCACGACGTGCCCGCCGGCGTCGGCGGCGCCGGCCGCGGCCTCGGGGTGGCGCTCGGTCTTCCACTCGCTGCGGCAGAACTCGGGACCGGGCTCCAGGTACTCCAGCAGGTTGACCCGCAGCCCGCGGCGCCCGGCCTCCGCGCGCACGGCGCCGTAGACGCCGGCCAGGGTGCGGTAGTCCATCGGCTGCTCCGACAGCACGAACATGGGCCCCGCCGAGTAGGGGTTGGCCGAGCGCTCGCCGCCGTCGCGGACCCGGTCGAGCCAGTCGCGGTTGTGCGCCCTGGCGCCGGCGGCCGGCCCGCCGGGCGCCGGGGCGAAGCAGTTGTAGCGGGCCCAGTCGAACCGGTCGTCCCAGGCGGTGCGGCCGGTGTAGTTGAGCACGTGGTCGCCGTTGCCGGCGCAGAAGACGATCGTGACGGGCCGGCCGTCCAGCCAGTCGGCGTGGTGGTCGAAGAAGGCCGCGATCCCTGGCGCGGGGTCGCGCAGATCGTCGAAGATCTTGGGGGTGATCCAGAGGCAGGCTTCCATGGTCGTCTCCAAGGGTGCGGTCACCACCGGGGCAGCGTGGGGTCGAAGTCGGGCTGGAACCGGCGGAGGTAGCCGGTGTCGTCGCGGACCTGGCGGCCGGAGCGCACGTACGTCTCGTGCAGCCTGGCCAGCGCGTCGTGGTCGAGCTCGACGCCGAGTCCGGGCCCGCCGGGCACCGGCACCGCGCCGCCGGTGAAGCGCAGCGTGCCGGGGACCACCACGTCGTCGGCGGCGTTCCACGGGTAGTGCGTGTCGCAGGCGTGGATGGGGGTCGGGATGGCGGCCGCCAGGTGTGTCATGGCCGCCAGGCTGATGCCGAGGTGGGAGTTGGAGTGCATGGACAGCTCCAGGCCCAGCGCGGCGCAGACGGTGGCCAGGCGCTGCGTGGCGCGCAGCCCGCCCCAGTAGTGGTGGTCGGCCAGCACGACCTGTACCGCGCCGCGCCGCGCGGCCGGATACAGGGTCTCCAGCGAGGTGGTGAGCATGTTGCTGGCCAGCGGCATCGGCGCGGCGGCGGCGACGTCCGCCATGCCGTCCAGCCCGAGCACGGGGTCCTCCAGGTATTCGAGCGTCCCGTCCAGCTCCTCGGCGACCCGGCGCGCCGTCCCGACCGTCCAGGCGCCGTTGGGGTCGAGCCTGAGCGGCACGCCGGGCAGCGCCTCGCTCAGAGCCTGGACGGCGGCGATCTCCTCGTCGGGGGCGAGGACGCCGCCCTTGAGCTTGACGGAGCGGAACCCGTACCGGCCGATCATGCGCTCGGCCTGCTCGACCAGCTCCCGCGGGGTGGTGGCGGGGCCCCATTCGTCCGCCGGCCCGCCCGGGTGGGCGGCCCATTTGTAGAACAGGTAGGCGGCGTACGGCACGGCGGGCCGGACCGCGCCGCCGAGCAGCTCGGCGACCGGCACCCCGGCCAGCCGGCCCTGGGCGTCCAGGCAGGCCACCTCGACGGCGGAGAACGTGGCCCGCCGCGCGATCGGGTCGGGCACCCCGGCCAGGGCTCGCTCCACGGCCCGCTCGATGTGGTGGAGCGCGTACACGCTGTGGCCGATCAGGTGCTCCCGCACGGCCGCCAGGCGGTCCAGGTGCCCGCGGTCGCCGGGGCACTCGCCGAGCCCGACGACGCCGCCGTCCACGTGCAGGCGCAGGACGCAGCGCAGCGCCAGCGGCTCGTGCAGGCCGGTGGAGTTGAGCAGCGGCGGGTCGCGGAAGGCGACCGGCGTGAGCTCCAGGTCCAGGATCCTCACTTCTCCTCGCCGAACGCCTTGTCCATGCGGCCGAGCAGCGTCGGCACGTCGATCGTGCCGTTGAACAGCTCCTGGACGGAGGTCAGGTGCTCCTGCTGGACCTTCGGGCCGGGCCATTCCTGGTCGGGGTAGAGGGTGGACCTGCCCGCCTTGACCGCGTCCAGGACCGGCTGCTGGAGCGCGTCGGCCCGGAAGGACGGGCTGGCCAGGGCCGGGCTGCTGCCCGACTTCTCGGCGTAGAGGGCCTGGCCCTCGGGGGAGGCCAGGAACTGCAGGAACTTCTTGGCCAGGGCCGGATTCTCGGCCTTGGCGTTGACGCCGTACACGATGCCGACCGAGACCGGCAGGTAGGTGCCGGCGGCGTCGTCCGTGGCGGGGAACGGGGTCATGGAGAACGTGGTGCCGTCGGGCGCGAAGTTGGCCGCCGACTGCACGGCGGACAGCACGTGCACCGCGCCGAGCGCCTTGCCCTGGCCGAGGAGCTGCATCTGCTCGTCGTAGCCGACGCCGTTGGGGCTGTCGTTGAAGCACCCCGCGTCGCGCATCTGCAGGTACTTGTCCATCGCCTGCTTCCACTGCGACCTGGCGAAGGTGGCCCGGCCGTCCTTCTGCTGCTGGGTGAAGCCCGGGTTCGGGCCGTAGACGAGGGAGGCGGTCAGCGCGTACGGGACGAGCTGGGTCACCCACGCCGACTTCAGGCCCAGCGCGAACGGCACGACGTCCTTGGCCTTGGCGTCCCGGCAGAACCGGAGCACCTGCGTCCAGGTCGTGGGCTTGCTCAGCCCGGTCCTGGCGAGCGCCTGGTCGTTCCAGACGGCTCCGATGGCGCCGATCGTCACCGGGACGGCGACGACCTTGCCCGCCGGGTCGCTGGTGACGGCCTTGAGGCCGGCGCTCAGGCCGCTCGCCCAGCTCTCGCCCGACAGGTCCATGAGCATGCCGTCGGCGCCGAGATCGCGCACGGCCATGGTGTTGCCGCCGCCCGGCCACATGCGGAACACGTCCGGGGCCGTGCCCGAGGAGAGCTGGGTGCGCAGTTGCTGCTGGTAGGAGGCGTCGTCCTCGGTGAACGTGGTCCGCACCGTGACGCCGGGGTTGGCCTTCTCGAACGCCTCCACGGCGGCCTTGGCGGGCCCCTGGCCGGCGGCGGCGAGGGTGAGCACCTGGCCGCCCTCGGAGGCGGTCGTGGTCCGGCCGCCGCCGGAGGTCGAGCAGGCGGCGGCCGCCAGGGCCAGGCAGGAGACGGAGGCGAGCGTTGTGACGATCTTCATGACAGACTCCGGTACGAGAGTGGGGGGAAGCGGGGGCTCAGCCCTTGAGGCCGCCGGCGAAGCCCTTGATGATGTGCTTCTGCAGCGCGAAGTAGACGACCAGGATCGGGATGACGCTGATCACCAGGCCGGCGAAGATGAGGGGCCACTGCGAGACGTACTGGCTGACGAAGCCGTAGATCGCCACCGGGGCCGTGGTGTTGTCGCTGCCGCCCAGGTAGAGCAGCGGGGTGAAGAACTCGTTCCAGATGCCGACCGCGTTGAGGATCACCACGGTGCCGGTGACCGGGCGCAGCAGCGGGAAGACCACGCTCACGAACGAGCGCACCGGCCCGCAGCCGTCGAGCAGCGCGGCCTCCTCGTAGTCGAGCGGCAGCTCGCGCAGGAACATGGTGTAGAGGAAGACCGAGAACGGGATCTGCTGGCCGACGTTGATGAGGATCACCGACCACAGCGAGCCGAGCAGGCCGAGGTCGCGCATGGTGGCGTAGAGCGGGAGCAGCGCGAGCTGGCCGGGCACGAGCAGGCCGCCGATGACGAAGGAGAAGGTGGCCCGCGACCAGCCGCGGGTCACCCGGGCCAGCGGGTAGGCGGCCGCCGCGGCGAAGGCGATGATCAGCACGACGCTGACGGCCGTGATGAGGAAGCTGTTGGCCAGCGCCGCGCCGAGGCTCGCCTGGTTCCACGCCTGGACGTAGTTGTCCAGCGTGGGCGGGAACGCGAAGGCCAGCGCGCCCGACTGGCTGTCCTGCGGCTTGAGCGAGACGTTGAGCAGACCGGCGAGCGGGACGAGGAACACCAGCGCGAGCAGGATCAGGGTCACCTCGCGCGTCAGGGTGCGCCAGGTGTATCGCGAGTGCATCAGGAGCTCTTCCTCTGCGTCAGGCGGAACTGGACCGTGGCCAGGGCCGCGATGACCACGGTCATGACGACGGCCAGCGCGATCGAGAAGGGGAAGTCGCCGAGCGAGAAGGCGCTCTTGTAGATCGCCGTCGAGATCGTCTCGGTGGCGGTGCCGGGGCCGCCGCCGGTCATGGCCATGACCTGGTCGAACTGCTTGAGGCCGCCGATGAGGGTGAGCATCACGTTGATCACGATCGCGCCGTTGAGCAGCGGCAGCACGACGCGGCGGAACTTGCTCCACGGCCCCGCCCCGTCGATGGTGGCCGCCTCCAGCACCTCGGCGGGGATCGCCTGGAGTCCGGCCAGGTAGATGACCATGGAGTAGCCGGCGAACTGCCAGACGATCTCCAGGACGATCGCGTACAGGGCGGTGTCGGGGTCGCCGAGCCAGTCGTGCGCCAGCGCGCCGAGGCCGACCGCGCGCAGGGCCTCGTTGATCGCGCCGTTGGGCGAGAGCAGGAAGCTCCACACGTACCCGGCCACCAGCGGCGTCAGGACGACCGGCGCGAAGAAGACGACCCGCAGCACGTAGCGGCTCTTGACCAGGCTGTTGACGCCGAGCGCGAGCAGCAGGCCGGCCACGTTCTGCACGACGGTGGCCACCGCCGCCAGGACGAGGGTGTTGGCCAGGGCGTCGAGCGCGGTGCGGTCGGAGAAGACGGCGGCGAAGTTGTCCAGGCCGACGAAGGACCAGCCGGGACGCAGGCCGTTCCAGTCGGTGAAGGAGAACAGCGCGCCGTTCGCGCTCGGCACGACGACGATGAACAGGTAGATGGAGATCGCCGGCACGACGAACCACCAGGGCGCGCGGACCCCGACCCGGCGGCGGGAGCCGCGCGGCGGGGGTTTCGCGGCGGGTTCGCGCACGCCGGGTGGTGTCGTCGTCGCCTGGGTCGCGGCCACGGGTGACTCCTCTCGCGGATGACCATGGATGGCGCGTGGTCTGCTGGACGGGGAGGTGGGACGGGACCGCGTGCCTCGCCGTGGAGCCCACCGTTCAAGATCGTGAATCGATTCACGACGTTTCGGGCAGAGTACGCGTATGTCCGAAACGATGTCAATGGCATGACCCTCGGTGACGGGGCTCGTGAATCCATTCACGAGTCAGCTAGGCTGAGGGCCGACTGGCCGAACATCTCAGTGAGGAGCCCGATGGCCGCTGGATCGGTGTCGAAGCAGCCGAAGGCGGAGGACGCGGCCCCCACGGTCGCCGACGTCGCGGCGCGTGCGGGGGTGTCGCGGGCGACCGTGTCCTACACCTTCACCCAGCCGAGCAGGGTCTCGCCGGACCTGCGCCGCCGGGTGCTCGCGGCGGCGGACGAGCTGGGCTACGTCGGCAACGACGCGGCCCGCCGGCTCCGGGTCGGCCACAGCCTCGCGCTGGGCCTGCTGGTCTCCAACATCGGCAACCCGGTCTACGCCGAGCTGGCCGCCGGCGCGGAGGCGGAGGCCGCCGCCCACGGCCGCTACATCTTCGTCGCCAACAGCGACGAGAGCCCCGAGCGCGAGCGCGCCTACCTCAACTTCTTCGAGTCCCAGCAGGTGAGCGGCATCCTGGCGGCCCCCGTCGGCGACGTGCCCGACGAGCTGATCGGGCTGGGCCGGCGCGGCACGCCGTTCGTGCTGGTCGGCATGGCGCGCGGCCCGCACAGCTATCCGGCGATCTCGGGCGACAACGAGCGCGGCGGTCACCTGGCGGCCTCGCACCTGCTCGCCCAGGGCCGGCGCGGGCTGGTCTTCGTCGGCGGCCCGCACCCCCACGTGGACCTGCGGCTGGCGGGGGCCAGGCGGGCGGTGGAGGAGTTCCCCGAGCGGGCCTCGCTGGAGATCATCCGCATCCAGGCGCAGACCGCGAAGGTCGGCGAGGCGGTCGCGCGGACGCTGCTGCGGCGCCGCGCCACGGGCCTGCCTGACGGGATCGTCGCGGGCAACGACCTGCTGGCGCTGGGCCTGCTGCACGGGCTGATCATGGGCGGGGTGCGGGTGCCCGAGGACCTGTCCCTGGTGGGCTACGACGACATAGAGTTCGCCGACTTCGCCATCGTGCCCCTCACCACCATCCGGCATCCCTCCGCCGCGCTCGGGGCCAGCGCGGTGCGCATCCTGCTCGGGCTGGAGAGCGAGCGGGACACCCGGGGGCGCTTCGAGCCCGAGCTGGTGGTCCGCGCGACGTCGCTGGCGCCCGCCTCGGGCTGACGCCGGGCCGGCTCGGGCTGTTGACACCGCCGCGAGATCGTCACTAGTCTCCGCTCACCGGCCGTGAATCGATTCACGATCATGGTCTCATCGATTCCGCAGGTCACCGCGCGTCTCCTCCCCCGGTCTCCCAGTCCCCGGGTCCCCGGTCCCCGGCCCGCTGCCTGCGTCAGGTCGTCCTCGCGCCCCCCTGGAGGCTTGATCATGAACTCGAAACGCCGCATCCTCTCGGCGGCCGTCACCGCGGTGCTGGCGCTGACCCCGGCGGTGCCCGCCGCCGCACGCGCCACGCCCCCGCAGCGGACCCCGGTGCCGGCGGTCGCCTCCGGGCCGCTGCCCGAGGTCGCGCCCCTCGACCCGGCCACGATCGACCTGGCCGACTTCACCGGCCTGGAGCAGCAGCTCGCGCCCTACCTCGGCAACCTGGCCCGCCTGGCCAACAGCGTCAACGACGACAGCACGACGAACCACGGCTACATCACCTGCAACTGCTGGCGGGCCGGCCAGGGCCCGAACGACGCGCGGGTCATGGAGAACGTCCTCACGCTCGCCTACTTCTACACCGCCGACCGCCCCTGGAACCCGTACCACCGCGACCCGGCACTCCGGGTGCGCCTGGAGGCGGCGCTGCGGTTCATGCTCGGCACCCAGAACGCCGACGGCTCGTTCCCGCAGGGCTCGGGCGACCTCCACTCGCGGGCCGCCACGGGCTTCGCGCTCGAACTGTACGCGGTCATGCTGGAGCTCCTCGACGCCGACGGCACCGTGGACGCGGCCCTCGTCCCCGCCCTGACCGCCGCCATGAAGGCGGCGAGCCGGTGGTTCCTGGAGGACGAGGAGGTCTGGGGGCCCCGCGGCGCGCAGTTCGCCAACCAGGTCGCGGGCGGGCTGGTCGGCATCTCCCGCCTGCTCCGCCGCTTCGCCGACCAGGAGCTGCGCACCCGCTTCGAGCAGCGGCTGGCCGAGCACGAGCGGGTCTCGCAGGGCGCGGCCGGCTTCTACCGGGACGGCACGGTCGCCCACCGCTACAGCCTGGAGGTCGAGTCCGAGGACCTGGCCGGCTGGGCCGACCCCGCCACCCGGCCGGTCATCGACCGGATGCAGTCCCGCTACCTCGACTGGGCCCAGTACAACCTGCTCTACGACCGGGAGCTCGACGGCTACGCCATCAACACCGCGATCGACTCGCGCCACCGCGGCTGGAACTACGCCGAGGAGCTGCCGATCGGTTCCAACAACCTGTGGGGGAAGGTCATCCCGCAGGCCCGCGCCTACTCCGCCACCCGGGAGGAGACCGGCGAGCGGCGCGCGGCCTGGGTGAAGGCGGGCTGGCAGGGCTCCGTCGCGCCGCGGCTCGCCGCGACGTGGGCCTACCTCGACCCGGCGCTCGTCCGCGACGTCGCGTTGGGAGAGGAGTACCACCCGAGCGCGGCCGAGCGCCGCGCGGCCATCGCCACGCTGCGGCCGTACGGTGGCGCGCCCTACACCGAGCACCGCGCGGACGAGGTCACCGGCCAGCGGTTCGTCTTCGCCAAGCGCCCCGGCTACGTCGTGGGGATGGGCTTCGGCAAGCACGTCAACACCCAGTACGGCTTCTGGGACAACCAGCGCTTCGGGCTCAGCTACCTGTACGACCCGAAGCTCGGCGCGGTCGTGCAGAGCCAGAACGCGCCCCAGCCCGGCGCCCCCCGCACCCGCCCGGTGGACGCCGAGCTGTCCTGGGGCACCGGCTGGACCGCCGCCGACGGCGTGCACTTCGACTCCTACGACCAGCCCGTTCCCGCGTTCTTCCGCGACGGCGCCCCCGTGGACCCGGCCACGGCAGGAGACCTCGACCGCCTGGAGGTCCGCTATCCCGCGGCCGGCGGCACGAAGTCCGTGACGCTCGGCGACAGCCTGCGGGTCCGGGTGGCGGCCGGCGGTGACTTCTTCGAACGCATCCCGCTCGTGCTGGACGAGCGCGACACCGTGCGCTGGATCGGCGGTGGCGGCGGCCCGGTCGAGGCCGGTTCCCGGGCCGAGGCGGCGGGCGTCTCCGGGCTCGTGGTCAACCGCGACGGCCGCAGCGTGGAGATCCGCTGGACCGGTGCGGGCTCGGCGGTGTTGTGGCCGTCGTCGTTCCCGGTGGCGGGCGGCGCCCGCGCGCTGCGGGTCCTCGACCTCAGGGCGGCGGGCACGCTCGACTACGACATCCGGGTCCTGGACGACGCCTGCGTCGCCTCCGACGAGCGGGAGCACGTGTTCATCGGCGACCGCGACACCGGCGTCCGCAACCCCGGCGACGGCACCGGCTGCACGGTCGCCGACCGCTTGCGCGCCGGCGAGCAGTGGGACGGCCACGGGGCCTTCGTCGCCCACGTCACCAGGACCACCGCCGGCCTCGTCCGCGCGAAGGTGCTGCGCGCGGCGGAGGCAGCCCGGCTGGTCGCCGCCGCGGCCCGCTCCGACGTGGGCCACGACCTGGTCACCGTGGGAGCGGCCGCGTCCGAGGCCGTCGCGGGGCAGCCGGTCGGCGTGCGCGTCTCGGGACGGCGCATCGCCGGGGTCACGGTCTCCGGTCCGTGCCTGACCGGCCCGGCCACCGCCTCCGGCCCCGGCGAGGTGCGGGTCACCGTACGGGAGACGACGCTGCCCGGGCCGTGCCCGCTCACGGTGACGACCCGGCGCGCCGACGGGACGACGGAGATCGACGCCCTCGGCCTGCGGATCGTGCCGGACGCGCAGGGGGTGGTCTTCCGCGACGGCTTCTCCTCGGCGGCGGACACCGCCCGCGCGTGGACCGCCGTGGACGGCGCGTGGAGCGTCGCCGACGGCGTCTACCGCCAGCAGGACACCACCCGCACCGGCTGGAGGAGCGTCATCGACGACCTGACGATCGCCGACGGCTCCGTCGAGACCCGCCTGCACTTCCGCGCCCTGGCCACCTCGACCGCCTTCGGCGGCGTCCAGGTGCGCACGGCCCGGCCCGGCGACGCCTACACGCAGTCCGGCTACCTGGTCTACCTGCGTCCCAACGGCTCGGTGGACGTCCACCGCGCGGGCACGGGCGTCATCGCCACCGGCACGGGACCGGCGGTCACGGGCCCCACCACGCTCCGCGTCGAGCTGCGCGGGCCCGAGATCCGCGCCTACGTCGGCGGCGAGCCCGCGCCGCGCGTCACGGTGACGGACCCGTCACCGATCGCGGGGCCCGGCCACGTGCAACTCGTCACCGGCCGCGCGGCCGTCGACTTCGACGACGTCCGCGTGGCGCTCCCCCGGCCCACCTCGTGAGGCCGGCTCCTCCTGCTCGGCGGCGCGGTGAGGGCCGCGCTGGGGCGTGCCCCCGCTACCGCCTCACCCAGGCGTGCAGCGGGACGTGATCGGACCACGTGCTCCTGGCGCGATCGACGAAGCATCTCCGTACGCGGCCCTCGCCGGCGAACACGTAGTCGATCTTCCGCTTGCGGGTCACGTAGGTCCAGCGCCGGCGCGGGTCGCATTCGTCGCGGCCCTTGTAGGCCGGGGCGGCGTCGCGCGGCACCAGGTTGAGGTCGCCGCCGATCACGCCCCGGCCGAGCTCGAACAGCTCGCGCACCTGGATGTGCCGGTAGGGCCTGCCCTTCTGCCTGTCGTCATGGACGGAGCCGGACGAGAAGTGCGAGGTGCAGAACGCCCGGTCGGCCGTGCAGACGGCGTACCTGCGGGCTCCCCACGGCGGCGAGGTCAGCGCGCGCACCACGAATCCGGGGTCCGCTCCGGCCACGGCCAAGGTGACGCTCTGCACCCCGCGCGGCCTGCCGCTCCTGTCGGGACGGCACTGGTACGGGGAGCCGTCCGGATAGGCGAGCCCGGCCGACCTGACGCTCCAGGCCCGGCCGGTACGGCGTTCGAGCGGCGGAAGAGCGCGCACCCGGCGTTGGTGCCCGCGCAGACGTTCCACGTCATCACGTGGACGAGAGGAGGCTGCGCCTGGACGGACAGATTCGGGAACAACAGCCCGGCTGTCACGAGCTGCCTGATCACCACCGAGACCCCCGGACGTCATCGAGTCCATCGGAAGGACCGCTCAACCGGCACACCTGGCACACCTGGCACAGAGCCTATTGGTCTCACGGGGGTGCGCGAAGCAGCTCTGTCGTCCTGTGGCGAGGCGATCGACCGGCCGGCCGCCCGGATGCCGTACGGGACCGCCGCACGCACGGAGAAGATCCTCGGCCCCGACATCGACGACCCGGAGCCGGCGGGGCGGCTAGGTGAGGAGGGCATGGGCCAGGCCGATCGCGGCGCCGCCGCCGATCAGCCAGGCGTTGTTCAGTCTGGTCGTCCACAGCAGGACCAGGCTGATCGCGGCGATGGCGATGGTCAGCGGGTCGATGATGGCGGTGCGGGCGAGCTGGTACGACACTCCGGCCATCAGGGCCAGCGCGGCGGCGTTGAGGCCGTCGAGCAGGGCGGAGGTCCAGGCGCCGGCGCGGAGCCTGTCCGTGATCCTGGTGAGCAGGCCGACGAAGACGAACGACGGCAGGAAGATCGCGACGGTGGCGAGGAACGCGCCGATCGGACCCGCGACCAGGTAGCCGAGGAAGGTCGCGGTGGTGAAGACCGGGCCGGGGGTGACCTGGCCGACGGAGACGGCGTCGATGAGTTGCCGGCCGCTGATCCAGCCGAGCCGTTCGACGAAGGCGCCTTGCAGGAAGGCCAGCAGGACGTAGCCGCTGCCGTACAGCACGGAGCCGATCTTCAGCAGGGTGGCGAACAACTGGATGAGCTGGCCGCCGGTCGGATCGGGGAAGACGGGGAGGCCGCCGAGCGTGAGCAGCGGGGCAAGGGCGCCGTGCGTGCCGTTCGCGTGCAGGTGCCGGGTGAGGTGGGCGGCGGCGGCCAGCAGCGCGCCCGCTCCCAGGATGAGCAGTTCGTTGACGCCCAGCAGGTAGGCCGTCAGCGCGGCGACGGCCAGCACGCCGAGCCGTACGGTTTTGATCACGGTGCGCAGCAGGCCGAACAGGGCGTGCGCGATGACCGCGATCACCGCGGGGACGATGCCGTACAGGAGGCCCTGGAGCGCGGGCGTGCTGCCGTACGTGACGTACGCCCAGGCCAGGGCGGTGACCATGAGGGCGGCAGGGAGGATGAAGCACACCCCGGCGGCGAGCAGGCCACGCCGGCGGGCGCGGTCGTAGCCCAGGTGGATGGCCAGTTCGGTGGAGTTGGGGCCGGGGATCAGGTTGGTGGCGGCCATCAGGTCCACGAAGCGCTGGTCGTCGATCCAGCCGCGGCGGCGTACCAGTTCGTCGCGCATCATCGCGGTGTGCGCGGCGGGGCCGCCGAACGCGATCGTGCCGAGTTTGAGGAACAGCAGCGCCACCTGCCGCACGGCAGGCCAGGACGTCTCCGGCCCGCCCGCCCCATCGCGGCCGGGGCCTGGGCCGTCGGCCTGATGGCCGGAGGGCTGCTCAGCCATGCCGGTGTCCTTCCTGGGCGGCTCGCGGTACGTCGGGCCGAGGGCGGCGTTCGGTCCTGTCGGTCATGACACTCCCCCGGCCATCCCGAATTGCATCAAACTGGTTTGATGTATCATGCGGAGCATGGTGCCGTCCGGTCAAGCCGCGCCGCCGCCGTTCGTCCACCTGGCCGCGCACCCGGTGCGCTGGCGGCTGCTCAGCGAGCTGGCGCACAGCGACCTGCGCGTACGCGAGCTGGTGGCCCGCCTCGGCGAGCCGCAGAACCTGATCTCCTACCACCTGCGGCTGCTGCGCTCCGGCGGGCTGGTCCGCGCGCGTCGCAGCAGTTTCGACGGCCGCGACAGCTACTACCGCCTCGACCTGGAGCGCTGCGCGGGCGCGCTGGCCGACGCGGGCGCCGCCCTGCATCCCGCGCTCCGCCTGGTCCCCGACCGGCCGGCCGCCTCGTCCGAGAACTCGCCGCGTCCTTCTGTGCTGTTCGTGTGCACCGGCAACAGCGCCCGCTCCCCCATCGCCGAAGCCCTGCTGCGACACCACAGCGGCGACCGCGCCGAAGTGGCCAGTGCCGGAAGCCACCCCAAACCGCACTTCCACCCGGGCGCCGTACGAGTCCTGCGCCGACGGTACGGAATCGATCTCGCCGGACGGGGCCCCCGGCACCTGGACACGATGACCGGCCGCCGATTCGACTACGTGATCAGCCTGTGCGACAGGGTCCGCGAAGTCTGCCCCGAGTTCGACGGACGGACCCGGCGCATCCACTGGAGCATCGCCGACCCCGCCGACCCCGCCGACCCCGCCAACTCCGCTGGCCTCGCCGACCCCGCCGCCTCCGGCGGCGGCACCGCCCGCGCCGGGGACGCCGCGTTCGAGGCCGCCGCCGCCGAGCTCGACACCCGCATCCGCTACCTGCTGCCCGCCCTCACCCCAACCCCGCACCGGGAGGTCCAGCCATGACCGCATCGGGCGACCACGCCTCCGTCCGCTACCTCGTCGAGGACGTGCAGGCGGCCATCGACTTCTACACCACCCACCTCGGATTCACTGTGGGCGTCAGCGCCGCGCCCGCTTTCGCCGAGGTCTTCCGCGGCCCGCTCCGGCTGCTGCTGTCCGGACCGGCCAGCTCCGGTGCCCGCGCCACTCCCGAAGGCTTCGCCGTGCCCGGCCGCAACCGCATCCACCTGATCGTCGACGACCTCGACGCCGAGATCGCCCGCCTCCAGGCCGCCGGGCTGCCCTTCCAGAGCGACGTGGTCGCCGGGCCCGGCGGACGCCAGATCCTGCTCACCGATCCCGCCGGCAACCTCATCGAACTGTTCGCCCCCGCCCTGGCCACCACCGCCCAGCCTGGAACCTGACCTGGCCGGTCATGACGGTGCCGCGGTCCCCGCCGTTGTCCGTACCGGCCTGGCCGCCACCTTGCAGCCGGATGACTGCACAACCGCCCGGGGCTCAGCGGGAATTTCCGGCCGGACATGACCAGGACCCCTGCCCGACGTCGCTCCGTACCGGTGGAGAAGCGGGCACAGCAGGCGAGGAGCGGGGCCCGGGCACGCTTAACCGGTGGCGGACGGCCCGGGCGGCCGGATTGACTGCACGGGTGCTCGCCTTGCCCGTCCCGGCCGATCTGGACCCGGTGGTGGCGGCCTGCTGGGTGCTCGACGGCGGCACGGTGCCGAGGGGGCTGCCGCAGCCGGCCGTGGACCTGCTGGTCATGCCCGACGGGACGTACTGGCTGGCCGGGCCGGAGACCCGCCGCCGCCAGGGACGGCTGCCCGAGGGCGGCCCGCTCGTCGGGCTCCGGCTCCGGCCGGGGACGGTCACGGGGCTGTTCGGCCTCGCGGCCGACGAGGTCCCGCTGGCCGGAACGCCCCTCAAGGGCGGCCATCCGGGGGGCGGGGCGGTCACCAGGACGGTCACCAGGACGGTCGCCGCGCGGTCGGCGGGGGCGTTCGAGCTGGTGCGGCAGCGGAGGCGGGCCGGGGGCTGCCGGGTGGACGAGCGGGTGCGGGCCGTGCTGGCCGCCATGCACGCCGCGCCCGGCGCCCCCGTGAGCCGGCACGCCGCCGAGGCCGGACTGTCCGAGCGGCAGCTGCGGCGGCGGTTCGCGGTGGCGGTCGGGTTGCGGCCCAAGTCGTACGCCCGGGTGATCCGCCTGCACCACGCGCTCGCCGTCGCCCGCGAAGCCCTGGCCAGGGGCGAGCGCCCCGACTGGGCGGACATCGCGGTACGCAGCGGCTGCTACGACCAGCCGCACCTGCTCGCGGAGTTCCGCCACGCGGTCGGGACGCCGCCCGCCACGTTGCTGGCGGACGTCCGTTTCCTCCAATCCCCCGCTGCCCGCCGCCGCCGAGACTCGGACGCATGACCGACGACATCCTCGACTGGTACCGGGAGACCGCGCGCGACGGGCTCGCCGGCGACGGAGTGCGGTTCGCCGAGCCGCCGCGCGCCTGGGTGGTGCACGGCCACGCCGAGGTGAGCCGGGTGCTCGCCGACCACCGGCTGTTCTCCTCCGACGAGCGGCGCCACAGCGCGCGGCCCGCCCCGCACCGGGACAACCCGCTCCTCGGCGGCCTGTCCGCCATCGATCCGCCCCGCCACCACCTGCTGCGCCGCCTGGTCGGCCGCGCCTTCACGCCCCGCGCGGTCCAGGCGCTGATCCCCTCGATCACCGCCACCGTACGGACCCGGCTCACCGGCGTGGACGGCGAGCTGGACGTGATCGGCGACCTGGGCCTCCCGCTGCCGGTCCGCACGATCGCCGCACTGCTCGGCGTGGACGCCGCCCGGCAGCCGGACTTCGTGCGCTGGACCGAGGCGATCACCTCCTTCGCCGGGGCGTTCGCCGAGGACCCGGCCCGCCGCGCCGCCTTCGCCACGGCACGCGCGGAGCTGGCGGGCTACTTCCTGGAGGTGTTCGCCCAGCGCCGCGCCCGCCCCCGCGGCGAGGTGATCGACACCCTGCTGGCCGCCGAGCCGGACGGCAGCCGCCTCACCGACGACGAGCTGCTCGACTTCTGCACGCTGCTGCTCGTCAACGGCCACGAGACCACCAAGACGCTGCTGGTCAACCTCGTGCTGTGCCTGGTGGCCCATCCGGAGGCGCTGAGCCGGCTGCGGGCCGACCCCGGACTGGTCCCGTCCGCGATCGAGGAGGTGCTGCGCTTCCTGCCCCCGGTCGGCGGCGTCGACCGGTTCACGACCGGCCCGGCCGTCATCGCCGGGCACGCCGTCGGGCCAGGCGAACGGGTGATCGCCATGACGCTCTCGGCCAACCGCGACCCGCGGGTGTTCGCCGCCCCGGAGGAGTTCCGCCCGGACCGCACGCCCAACGAGCACCTCTCCTTCGGCCGCGGCGTGCACTTCTGCCTCGGCGCGCACCTGGCCAGGCACGAGGCCGCGATCGCGCTGCGCGCGCTGCTGGCCCGCTTCCCCGGCCGGTGGGCGGTGGGCCGGATCGCGACCCGGCGCACGCCGGTCGGCATCGACGTGCTGGACCTGGTGCTGGCGGGCGCGTAGCCGACGGCCGGGCACCGGCGCAGGCGCCGAGCGCGCCGTCCAGGTGGGACGAGGCGCCCACCCGCTTCCATGCCCGCTCCGGATGTGCGTACGGGAAGCGATTGAACAGGTACACATCGTTATCTATGCTCCAGTCATGTCACTTCCCACCGAGCCGATTGGCAGCATCCCGCGCCCTGCCGCGCTGCTGGCCGCCGCGGCCTCCGAGCCGGCCGACGGAGCGTCCGCGTTGGCCGAGGAGCAGGAGCAGGCCGTCCGTGACACCATCCGCCGTCTCGAAGACCTGGGTTCGCCCGTGGTCACCGACGGCGAGCAGGCGAAGCCCAGCTTCGCCACCTACCCGATCGCCGGGCTGGACGGGCTCGCCCCGGACGGCGTGGTGATCCCCTTCGCCGACGGGCACCAGCGGCAGTTGCCCCGGCTGACCGCCGGGCCGTTCCGCTACCAGGTCCACGCCGAGCGCTACCTGCGCGCCGCCCAGCGCCACGCGAGCGTGCCGGTCAAGCAGGCCGTCATCGCGCCGTCGGCGCTGAGCCTGCTCTACCCGGCCGACGGCATCGAGGGCTACCCGCGCGAGGCGTTCCTGGCCGACCTGGCCGACCAGGCCGAGGCCGACATCCGCGGCTGCCTGGAGGCCGGGGCGCACGTGGTGCAGCTCGACTTCACCGAAGGCCGCCTCTCGCTCAAGCTCGACCCGAGCGGCGGGGTGCTGGACGACTTCATCGCGTTCAACAACAGCGTCCTGGAGCGCTTCACCGAAGCGGAACGCGCGCGCATCGGGGTGCACACCTGCCCCGGCGGCGACCAGGACTCCACCCACAGCCTCGACATCGACTACGCGGACCTGCTGCCCAAGCTGTTCCGGCTCAAGGCGGGGAACTTCTACCTCCAGCTGGCCAGCGAGCCCGACCCGGACAAGGTCCTGGCCGTCGTCGCCGAGCACCTGCCCGCCGGCGCGCGGATCTTCGTCGGCGTGACCGACCCGGTGGACCCGCGTGTCGAGACCGCCGAGGAGGTCCGCGACCGCGTCCTGACGGCCGCCCGCCACCTGCCCGCCGACCGGCTGGGCACCTGTGACGACTGCGGGTTCGCGCCGTTCGCCGACGACATCTCCACCTCGCGGGAGACCGCGTTCGCCAAGATCCAGGCGCGGCTGGAGGGCACGGCGCTGGCCTCGGCCGCGCTCGGCCTCTGATCGTTCCTTCGCCTGCCCGTCCGTGAGGACGTCCCCGAGGGGAGCTCTCGCGGACGGGCAGGAGGTCAAGGGCGAGGCGGACGACGAGAGACCGCACCGGGCGCGGTCTGCCCCGGTCTCGCCCGGAGACATCTCCCGCCGCGCCACGGGGCCCAGATGCGCAAGCCGGAGATCGCGCCCTCTTTCGGGCCAGCATGGTCGTCAATGTACTGAACACTTGCATGGTGGCCAATACATACGTATAGACTCTTGGACGTGCGACCAATTTCTGAAGAGGACCTGACGACGCGCGCCCGCATCCGCGACGCCGCGCTGGCGCTGTTCGCCGAGCAGGGGGTCAAGGCCACCACGATCCGTGGGATCGCCGAGGCCGCCAAAGTCTCGCCCGGCCTGGTGCAGCACCACTTCGGCACCAAAGAAGCGCTGAGACAGGCTTGCGACGAGTACGTCGTCAGCTACCTGCGCGAGCAGGTCACCGTAGGCGTCACCGACCACAACCTGGACAAGCCCGAATTCATCGAGAACGTCCACCGAACCGCGCCGCCCTTGATGAAGTACCTGGGCCGCGCGCTGGTGGACGGCTCCCCCGCGGCCGCCGGCATGTTCGACGAACTCGTCCGCGTGACGGAGGAGCATCTCGCCGGCGAAGACCGCTCCGAGGCCGACCATCGCGCCCGCGCGACCGTGCTGACGGCGATGAAGCTGGGCATCGCGGTGCTGCACGAGCACGTCTCCCGCGCCCTCGGCACGGACCTGTACGCCCCGCAAGGCGCGCTACGCGTCGGCAAGGCCCAGCTCGATCTGATCAGACCGGATTTCCTCGGCCACGAGGTGTTCGCCCAGGCGCGGACGGGCCTGGAGAAGGTAGAGGGACAACGATGAACGCCGCAGTGCACGTGGACGGCCTGGTCAAGAGCTTCGGCCGGGCCAGGGCCCTGGACGGGCTCGACCTCACCGTCAAGACGGGCGAGGTGCACGGCTTCCTCGGGCCCAACGGTGCCGGCAAGACCACCACGATCCGTATCCTGCTCGGCCAGATGCGCGCCGACGACGGCCAGGTCGCGCTACTCGGCGGCGACCCCTGGCGCGACGCCACCGAACTGCACCGAAGGCTCGCCTACGTGCCCGGCGACGTCACCCTGTGGCCCTCGCTGACCGGCGGCGAGGTCATCGACCTGCTGGGCAGGGCCCGTGGCGGCCTGGACCCCAGGCAGCGCGCCGAGCTGCTGGAGCGCTTCGAGCTCGACCCGCGCAAGAAGTGCCGCACCTACTCCAAGGGCAACCGGCAGAAGGTGGCGCTGGTGGCCGCGTTCGCCTCCGACGTCGAACTGCTGATCCTGGACGAGCCGACCTCGGGCCTGGACCCGCTCATGGAGGCGGTCTTCAACGAGTGTGTCCTGCAGGAGAAGCGCGCCGGCCGCACCGTGCTGCTGTCCAGCCACATCCTGTCGGAGGTGGAGACGTTGTGCGACCGCGTCAGCATCGTCCGCGCCGGCCGTACCGTCGAGTCGGGCAGCCTCGCCGACCTGCGCCACCTCACCCGCACCTCCGTCACCGCCGAGCTGATCGGGCCGGCGCCCGGCCTGGCCGCCCTGCTCGGCGTGCACAACCTGACCGTGGACGGCGCCCGGCTGCGCTGCCAGGTGGACGGTGAGGCGCTCACCTCGGTGCTCGCCGAGCTGGCCCGGGCGGGCGTCCGTAGCCTGACCACACAGCCGCCGACGCTGGAGGAGCTGTTCCTGCGCCACTACGAGGGAGCCACCAGATGACCGGCAGCATGACCGGCACCGGGACACTGATCCGGCTCATCCTGCGCAGGGACCGCGTGCTGCTGCCGGTGTGGATCGTGATCACCGCGCTGCTTCCGACGAGCATCGCCTCCGCCACCACCGACCTGTACGCCGACCAGGCCGCCCGCGACTCCTTCGCGGCGGCCTCGGCGAGCAACCCCGCGCAGCTGGCGATGCGCGGCCCCATCTATGACGCGAGCGTCGGCGGCCTGACCGCCTGGACGCTCGGCTCCTCTCTCGCGCTGTTCGGCGGGATCATCAGCATCCTGCTGATGATCAGGCACACCCGCGTCGAGGAGGAGACCGGCCGGCGCGAGCTGCTGGCCTCGGGGGTCATCGGCCGTCACGCCCCGCTGGCCGCCGCGCTCGCGGTCGTGCTGGCCGCCAACCTGCTCCTGGGCCTGCTGTCGATGCCCGGCCTGGTCGCGAGCGGCCTGCCCGCGGGTTCCTCGCTGCTGTTCGGGCTGTCCACGGCCGCGGGCGGCTGGGCGTTCGCGGCCGTGGCCGCCGTCACCGGGCAGCTCACCGCCTCCTCCGGTACGGCGCGCGGCATCGCGATCGCGGCCGGCGGCCTGCTGTTCGCGCTGCGCTCGCTGGCCGACAGCGGCGGCATCGGCTGGCTGGCGTGGCTGACGCCGTTCGGCTGGGTCCGGCTGACCAGGCCCTACGCCGGCGACCGGTGGTGGGTGCTGGGGCTGATCGCGCTGTTCGTCGCCGTGCTGGCGGCGGTCGCGTTCGCGCTGTCCACGCGGCGTGACGTGGCCGGCGGCCTGATCCCCGTCCGTCCCGGACCCGCCGAGGGAACGTTGCCGGGCGCGTTCGGCCTGGCCGCTCGCCTGCACCGCGGCAGCCTGGCGGGCTTCGCGATCGGTTTCGGGGCGCTGGGCGCCCTGCTCGGCGTGGCGGCGCGCGGGCTGAACACCCAGCTGGACACGCCGGAGCTCCGGGAGCTGGCCGCGACTCTCGGTGGTGCCGAGGCCCGGCTCTCGGACGTGTTCTTCACGTTCGTGATGTACGTGCTCAGCCAGCTCGTCGCGGGAGCGGCGCTGGTGTCGGCGCTGCGCGCCCGTGGGGAGGAGGCGGCGGGCCGGGCCGATCTGCTGTTGTCCACCCCCGTCGGCCGGCTGCGCTGGGCGCTGAGCCACCTGGTGTTCGCCCTCGTGAGCCCGGTGTTGCTGCTGACCGTACTGGGGGCGGTGGCGGGGCTCACCTTCGACGGCGACGTGGCCCGCGTCACCGGGGCCACGCTGGCCTACCTGCCCGCGGTCTGGATCCTGACCGGGATCGCGACGCTGCTGTTCGGCCTGCTACCGCGGCTGACGGCGGCCGTGAGCTGGACCGCGCTCGGTCTCTTCCTGGTCGTGGATCTGCTGGCGGAGTTCAAGCTGGCCACCGGGGCCGTCCTCGACCTCTCGCCGTTCGTGCACGTGCCGGCGATGCTCCTGGGCGGCGCCTCGTCACCGGTGGTGCCACTGCTGGGACTGACCGTGGTGGCCATCGCCCTGACCGCGGCGGGGCTGGCGTTCCTGCGCCGCCGCGACCTGATGCCCTCCGCCTGAATCAGCCCCGGCAGAGGCGCTGATGTCCGGAAGGCGGCGGTGCTCGCCTTCTGGACGCGGGGCGGCGGCGTCCGCGAAGAGATCACCGACCGCCGACATCACCAGTGGCCACCTCACGTCACCGGGATGCGAACGGCCGGCGCTTCGGACGCCGTCGCCGGGGCAGCGCCCCCGCGTCACGCGCCCTGCGGGCCTCGTGCGCCGTCAGAGGGTTCAAGAGGGTCAGACCTCGGCCTGGGCCGCCCGGCTCCTGGCCTGACCGGGTGGCCGCTCAGCCGGCGGCGGGGACGACGGCCTCGTGCCGGGTGCGTTCCGCGTGCATCGTCCAGAGGAGGCCGGCCAGCTCGGCGGGGTCGGCGGCGGGCATGTCGGGCACGGGCTCGCCCTGCGCGCGGCGCCGCTCGTAGTCGGCGTCGAAGGGGGTGCCGAGGATGCGGGCGCCGATGTAGAGCGCGCCGACGTAGACGCCCTGCCCGGCGACCTCGGCGGCGAGCGACTGCAGGTAGTTGCGCTGCGCGGCGAGGACGGCGGGCCAGCCGCTCATACCCGGCCGCCCGTGGACGGCACCGGCGCCCTGGGCGGTGAGCACGGCGCCGTCGCCGCGCCCGGCCATCGCGGGCAGGAACTCCCCGACCAGGCCCAGCAGCGTGTAGAGCGTGAGCGGCAGGCGGTCCGCGATCAGCTCGGGGGTGAGCTCGACGGCGGGCACGAACAGCGGGTGGGGAGCGATCGGGCCGTAGTAGAAGGCGGTGGGGTCGCCGACGGCGGCGCGGACGCGGGCGGCGAGCGCGGGCACGTCGCCGGGCCTGCTCAGGTCGGCGGTGACCGCGTGGGCCGTGACGCCCTCGGCGGACAGCTCGGCGGCGAGCTTGTCCAGGGGCTCCCTGCGGCGGGCGACGAGGACGACCTCGTACCCCTCCTTCCCGTAGCGGCGGGCGATGGCCTGGCCGACACCGGGCCCGGTGCCGAACACTGCGATGGACTTCGTCATGCCGCCCAGCCAACCCCACGTCCCGCTGGACGATCCATAGGAGAACATCCGGGATGCCTTTGCGAGCGTCTACGCTGGCGGCATGGACGTCCTGACGGACCTGCTGCACCGCGCCCGCGCGCACCACGCCCTGGTGAGGCAGCTCATCGAGCGGCCGCCGTGGGGTGTGACGTACGCCGACGGGTCGCCGCTCACGGTCGCGGCCACGCTCGGCGGGCAGTCCTGGATCCGGCTCGGCGACGGCCCGCCCACGCGGCTCGCGGCGGGCGACCTCGCCCTCGTCACCGCGGCCGGCGGGTACACGGTCGCCGACGACCCGGCGACCGCGCCGCGGTTCGTGATCAGGGACGGGTGCAAGTACCTGCCGGACGGCGCGCCCTCGGGCCCCTACCCGTCGCTCGGCCCGCGCACGTACGGCACGGGCTCGGCCGGGGCCACGGTCCTGCTGCGGGGGGCGTACGAGCTGCACGGCGACGCGGCCGGCCGGCTGCTGGAGCTGCTGCCGCCGCTGGCGGTCGTGCCGGCGGGGCCGCGTACCCGGGCGCTGCTCGACCTGCTGTCCGCCGAGACCGCCCGCGACGAGCCCGGCCAGGACGCGGTGCTCGCCCGGCTGCTCGACCTGGTCCTCGTGATCGCGTTGCGGGCCTGGTGCACCCGGCCGGGGGCGACGCCGCCCGCCTGGTACCGGGCGCTGACCGACCCGGCGATCGGCGAGGCGCTGCGCCTGATGCACGCCGACCCGGCCCACCGGTGGACGGTCGCCGGGCTGGCGGCGAAGGTCGGCATGTCGCGGGCCGCGTTCGCCCAGCGTTTCACCGCCCTGGCCGGCCGGCCGCCGCTCGGCTACCTGACCGACTGGCGCATGACCCTCGCCGCCGACCTGCTCCGCGACACCGACCAGACCGTGGCCGGCGTGGCCCGCCAGGTCGGCTACCAGGACGCGTTCGCGTTCAGCGTCGCCTTCAAGCGGGCCCGCGGCCGTACCCCCTCGGAGTGGCGCGCCTCCCCGTGAAACGCGCGCGCCGCGCCCGTACGCCCTCCATGCGGTTGGACATCCACCACGAGGAGGGGACCCACGGCGCTGGAGAAGTCCGACATCGACTCCCTGGTCGAGTGGATCGCCGGCGAGAAGTTCGGCAAGACGACCACCTACACGCTCGCCATCGTCGAGGACGACCTGTGGTCGCAAGCTCCGCACCGGCCGGCGGGTGGTCATCGCCGGCGCGTTCTGCGACAACGTCAGCAACCACGCCGAGATGTGCATCCTGGCCGCGGTGGGCAAGGAGCACCTGTCGTCCATGTGGTCCTCGACCATCACCAGGTCCCCTCCAGCTTCCGGCCCGCGCAGCGCGGCGGCGAGACCGTGACCGGCGCCGCGTCCCTGCACACCAAGTACAAGGTGGGCAACTGCAAGGAGGTGGACTTCGGGTAGCCGGCGGTCCACGGCTCTGTCTGATCTGTCGCATTCGATAGGGATTTCCCCGATTACTCGGGGGTGGGGCCGAGCCATCGTTGCTCCTGGAAGCGCCCCGGCAGCGGGCCGGGCGCGCCGATCGAGCAACTGGAGGACGACGGATGCGACTCGCATCAGGCGTGAGAACCGGGCGGGCCACGAGCGGCGCCCGGCGCGCCGCGCCGCGCACGGTCGTGGCTGGTCTCCTGGCCATCGGGAGCCTGCTGACCCTGCCGGCGCTGCCCGCGCACGCCGACCCGCCCCCCGTTTCCACTGACGTCCCCGACGTGGTCGCGGAGACCTCCCCGCCCGACGACGGTGCCCTCATCACCCCCGAGCAGGCGCTGGAGCGGGACGCCAAGGCCGTCGCGAGCCTGGCGAAGGTCCCGGTCTCCGAGGCCAGGCGGCGGCTGACCATCCAGCAGAAGGTCACGAAACTCGTGGAGTCGCTGCCCGAGGACGTCCGGGCGCAGTCGTACGCCGGAGGCCGGTTGGACTTCACCGCGAGCAGGCCGGCCACCCTCTACTTCAAGGGCCGGGTCCCGGACTCGGTGCGGGCGGGCACCCTTCCCGAGGTCGAGTTGACCGGCGGGATGGCGTACTCGTTCGACGAGATGGTCGCCCGGCAGAACACGCTGCACGCGGCCGCCGCGGACCTGGGCTTCACGCAGGTCCGCTCGGACTTCGACGTGGCGACGCAGCGCGTCCGGCTCACGCTCGCGCTCCAGCGGGAGCAGCCGGGCCTGCGCGGGCAGGCACTGCGCGACAAGCTGGCCGCCCGCGTGGCCGGGGACCGGCTCGCCCTGCGGAGCTCCGACTTCTCCGTCGAGGAACGCGCTCCCGGGGCCAGGATCACCGTTCCCAGCACCGGGCACGGAGGGTCGATCCTCCGCAGCGGCGGCGCCTACGCGTGCACCTCGGCCTTCGTCGTCCGGCGCACCAACGACCAGGTCGAGGGCGTGCTCACCGCCGCGCACTGCGAGGGCATCAACCAGATGGACCAGAACAACTCCGCCGGCGGGGTCGTCTCGACCTTCGCCGCGCCGTTCGTCAGCGAGCACATCGGCGTCAACGGCGAACCGGAGTGGCACACCACCACGGGCCACGACGACGTCCCCGAGTTCTGGGACACCTTCAGCACACGGCGCACCGTGACCTCCCGCATCTCCAGCTCCGGCTACATGACGGGCGCCTACGTCTGCCACTTCGGGCGGACCAGCGGAACCACCTGCGGCTCGATCAACAACCCGAGCGTGAGCATCCACTTCGCGTGGGGCGGCTGCGGCGGCTGCACGAAGACCGCCTCCAACATGGTGGGCGTCACGGGGGCGGTCAGCCTGCCGGGCGACAGCGGAGGCCCCTGGTACGTGCTCAACCAGGCACTAGGCATCCACCACGGGATCGACCCGGCCAGCCTCGACGTGTTCTTCACCCCGATCGAGCGGGCGGAGAACCAGTTCGGGGTGAAGGTGCAGTTCGGCTAGCCCCAGCTCTCCCGACCCCCGCGCCGGAGCGCTCAGCCGGCGCGGGGACGGTCGTCGGCGGCCTCGGACCGGGTGCCGAGCCCCGCCAGCTCGCTGCGGTTGCGCACGCCGAGCTTGCGGTAGATGCGGGTGAGGTTGGCCTCGACGGTCTTGGCGCTGATGAACATCCGCCCGGCCACCTCGCGGTTGGTCAGGCCCGACGCGACCAGCCGGTGGATCTCCTGCTCGGTGGGCGTGAGCTGGCGGTCGGGCGCCCGGCGCTGCCCGCACCTGCGCAGCTCGGCCGCCGCCTGCGCGGACCACAGCGGCGCGCCCAGCTCGTCGAAGGTCCGCTCGGCCTGGGTCAGCACGTCCCTGGCCGGGATCTTCCGCTTGCCGGCCCGCAGGACCTTGCCGTACACCAGCAGGGCGCGCCCGCGCTCGAAGGGCATCGGCAGCGCGGCGCACGCGTCCAGGGCCCGCCGCGCGGCGCGGGCCGCCCCGTCCAGGTCGCCCTCGGCCGCGGCGACGACCGCCTCGCTGCGGGGCAGGATCGCCAGCAACCAGGGACGCGGCGCGGCCTCGGCCCGGCTCCGCAGCCGCGCGAGCAGCTTACGCGCCCGCGCCGTCCGGCCGGTGGCGGCCGCGGCCTCGATCTGGTCGCCGTGGAACATGTAGCGCACCGGTTCCTTGATCTTCATGGCGCCGACCAGCCCGTCCGCCTGGCTCAGGTGGTGGTCGGCCCGTTCGAGATCGGCCGCGGACAGCGCGGCGAAGCCGAGGACCTGCCGCAGCAGGGCGGCCACGTACGGGTCGCCGGACTCCCGGGCCTGCTCCAGCGCGTTCCTGGCGGCGGCCTCGGCCTCGCCGACACGACCGAGATGCGCGTCGACCAGCGCCAGGGCGTACCGGCCGAAGCCGAGCCAGCGGCGCTGGCCGGTCAGCTCGATCACCTCGATGGACCGCCGCGCCTCCTGCCGGGCCCGCGGCCAGTCCCCCAGCCAGCAGTCGATCTCGGCGAGGTGCATCAACGCGTGCCCGACCGCGGGCTCGTCACCGGACTCGGTGGCCAGGCTGAGCTCGACCGCGAAGCGCTCGCGAGCCTCGGCCGGGTCCACGCATTTGGCCCACGCCCCCAGGCTCTGCCGGCTCCACGTCTCGGCCCAGTGCCGCGACGGCTGCGCCGGCAGCAGGCGGGCGGCGCGTTCCAGATCGCGGTGGGCGATGCCCAGGCCGTTGGTGAGCCGGTACATCGCCCGTACGGACAGGGCGCACGACAGCAACACGGGCTCAGGACACTCCCCCGGCCGCTGGAGCGCCTCGACGGCGGCCTCGGCGGCGGCCAGCTGCTCGGTCGCGTCGTGGGTGCTGAACCAGGCCCGGCGCAGGTGCAGCTCCGCCTGAAGGTCCGGGTGGCCGGTCGCGCCGGCCAGCGCGCGCCGGCACAACCGGCCCGCCTCGACCGTGCCGCCCTCGTAGAATACGACCTCGGCGAGCCGCAGCAGCGCCCGGGAGCGCAGCGGGCCCGGCGGCCGGGCCGCCACCACCGCCTCCAGCACGTGGCGGGCACGGGCGGCGTCGCCGGCGGCGAGCAGGCACCGCGCCTCGGCGACCGTCCGCCGGTGGGCGCCGTCCACGTCGGCCGGCGGGGTACGGGCCGCCGCCAGGTTCCACAGCTCCGCGGCGGCCGCCGGGCTTCCCCGGTGCCAGGCGCCGGCGGCCCCCTGCTCCAGCAGCGCCGCGACCTTCTCGTCCGGCCCGTCCTCGCACAGCGCCAGGTGCCGGCCCTGCTGCTCCACGTCGGAGACCACCTCGGCCAGCCGCCGCCGCACCCGCCGGTGACGCTCGGAGGAGGTCACCGCGCGCACGGCGGAGGCCAGCAGCGGGTGGGTGAAACCGATCCGGCCCCGCCGGACCTCGATCACGCCCGACTCCTCCGCCACCGTCAGGGAGGACAGCCGCCCCTCCGGCACCCCGATCGCCGCCCGCACCGCCGCGACCGTCGGGTGCGCCAGCAGGGCGACGTGCAGCAGCGCGTCCACGACGGGCTCGCCCAGCGCGCGGATCCGCTCGCCCATCAGCTCCGCCACCGACTCGGGGACGGGAAGCGGCTCGCCGGGCCCCGGGTAGGCGCCGGTGCGGCGAAGGGAGCGTACGATCTCCAGGGCGTACAGCGGGTTGCCTCCCGCGGCCTGGTGGAGGCGGCGGAGCGCCGGCATGCTCCACTCCTCACCGGTGTGCCGCAGCAGCATCCGGCGCAGCGCGCCCAGGCCGAGGGACCCCAGCCACACCACGCCGACGCGGGAGGCGGGCAGCGCCTGGGCCAGCCCCAGCGGTGCGGCGGCCGGCGGCCTGGCCCGCATCGCCACCAGCAGGCCCACGGGCTCCTCCGCCAGGCGGCGCACCACGTAGGCGATCGTCTGCGCGCTGGCCTCGTCCAGCCACTGCACGTCGTCGATCGCCAGCAGCACGGGACCCCTCCGCGCCAGGGCCCGCACCGCCGACAGCGCGGCGGCGCCGAGGGCGCGCGCGGCCAGCGGCGGCCCCTCGGCCTCCGTCCGGCGGAGGAGCGCCACCTCCAGAGCCTGCGCCTGGAGCGGCGGAAGCATGTCGCCCGCCTCCTCCAGCACGCCGTGCAGCAGGTCGGCCAGCGCGCTGAGCGTCAGTGCGGTCTCGGCCTCGGCGGGCCGGCAGGACAGGACGCGGTGACCGAGGGCACCGGCGCGGGCGACGCCGTGGCTCCACACCGTGGTCTTGCCGATGCCCGCGTCGCCGGCCAGGACGAGGGCCGCGGCGCCGCCGGACAGCGAGGCCAGGAAACGGTCGAGGGCGGCCAGCTCGCGGGCGCGGCCTTCCACCTCGGACAGCGCGTACCCCGTCATCCCGATCACCCCGAATGCCTCGTGCGATTCCGGCCGGCCTCCACGCCGAGCTCGTCGTCGAGGTGCGCCCTGTACGGGTGCGTGCGTGACGCCGCCGCGAGGCCGATCCGCCCATGACGAAGAACCCGCCGGGCGGTCTCCCTCTCCCTCTCCCCTTTCCTCTTTCCTCGGCGGTCACCGCCAGGGTCAGGAGAGCCGACACGCATGACGGCACTCTAACCACGGCCGCACGCCCGCAACATGACCATGAAGGCTTGGAACCCCTATAGCTCCGGTGAGCCGCCACTCGGGCTCCTGATCGATGGGTGGCCGGCCGGCGAGGGCCTTGCGCGGGCGGCGTCAGGCGCGGCGGGCGGCCCAGACGGTGCGCTCGGTGCGTACGACGAGATCCGCGCGGCGCAGCAGGCTGTCCGGGCCGCCGGCGTCGAGGAGCTCGTCGAGCGCGGCCAGGTCCTCGGGGCTGAGGGCGGGTGCGGCGACGCCGCGGATGCGCTGGAGGCTGCTGTAGGCGTAGCGGCTGATCGCCCCGCCTGGCTCACCCTGGATGTTCACGGTGATGGTGCGCTCGTCCTCCACGGTGAAGCCTGCCGCCGTCAGCATCGGGCCCCAGTCGGCGCCGCGGTGCGGAACGTGCTCGGCGTGGAGGCTCTCGATCGCGGCATGGGCGCGCTCCTCCAGGCCGGGCCGGCTCGCCGGGGCGTGGGCGGGCAGGAAGCGGGGGAAGCCCGCGAGCTCGACGAGGGCGAACAGGCCTCCGGGGGCGAGCACGTCGCGGACCCTCCGGAGGGCGCGGCCGGGGTCGGCCATGTGGTGCATCGAGGCGGAGGCCCACACCAGATCCGGCGTGCCGAGGTCGGGCCAGTGGTCGGTGTCGAGGTCGGCCTGCACGGTCCGTACGCGTCCCTCGACGCCGCGGGCGCACGCCTTCTCGTGCAGGATCCGGAGGTACCCGACGGAGGCGTCGACGGCGGTGACGCGCGCGTCGGGGAAGCGTTCGAGGAGCGCGAAGGTTCCCGCGCCGGTGCCGCAGCCCAGGTCCACGATGTGGCGCGGCCGGCTCTTCAGCGGCAGCCAGGCGGTGATGGACGCCATGTGCTCGGCGAGCACTTCGGCGTCCAGATCGAGGATCTCCGCCTGACCGCTTTCGTCGTGATGGACAGGGTGCTCATGTGTGTGGGCCATGACATCAACGTAAGCCTGTCATGCGCATCCCGCACGAACCCTTGCGGGAAACGCAAAGAGGTGGCTGGATGCGCGGCCTGTCACGCAATATCGTCCTTCTGGTGGCCGCGGCGCGCGTCGCGGTCGAAGACGCCCAGGATCTCGCACGGTCCGCCCTCGGCGCCGATGGCGTGCGGCATCATGGTGGGGAACTCCGCGGCCTGGTTGGTCTCGACGCGAATGCGCCGGTGGCCGAGCATGAGGACGGCGGTGCCGGACAACACCACCAGCCATTCGCGGCCGGGGTGGGCGCGCATGCGGGCCGGGTTGTCGGGCGGCGGGTCGGTCATCCGCCGGCGCATCACGCTCATGCCGGGGTCGGCCTTCATGGACCAGCGCATCAGGCCGTGCGTGCTGTCGATCATCGGGCTGATGACGACGTCGTCGGCGGCGTTCTCCACGAGCTGGTCCAGGGTGGTGTCCAGGGCGCGGGCGAGGGTGACCAGCTGGTCCAGGGCGAGGCGGCGCCGGCCGTTCTCGATACGGCTCAGTGACGACTGGCTGAGGTTGGCCCGCGTGGCCAGCTCCTCCAGCGACCAGCCCTGCGCGACGCGCAGCGCGCGGATCCGCTTGCGTACGAGGCTGTCCAGTTGCCCATCTTCTTGCGTCATGGGCAACATGGTATGCCTCTAATGCAACGAGGGCCTAACGTCGTCCACGGATGGTCCAGCACCGACCCGGTCCGGCGAAAGGGTGCGCGCTGCCTGCGCGACCTGCCTGCGCGCACTTCCCGCGACCGGAGCGGGCCGCGCGGCGAGCCGGCCCTCACCTCACCGACCTGGCGACCGGGCCTGTCCCGGCGCTGATTCCGTATGCCCTTCCTGGGAGGAAACCATGAGCACCAACCCGCCTCCTCAAGCGACGCCCGTGCCGCCGAGCGGCGAAGACGCGCCGGACGCGCGCCGGCTGCGCGTGATCCTGATCACCGTGTCGATCGCGTTGATGGCGGTCATCGCCTCGGTGACCGGGCTGAACGTCGCCCAGACCCACCTGGCCGTCGAGTTCGGCGCCTCGCAGACCACCGTTTTGTGGATCATCAACGTCTACACCCTCGCCCTGGCCGCGCTGCTGCTGCCGCTCGGCGCGATCGGTGACCGCCTGGGCCGCAGGCCCATGCTGATCACCGGGCTGATCATCTTCGGTGCCGCCAACACTGTCGCGGGACTCGCCCCGTCGGCCGCGGTGATGATCGGCACCCGCGTGGCCGCCGGCGTCGGCGCCGCGATGATCATGCCGATCACGCTGGCGGTCATCACCTCCACCTTCCCGGAGGAGGAGCGAGGCAAAGCGATCGGCGTGTGGACCGGCATCGGCGGAGGCGGCGGCATCCTGGGCATGTTCCTCTCCGCCCTGCTGGTCGACGTCGCCGACTGGCGCTGGCTGTTCGTCCTGCCCGTGGTCCTGGTCGTCACCGCGCTGGCGATGACGCTGCGATCGGTGCCCGACTCCCGCGAGCGCTCCGCCCACTCCTTCGACACCATCGGCGCGCTGGTCTCGGTCATCGCCGTGATCGCTCTCATCTTCGTCCTGCAGCAAGGCCCCGAACACGGCTGGACCGCTCCCGTCACCCTGATCAGCCTGGCCGTCGGGGTCATCGCCGCGGTCGCCTTCGTGGCCTGGGAACTGCACCGCCGTGACGCGTCCCTCCTGGACGTACGCCTCTTCCGCGAGCGGGGCCTGGCCTCCGGCTCGGTCACCCTGCTGGTCGTCTTCGGCGTCCAGGCCGGTATCTCCGTCGTCCTCTTCCCGTTCTTCCAGGCCGTACTCGGCTGGTCCGGGCTGCTGTCCACGGTGGCGATGATGCCGATGGCCGTCATCATGATGGTGACCTCGGGCCTGGCCCCGAGGATGGCCGCCAGGATCGGCGCCCGCCCCACCATGACCGTCGGCGTCGCCCTGGCCGGCCTCGGCCTGGTGCTGATGGCCCTGTTCGTGTCCGTCGACGGCGGCTACCTGTCCATACTGGCCGGCATGCTCGCCATGGGCATCGGCATGGGTCTGTCGATGACGCCCTCCACCGAGGCCATCACCGGCTCGCTGCCCCGCGCCAGGCAAGGCGTCGCCTCCGCGCTCAACGACGTCACCCGCGAGTTCGGCACCGCTCTCGGTATCGCCATGCTCGGCGCGCTCCTGGCCAACGGCTACCGCGGTGCCATCGACGGCAGGCTCGACGGCATCCCCGCGGGCGCCGCGGAGACCGCCCGCGAAGGCATCGCCAACGCCGTCGAGGTCGCACCCGGGACCGGCGGCCACGCGCGGGACCTGATCCACGCGGCACAGCAGTCCTTCGTCGACGGCTGGCAGCAGGCCATGTGGACCGGCGCCGCCGTCATGGCCGCGCTGCTCCTCTACGTCGCCCTGCGCGGCCCGAAGAACCCCGCGCCACTCCAGCCCGACACCGAGGCGGCCCCGGAGACCGGAGCCGCGGAGAACGCCGCCGCCCGCACGGGCGATTCGGTCACGACCTGAAGCGGACCTTCGTCTGACCACGACGTCCACAGTTCCTGGTGGTACGCCGCCGGCCGCCCGGCCGGCGGCCGGCGCGGAATCACCTCGCGCCCGGGTGGTCAGTCCTTCCACTCCGGACGGCGCTTGCCCAGGAACGCCGCCATGCCCTCGCGGGCCGCGTCGGACTGCGAGGACGCGGCCATGACCTCGGTGGCCAGCCGGTAGGCCGCGTCCTGGGGCAGGGACACCTGCCGGTTCAGGGTCCGCTTGCCGAGGGCCTTGGAGGCGCGGCTGCCGCGGGTGGCCCGGCCGAGCAGGTCGCGCACGGCGGCGTCGAGCTCCGCGGCGGGCACCACCCGGTTGACCAGGCCCCATTCGAGCGCCTGCGCGGCCGTGATCGTGTCGCCGGTGTAGGCCAGCTCGGCGGCACGTTTGCGGCCGATGTTGCGGGCGATGGCGACCATCGGGGTGTGGCAGAACCAGCCGCCCTTCCCGCCGGGCGCGGCGAAGCCGGCGGAGTCGGCGGCGACGGCGAGATCGCAGGTGGCGACGAGCTGGCAGCCCGCCGCGGTGGCCAGGCCGTGCACGCGGGCGACGACCGGTTGCGGCACCGACTCGATCAGCTCCATGAGCCGCAGGCAGGTGTCCAGCAGGACGCGGACCCCGTCCTCGTCGGCCTCGGCCACGTCGGCGAAGTCATGGCCGGCGCTGAAGACCGGCCCCTCCCCCGCCAGGATGATCCCCGAGGCGTCGCTGTCGCCGGCCGCGCCGAACGCGGTGATCAGATCGCGCAGGTGGGCCAGCGACAGGGCGTTGCGCCGCCGCGGCCGGTTCATGGTGATCGTCACGAAGTCGGCGTCGCGGCCGACCAGCACATGATCGAGGTTCACGGGCGGGCTCCAGATGGTTCCGCGGGCCGGGTGACCGGCATCGGCCACGAACCGATTGTGCCGCGCGACCCCGCTCCTTCCCACTGCGTACGCCGGACCCGTCGGAGGGGACGCCGGGCGCCGATGACCGTCCTTCCCGCGGGAGCGGGGGCAGCAGGGCCGGCACCACTTCGGACGGCGCCGGCCTGGTGGTACCGGCTGGGCTTCCTCTTCCGGGACGAGGTCGCGAGACGGCCGCGACGAAGTGCCGCGTCAACCCGACGAAGGGCCGCCACGACGACGTGGCGGCCCTTGTGGACGTGAGGTGCCTATCGGGGTGCGCGGACGATCACGGGACGGGGCGCCCTGCCTATCCCATCCCTCCCGGCAGCATGCCCATTGCTTTGACCATCCTGCCGACGCCGTCCGCCATGAGGCTTGCTCACTGTCGTTTCCTGCTTGCTTTTGCCACTTCAGCCCGCGCTGGCCGTCTCCTTACCACTGCCGGGGTCGGGGCCGAGCAGGACGGCGATCTCGGCCCACCCCTCCGGCCGGTTGTTGGCGATGACACGGGTGCGGGGACGGATGGCTCCATGAAGGGACGGCGCTACGCGGGCCGGCGGCGGAGCGACGTGAGCATCACCGGTACGGGCTCATGGAGCGCCGGCCCGTCCCTCCAGCCGGGCGCCGCCCGGCAGGGTGATCGTCATGATCGTGCTGGGGATGTCGAGCTGGATCCGGCGCCACCGGCCGCGCGGGACGATGGCGGCGGTGCCGGCCGTCAGCCTGATCTCCTCCTCCTGCCCCTGCCGCCCCGGCCGTTCGGAGCGCAGGTAGAGGCGGATCTTGCCGATGATGCAGGAGACGACCTCCTCGGCCTCGGTGTTCACCTGCCAGTGGTCGGCGTGGACGTCGGCGCCGGTCCTGGCGTGGAACGCCGTCAGGTGCCAGCCGTCGGGGCCGGCGCTCGCGGTCCGCTTCCCGGCGTGGATCCGGCCGCCGTGCCGCAGGTGGATGCGGGAGGCGAACAGCTCGATCGGGGTGACGGTCATGAGGCTCCGGTGGTGGCGGGCTCGGCCGGGGCGGTCTCGGCGGTGGCGGTCAGGACCGCCCGGGCCAGGACGTGGCCGGCGATGGTGAAGCCGAGGTAGGCGGGGGTGGCGTCGGCCGGGACGCCGACGTGCTCGACGTCGAGGGCGTGCACCACGACGAAGTAGCGGTGCGGGCCGTGCCCGGCCGGCGGGGCGGCGCCGAGGTAGCGGGGCAGGCGGGCGTCGTTCGGCAGTTGGTAGGCGCCGCCGGGCAGGCCGGAGCCGGTGTCGTCGCCCGCGCCCTCGGGCAGTTCGGTGACGCCGGCCGGGATGTCGGCCACAGCCCAGTGCCAGAACCCGGAGCCGGTCGGCGCGTCCGGGTCGTACACGGTGACGGCGTAGCTCTTCGTCTCCTCGGGCGCGCCGCTCCAGGAGAGCTGCGGGGAGACGTCCCCGCCGCCCGGGAGACCGGCGGAGAGTTGTGCGGCGGGCCAGGGGTCGCCGTCGGCGAGCGTGGTGCTGGTGACGGTGAAGGAGGGCACCTCAGGAAGGCGGGCAAAGGGGTTGTTCGTCTGCATCTTGCGTTCCTCTTCGGGACGGGGTCGTACCGCTCGATCACGGACGTCATCGACGATAACAAAGATAATCGATTATTTGTCAAATCGTCTATGCTGAGGGCATGACGCAGACGGCCGACCCTTCGACGAAGCAGATGCTTTCCGAGCGCGTGCACGCCCGCCTCCACGAGGCGATCATGAGAGGCGAGCACGCCCCCGGCGCGGCGCTCAAACCGCAGGAGCTGGCCCGGCAGCACCAGGTCAGCCTCGCCGTCGTACGCGAGGCCCTGGTACGGCTGGTGGGCGAGGGCATCGCGGTCCGGCTGCCCAACCGGGGCTTCGCCGTCCCGGACTTCTCCGACCGGCGCTGGCAGGAGATCGCCGAGGCCCGCCGCACGATCGAGCCGGCCATGCTGCGCCTGTCCATCGAGCGTGGCGACCTCGACTGGGAGGCCCGGGTGCGCGCCGCCCACCACCGCCTGGCCCGCACCCCCGCGTACCTGCCGGAGGAGGGCGAGCACTACAGCAGCGCCTGGTCGGAGGCGCACCGCGTCTTCCACCGGACCCTGCTCGACGGGTGCGGCAACCCCGTGCTGCTCGACACGTTCGACCGGTTGTGGACGGCCAGCGAGCTGGCCCGCCGCTGGTCGGCCCGGCGCACACCCGAGCGGGACAGCCTCGCCGAGCACCGCCGCCTGGAGGAGGTGGCCCTGGCCCGCGACGCCGACACCGCCGCCGAGGTGTTGGCCCGGCACCTCACGCTGACCGCCGCCGGTCTGACCGCCTGCCCCTGAGCCACCCCCGGCTCACGCTCCTGCCGGATCACCCCCGACAGGCCGTGGACCTCCTCCACCGGGTTCGCCGGCAGGTGGCACGTCCTGAACCGGTCGAGCGGCGCGCACGCCTCGCCCGGCCGGCGTCAACCCCGACAACCCCTGGTCAACGGCTGGGCAGTGATCGGGGCAGGCCGAACCGCGGGAGCACGCCGGCGTCGAAGTGGGTGACAGCGCAGATCTGGTCGCCGGTGAGGGTGAGGACGAGCAGGCCGGCTCCGTGGCGAATGCCGTCGGCGGAGGTGCGGAGATAGGTCCCGAACGCCGGTTGGCCGTTGGCGCGCGTCGGCACGAAGCCATAGGACTGGCCTAGGTGGACGATGCTGGAGTAGAAGCGGGTGACGGCGTCGCGGCCGTGGTATTCGAGGGGCATCGGCGGCATGGACAGGCGGACATCGTCGGTGAGCAAGGCGACCAGCGCGTCGATGTCACCGGCCTGGTAGGCGCGGACGAACTTCGCCGTGAGCGCCTGTTCGGCCGGTGAGTGAGGAGTGGGAGGGGGCTGGCGCTCCTCGGCCGGAGGGAGGCGGTGGTGCAGGCCGGCGCGGGCCCGTTTGAGGGCGCTGTTGACTGATTCGACGGTCGTGTCCAGCATGTCGGCCACCTCGGTGGCGCGGTATCCGAGGACGTCGCGCAGGATGAGCACGGCACGTTGGCGGGCGGGCAGGATCTGCAGTGCGGTCACGAAGGCCAGAGAGATGGCTTCGCTCTGTTCGTAACGGGTCTCAGGGGTGAGCTGCCGGTCGGTCGTGCCCTCCAGGAGGGCGTCGGGATAGGGCTCGAGCCACACGATCTCGCCGAGCCCGGTCGGCTCGGGTGGTTCGATCTCGGGCATGTTCCACTCCTTGGCCTGGCGCCGGCCGGCCGAGCGCAGCGCGTTCAGGCAGCGGGTGGTGGCGATCCGGTAGAGCCAGGTACGGACCGAGGCGCGTCCCTCGAACCTGCCGATGCCTTGCCAGGCGGCCAGCAGAGTGTCCTGGAGGGCGTCTTCGGCGTCGTGGAAGGAACCGAGCATCCGGTAGCAGTGCACCTGGAGCTCTCGGCGGTACGGCTGGGTCAGCTCGCGGAACGCCTCGCCGTCCCCGGCCCGCGCCTTGGTGATCAGGTCGGTTGTCACTACGCCACCCCTGCCGTCCGTGCCCCTCGTGGTCCTTTTCGGTACTGACACCGGCCGAGCCGTGAACTGGGCGGTCGATGGGCGCCCGGTTTCCCGGCGTCGCGGTGTCTACCTGATCGACGGCCCGGACGATCCGGGCGCAGGGCCTCAAAAAGGGAGCCGTACCAGCATGACGATCGCAGACCGAGCAGTTCTGGTGACCGGGGCCAACCGTGGCATCGGGCGGGCCCTGGTGGAGGAGGCCCTGAGGAGGGGCGCGAAGCGGGTGTACGCCGGTACGCGCCGGCCCTTGGCCCACCCGGACGAGCGGGTCACCCCGCTCATCCTGGACGTGACCGACGCCGCACAGACCCAGGCGGCCGTGGAGAAGGTCTCTTCGCTCGACGTCCTCATCAATAACGCCGGCCTTTCGTTTTTCGACGACCTCAGCGATCGAGCCGCGCTCGAACAGCACCTCGCCGTCAACCTCTTCGGCACCTACGGCGTGATCCAGGCGTTCCTGCCGTTGCTGACTCGTTCTCAGGGAGCCATCGTCAACGTCGGGTCGTTGGCGGCCTGGGCCGCTGTGCCGGTCCTTCCGGCCTACTCGATCTCAAAAGCCGCCGTGTTCTCCCTGTCGCAATCGCTGCGTCCTCTGCTGGCCGCGCAAGGCGTACGGGTTCATACCGTCATGCCCGGCCCGGTGGACACCGACATGACCCGCGACCTGGACATACCCAAGTTCTCGCCGCAGTCCGTCGCACGAGCCATCTTCGACGGAGTGGAGAAAGAAGAGGAGGACATCTTCCCCGACGCCGTGTCGGAGTCCATGGCCGAGGGCTGGCGCAACGGTGCGGTCAAGGCACTCGAACGTCAGAACGCGGCGCTCGTCGAAGCGTAGCGACCGTCGGCCCTCGGGGTGATCACCGCTCTTGACCCGGATTCTTGACGCGACGGAGCAGCCTCGATCGGTCGAGGACCACGACCTCCATCGTCGGTTTCCGGCGCCGGAGACCCGGCACGCCGCGGTACTCCTCCACCGGCACGGGCACGACGCCCTCGCGCACGCGGCCGGAGACGCGGGCCCGGGCTGGTTCGTTCCGGCGGGCGGGAGGACTCACCCGCCGGAACGAACCAGCCCGTCCAGCGGAACCGCGGGATCGGCCAGCGCGCCCCGGTCCACCGGGGAGCCGGCCAGGACGAGGGCCTTGAGCTGGTCGCCCTGGTCCCAGATGTTGACGTTCATCGCCGCGGCCACCGTGTCATCGTCGCGCAGCCAGAAGGCGAGGAACTCCCGCCCAGCCACATCGCCGCGGATGACGACATCAGGGGAAACGCCGGGCGGGACGTGGCCGAGGTACTCCATGCCCAGGTCGTACTGGTCGGTGTAGAAGTAGGGTGGTTCGTCGTAGACGGCCTCCCGGCCGAGCATGGCGCGGGCGGCGACGGCGGGCTGGTTGAGCGCGTTGGCCCAGTGCTCGACGCGGACGTGCCGGCCCAGGCGGGGGTGGTAGGCGTTGGCGACGTCGCCGGCGGCGAAGATGTCGGGATCGCTGGTACGCAGGTCGGCGGTGGTCTTGATGCCGTTGTCGATCGTGAGGCCCGCGGCGGCGGCCAGTTCGGTGTCGGGGACGGCGCCGATGCCGGCCACCACGGCGTCCGCGTCGACGTGGGTGCCGTCGGCGAGGCGTACGCCGGTCTCGGTGATCTCGGTGAGGCGGGCGCCGAGCCGCAGGTCCACCCCGTGGTCGCGGTGCAGGGCCGCGAAGACGGCGCCGATCTCCGGGCCGAGGGCGCCGAGCAGCGGCTGCCGCTCCTGCTCGATCACGGTGACCTCGACGCCCGCCGCGCGGGCCGCGGCGGCGGTCTCCAGGCCGATCCAGCCGGCGCCGATGACGGCGATGCGGCCAGCGGCCGAGAGGGTGGCGGACAGGGTGGCGCGCAGCCGGTCGCAGTCGTCCACGGTACGCAGGTACAGCACGTTGCCGCGGTCGTGGCCGGGGACGGTCAGGCGGCGTGGGGTGGCGCCGGTGGCCAGCAGGAGCTTGTCGTAGCGGAGGCGCCCGCCGTCGGAGAGCGTCACCTGGTGCGCGGCCGGGTCGATGCCCGTGACCGTCACTCCGATGCGCAGGTCCACGGCGTGGTCGCGGTACCAGTCCGCGTCGTGCACGAAGATCTTCTGCCGTTCGTCGCCGCCCTGCAGGTAGCCCTTCGACAGCGGGGGCCGCTCGTAGGGCAGGTGCGGCTCGCGTCCCGCGAGGACGATCGCGCCGTCGAAGCCCTCCTCGCGCAGGGCCTCGGCGGCCTTGGCCGCGGCCAGTCCGCCTCCGGCGATCACAAAAGTGGACGGCATCGTCGATCTCCTGTCTGTTCGTTCGGCAACGCGTCGGTGCGGGGAGCTGGACGTCCCGCCTCAGTGGACCCCGGACAGCGCGAAGAACTCCTGCCGGGAGCGCGCGTCCTCGCGCAGCACCCCCTGCAGGGCGGAGGTCACCGTACGGGACCCGCGCACGCGTACGCCGCGCATCGACATGCACAGGTGCTCGGCCTCGATCACCACGCCGACCCCCTTGGGCTCCAGGTGCTGCTGCAGCCAGTCGGCCACCTGCTTGGTCAGCCGCTCCTGCACCTGCAGGTCGCGGGCGAACAGCTCGACGACGCGGGCCAGCTTCGACAACCCCAGGATGCGGTCGCCGGGCAGGTAGCCCACGTGCGCCACGCCCTGGAACGGCAGCAGGTGGTGCTCGCACAGCGACTGCACCGGGATGCCGCGGGCCAGCACGAGCTCGTCGTACCCCTCCTCGTTGGGGAAGGTCGTCAGGTTGAACTCGCGCGGTTCCAGCAGCTCGGCGTACGCGTGCGCGACCCGCCTGGGCGTGTCGGCCAGGTGCTCGGACTCCGCGTCCCTGCCCAGCGCGGTCAGCAGGTCGGCCACCGCCCGTTGCGCGGCCTCGATGTCCACACCGCCGCCGCTGCGGACCACCCGCAGGCGCCGCTGCTGCTGGTCGGGAGCGGCGGCCGGAGCCGCGAGGGTCTCGTTCATGCCGCCCGCCCGCGACCGTCGCATGCGTCCCGCATCACGCCATCCCCTTTTTCTATCAACGAGTTTCGTTAACATTAGAAGGTGGCCGGCGATTCAGTCAACAGAAATGGGTTTTAGAATGGGCGAGGTCAACGGCGCGTGGCAAGCACGCATCTCCGCCGTCGCGGCGCTGGACGAGCCGACCCGGCGCCGCCTGTACGAGTTCGTGGTGCGCCAGCCCGCTCCGGTGAGCCGCGACCAGGCCGCCGACGCCGTGCAGACGCCGCGCAACACCGTCTCCTTCCACCTCGACAAACTGGTGGCCGAAGGGCTGCTCGAAGCCGTCTACCAGCGCCGCACCGGCCGCACCGGCCCCGGCGCGGGCCGTCCTTCCAAGCTCTACCGGCGCGCGCCCGGGCAGATCGCCGTCTCCCTGCCGGACCGGCACTACGAGATGGCCGCCCACCTGCTCGCCGACGCCCTGCAGGAGGCCCAGACCTCGGGAGAGCCGCCGCGCGACGTTCTCGGCCGCCGCGCCCGCGAGCTGGGCCACGACCTCGGCCGCGACGCTCCGGCGCGCGGCACCCGCACCGGGCTCGTACAGGCGCTGGAGGCCCTCGGCTTCGAGCCGCGCGCGACCGGCGACACCATCGCCCTGGTCAACTGCCCCTTCCACAGCTTGGCCCGGCAGCACACCGCGATGGTCTGCGGCATGAACCTGTGCCTGCTGACCGGCCTGCTCGAAGGACTGGCCGCGACGGATGTCACCGCCCGTCTGGAGCCCGCACCCGAGCACTGCTGCGTCCGTCTCCACCCGACCGGCTGAACCCGCTCCCCGCACGTGACCTCCGCAGGCGGATCTCGACGGACACCGGTTGCCAGGAGCGACAGTGGGGGCCACCCGCGGTGAAGGCGGATGGCCCTCCGGGAGGCAGGGCTCAGCTGTACGAGTAGGACTGTGCGCTGCAGCCGGTGATGAAGGGCCCGGGGTAGACCTGCTGGGTGGTGCAGCCCCAGGTGGCGTTCAGGGTCGTGGCCCAGGAGGGGATGCTGATCGCCGGTCCGTTGGTCCAGCCGACCTGGTCGTACTGGTGGCCACCGCTGCAGATGGCCGACGCGCTCACCGAGGTGCTGCCGCCGGGCAGGCTGATCGTGAACGACCACGAGTGGTTCGCCGGGTTCGCGACCATCGAGCTGCTGGGCACTGCCACGCTGTACGAAGGAGGCGCGGAGCCGACCGAGACGTAGGAGGCGTACCAGTCCCGGGTGTCGCCGGAGTAGTTGACGTTGAGGCAGTCCACTGTGCCGTTGAGCGTCAGGGCTGAGGCGGCGGCGGGCTGCTGCATGGTCACGGCCATCGCGGCGGTGGTGACCAGCATGACGCCGACCGCCAGTGCCCGGCGGATCAGGTTGCCAGCAATCATGGGGTGCCTTTCACGGAGGTCAGGTGCAGGTGATGGCGATCGGGGTGCTGGCGACACGCTGGGAGAAGTCGGGTGCTCCGCCGTCGAGGTTGGCGAATCCGTAGCCCATCACGTGGTAGTTTCCGGGAACGCACGACACCATGTTGAGCTTGTAGGCGTAGGCCAGGTTGTTCTGATAGGTCTCGGCGTAGGCCAGATAGGTACCGTCCCGGTACAAGGAGAGGTATCCGCCGATGAACGAAACTTTCTGGTTGCAGCTGACCTCGACGTAGGCGTAAACGTAGCTCGTGTACAACTGGGTCGGATTGCTGATGGTGATGGCGCAGCTCAGGGCCGCGGCGCTCGCGCTGGAGGCGGTCGCCGCCTGAGCCGGGGACGCGCCGAGCACCAGGGACGCCGCCGCGCCCAATGCGAGGGCGCGCATTCCGTGCAGGGATTTCAAGAGTTCATCTCCCCCTACTGCCGGTGGCGATCAGGATGTGTCTTCCCGAGGGGAGGATCACACAATGGCCGTGGGCTGGACAGACCTGTATGGAGCACCGCCTTCCGAAACAACCAATGAATCATGGTTTCCGCACAGCCCGTAAAGGGGCGACGACCTCGGCCCGCGAATCAACAGGCCGGTCACGGACCGTGGGCGGCCGTATGGTGCGGGGATCGCACCCGCGCCATCACAGTCGTCCGCGCGGCGATGTGAGTGAAACTTTCAACCCGGCCTGGCCGACGGGGGTGCATCCGGATCTCCGGCCGGCCCGTCCCTGCCGGGGAAGTCGGTTGGCGGTAAACAGCCGAACACTGGCCGGGATATGGCTGTCAGAAGCGATTTACGCCCTGTTAGATTACGATTCCGTGATCGTGTTCACCGATCATGACATCATGTCAAGGAAGGGGTAGCGCGGCATGGCCATGTCACTGACGATGCCCGGCCGCAGGCGAGGATCCACTGCGACTCCGCGCGGGCGGAAAATGGCCCGATTCTTCTCGGCGATCACGCTTTCCGCGGCGGCGATCGCCGGAGTTACGGTGGGAGCGCAGGGCGCGGCCTTCGCGGACAGCGGGACGTACACCACAAACCAGTACAGGCATGCCTATGCTTGGTACCGGGACCTGCCCGCTGATACCCATCAGCAAGGGCTCGCCTATTTTTCCAATGCCACGGATGTGGCAATGTGCACCGCCTATTGGGATCGCGGCAACCTTTACCGCACCAAGGCGTACGCTCCGGGCGCCTCGGAAGTGTTCTCAGCGAAGCCGCACGTGGACGCGATCGTCGATTGCCGTTATTTCCTGGCGTGACCGTGAGCCGTCCGAAGGATCGCGCGGGCGGCCAGGACGTCAGCCCGTGAGGCGTACGACCACCCGCTTCGACGACAACGACACGACCTTGATCCCGATGCCGTTGACCGATCCCGAGCCGCCCGCGCCGAGGAGCGCCTGCGACGACACCCCCGGCCCTGTCCCCTTGACGCGCACCCGGTGCCTGTCGAAGGAGACGGCCAGCCGGGTGATGCCGAACGTGCGGCTGACGGGGAAGGACACGGCTTTGGTGAGCGTGAGCTTGCACGCGCCGTCGTAGCAGGCCCTCAGGTCGGTCCTGGCCGGGGCGGTGACGGTGGCAGTGGCGGAGGCGTAGGCCGGCTGGGCGAGAGCTCCGGTGACGATGACGGCGGTGGCGGCCAGCGCGGTCATGATCCTAAGAGGCATGATCCTGGGGGGCATGGTCCTGGGGGGCATGGTCCTCCTCATGGGGTCGACGCGGCTCCGCTATGGTTCCTCCCGCCTTGCCGCCCGGCCGAAACAGCGGAACGCGTGCCCGTTCACCGGACCGGCGCGGCTGATCCCTCGACGGCTTCCGCCGATCCGGGCGCTTCGACGCGCGCCACGCGGTAGGAGCGGAGGTCGTCCGGCACCCCCGCGTAGTCGGGCAGCTCGACGCCGTTGAGCGCGCGCTCGATCAGCTCGGTGAACCATGCGCCGGTGAAATCGGGGCGCGGCCCGGCGTCCGGCCCGGGCACGCCGCGGCTGCGGGCGTTCAACCGGCCGATCTCCTGGTTGGCCTCGACGAACGAACGCATCCGCGCCTCGTAGCGGGCGAACCCGGCGTCGGGGGCCCATCCGGCGGCGGCCAGCTCCCCGGCCAGCAGGTAAGCGCCGACCAGCGCCAGCCCGGTGCCCTGCCCCGACATCGGCGAGGAGCTGAACGCCGCGTCCCCGAGCAGCCCCACCCGTCCGCTCGACCAGCGGTCCATCACCACCTGGGCGACCTGGTCGAGGTAGAAGTCCGGGGTGTCGTCCAGGTGCGCGAGGATGTCCGGGGCCAACCAGCCCAGGCCCGCCAGCCGCTCACGCAGCAGGGCCTTCTGGGCCGCGACGTCACGGTGGTCGACGTCGAAGTCGGCCGAGGCGAAGGAGAACACGGCCATCGCCCGGGTGGCGTCCTGGAGGGGACGCAGGAGGGCGGAGCGCCCGGACTCCCGATCCTGGTACTCGAGCAGCCAGCGGTCCAGCCCGAACTCGTTGGGCACGCTGTAGAAGGCCAGCACGTGCCCGAGGTGGCGGAGGAACCGCTCATGCGGCCCGAAGACCATCGCCCGCAGCGCCGAGTGCAGCCCGTCGGCCCCGATCACCAGGTCGAAACGCCGCCGGTCGCCGCTCGCGAGGACCACGTCGACCCCGTCCGCGTCCTGGGCGAGCTCCGCGATCCGGTCGCCGAAGACGTACTCGACACCGTCGCGGGTGTCGTCGTAGAGCACCTGGGACAGGTCCCCGCGCAGGATCTCGATGTCCGCGATGAACCCGTCGCCACCGTCGTCCTCGGCACGGAAGGTCTCCAGCACGCGCCCGTCCGCGTCCACGGTGTGCGCCCCGGCGGTGTCGGTGCACGCCGCGCGTACCGCCGCGTCCAGTCCCATGCGCCTGATGACCTCCTTGGCGATCCCGCGCGCGTCCACCGCCTGCCCGCCGGGGCGCAGCTCAGCAGCCCGTTCCAGCACGGTCACCTCGGCCCCCCGCCGGCGCAGCCAGTGGGCCAGCGCGGGGCCCGCGATGCTCGCCCCCACCACCAGCACCCTGGGGCCGCTCACCCGCGTCCCTTGCTCGCCGGTGCGGAAGGTGTGCTCCTGCTTGGAGTCGCCGACGCTCATCACTGCCTCCATTGTCGGTGTTGCTGCCGTATCGACCACGGATCCGCACGGAACTCATCGGCACGACCGAACACGTCCTAAGTCCAAGGTCCCGGATCATGCCCTCCGATGGTCCGATGCCGTGAGGTGTGGCGAGCGGCATAGTCAGAGCGCAGCGCAGACCGCGCACGACAGACACGCAGAGGGGAAGGAGCGATGACCGGACCGGACGGGCCGAGCCCGGGCGCCGCTCACCCCAGCGCTCTGAAGGGGTGTGCCAACAAATGTCCGCCGATCCCGGTGCAGCCATGACAGGCCACTGGAACAGGACAGATGAAAGGCACACCCATGTCCACAGATCGGCTCCCGGCTCGCAGCCGCCGGCTGGGATGGAGCCTCGCGCTGCTCGCGCTCGGGCACCTGATCATTAGTCTCGACTTCACCATCATCTATGTAGCTCTGCCCGACATCGCCACCGATGTCGGCTTCACGCCGCACACCCTGCAGTGGGTGGTCACCGCGTACGCCGTCGTTTACGGAGGTTTCCTGCTGTTCGGCGGCCGGTTGTCCGACCTGATGGGGCGCCGGCGGATGTTCGTGCTCGGCATGGTGCTGTACGGCGCGGCCTCCGCGCTGGGCGGCCTGGCCACGGTGCCGGCGGTACTGCTCGCCGCTCGCGCCACGCAGGGCCTCGCCGGCGCGGTGTTGTTCCCGGCCGTGCTGGCCCTGGTCAACACCACCTTCGCCGAAGGCAGGGAGCGCAACCGCGCGCTGACGGTCTGGGCCATGGCGGGCGCCGGCGGGCTCACCGCGGGCGCGCTGGCCGGCGGGGTGCTCACCCAGGCGCTGGGCTGGCAGGCCGCGTTCTACGTCAACGTCCCGCTGGCCGTCGCCGGTGCCGCCGCCGCCTTCGCCCTGCTGCCCGCCGACGGCGGCGTCACCAGGGGAGGCATCGACGTGCCCGGGGCCCTGACCGGCACGGCGGGCGTCACGCTGCTGATCTTCGCGGTCGCGCACGGCTCCGAGGTCGGCTGGGCGCGGGCCGAGGTGATCGTCGCGGCGGTTCTCGCGGTGGTCCTGCTGGCCACGTTCCTGGGCATCCAGGCCCGCAGCAGGACGCCGCTGATGCCGCTACGGCTGTTCCGCAACCGCGCGCTGAGCGCGGCGGTCATGGTCATCCTCGTCTTCGGGCTGGCGACGCAGGCGGTGCCGTACTTCCTGACCCTCTACTTCCAGGACGTCCTCGGCTTCAACGCGCTGGAGACCGGGCTGGCGTTCCTGGGCCCGACCCTGTCGATCACGGCCGGCAATTTCCTCGGCGAGCGGCTGATCCACCGCTTCGGCACCCGGAACACGCTGGTCGCCGGCATCGTCGTCAACGCCGTGGGCGCCGCGCTCCTGGCCCCCGGCATGGACGCGGACGGGTCATTCCTCACCGTCCTGGCCGGGGTCGTCGTCGTCGGGCTGGGCATGGGCCTCACCTATGAGGCCATGTGGATCGCCGCCGGCACCGGCGTCCGGGCGGACGAGCAGGGCCTGGCCTCCGGGGTGGCCTCCACCGCGCTGCAGGTGGGGACCGCGGTGGGGCTGGCGGTCCTGGTGGCCGTCGCCAACCACGGCATCGGCGGGCTGGCCGGGCAGGCCCTGCGCGCGGCCTCCGCCGAGGGGATGCGCACCGCCGTGTTCGTCATGGGCGCCGTCGTGCTGACGGCCGTCCTGGCCGCCTTCCGGCTCCCCGGCCCGCGCGCCGAGGGCATCGAGGGCATCGGAGCAGCCGGGGCAGCCGGCAGCGCCGGGGCCGCACCTCAGCCCGACCCCGACGCCGCCGACCTGCGCTCCGCCGGGTGACGGCGTTCCCGGCCCCGCTGGTCACTCCGTCCCGGCGGGGCCGGGACTTCCCGGCGTCGGCCTTCACGCCGGTGTGACGCCTCACGTCGGCGATACTGTGGGCGTGGAGTACGTGTCCAGAGTGCCGCGACCGCCGCTGGACGAGCTGATCGACGACCTTTACTACCTGGAGGGCGAGCCGCCGTACGCCCGGCTGACGCTGCCGCCGGGGCCGTCGGCGTTGCTCATCGTCAACCTCGGGGCGCCGTTCCGCATCCGCGCCGGCACCGACATCGAGACGGCCGAGTACGCCGACGGCTGCGTGATCACCATGCCCACCCGCGCGTCGGAGTTCGGCTACCCGCCCCGGACCCGGTCCGTCGGCGTGCACTTCAAGCCGTGGGGGCCGGCGCCGTTCCTGCCGATGCCCGCGGCCGAGCTGTGTGACCGGCCGGTGACGATGGAGCAGGTCTGGGGCCGGCCCGCCATTGCCGAGCTGCGCGATCGGCTGGCCACGGCGGACGGACCGCACGAGATGCTGACGCTGTTGGAGGAGGAGCTGAGGCGACGGTTGCGCGAGACCGCCGGCCTGGGGCTGGTCCGCCATACGAGCGGCGTCATCGCGGCGACCCGCGGGGCGGTGGCGATCGGCGACCTGAGCGTGGCGGCCGGGGTCAGCAGCACCCATCTGGCGCGGCGGTTCAAGGAGCTCATCGGCGTCACGCCGAAGCGGCTGGCCCGCGCCCACCGCTTCGCCGCCACCGTGTTCGCGATGGACCCCGCCGGGCCGATCGACTGGAGCGACCTCGCCGGTGGCGCGGGCTACTTCGACCAGGCCCACTTCGGCCACGAGTTCCGGGCGTTCACCGGGCTCACGCCGACCCGGTACGTCGAGGTCCGGCGGCGGTTCCTGCGCGAGCATCCCGGCCACGCCCTGGACGGCTGGCCGCTGCCGGCCGATTGATTTCTTACAAGAGCGGCAGCTCACCACACGCTAATTTGAGGGCACCCCGAAGCAGAGGAGAGCCCCGTGGGCAAGGTGGTCATGTACGGCTCGGTGTCGGTGGACGGCTTCGTCGCGGACGAGAACGACCAGCCCGGCCCGCTGTTCGACTGGTTGTCCGGCGGTGACGTACCGCTGGACGAGAGCGGCGAGCTGAAGGTGTCGCAGACGTCCTACGACTACGTCCGGCCGTACTGGGACGAGATCGGGGTGACGGTCGTCGGCCGCCACGTCTTCGACCTGACGGACGGCTGGGACGGGAAGCCTCCGGGCGGCATCGACCACGTGGTCGTCGTGTCGCACCGGCCGATGCCCGACGGCTGGGACCCCGAGGCGCCGTTTCACTTCGTCGACGGGGTCGAGGCGGCCGTGGCCAAGGCGCAGGAGCTCGCGGGTGGGCGCGTGGTCGAGGTCGCCGCCGGCGACGTCGGTGGCCAGGTGCTTGCCGCGGGCCTGGTCGACGAGGTGCGCATGGACGTCGTACCCGTCGTGTTCGGGTCCGGCAAGCGTTACTTCGGGTCGGTCCGCGCGCAGCACCTGCTGGAGGATCCCGACGTGGTGATCCAGGGCGACCGGGTGCTTCACCTGCGCTACCGGGTGCGCCGTTGACCGGTCTGAGCGGGTACGCCTGCCACCGGGGCAGGCCGGCGTGGTCGGGGTCGCCCGTGGCGGCGAACGTGCTCCAGTAGCGGATCATCCGCGCCGACAGGTGTCGCTGGGAGTACGTGCGCTACCGCTGCCGGCCTCGGGCCGATCTCCGCTGTGACCGCGATGTGGCGATCTTATGGCGGCAGACGGCAGGTTGAGTTCCCATGAGCCCGGGAGAAGGTTGTCGTGAAGATCGAGGTCGGCGAGGTCGCAGCCTTCAGGGCCAGGTCGGATGGCACTGCCCCGAGGTGGGGCCAGGCCCAGGGTGGGGTGCGCGGCCAGGCGGGTACGTGAACGCGACCCGCGCATGGAGGCGCGCGTCGATGGGTTCGACCACCGCACCGTCCGCGATGCGCCGAGGGCGTTCATCACGCTCGGCCTGCGTGATGGCCTGACCTGGAGTTCTGTCCGGCTGTGCCGATCGCGGTTCCGTCGCGGCGAGCGGGCCTGCGAAACCGGCCCGCTGGTGGCAGGGGCAGGCCGAGCCGGAATCGACGCCGCCTTCGGCACAAGGGAGACGCATGAGCATGCGTGCTCTCGGCGCCGCCGTCAAGATCGTCGGCCGCCGGACGGCCCGTCGGTATCTCCCCATCGGGATCGTCGCATCCGCCTTGGCAGCCTTCGTCCGCGCAGGTGGAAGGCCGAGTCCGCGAGCGCGAAAAACACCTTACAGAAGGGAAGACCATGCGAAAAACGTGCTCCGGGCGCTTTTTGCGGGTCTGGTATTAGCGGGATCGATGACCGGAACGTCCGAAGCGACCTCGCCCGCCTCCGTCGCGTGGGCGGCTTGTGGTGAGTACGGCGGCGAGTGCGCCACCATCAAGGTGCCTCTCGACTACGCCGATCCGTCCGGGCCGACGCTCGACCTGGCGATCGGCCGGTTGAAGGCGCTCAATCCCGCCAAACGCATCGGAGTGCTCGTCGTGCATCCCGGTGGTCCGGGCGCCTCGGGCATCAACCCGTTCATCCTGGGCAACGCCATCCCCGCCGAAAGCGCGCTTCGCCAGTACTTCGACCTGGTGAGCCTGGATCCGCGCGGGGTGGGCCGCAGCAGCCCGATCCAGTGCTCCGTCGACGTGCTGGATCAGATGCCGGCGACCTACCCGGCCGACGAGGCCGAGTACCAGACCTGGGTGGCCTACAACGCCAAGCTGTCGAAGGACTGCCGGGAGCACAGCGGCGCGATCTTCGATCACGTCGACACCACCAGCGCCACCCGCGACGTGGACAGCCTGCGCGCCGCGCTCGGCGAGCGGAAGATCAGCTTTTTCGCGATCTCCTACGGCACCCAGGTCGGCCAGCAGTACGCCGAGCTGTTTCCCGGCCGGCTCCGGGCCCTGGCGATCGACTCGAACATGGACCACAGCATGACCTCGGCCTTGCGCTACCTCCAGACCACGACCGAGGATTTCGAGGGCTCCTTCCGGGCCTTCGCCCAGTGGTGCGGCACGACCGCCGCCTGCCCGCTGCACGGCAGGGACGTCAGCGCCGTGTGGGACAGCCTGCATGACAAGGCCGCCGCGGGCACCCTCACGGACCCCGGGAGCGGGCTGCCCATCCAGGCCGAGCAGTTGCGCGTGCAGCTTTTTGACGCCATGCAGGACCCGGCGGGCGACTGGTTCGCCATCGCCGCGTACCTGAAGGGGCTGGCGGACGGCCAGGCCGCGCCGGCCCCCGCGAAGGCCGCCACCGCGACGGGCGAGAGCGCGAACTACGCCTATCCGGTCATCTGGTGCTCGGACTGGAAGTGGCAGGTCAGCGGCTTCAAGCAGCTGGACGATTACCGCAAGCGCCTCGAAGCGACGGCACCGCACACCAAGCTCTCGCCGTTCTGGTCCGATGTGATCTCCTGCCTGGGCTGGCAGGGCGAGGTCACCAACCCGCAGCACCGCCTCGACGTGTCCGGCGCGCCGCCCGTTCTGCTGCCCAAGAGCCGCTACGACGTCGGCACCCCGGCGGCCTGGAACTACGCGGTCGCCACGCAGCTGCCGAAGACCAGAGTCCTCGAATACACCGGCGTGGGCCACGGCCAGTACCGCAACAGCCTCTGCGCCCGCGAGCACATCGAGAAGTACCTGACCAGCCTGGTGCTGCCGCCCGCCGGCACGCGCTGCGCACCCGAGTACCCCTCGCAGCCGGCCACCGCCCTGAAGGCGGGCGAGCCGAACCCGCTCTCGGTGACCGGCCGCCCGCTGCACTGAGCCGGTTCTCACCACGTCGCCGCCGGTCTCCGCCAGGGAGGCCGGCGGCGACGCGGTGGCGGCCTCGCTCGCGCCGCGGAACGGGCTCGGGATGCCGACGACTGGAGCGGGCCCCGCCCGCACCCCTGCCGGTCACCTCACGACGCGCGGCGGCTGACCGGCTGATTCGCTCGACCACCCCTACGCCTTTCCCTCATGAGAGCGGAACCGCCGCATGGTCCGCTTCTCACTCCTCGCCGTCGGAGTGGCGCTGGGGCCGGCTGTACCGCTTGATCAGGGCGGCCACCTCATCCGACTCCGGACAGGAGGTGGCGTCGAGCAGTTCCAGGGCGTTCCGCCACGCCGCGAGGGCGGCGAGCGTGTCACCGGCCTCGTGGTGGAGGTCTCCCAGGGCGCGCAGCGCCAGGCCGTGGCGGCGAGGAAGGCCGATGGCCTGGCAGATCGCCACGACGTCGGCCAGCATGAGAGCGGCTTCCCGGTGGCGGCGCAGCCGGCGCGACACTCCGGCCTGCTCGAAGAGGACGAGGGCCTGGCCGTGGTGGTCACCGAGGTCGCGGTAGATGTCGCGGGCCTGCCGGAGCAAGTCCTGCGCAGCGGCGAGGTCATGCTGCTCCCGCCGGGCCTTGGCCAGGGCCAGGGCCGCGTACGCCATGCCGCGGGGAAAGCCGATCGCGCCGAGCTGTTGCAGGGCCAGGCGGAAGCATGCCTCCGCGTCCGCATGGCGGCCGCGTGCGAGCTCGATCTCACCGAGGACGATCCGGCTGAACTCGCGCGCCCGCGTCTCGCCCAGATCGTCGGCAGCCTGCACCGCCCACCGGATGTACCGGCCGGCCAGCTCCAGCCGGCCGCGGGAGAAGTGGATGCGGCCGATCCCGCGCAGGACAGCGGTCTCGCTGCCCCGGTCGCCGGCCTGCGCCAGCCCGTCGGCCGCCTGCTCGAAGCAGCCCAGCGCCTCGCCGTCGCGGCCCTGCAGGCGGTGGAGCTCGGCCAGGTTGACCAGGGCCAGCGCGTGCCCGTGCCGGTCACCGGTCCGGTCGAACAGCGCCGCCGCCCGCTCGAACGCCTCCCGGCTGCGGCACAGCTCGTCCTGGGCCAGGTGAAGCCTGCCGAGCCCGTTGAGCATGATCGCCTGACCGCGTACGTCGCCCGCCGCCCGGGCGTGGCGTAGCGCGACCTCGTGAGTGGTGCGCCACTCGTCGTGGAGGCTGCGGGTCTCGAACAAGTGCAGCGCGGTGGAGGCCAGCTCCCAGCACAGCTCGCCGGCGCCCAGGGCCGCGCTCTGGCGTACGGCGGCGACGATGCCCGCACGCTCCGCGTCGGCCCAGCCGAGCGGGTCTTCGCCGACGTGTCCGTCCAGGACCGGCGCTTCCGGTGACCAGAGCGGACCGGGGCCGCGCGAGCGGCGGAAATCGCCGCCGCACAGCCTGATGTGGGCCTCGCGGGCCAGGGCCAGCCAGGCGTGCAGGGCGCGGCGAAGGGCGCGGTCGCGTTCCTCCTCGGGCTCGTCGGCTGCGGCGCGCTCGCACGCGTAGACGCGGGTCAGATCATGGAAGCGGTAACGGACCCGGTCAGCAGGGCCGTCCCGGGTCACGTCGAGGAGGCGTACGTCCACGAGCTGTTCGAGGAGGTCCTCCGCCTCGGTGGAGGGCCGGTCGAGCAGCGCGGCGGCCACCCAGGCCGCCCAATCGGGTGCCTCCAGCATGCCGAGCAGCCGGAACAGCCGTCTCGCGGGAGCGGTCAGCCCTTGGTAGCCGACTGCCAGACTGGCGCGAACCCCCTGGGAGCCGTGGGAGAGCTCGCTCAGCAGGGTGCGGGTGTCGCTCAACCGCGTGACCAGCTGGGACAGAGCCCAATGTGGGCGCGCGGCGAGCCTGGCGCCCGCGATGCGCATCGCCAGGGGAAGCCCGCCGCACAGATGGATGAGCCGGCCGGTGTCTTCGGGTGCTTCGGCGGCGCGATCCGTGCCGATCAGGTGGCGCAGCAGGTCGAGTGACTCACCCGGCGGCATCACGGGCAGGTCGATCGACAGGGCAGCGGGCAGGGCGGTCAACCGGTGCCGAGCGGTGACGAGCACCCCGCACTCGGGCGTGCCCGGCAGCAGCGGCTGAACCTGTGCCTCGTCAGCGGCGTCGTCGAGCACCACCAGGTAGCGGCCGCTTGCGAGGATGGCCCGATACAGCTCTGCCCGCTCGTCCAGCCCTGCGGGCACCGCCGCGTCGTCCACGCCGAGCGCGCGGAGGAACCGGCCCAGCGCCGCCTCCGGATCGACAGGATGGGCGCTGCCGCCGCGCAGGGTGACATACAGCTGCCCGTCTGGGAAGTCATCCCGCACCAGATGAGCAACGTGCACGGCGAACGTGGACTTACCGACACCTCCCTGACCCGAGACCACGCACAATCTCGGGGCTTTGGGAACGCCCCTGGGGCGCAGGGCCTCCACCGCCGCCGCCGCCTCACCCCGCCGTCCGACGAAATCGGCGATGTCCGGCGGCAACTGGCAGACACCACCTCCTCGTCCCGACCGGACGAGCAGACCGCCGCCCACGCTCCCGCCCTGCACCGGGCCCGGGTCGCCGGTGACCTCCGGAGGCCGACGGGTAGCAGCCCTTGTCCCGCCGTCGCCGAGCCGGTCCTGCGTGTGCCACTCCCCCAGCCGGGCCAGGGTGACCAGGTTGTCGTCAGGCTGCCGGGCATCCTGCACGGCGACGAGGAGATCCCTCTCCTTGATCGCGGCCGGACCGTCAGGGGTTCGCACCAGCAGTGCGGGCTCGGACGCCGGAACAGCGCCCGCCAGAACAGCGGCGTTGAGCTGCTGGAGCTCCTCGGCCGGCTCCACACCCAACTCGTCGACGAGCACCGATCGAGCCCGTCGAAAGCACTCAAGGGCCTTGTCGCGTCGTCCCGCTCGCGCATACGCCAGCATCAGCAGCCGCCACCCGCGCTCATTCAGCGGCTGCTCGGCGATGAACAGGTGAAGATCCTCGATCACTTCTCCGGGCCGGCCGAGAGCGAGCTTTATCTCGGCCCAGTCGAGTCTCGCGATGGCGAGCCGCTCGTTCAGCTCGGTCACCTGGTGCAGCAGCGAGCCCGTGAGCCAGGTGCCTTCTGCGGGCTTTCCACGCCACAGCGAAAGGGCTTTGCGGAACTGCTGATCAGCGAGGTGCAACGCCTTCCGGGCGGCGTGGCTGCGAGCCGCGCGAAGCGCCTCTTCGAACTGCAGGAGATCCACTTCTCCGACGTCGGCCGTGAGTAGATACCCCATCTCCTTGGTGAGCAGCCGCGTGCCGAATGACGCTGTCCTGCGTAGCTGGGCGATGTAGGTCTGGAGATTCTTCACGGCCGAGGGAGGAGGGTCGTCCCATATCGCCTCCACCAGCCGTCCCTTGGACACCAGGGCGTTGACGTTGAACGCGAGCGCCGCGAGCACCGCGCGCTGCTTGCCACTGAGACGAACGGACCGCCCTTCGGCCCCGCACAACCGCACCGGTCCCAGCACCTTGATCTGCACTACACGTTGTTCCTTTCCAGCGATCGCTTGCAGGTGCGCTCTCCCGATGGCGTGAAGGCGCCGGTGACCATACGACGTTGCCGCTCCCGTGGTCGGCGATGGTGTTGTTGCGGATCACCATCGGGCCACCGTCGCCGTCGCTCTGCGGGCCGATGCCGTCGTGGAGGTAGGTGTTCGTCCACGTCGACGGCCGTCCCGGCAAGCCGGTCACCATGATCAGGCCGGCGTTGCCCCGGATGTCGTTGTGGTCCATGACGGCGACGGCTTCCTTCATCGTCGTCATGAGCTGCCACGACTTGTCGTACGGCGTGCCCGGCTCGGTGTGCGACGACGACACCGTGCCGTCATTGGGCCGCGCGTGCAGCCGCGCCGCCGCCGTAGGGGTGACGGCGGCCTGCTGGACCGTCTCCGTGCCGGCCGCTAACTGCCGATACCGCGCCGACGAACCGGCTTCTCTTGTTCGCCTGGTGTCGTGCCATAGTTCTTCTTCACCTCGGATCGAGGATTACAAATACGGCAAAACGCCTCGCCCAGCCCGGGACGGAGCCTGGAGGATCATGATCTGCAGAACACCGCCTCGGCCGCCTTGTTGATGTCCGGGCCCACGGCGGCCATGGCGTCGTGGTTCGGGATCTTCAGCGTGGTGGACACGGCGAACTGCAGACGGCCGTCCGGCGAGGTGAAGGTCACGGTGTAAGCCCCGGGGACGCTGCCGGCAACCGGCCGCAGTTCCGGCTTGCCGCCACACAGGACCGGCGGCCGCTGCCGTTGCGCCTGCTGTTGCGCCTGCTGTTGCGCGGACGGGGCCGGCCGCCCGGAGATGACGCCCTGCAGGTTCGCAGGCAGCAGCTTGCCCTGGGTGAACGCGCGGTGGAAGGCGCTGATGTCGTGCGCGGTCGAGATCGCCCCTTCGGCGCCCCAGCTCGTGGGGTTGAGCCGGTCGACATCGCGCGGTTTCCCCTTGGAGCCGGGAACGTAGCCGTGCCCGTGCGGTCCCTTGATGCCGTCGCCGATCTTGGTAGCCAGGTAGGTGTCGTCCATTCCGAGGGGGATGAACAGCCGGCGGGCGAACTCGGTGGCCCGGCTGTGGCCGGTCACCCTTTCGATGATCATGCTGAGAAGGACGTAGTTGGTGGTGGAGTAGAGGTACTCTCCCACCTCCCCCCGGCGCGGCACGCTCCGCGAGGCCTTCACCAGGTCGGCCAGGCTGTATTTGGTGGTGAAGTCGTAGACGTCGAACTTCCCGCTGGCGATGAAGTCGGGGATGCCCGAGGTGTGCTGGATCAGCTGCCGTACGGTGATCTCGTCGGCCCGGTCGACCAGATCCTGCTGGGCCGTCTCCGGCAGGACGTCGCTGAGCTTGTCGTCCAGCCCGAGCTTGCCCTCCTTGACCAGTTGCAGCGCCACCGTGGCGGTCATCACCTTGGTCTGCGACCCGATCCGGTAGCGGGCGTTGGAGGGGATGCGTCCGCCCTTGCCGTCGAGCAGGCGCGAGCCCGCCGAGCCATGTCCCACCCGCTTGCCGTCGACGTACACCTCGCCGATGGCGCCCACCACCCCTGCGTTCTTCGCCAGGGCCTCGATCGCCCGCTGAACGTTTCCCAGCTTGACGGGTCGGTCGGCGGCGCCCTCGCCGGTGGTGGCGGCCGCCGGGGACGCCACGCCCAGCGCGAGCACCGCGCACACCGATCCGGCCAGACCGGCACTCCATACACGTCTCATTATCGGCCCCTTCCGTGGACAACGGATCAAGTTCTAGCCCGGCCGGCGTTTCCTCTCTGTTTGCACCACGGGGTTTGCACCACGGGAAAGTGACCGAAGCCCCACCAGCCCGACCCATCGGGCGGCGCCGGTCGCTACTCCCGCACCACGCTGCCGACGACCGTGGCCCTCATCCTGGGTGTCCGGCCGTACGCGACCCGGGACCGGACACGATTGAACTCCGCTCATCTGCCGCGGGGTGGAGCCGAGGACCTCGTCGATGGGCCGATCGACGTTGCAGGCGAGGAGAATCACCCCGCGCACCGAACACCGCGTCGGCGTGCTCCTGGCACAGCGGCCGTGCCCGGCGCCGCCCCCTCCGGGGATCGGGGGAAGGCGACAGCGGCCTTCGGACAACAAGTGGTGACCGCTGTACCGCCGACGACAAGGTTGTGTATGAAGGAGCGAGACATGCCAGCTCCCCGGAGCGTCGTACCACCGTGGCCGGACGACGCCACGGTGATCAGGCGGTCCTGGGACGAGCCCGACTGTTTCGGCGCCGTCTTCGACGCCCACTACACGGAGATCCACCGGTACGCCTCACAGCGGCTCGGCCCGCACGCGGCCGACGACATCTGCGCCGAGACCTTCGCCCTCGCTTTTCGTCAACGTCGTCGCTACGACCTGAGCCGCGGCAGCGCCCGGCCGTGGCTCTACGGCATCGCGACCAACGTCATCAGCCGTCACCGGCGCGATGAGGTCCGCCTCCTACGCGCCGTGAACCGGCTCCGCCCGGTGTCGGAGTCCGCCGGCGGCCATGAGGACGCGGTGACCGCGAAGGTGAGCGCCGAAAGGCTCCAAGGGGCGCTGGCCGAGGCCGTCGCCGCTCTCCCCGCCGATCAACGTGACGTGCTGCTGCTGGTGGCGCTGTCGGGGCTCAGCTACGAAGAGGCGGCGCAAGCTCTGGACGTGCCTTTCGGCACGGTCTCCTCACGGCTGAACCGGGCTCGCAAGAAACTACGCAAGGCGCTGGGTGGGACCAATCCCCTGCTCGATGAGAAGGACATGCATCGATGAACGACCTGGACCTCGTACGCGGACTGTACGACGATGACCCACCCCCGCCCACCCGCGAGGCGATGGCCCAGGCCCGGGCGCGGATGTTGAGCCAGACCGGCACCGTGCGCCGCCGCCCCCGCCGCGCTTGGCGCCTGCCCCTCGGCCTGGTGGCCGCCACGATGGTCGCGTCCGTGGTGGCGGGCATGGCGCTCATCGCCCACGACCCCGCAGAACCGAAGAAGCCGGGAGCGGCGAACAAGGGCGTGGACCCTTCTCCTCAGGCTCTCACTCCCCGCGGCATGATGCTGGCCGCCGCCTCCCAGGCCGAACAGCAGCCACAGGGCCGCTACTGGTTCACGCACCAGCGGACCGGCCTGCCGTTGCTCGCGCTCGGACGGACGGGCGGCTACGTCGTGGAAGAACGCGCGGACACCTTCGAGTGGGTGGGACGCACCCGTGAAGACGGCCGGGCGTTCTACGGCCGCGACCTCGGGGGCGAACCCCAGACCGACGCTGACATCAAGGACTGGCGCGATGCGGGCTCACCTCGGAGTTGGCAGGTGCGCTCGTCGGGAACAACGCGGACGATCAGCATCAAGCCGGGCGACTGGATTGCGGATCAGAAAAAGCCTCCAGGTGGCGCCTTCACCATTCCAGGCGTCGGCTCGTTCACTTACGCGGAGCTCCAGAATCTTCCCGCCGAGCCAGAGGAATTGCGCGAACTGTTGTGCGAGGGCAGAGTCAGGCTCACGTCGGAAGTGGCCGAGCAACTGCGCCGCGGCGGCGTCACCGCGGCGCACAAGAGCTGCGACAGCGCATCCGGCGTACTCGACAAGGTCTTCTTCACCCTGACAAGCACGCCGGTCCCTCCCAAGGTGCGGGCCGGTCTCATGCGCCTGCTCACCGACTATCCAGGTGTGCGCCGGCTCGGTGCCGTTGCCGACCCGCTCGGCCGCCCCGGTATCGCTCTCGCGGCCTCGTACAAGAGCCGCGACGGCCGGGGGACACTTCAACGCGACCTGATCTTCGACCAGCGGACCGGCAAGGTGCTGGGCAGCAGGGACATCCTCAAGAAACCCGGCCCCGACAGTCAGTCCTGGCAAGCCCCCGGCAGGATTCTCGGGTATTGGCTGATCGTGGACTCGGGCTGGGCCGACACCAGGCCCAAGCTGCCCGACTAGACATGATCAGTTCCAGGCCGTCCGTCGAGCTCGGAACCAGGTGAGGGCTCGGTGGTTCGATGGGCGCGGGCCGGCACATCCTCGGTGTCGGCCGCGTCAGCCACCGCCCGGCAGGCCGGCGCCACCTGGGCAGGGCGGACGGCGCGTCATGGTGCGCCGTCTTCTGACGCCTCCGACGCGCCTCCGCACGCGGGCGGTCACCAGGCGTATGCCTCGGGGGCCGGGCCGGGGCCGGGGAAGATCTCGTCCAGGCGGGCCAGCTCGCTCGCGCCGAGGCGGAGATCCAGGGCGTGGAGGGAGCGGTCGAGCTGGTCCAGCGTACGCGGGCCGATGATCGGGCCGGTGACGCCGGGCTGGTGGAGCAGCCAGGCCAGGGCGACATCGGCCGGAGGGTGGCCGATCTCGTCGCAGAACAGCTCGTAGGCCGCCACCCGCTCCCGGTTGGCCGCCAGCCGCTTGGCGGTGAGGTCCGAGCCCGAGGCGCGTCCGGTGTGGGTCTTGCGCAGGATGCCACCGAGGATGCCGCCGTACAGCGGGGACCAGGGGATCACGCCGAGGCCGTACTCGCGCGCGGCCGGCAGCACCTCCAGCTCCGCGGTGCGTTCAGCGAGGTTGTACAGCGACTGCTCGCTCACCAGGCCCAGCGAGTGCCGTCGCTTGGCGGCCTCGTTGGCCTGGGCGATGTGCCAGCCGGCGAAGTTGGAGGAGCCGACGTACAAGATCTTGCCCTGGTCCACCAGGAGGTCCATGGCCTGCCAGAACTCCTCCCACGGCGTGTTCCTGTCGACGTGGTGAGCCTGGTAGAGATCGATGTGGTCGGTACGCAGCCGGCGCAGGCTGTCCTCGACCTGCCGGCGGATGTGCAGCGCCGACAGGCCGCGAGTGTTCGGCCCCTCCCCCATCGGCTCGTACACCTTGGTGGCCAGGACGATGTCGTCGCGGCGCCGGCTCTTGGCCAGCCAGCGTCCGATGATCTGCTCGGTCCAGCCCTCGCCGAGGCGCCAGCCGTAGATGTTGGCGGTGTCGAAGAAGTTGATGCCGAGGTCGAGAGCACGGTCCATGATCGCGTGACTGGTGTCCTCGGGAGTGTCCGGCCCGAAGTTCATCGTGCCGAGCACGAGCCGGGAGACCTGCAGGCCGCTGCGGCCGAGATGCGTGTACTGCATGGGAGCGACGCTAAAGTTTTACATCGGTTGGAACGTCAAGCTGATATGGGGCAGATCACATGCTCATCGGCGAGCTGGCGCGCCGCAGCTCGGTCAGTACCCGGCTGCTGCGCTACTACGAAGCACAGGGCCTGCTCACCTCGGTCCGGCTGGCCAACGGGTACCGCGACTACGCCGACGACGCCCCCATGATCGTCGCGCAGATCCGTGGCCTGCTCGCCGCGGGGCTGTCCACCGAGGTCATCCGCGAGCTGCTGCCGTGCGCCGCGGGCAAGCAGCCACGGCTGACCAGTTGCCCGGATCTGGTCGGCATCTTGCAGGAGACCCTCCGGGACATCGACGAGCGCATGGAGGTGCTGGGCCGCAACCGTCAGGCGCTGATCCGCTACCTCGACGCCGCCGGAGCCGGCCAGACCCAGCCCTCCACCGCCGCCTCCCCCAGCGGCAGCCGCCGCCACACAGTGCCCGTACGGTGGAGACGCGGCAGAAGGCCCAGCGGGGTATGACCGCGAAGCCCAGGTCGGCGATGCGCCGGGGTTCCGCGTGATCCACGCCGGGCCGGGCGCGGCGTGGACGCCGAGGCGCTGGGTCCGGCGACCACCGCGCCCACCCGTACTACACCTCCCGTTACCCGTCACCGCACCGACCGAATCCGGCCCCGACCGCAGCCTCACCGTGTACGACCCGGAGCCCCGCCTCGCCTGTGACGGATCCTGACGGGGCCGAGCCGCGCCGCCGGTGCCGCCGCCACGGGTGGCGAGGCCCCGGCGAGGTCCCGGCGGTGCCGCCGGCCGGTTCAGTCGACGATCGCGGTGACCTCGGCCTCGACGAGGATGCCGGGCTCAAAGAGGATGTCGACCCCGATCAGCGCGGCCGGCGGCGTGGCGAGGTCGAACTCGCGCGCCGCCTGCTCGACGCCCGCGATGAACGCGTCGTACATCTCCCTCTTCCAGCCCGCGGCGTACCACGTGAAGCGCACGACGTCATGGAATGTCGCCCCCGCCGCGTCGAGCGCCCTGGCGACGTTGCGGTAGACCTGGGCGACCTGCCCGGTCAGGTCGCCGGGCGCCACCAGCTCGCCGTTCTCGTCCCAGGCCACCTGGCCGGCAAGGTGGACGTGCCTGCTTCCCGTCGCCACCGCGACGTGGTGGTAGATCGGCACGCGGACGTGCCCCTCGGGGTTGATGAGCGTGACCGTCATGATCTGTTCCATCCTTACTCTCTTGCGGTTACTGGGAAACTGTAGGAGAGTGTCCGCTGACGTGGAAGAACGCACTTTTCAGTGACTGGGGAACCTGATGGTGAGCAAAGAGCTCAGCAACCTGTCCAGCGAGACGGACCTGCGGCGCGCCGACTCCCTGGCGCGGGAGATCTTCTCGGACGTCGCCAACAAGTGGGCGTTGCTGATCATCGAGGCTCTCGGCGAGCGCACCCTGCGTTTCAGCGAGCTGCGTGTCGAGGTCGAGGGCATCAGCCACAAGATGCTCACCCAGAATCTGCGCATGCTGGAGCGCAACGGCCTGGCTGAGCGGAAGGTGCACCCCACGGTGCCGCCGCGGGTCGAATACACCCTCACCGAGCCTGGTCAGGCCCTGCGCGCCACGGTGGACCTGATCTGCGGCTGGACCCACGAGTACTTCAGTCACATCGAAGCCGCCCGCCGCCGCTTCGGCACCTGAGGACATCGAGCGGCCGTGCCCCGCGAGCGCACGCCGCGCCGTCCGGACCTGCGGCACGCCCGAACCGGACGAGACCCAGCGGCCATGACGGCGTCCGACCTCGAAGAGGGAGGCGGCGGCTGAGGCGAGCAGCAGCTCCGGATCATGCCACACGGTCACCAGCGCAAGCGGCATGGGACCGTCGCTGAATCGAGCCTCCCCCGTCCAGGAGAACGCGAGCCCGGCGCGCGGTCGAGGCGTGACCGATCGGATCAGCGGCGGACGTGGTAGCGGAGGTGGGTGGCCTCCGGTGTGTCGGCCACCCGGACGACGTCCAGCTCCACCCGCGACGACGGCAACACGTCGAACAACCCCCGGCCACCGCCGAACAGGTGGCGAGACCTACCTGGCCGCCCCCGCAGGTCACGAGCCCGGCGGCCAGGCGACCTGGGTGGATCGGTAGTAGTTGACGCCCATCACCCGCCACCGGGGCCCCTGGGCGCCGAGGCGCTCGCCGAACGACGTCCAGTCGTGCGTGCTCTGCGGGGACCAGCCCAGTTCGGCGAGCGCGGGCAGGCGGGGGAAGGCCATGAACTCGATGTCGGCGGAGGTTCTGATGGTCTCGCTCCACAGCGGGGCTTCCACGCCCAGCACCCGGTCGGCGGGCAGGCCCGTCAGGAAGGAGCCGGGGTCCCAGCCGTAGGCGTCCTGGACCTCGATGAGCCCGGCCCAGGTGAGGCCGAGCGGGGTGTCGGGGTTGTACTTCATGTCGAGGTACGCGCGGCTGGCCGGCGACATGATGACCTTCCTGCCCGCGGCGGCCACCTGGTCCGCCGTACGGGTGGTGCCCCAGTACTGGGCGACGGTGTCCGGCAGCGTCGCGGCCTTGACGATGTCGTGCCAGCCCACCACGGTCTTGCCGTGCCGGGCCACTACGGCCTGCGCCCGCTCCATGAACATCCGGTAGTCCGCCGGCTGGGTGGAGGCCGCCTCGTCCCCGCCGATGTGCAGGTACGGCCCCGGCGTGAGCGCGGCCAGTTCGCCGAGCACCTGGTCGATGAAGGCGTAGGTGATCTCCTTGGACACGCACAGGGAGCTGAAGCCGACCCTGGTGCCGGTGTAGGGCGGCGGGGCGACGCCGTCGCAGTTCAGCTCGGCGTAGGAGGCGAGGGCGGCGTTGGTGTGTCCCGGCATGTCGATCTCGGGGACGACCGTGATGTGCCGGGCGGCGGCGTAGGCGATGATCTCCCGGTACTCGGCCTTGGTGTAGTAGCCGCCGGGGTCGCCGCCGACGGCGGTGCCACCCCCGAAGGTGGCCAGCCGCGGCCAGCTGTCGATGGCGATCCGCCACCCCTGGTCATCGGTCAGGTGGAGGTGCAGGTGGTTGATCTTGTAGAGGGCGATCTGGTCGATGTACCGCTTGACCGCGGGCACCGGGAAGAAGTGGCGGGCCACGTCGAGCATCGCGCCGCGGTAGCCGTACCGGGGCCGGTCCACGATCCGCCCGCCGGGCACCGGCCACGGCCCAGAGCGCACGGTGGGGCTCTCGGCCGCGTACGGCAGGAGCTGCCGCAACGTCTGGACGCCGTAGAACAGCCCCGCCGGGCCGTTGGCGCTGATCCGGACACCCGAGGCGGCCACGTCGAGCCGGTAGGCCTCCTCGCCACCGGGCACGTGGCCCAGCCGGAGCGTGATCCCGTGCGGCCGCGGCCTGGACACCAGCGGAATCCGGTAGCCGGTGGACCTGCGCAACTGTTGGGCGAGCAGGTCTCCGACCGCGCGGACGTCGGAGTGGACGGTGGTGGCCGGGGTGATGTGGTACTCCACGCCCTTGGCGGGAACCGCGCTGACCGGCGCCGGCACCACGGAGCCGAAGGAGACGGCCGGAGCCGCTTCGGTGGGTGTGGCGAGCGTGGTGGCGGTGGCCGAGGCCGGGCCCGAGGCGGCGACCGAGGCCGCCAGAAGTGTCAGAACCAGAGCCGCCGCGCCGAGAAGCTTCATGCCGCCTCCAGTTGGGGTGGGGGCCTTGAATGTAAACAAACTTTGCTATTCACGCCAGACCGTGGCCGGACAGGACGAGACAGGACAGGCGGGGCGGGGCCGGGCGGAACGCGGCGGCGAGGGATTCCATGATCGCGATCCGGACGGATGTGAGAATGTGAGAATGTGAGAAATCGGTGTGGAAAATCCACTACCGATCGGTGACGGATGCCCTTGGGCGGCGCCGGGCGGCTACCTAGCGTGTGGAGCGAACCGCCCCACAGCCCGAGGAGGGAACCCCGTGCCACTCATCAGGCGTTGCGCCGTCGTCGCGCTGGTCGCGGCGACCCTCGCCGGTTCGCCGGCCCTCGGCGGGACTGCCCACGCCGCCGGCTCCTACACCTGTTTCGCGGGCAGTCTCACCCCGCAGGCCGACGGTTCCCACATCTCGGCCAACCCCTGCGACGGCTGGGGCGGCGTCGATGTCGTCGTCGTGCTCCAGTTCGGCCCATACGCGGGCACCTACCGCTGCGGCAGCGCCTTCTCCTGGAACGGCTACCTCGGAGCGGACGGTTGCAGTCCGGCGCCGACCCCGTGAGACCGAACTCTCCATCCCATCGGGCACGACTGTGGTCGACCGCACCGCCGTCGACGACGAGCAGGCCGCACTCGACCAATTCCTCGATTGGCGACGCCCGCCTGATCCGGGCCGCAATCACCTTGATGCGGTGCCACCGGAACACGGCAGAAACGGGCCGCCATATCCGAGTGGGTCAGTCAGCCTCGACGGTGGGGAGCGCAGCGTTCTTGCCGGCGGATGTGCGCGGGTCGGCCCAGATCACTCGATCTGGACCGGGCTGCGATGTGCCTGCCGGCTAATTCGCCAGGTTGGTGAACTGGCCGGGCTGGTAGGAGCCTCCCGGATTGCGGACGATCACGTTGAGCCGGTTGTTGGCGTTGATCATGGCGATCAGGGAGACCAGGGCGGCGATCTGGTCGTCGTCGTAGTGCTGGCGTACCTTCGCCCATGTCTCGTCAGACACGCCGGGGTGGGCGTCGGCGATCCGGGTGCCCTCCTCGGTGAGGGCCAGTGCAGCCCGCTCGGCGTCGGTGAACACCGTCGACTCGCGCCAGGCGGCCGTCAGGTGGAGCCGGACGGGATCCTCGCCGGCTGCGGTGGCGTCCTTGGTGTGGTAGTCCACGCAGAATCCGCAGCCATTGATCTGGCTGGCACGCAGCATCACCAGGTCCTGGGTGGCCTGCGGCAGTGACGACTGGGCAATGGCCAGGGCGACGTTGTAGATCCGCTTGGCGATCTTGGCGCCGAGGGGATTGGCCATCAGGTCGAAACGGGGTTCCATCACTTCGTCCTTTACGGGTGGAGTGGTGTACCACGCGAGTCATTCGCGTGGGCGTCTGAAGAGAGCTCAGCGGCTTACCGTGGTCTCCCGCTCGACGCGCGACAGCTTCTCGGGATTGCGTACGGCATACAGCCCCGTGATGAGGCCGTCGTCGATGCGCACCGCGATGACGGTGTCGATCTCGCCATCGACGCGGAGAAGCAGAGCCGGATGGCCGTTGATCTGTGCCAGTTGCAGTGCCCCGGCGCCGTACCGGGCCAGCCCGGCGGCCAGGGGGGCGACGTGGCTGGCGCCGACGATGGGTGACAGGGCGGCCTGTACGGCTCCGCCGCCGTCACCCAGGAAGACGACGTCGGGTGCGAGGATGGTGAGCAGGCTCTGCAGGTCGCCGGTCTGGGCTGCTCGTTGGAAGGCTTCGAGCGCGTTGCGGATCTCGGCCTGGGAGACGCCTCCGCGCGGTCGGCGCGCGGCGACGTGGGACCGTGCCCGGTGGGCGATCTGGCGGACCGCGGCCTGGCTCTTGTCCACGGCTTCGGCGATCTCGTCGTAGCCCAGGGCGAACACCTCGCGCAGCACGAACACCGCCCGCTCGGTCGGCGTGAGGGTCTCGAACACCAGCAGCATCGCCATGGAGACGCTGTCCGCCAGCTCGATGTCCTCGGCCACGTCGGGTGAGGTCAGCAGCGGCTCGGGCAACCACGGCCCGAGGTAGGACTCCTTGCGCCGGCCGAGCGTACGCAACCGCATCAGCGCCTGACGTGTCACCATCCGAACCAGGTAGGCACGTTTGTCCTGTACGGCGTCGAGATCGACGCTCACCCACTTCAGCCAGGTCTCCTGCAGGACGTCCTCGGCGTCGGCCGCCGAGCCGAGCATCTCGTAGGCCACGGTGAACAGCAGATTCCGGTGGGCGACGAATCCCTCGGTGGCCGAGTCCATCCGCTCGGTGTACTCACTCATGGTCGGCTCCCGCCAGATGGGTTACTGAGGTCGGACGTTGTGGTTACGGGAGAACAGGTTGCCGGGGTCGTAACGGCGCTTGACCGCCGCGAGCCGCCGGTAGGTCCGCGGCGGGTAGATCGCGGCCACGTCTTCCTGGGTGGCGGCGGTGAGGAAGTTGGCGTAGGCCCCGCTGACCTGGGGTGCCAGTCTTTCCCAGATCGCCTCCAGGGCCGGACGGGCGGCCTCGACGAGCGGCTCCGGCCCCGCCGTGATGGTCACGAACATCAGCTCCGCCTGGCGGTGGGCGTAAGCGGTGGCATCGCCCGGGACCCGGGAGACCGCGCCGCCCACGCTGCGTACCGCGATGAACGGTGATCCCGGTGATGCCCCGGCCTCGGCGAGAATCCCGAGGACCGGGCGCACCGATCCAGCCTCGACGAACGCGCTGCGGGTGAGCAGGCGGACGCCGGGCGGCGCGGCCTGGCCCTGAACGAGGATGTCCGCGTAGGGCTGGAGCGTGACGCTGTCGCTCACCACCGTTCCCAGAGCGCGAATCGGGTCGATGGCCTTCGCGGCCGACTCCGGGTCATCGCCGTCGAAGGCGACCTGGATCTCCACCGGCGCGTCGGGGCCGCCCGCGAAGGGGCTGGCGAAGCTCACGATGGAGGTCAGCTCTTCCGGAGCGGTTCGCAGGTAAGCCGCCCAGCCCTGGAGCACCCCGGCCAGTTCCGCGGCCGGGAAGGTGATCACGCCGTAGAAGACGTCGGTCGTCGGGTGCGCCGCGAACTCGAAGGCGGTCACGACGCCGAAGTTGCCGCCGCCCCCGCGAAGCGCCCAGAACAGCTCCGCGTTCTCCTCGGCGCCGGCCCGCAGCACCTCGCCGGTGGCGGTGACGACCTCGGCGGCGAGCAGGTTGTCCAGGGCCAGGCCGTACTTCCTGACCTTCCAGCCGATGCCGCCACCCAACGTCAGCCCGCCGACGCCCACGCTCCTGGTGTCACCCGAGGAGATCGCCAGGCCCTGCGGGGCCAGGGCCTCCGCGACCTGACCCCACGTGGCGCCGCCGCCGATCCGTACGACGTGACGTTCCTTGTCGATGACCACGACGTCCGTAAGCTTGCCGAGGTCGATCACGACGCCGTCGTCGTTGGTGCCGAAACCCGCGAAGGCGTGACCACCGCCACGCACCGACAGCACCAGATCTGCGTCGGCGGCGAACCGGACACCGGCTTGGACGTCCGCGACGCTCGCCGGCCGAAGCACGTAGGCCGGGCTACCGGAGACCAGCATCGAGCGGCTGGCCCCGTCATAGCCGGTCGTGCCGGGCTCGATGATGTCGCCGCCGAAGTCCCTGCGCAGGGTTACCAAGGGTGCCTTCATGAAGTTCCTTCCGCACACCGGCCTTGTTGCCGATCGAGCAGAAGATGCCGGCGACCCGGTCCTTGTGACAGCGCATCCACGTGACCTGCGCCACACCCTCGTGGTCGGGCAGGACAAGGGCGGTTCGTCCTGCGCGAAGATCAGGGAGCCGTGCATCGGCTCGCCGGGGTGGTGCGTACAGGGCGGCGGCCCTGCCCGGAACGTTCCACGACCTCCCCTCGTGTTCGAGACCGAGGTCGTAAGGCCAGGCCGCGGGTGTTGGAATGCAGCCCACCGGCGCCGATCACCAGGGCGAACGTGCGCCGGGTGCCGCTGGAGTAGGCCCATACGTTCTCCGACGTCGCGGGCGGTGCCGCGGATGTCGATGGCGTACCCTCCCCCGCACAGGTGGGCGGCCTTCTCCACGATGGTGACCTCGAAGCCGTACCGGTCCAGCCAGTAGGCGAGGGACGGGCCGGCCGATGCCGGCACCGGATCCCGCGGGTGGGACCGACAACCAGGTGCTGGCCGTCATGCCCCGCCTCGCGCGGCTGGGCAACGCCATCAGTCGCGGCCGCCTGACCGAGCACGCCATGAAGGCCGCCCGCCTGGATCGCCGAGTTCGGCAGCGGGCCGCCGCCACGGGCGGGCTGTCCGCGCGACGTGTTCTCGAAGCCGTTCTCGGCGCGATCCTGATGCCCTCCTGGGTGTGCCCGGCCTCGCGGAGATCAGTTCTCGCGGGTCCAGGCGGGCGTGATCCGCACCTCGCGCAGACGCCAGCCTGCCGGCGTCCGGGCTGCGGTGTAGTGCTGTCGCAGGCCGCCGGTGAAGTGCGGCGCCTGGCCGGCGCGGTAGTAGTACACGATCGAGTTCGCCGAGACGGCCGCCTGGTCGCCGTCGAGGTCCACCAGGAGGTCGGTGGTCGTGTGCTGGGTCTCCTGCCCCTCGACCTCGCTCCGGCGCATGAAGTCGACGACCTTGTCGATCCCGTGGAGTTCGCCCCCGCGGGGCGAGTGCACGGCCACATCGTCGGCGAAGACGGTGTCCGCGTCCTGCCATCGTTTCTCGTCGAGCAGGAGCGCGAAGCGGGTGAGCAGGTCGGCGATCTCGATACGGTCGGCGATCAGGGTGTGCGTGGGCATGACTTCCTCTTTCGTGCCGGGTGGCGGTTGCGGGGATGAAGGGTTCAGGGGGTGGCCAGCACCGCGTTGGCCCTGGCCAGGACGGTGTTCAGGACGCGGCCCGCGGTAGCCAGGTCTTCGGCCGGCAGGTCGCTCCACAGTCCCTGGGCGATCGGGCCGATCGCGGCGCGGACCTGCGTCCAGCGCCTGTGTCCTTCGTCGGTGACCTGGACGCGGCCCTCGCCGCCGTCGCGCAGGAACCCCGCGGCGGTCAGCTCGGCAATGCGTTCGGCCACCGACGCCTGGCTGAACTGGGTGGCGCGGCTGACCCGTTGGACGAGCTCGGCCCGGTCGACGGTCCCGCCGCCGACCTCGGTCAGCGTGAGGGTCACCCACTGGGGCTCGGTGATGCCGGTCCCGGCGAGCTGCCGGTCAAGGATCGCGTTGAGCGCCTTCTCGGTCTGGCCGATGAGCGCGGTGCCGAAGGGCTGGGCGGCTGCGGTCGTCACGATGATCTTCCAATCTGTTTCAGTTGCTAACGTTTATATCACTAACGTTTATGCCACGAACGAATCTACATCGTTAGCCCGACTAACGCAACCGGTAGAATCAGCGCCATGAGCAGCAGAGCCGAAGCCGGCGACATGACGCACCACGGCGAGACGAAGACGCCGGACAGACTGCGCCGACGGGCCAGCCGCCTGCTGTCAGGCATGACCGCGCAGTCGGACCGGCTGATCAACGAGGGACTGGCCCAGGCCGACGCCCGCAAGTGGCACTACGCCGTGCTGGCCTCGCTGCACGAGCACGGCCCGGGCAGCCAGGCGGAGCTGAGCCGGCGCACCGGCATCTACCGCAGCGACATGGTCGGCGTTCTCAACGAACTGGCCGAGCGCGACCTCATCGGCCGGACACCGGACCCCGACGACCGCCGCCGCAACATCATCACGATCACCGCCCAGGGCCGCCGGCACCTGCGCCGCCTCGACAAGGTCCTGGACGACCTCCACGACGAGCTGCTGGCCCCGCTGACCCCTGCCGAACGCGACCAGTTCGTGCACCTGCTCACCCGCTTGCTGGACCACCACACCCAGGAGGTGCCGCACTCGCCGATCTGACGCCGGGGCCCACCAGCCGCAACGATCGGGGTGTGACACAGGCACCTCATGCCGGACACGCGCCTGGCCTCGCCGGCGCGCTCGCGCCGGGAGCCACCGACGGCTCCGGCTTCCAGGCGAGCGGGCCGAGCGGCGACACCGCCCTGTCGCCCGGCTGCGCCTGCGCCTGCGCGCCCGCGGGCTTCGCCACCGTCCGGAGGATGACGGAAAACGGTTCCGCGCTGCGGCTGGAGTTCTGGGGCGACACGGTCGAGGAGGTCCGCTGGTTCAAGGTGGCCGACCAGCGCTCGCTGGAG